>NZ_CP061769.1:0-600000 GCF_011420305.2 Nocardioides ochotonae | reverse complement strand
CACCCGCTCCACCGCCACCTGCAGCGGGGAGTCGCGCCAGGACGCGGCGGTCTCCGACTCGTCGGCCAGCGGCGCCTCGGCCAGGTCGGGAGCCAGCGCCGCCCGCGAGCGGGTCCAGCTGGAGAGGATCTCCGGACGCACCCGCGGCGCTGCCTCGTCACCCCGCTCGACGAAGCTCAGCCAGGCACGCACCGCGTCCTGCCTGCGCGCCACCAGGTCGGTCCCCACCATGCGGGGACGCTAGCACCGTGGTGATCGGCGTCACAGTGGTTCGCCGAGGCTCAGGCCCGTCGTACCGAGAGGCGGCGGCCGCCGACCACGACCGGCGTCCGGCGCACGGACCGACTGCTATCCCCGCAGCTCACGAGTGCTCGACGGCTCCACGACCCTGACCACGATGCTGCTGCCGGCCGGGACCACGGATCCGGACGGCGGGTCCATGCGCGTGACACCAGGCCCGCACCGTGCCGTGGGCGGGCAGGTCGTGCGGTCGATCTGGACGGCGAGCCCGGCCGCTTCCAGCGCGCTCACTATCTGGGTCTCGCTCTCGTACTCGTCGAAGAACGGAACGACCCGCTGGTCCGGCTCCAGCAACCGCAGCGACTCCCGGATCGTCCGCACCAGCTCCTCGCCGCCGTCGTCGGACCGGACGGTGACGTGGAAGTAGGCGTCGAGGTCCGGAACGGCGAAGGTCTGGGCGCAGACCCCGGGGTCGGACTGGAAGCAGACCGCCGCACTCACCCTGATCTCGTGGCCGCGGATCTCACCGGCGGGGCTGAGCGCGTCGGAAGCGGCCAGGTCCTCTGGTTCGGTGGTCATCGCGACCGACGACACCACGGGGCTCGTTCCCGCCTTGCAGTCCCGAGAGACCGGTGAGTAGTAGGTGTCGCTGAGCGGGGTGCCGCACGAGACGTGGTTGCTGCGCCAGTCGCTGGGTACGGCGATGGCGGCCCCTCCGACGCCCACGGCCCGCATGCCCTCGACGTCACCGGTTGCAGGGTCGGCGTCCCCGCCGCAGCCGACCAGCAGGGAGGCGCCGATGACCCCGGCGACGAGCGCGGCGACGAACGCGCGTCGGACCGGACGTCGTGCGGCTGCGAAGTCGCCGTCGTGCTCCATCGATGCTCCTCGGCCAGGGGGCTGTTCCCCGGTACGACGAGGCGACGGCGCCCTTGGTTCCCTCGGCGCCCGGATGGCAGGACGAGCCCAGCCACCAGGGTGTCCCTCTCCTGCGGTGGTGTTGACGCTTCCCCCGTCGTACACCACGTGTGAAGCGTCAATAACCCCGCGTTACAGGCCGGGGGGCGGCGCTCACCGCGCACCCCCGAGCTCCCGGCGCAGGAAGTCCACGGTGGCGCGCATGGAGTCCTCGAAGCGGGGGCCGAAGGCGTGCCCCTCGCCCTCGTAGACCAGCAGCCGACTGTCGACGCCGGCCTCCCTCAGCAGCCGCTGGGTCTCGCGCGACCAGGCGATCGGGCAGCTGTCGTCGAGGGTGCCGTGGTGGATCAGCACCGGCACCTCGATGCGGTCGAAGTAGGTGCGCGCGGACAGCTCGCGGTAGGGCCGGGGGTTGCGGTCCGGCGGGCCGCCGAGGCGCTCGAAGAGCACCTGCGCGTTGTCCGGGCGCTCGGGGATCGTCCACCGGCGCAGGTTGTCGGTGAAGTCCGAGCTCACCGGCGCGAAGACCACCGCCGCGTCCACCAGGTCGGGGTCGGCGACGAGCGCGTTGTAGGTGACCGCCCCGCCCATCGAGCGCCCGATCATCGCCAGCCGGTCGTCGTCGACGTAGGCCTCGCGGCGCAGCGCACCGACCGCGCCGATCGCGTCGCGGGTGTAGACCAGCCGCGACTCCCGGCCCAGGTCGCTGACCGGGTCGGAGTCGGCGTGCCCGCGGTAGTCGGTGTGCAGCACCACGAACCCGTTGGCCGCCAGCCACTCCTGCTCCCGCGACATCCCGCGGCCCAGGGTGTAGTACGACGGGTCGATGTAGCCGTGGTTGAGCACCACCGCGGGGAACGGCCCGGGGCCGGTCGGCACCAGCAGCTCCCCGGACACGGTGGCGCCGTCGACGGTGTAGGTCACCGCCCAGCCGTTCCACGCCTCGGTGCCGCCGAGTGGCTCGGTACGCCGGATCCGGCCGGCCTCGACGTCCTCGCGCATCAGCGCGGGCAGCGACATCGCGTCGCGGACCGGCGGCAGGTCCGCAGTCGGGCTCTCGGTCGGGCTCTCGGTCGTGCTCTCGCCGGGCGCAGGCGACGCGGACCCGCTCCCGGCACCCTCCCGGTCGCCCGGCGCCGCGCTGGTGCCGCTCGGCGTCGGGCGCGCCCCGGTGTCGCTGAGCGGCTGGTCGCTGCACGCGGCGAGCGGTACGACGAGCAGCAGCGCCGCGGCCGCGATCGCTGCCCGGCGCATCGCGCTCAGCCTGCCTCGGTCGTCCCGGCAGCGGGTGTGGCGCCGGTGGCCCGGGTCGCGTCGGTGGCGACCGTCAGCAGCACCGCGGCGTCCTCGAGGGCGGTCAGGTCGTGGCGCGCCTGCGGGATCACCACCAGCTCACCGGCGGCGGCCTCCCAGGACTCCTCGGCGTCGACGGTGTGCAGGCGCACCCGGCCCCGCAGCACCAGCAGCGTGGCCTCGCCGGGCGCCACGTGCTCCCCCAGCGCACGGCCCTCGGCCAGCGCGATCAGCGTCTGGCGCAGGTCGTGCTCCTGGCCGCCGAAGACCGTCGCCGCGCTGCGCCCGCTGGAGGCCTCCCGGGCGATGGCGAGCTGGCTCTCGGCCAGGTCGGTCAGGGACGTCGCGTGCATGGCACTCCTCGCTCCTCCACCCGCAGGCAGGTCAGACGATCTCAGGCTCGTGCGCGTGGATGCGCCCCTGGGTGGTACCCAGCGGCTCCCCCGACCCGCCCCAGCGCCCGGCGATGATCTCCGCGGCGATGCTGATCGCGGTCTCCTCCGGGGTCCGGGCGCCCAGGTCGAGCCCGATCGGGCTGCGCAGCCGGGCCAGCTCGTGCTCGCCCACCCCGGCCTCGCGCAACCGCGCCAGCCGGTCCTCGTGGGTGCGCCGCGAGCCCATCGCCCCGACGTAGGCCACGTCGGGCAGGCGCAGCGCCACCTCCAGGAGCGGTACGTCGAACTTCGGGTCGTGGGTGAGCACGGTGAGCACCGTGCGGCGGTCCACCCGGCCGGCCTCGACCTCGGCGGCCAGGTAGCGGTGGGGCCAGTCGACGACCACCTCGTCGGCCTCGGGGAACCGGCTGGCGGTGGCGAAGACGGGGCGGGCGTCGCACACGGTGACGTGGTAGCCCAGGAAGCTGCCCACCCGGGCCACGGCGGCGGCGAAGTCGATGGCGCCGAAGACCAGCATCCGCGGCTTGGGCGCGAAGGCCCACACGAAGACCCGCATCCCCTCGCCGCGACGCTCCCCGTCCGGACCGTAGGAGAGCGTCGCGCTGTGTCCGGCCGCCAGCAGCCCGAGCGCGTCGTCGTGGATCGCGTCGTCGGCGCGCGGGGATCCGAGGCCGGAGGTCGGCGCCACGTCCGGACGCACCACCAACCGCCGCCCGACCCAAGCGGGGTCGGGGTGCTCGATCACGGTCGCCAGCGCCACCGGGCGCCCGGCGTCGATGTCGGCGGCGATCTCCTCGAGCTCGGGGAAGGTCTCGCGGCTCACCTTCTCGACGTAGACGTCGAGGATGCCGCCGCAGGTCAGCCCGACGGCGAACGCGTCGTCGTCGGAGACGCCGTAGCGCTCCAGGACCGGTGCGCCGGAGGCCACGACCGACTCGGCGAGCTCGTAGACCGCGCCCTCGACGCAGCCGCCGGACACAGAGCCAACCGCGGAGCCGTCCGGGCCGACCAGCATCGAGGCGCCCGGGGGCCTCGGCGCGGAGCGGAAGGTCGCCACCACGGTGCCGACCCCGACGCTCTCGCCCGCGCGCCACCACTCGAGCAGCTGCGGCAGGACCTCACGCACGCGCGATCACCTCCATGAGTCGGGCGTAGGTCGCCAGGGAGTGCCCGGCGACGAAGTCGTCGACGTACGGCAGTACGGCCAGGATGCCCTGCTGCACGGGCTCGTAGCCCTCCTTGCCGCGGTGCGGGTTGACCCACACCAGCCGGTGCGCGATCCGCTGCAGCCGGGCCACCTGCTCGGCGAGCAGCGTGGTGTCGCCGCGCTCCCAGCCGTCGCTGAAGATCACCACGACCGCTCCGCGCGCCATCCCGCGCTGGCCCCAGCGATCCGAGAAGACCTGGAGGGTCTCCCCCAGCCGGGTGCCGCCGGACCAGTCCGGCACGGCCGCCCCCGCCGCGACCAGCGCGCGCTCGGGGTCGCGGGCGCCGAGGGCACGGGTCAGGTGGGTCAGCCGGGTGCCGAGGGTGAAGGTCTCCACGCCCGGCACCGCGCTGGTCATCCGGTGCGCGAGGCGCAGCAGCGGGTCGGCGTACCCGCTCATCGAGCCGGAGACGTCGACGAGCAGCACCACCCGTCGCGGGCGCACGCCCCGGCGGCGCCAACGGATCTCGGCCGGCTCGCCCATCCGGCGCAGGCTGGCGCGCAGCGTCGCGGAGGCGTCGACGCGCCCCCGCGGTCCGGCGACGCGACGCGGCGTACGCCGCAGCGGCGCGCGGACCGGCAGGCTCGCGAACATCGCGGCCAGGCGCTGGCGCTCCGCGGGGCTCATCGTCGCGACGTCGCGGTGGCGCAGCACCTCGGTCTCGCTCGCCGCGGCCCGCAGCAGGTCGTCCTCCTCGCCTCCACCGGAGCCGTCCGCGTCGGTCGTGGGCAGGTCGGAGTAGGTGGTGGTGGTCGGCGGCGTGGGTCGCGCCCGCGGCAGCTCGTGCGGGGAGCCGAACCAGGCCTCGAAGACCTGGTCGTGGCGCAGCAGGTCGTCGGGCGAGGCGCACAGCGTCGCCCGCCCCGCGGCGTACGTCGCGCGCCGGTCGCCGGCACCGACCAGCGCGACCGCGGCGAGGTAGCCCTGGGCCCGGTCCTGGGTGACCACGACGCCGGCGGCGCGCAGTGCCCAGGTGAAGCCGAGCAGCACCTCGTCGGCTCCACGGACGCTCCCGCCGATGCCTTCGTCAGTGCCTTCGGCGGCGAGGGCGCTGCTCACGGCCGCAGCATCCGGTCGAGCGCGTGGCGGACCCGCTCGGCGTCCTCGCGGTACTTCACCAGCGCACCGAGGGTGGCGCTCGCCGTGGCGAGGTCGAGCTCGGTGGTCCCGAGGTGGTGCAGGGCGCGGGCCCAGTCGAGCGTCTCCGCGACGCCGGGCGGCTTCTGCAGCCCGCCCTCGGCGCGCAGCTGCTGGGTCACCGCGACCACCTGCTCGGTGAGCGCGGCGGAGACCTCCGGGGCGCGCGAGCGCACGATCGCCATCTCGCGCGCCGGCCCCGGGTGGTCGATCCAGTGGTAGAGGCAGCGCCGCTTGAGCGCGTCGTGCAGCTCGCGGGTGCGGTTGGAGGTCAGCACGACCACCGGCGGGGTGCTGGCCCGCACGGTCCCGAGCTCGGGGATGGTGACCTGGTAGGTCGAGAGCACCTCGAGCAGGAACGCCTCGAACTCGTCGTCGGCGCGGTCCACCTCGTCGACCAGGAGCACCGCGGGCGCCTGCTGGAGCGCGGCGAGCACCGGGCGCGCGAGCAGGAACCGCTCGTCGTACAGGCTCTTCTCGGCCTCGGCCACGTCGCTGGTGCCGCCGGCGGCCTCGAGGGCGCGCAGGTGCAGGATCTGGCGCGGGAAGTCCCAGTCGTAGAGCGCCTGGGTGGCGTCGATGCCCTCGTAGCACTGCAGCCGCACCAGCGGCAGCTCCAGGCTCTCCGCGATCGCCTCCGCGAGCGCGGTCTTGCCGGTGCCGGGCTCGCCCTCGAGCAGCAGCGGGCGCTGCATCCGCAGCGCCAGGTAGGTCACCGTCGCCAGTCCCTCGTCGCTGAGATAGCCCGTCTCCTCGAGGCGGGCGGCGATCTCAGCGGCAGAGGTCGGCTCCATGGCCCAAGGCTACTGACGTCGGCGTTGGTCGGAGGTTGGCAGCACCTCACAACCTCGCGGGTGATTGTTCGGTGACGCGGGCCGCTACTGCGGGCGGTCCACGTCGCGCCCGGTGGCCAGGTCACCGCACTCGACCGCGAGGGCGTCGTGCCCGGCGAGGTAGCCGCGCGCGCCGGCGTCCCCGCTCGCCTCGGCCAGCACGCCGGCCCAGTGCCCGCGACCGATCAGCACCGGGTGCCCCGGCCGGCCGTCGTACGCCGCGCGCGCGAGCGCGTCGGTGGCCGCGTCGGCGCCGGCGGCGGCCACCCGGCGGACGACCTCCGGGGTGAGGTCGGGCAGGTCGACCAGGCTCACCAGCGCGGCCTCGGCCGGCCCCGGCTCGAGGGCCAGCAGGCCCGCGCGCAGCGAAGCGGCCATCCCTGCGGCCCAGTCCGGCGCCTCCACGATCTCGACGGCCGTGGCGGCGAGCAGCTCGCGCGCCTCCGCGGCGCCCGCACCAAGGACGACCGTGACCTCCGCGCAGCCGCCGGCGTGCAGCAGGTCGACCGCCCGCACCACCCAGGGCTCGCCGTCGAGGTGGCGCACGAGCGCCTTCGGCATCCCCATCCGCCGTCCGGCCCCGGCGGCGAGCAGCAGGCCGTGGACCCTCACCGCAGCGGCCTCACGCGTCGAAGGCCTCGACGTACAGCTCCAGGAGCTCCGGGGTCGCCGGTCCGCTCAAGCCGCACAGGCTCACCCGGCCGTCGGTGGCCGAGACGAGGTAGTTCTCGCCCTCCTCGAACGGGACCGCCTGGAGCAGCCCGGTCAGCTCCTGCGGGGGCACCTGCACCTCGACGAGCTCGGACGCCTCGCCGGCGTAGAACAGGCTCGGCACGAGCACCACGACGTCCTCGGCGACCTCCTGCACGGTCCCCTGGAAGGCGACCTGCTGCTGGGCGAGCAACGCGGCGGTGGGCACGCCGCAGCGGGCGTCGGCCGGGGGCGCGGCCGCGGTGAGCGTGGTGACCGGGGCGGTCTCGTCGGTGGGCTCGATGCTCTCCTGCGCCGCCGGGACGGCAGGCTCACCCTCGTCGTTGGTCAGCATGAGCGCCCCGGCGCCACCGATGACGACGAGCGCGGCTGCGGCCACCAGCCAGGTCAGGGTGCTGCGGTTGCGGGTGCCGTCCTGGCGGGTCTCGGTCGTGGGGTCGTCGCTCATCGTGATCTCCAGGAGTCGGGCCACCCCGGCGGGGTCGGCCGGTGGGAGGGAGGCAGCGGGGTCGGCGCCGCGGAGGCGGGCGCGCAGGCGCTCCTGCTCGCGCTGGTCGTCGCTCTCGGGCGAGCGGTCCTCGGTGCGGTCGTTCATCGCTTCCTCCCCTCTCTCGACTCCTCATGTCCGGCACGGCCGTCGGTCTTTCCGGCCTCTTCCAGCTCTTCCAGCTCCTCGCGCAGCCGCTGCCGGGCTCGGTGCAGCCGGATGGAGGCGGCGTTGGCGCTGATCCCCAGCACCTGGGCGATCTCGGAGGCGCCCAGCTGCTCCCACGCCCACAGCCGCAGCAGCTCGGCGTCGTCGGTGCGCAGCGCCGCGAGCGCGCGCCCCACCGGGTCGTCGTCGGTGTCGCCGGGTCCGGGGCTGCTGGACGCCGGCGGGTCGAGGACCGCCACCTTGGCCGCCACCCGCCGCTGCCGCCGGCTGGTGCGCTCGGCGTTGGCCAGGCAGTGGCGCGCGACGCCGTACGCCCACGGAAGCGGGTCCTCGGGCAGCTGCTCCAGGCGCCGCCAGCACACCAGCAGGGTGTCGGCCAGCACGTCGTCGGCGGTGGCCGGGTCGGTACGCCGGGCCAGGAAGCGCCGCAACGGGTCGATCATCGGCGGCACCGCCTGCTCGAACCGTCTGCGCCGTCCTGCCTCGTCCACGCCCTCACCCTCACACAGCCCCGCAGGCGTCCCCGGGCCGCCCGTCCACCTCGTGGTACCCGCCTGCCGGGGGGCTACCGCCCGAGGCGCCACCAGTCACGCCGACTCGGCGGGAAATGCAACGAGGCCCCCGCCGCAGCGGGGGCCTCGTCGTTGGTGCGGGGTGGGGCTGGACTCAGAAGTCCATGCCGCCCATGCCACCGGACGGGTCGGGCATGGCCCCGGCCTTCTCCGGCTTGTCGGCCACGACGACCTCGGTGGTGAGGAACAGCGCGGCGATCGACGCGGCGTTCTGCAGCGCCGAGCGGGTCACCTTGGCGGGGTCGATGATGCCGGCAGCCAGCATGTCGACGTACTCGCCGGTGGCCGCGTTGAGGCCGTGACCGGCCTGCAGGTGGCGGACCTTCTCCGCCACGACGCCGCCCTCGAGGCCGGCGTTGATGGCGATCTGCTTGAGCGGGGCCTCGGTCGCGACGCGGACGATGTTCGCGCCGGTGGCCTCGTCGCCCTCGAGCTCGAGCTTGTCGAACGCGGTCGCAGCGGCCTGCACCAGGGCGACGCCACCGCCGGCGACGATGCCCTCCTCGACGGCAGCCTTCGCGTTGCGAACGGCGTCCTCGATGCGGTGCTTGCGCTCCTTGAGCTCGACCTCGGTGGCCGCGCCGACCTTGATGACGGCCACGCCACCGGCCAGCTTGGCGAGGCGCTCCTGGAGCTTCTCGCGGTCGTAGTCGGAGTCCGACTTCTCGATCTCGGCGCGGATCTGGTTGACCCGGCCCTCGATCTGGGCCTGGTCGCCGGCGCCCTCGACGATGGTGGTCTCGTCCTTGGTGATGACGACCTTGCGGGCCTGGCCGAGCAGGGTGACGTCGGTGGTCTCGAGCTTGAGGCCGACCTCCTCGGAGATGACCTGACCACCGGTGAGGATCGCGATGTCCTGCAGCATGGCCTTGCGGCGGTCGCCGAAGCCGGGAGCCTTGACCGCGACGGAGCGGAAGGTGCCCTTGATCTTGTTCACGACCAGGGTCGACAGCGCCTCGCCGTCGACGTCCTCGGCGAGGATGACCAGCGGCTTGCCGGACTGCATGACCTTCTCGAGCAGCGGCAGGAGGTCCTTGACGCTGGAGATCTTCGAGTTGGCGATGAGGATGTAGGGGTCCTCGAGGACCGTCTCCATGCGCTCGGTGTCGGTGACGAAGTAGGCCGAGATGTAGCCCTTGTCGAACCGCATGCCCTCGGTCAGCTCGAGGTCGAGGCCGAAGGTGTTCGACTCCTCGACGGTGATGACACCTTCCTTGCCGACCTTGTCCATCGCCTCGGCGATGATGCCGCCGACGGTGGTGTCAGCAGCGGAGATCGAGGCGGTGGAGGCGATCTCCTCCTTGGTCTCGATGTCCTTGGCCATCGCGAGCAGCTGGGTGGAGACAGCCTCGACGGCCGCCTCGATGCCGCGCTTGAGGCCCATCGGGTTCGCACCCGCGGCCACGTTGCGCAGACCCTCGCGGACCATCGCCTGAGCGAGGACGGTCGCGGTGGTGGTGCCGTCGCCCGCGACGTCGTCGGTCTTCTTGGCGACCTCCTTGACGAGCTCGGCGCCGATCTTCTCGTAGGGGTCCTCGAGCTCGATCTCCTTGGCGATGCTCACACCATCGTTGGTGATGGTGGGCGCGCCCCACTTCTTCTCGAGAACGACGTTGCGGCCCTTGGGACCGAGGGTGACCTTGACGGCGTCAGCGAGCGTGTTCATGCCACGCTCGAGGCCGCGCCGGGCTTCCTCGTTGAAAGCAATAAGCTTCGGCATAACTCCTGGGATCCTTAACGATTGGAGTTCTGGGGTCCGGGCGATGGGCTGCCCGCGACGGACGGCCTGCGCGACTCGGCGAACCCTTCTCGCCTGCGCGTCGACCTCAGCTGGCATCGAACCGGTGTTGTCACTCTCATCATAAGAGTGCCAGCCCCATGTTTAGCACTCGCCCCATGCGAGTGCAAGGAATCTGCCCGATCCCCGAGCCCTCCGCAACGGGCCGTGTGGGTGCCCGCTCAGCCGAGCTGGCGGGCGACCAGGTCGGCGAAGCGCGTCGCGGTCGCCGGCTCGACGTCGAAGTAGAGGCCGGGCTCGATCAGCTCCAGCTCGCTCAGCACCCACCGGCCCTGCCACTGCATCAGGTCGACGCGCGCGTAGGTGAGGTCGGCACCGGTGAGCCCGGCGGCGGCCCGGACGGCGTCCTCGGCGACGACCGCCTGCTCCTCCCCCAGCGGCACGGCGCGCGAGCGGCCGCCGTACAGCTCGTGGACGCGGATCTCGCCGCCCGCGGTGCCGGCGGTGGACTTGTCCACCTGGCTGACCGCGCCGCCGCCGAGCACGAAGACCGAGACCTCCCCGGACGTGCGCACCGACTCCACCAGCGGCTGGACGACCCAGGGCGCCGCGGTCAGGCCCTCGAGGCGCTCGTCTGCCAGGGACTCCGCCACCACCACGCCGACCCCGCCGGCGCCGGTGCGCGGCTTGATCACCACGCTCCCCCATCGCTCGAGCGCGGCCCCGAGCCCGGCCACGAGCGTGGCGTCGTCGAGCAGCTCGGTCGGGACCGCGGGCACCAGGTCGGCGAGCTCGGTGAGGTAGGCCTTGTCGGCGTTCCAGGCGAAGACCTCGGGGCCGTTGAGCAGCGGCGTCGCGACCGACGTACGACGGGCCCAGGCCAGGAACTCCGGGGCGCGGCGGTGGTAGTCCCAGGTGGAGCGGACCGCCACCAGCCGGGCGCCCGCCCAGTCGACGTCCGGGTCGTCCCAGCACGCCCAGGCCGCGCGGACGCCGCGCTCGGCGAGGGCGTCCACCAGCAGGTCGCCGCCGGGCTCGCCGTCGGGCATCAGGGCGAAGGTCGCGAGCAGCACGTCGGTCATCCGGCGAGGACCACCGGCTCGTGGGTGACCGGGAAGCTCACGGACGCGGCGATGAAGCAGTTCGCGGAGGCCTCGCGGTGGATCTCCGTGGCGAGCGCGACCTGGTCGGGGTCGGTGATGGTGACCTGGGGGCGCAGCACCACCGAGGTGAACCGGCCGCCCTGCCCGACCTGCTCCATGGTGGCGACGGGTGCGTCGGCGTAGGCGGTGACCACGATGCCGTGCTGGACCGCGGAGTGCAGGTAGGACAGCAGGTGGCACTGGCTCAGTGCCCCGAGCAGGAGCTCCTCGGGGTTCCAGCGCGAGCCGTCGCCGCGGAACGGGACGTCGGCGGAGCCGGCCAGGTCCGGCTTGCCGTCGGCACGGAGCAGGACGTCGCGGTCGTAGTCGCGGTAGCCGCTCGTGCCCGAGCCGCGGTTGCCCTGCCAGGTCAGGTCGAGGCGGTAGTGGTGCTCCACGCCGCCCAGCCTAGGGCCGGGCGACGCGTCGATGGCTCAGCAGCCGCCGGCGACCGCGGGGATGACCGAGACCTGAGCGCCGTCCGGGGTCGGGGTCGCCAGGTCCTCGAGGAAGCGGACGTCCTCGTTGCCGACGTAGACGTTGACGAAGCGGCGCAGCGCGCCGTTGTCGTCGAGGATGCGCCCCTTGATGCCGGCGAAGTTGGCCTCGAGGTCGTCGATGACCTCCGCCAGGGTCGCGCCGGTGGCGCTCACCTCGGACTCGCCGCCGGTGTAGGTGCGCAGGATGGTCGGGATCCGGACGGAAACGCTCACGGGGTGCTCCTGGAGTGCGAGTGCGGGGAGGGGATCAGACGATGCCGGAGTCGCGGAACGCGGCGTAGTTCGGCTCGATCGTCGCGCGGGCGCCGACCACGTCGGCCACCGCGTCGAGGGTCTTCAGGCCGTGGCCGGTGTTGATGACGACCGTCTCCAGGCTGGTGTCGAGCTGGCCGGTCTCGACGAGCTTCTTCAGCACGCCGACCGTGGTGCCGCCGGCGGTCTCGGTGAACACACCCTCGGTGCGGGCGAGCAGCACGATCGCGTCGCGCACCTCGTCGTCGGTGATGTCCTCGACCGCTCCCCCGGTCTGGCGGCACACGTCGAGGACGTAGATGCCGTCGGCGGGGTTGCCGATCGCGAGGCTCTTGGCGATGGTGTCCGGCTTGACCGGGCGGATCGCGTCGACGCCGGCCTTGTAGGCGACCGAGACCGGCGAGCAGCCGGTGGCCTGGGCGCCGTACACCTTGTAGGGCTTGTCCTCGACGAGGCCGAGCTCGATCAGCTCCTGGAAGGCCTTGTGCACCTTGGTCAGCTGCGAGCCGGACGCGACCGGGATGACGATCTGGTCGGGCAGGCGCCAGCCGAGCTGCTCGGCGATCTCGTAGCCGAGGGTCTTGGAGCCCTCGGCGTAGTACGGGCGGACGTTGACGTTGACGAACGCCCAGCCGTCCTCCTCGCCCGCGATCTCGCTGGCGAGCTTGTTGACGTCGTCGTAGTTGCCGTTCACGGCGACCAGCGAGTCGGTGTAGATCGCGGAGTTGATCTGCTTGGGCTTCTCGAGGTTGCTGGGGATGAAGACGACCGTCTTGATCCCGGCACGGGCGCCGGCCGCGGCGACCGCGTTGGCCAGGTTGCCGGTCGAGGGGCAGGCGAAGACCTTGCTGCCGAACTCGCGGGCCGCGCTCAGGGCGCAGGCGACGACGCGGTCCTTGAAGGAGTTGGTGGGGTTGGTGCTGTCGTCCTTGACCCACAGGTTGTCGATGCCGAGGGCGCGGCCGAGGTTGTCGGCCTTGAGTAGCCGGGTGAAGCCGGGCTCCATGTTGGGGCTGGACTCGATGTCGCTCGGCACCGGGAGGAGCGCCTTGTAGCGCCAGATGTTGGCCGGACCGGCCTCGATCTCCTCGCGGGTGACGGCCGGGAAGTCGTAGGCGATCTCCAGGGGGCCGAAGCACTCCGGACACGCGTAGTGGGGCCCGAGGGCGACCTGGTGGCCGCACTCACGACAGCTCAGCCCGGTGGCGTGGCCGAACGCGCCGTCGCGCAGCTCGTGGGCCGGGGTGGCGACCTGGGTCGACTCGGAAACAACGGCGCTCATGAAGGACCTCCTTCTCATCTTCTCCGGCTGCGACCATCGCGCCGGACGGAATTGGCACCGTTTCCACGATCCGATCCCTGGCGGGAGGCGGAGGCTCGTGGCGGTTGCCGGGACTTCTTCGGGCCGTATCCCTCAGTCCCTCTTGATGAGCAAGGCTCACCTTACGGGCACCGTTTCGAGTGGTGGTCATCGGTCCCGGGATGTGGACTAGCGCGGCCCGGCGAGGCGTGTCAGGCGGTCGCGGAACGGCCAACAGGCCCCCGAAAAGCGCTCAGCCGACCTTCGCGGCCGTGCCGCCGCAGCAGAAGTCTTTACCTTGCAGTTCCATCGCGCCCCTTCATCTCGAACGTGCGTTCGAGTAAGATAAGGCATGGCCGACCACGAGCTCCCCGACTGCGACACCCCAGCCGCCGTGCTGGCGTTCGCGCAGGAGCAGCGGGCCGCGGTGCAGCGGGGCGAGGTGCTGATCCTGGAGGCCGCCCTGGTGTGGGCGGCGATGCACCCGGAGGAGACGGTCGCCGAGGCAACGCCGACGACCGGACTGGTCTTCGGTGAGCTCGCCGTGCCGCTGGCGGGTGAAGGTACGCCGCTGGTGGCGGAGTTCGCCCCGATGGAGTTCGGAGCCGCGCTCGGCATGTCCACCGATGCGGCCCGGGGCCTCGTCGGTGATGCGCTGGAGTTGGCGCACCGGCTGCCGCGGATCTTCAAGCGCGTCCGCGCAGGCGAGGTGCCGGCTTGGAAGGGCCGCCGGATCGCGCAGCTCACCACCACGCTGCCGCTGACCGGTGCCGAGTTCGTGGACCGCCAACTAGCCGCAGGCGTGGACAAGGTCGGGTGGGCGGCGATCGGGCGGCTCGTCGACCGGGCCCGGGTGACATTCGACCCCGAAGGTGCCGAGAAGGACCGCCGCGAGGCCGCCGCCGGGCGACGCTTCGACGTCCACACCCGCGAGGCAAACCACGACGGCACCGTCCACGTGGAAGGGGTCCTCGACCTCGCCGACGCAATGGACCTGGAAACTGCGATCCGCCACGGAGCCGAGGAGCTGGCGGTGCTCGGGTCCGCCGAGTCGTTGGACGTGCGTCGTTCGATGGCCGCCGGCGAGCTCGCCCGGCGACAGCTGGCCTTCGACCTCCGCGCCGAAGCAGGTGACGGCGCCGCGTCGGTGGTGAAGCCCCGCCAGGTCGTCATCCACGTCCACCTCTCCCACGCCGCGATCAGCCGCGACGAAGCCGGCTTCGCGCAGATCGAAGAGACCCGGTCCGTCGTCTCCACCGCGCAGGTCCGCGACTGGTGCAGCGGCGACGCGCAGGTGGTGATCAAGCCGGTCATCGACCTCGAGTCCCACCACGACACCGACGCCTACGCCGTCCCCGACCGCCTCGCCGAACAGACCCGGATGGTCCAACCGGTGTGCGCGTTCCCGTGGTGCGAGAGACCCGCGAGGCACTGCGACACCGACCACGTCACCGCCCACGGCGACGACGGCCCGACGTGCTCGTGCAATCTCGCACCGTTGTGTCGCCGCCATCACCGGGCCAAGACCCACACGGCGTGGACCTACGACACCACTGACGCGGCGACGTACCTCTGGCGCTCGCCCCACGGGCTGCACCTGGTGAAGCGGTGCGGCGAGACCAGGCTCGTCACCGCCCACCCGCCCGACGAGTAGATCCACCGCCCCGGACCCCGCCAGCACTCCGCTCGCGGGGTCGGTCCCCTGTCCGCGCCGACGGTGTCGACAAGCTCGGCCGACGGCAACGCCCGGCCGACGGGGTTGCGGTCGACGGGGCGACTGGCGACGGACCGAGCAGACGAGCGCGAGCGCTCAGGCGTCGACGTGCGCGTGGGCGGCGCGGATGTCGGCGGTGAGCCGGCGCAGCAGCTCCACGACCCCCTCGGGGCCGTGGACGACGATGTCGGCGCGCGCCATCAGCGCGCTCTCCTCCTCGGAGGCAGAGCAGACCAGCAGGGTGGGCATCCCGGCGTCGGCCAGCGCGCACACCGCGTCGAAGGCCTCGAGGTCGCCGAGGTCGTCGCCGGCGAACAGGAAGGCGCCCGCGCCGACCTCCTCCACCAGGGTCTCGACGGCCTTGCCCTTGTCCATCCCGGGGGCGCGGACCTCGATGACGTGGCGGCCGGGCTCGACGCCGAGCCCGTTGCGGGCGGCGAGGTCGCGCAGCACGGGCAGCAGCCGGGCGAACGCCGCCTCGGCGTCGGGAAGGCGTCGGGTGTGGACGGCGTGCGCCAGCCCCTTGTCCTCGACCCAGGCGTCCTGGGTGCCGGTCTCGCGCAGCGCGCGCGGCAGGTCGCGCAGGAACGCCGCGAGCCCCTGGGGCGGGCGCGGCGAGATGATGCGCCGGCGCGTGGAGCTCCAGCGCTCGTTGCCGTACTGGCCGAAGAGGTAGAGCTCGCGGCCGGTCTCGCCGATCGCGTTGCCGACCTCCTCGAGACCACCGAGGTCGAGGGCCTGGCGCGCCGGGCGACCGGTGACGACGGCGATCGCGGCGACCTCGGCGGCGAGGTCGACCAGCGTCGCGCCGGCCTCCGGGTGGATGTGTGCCTGCTCGGGGTCGTCGACGATGGGAGACAGGGTGCCGTCGAAGTCGCAGGCGACGACCGCGCTGGGCGCGGCTCGCACGAACGCGGCGTACTTCTGCTCCCCCGCGGGCGAGGTGAACTCCATGACCCCCAGCCTCCCACGACCACCCTGCACCGGGGTACGGCGCGGGTCACACCCGGCCGACGAGACCGGGAGCTAGTCGACCGGGCCGGTGAGGATGACGGTCAGCCGGTCGAACTTCATGGGGGCGACGGCTGTCTGCACCCGCTCGATGCCGAGGTCCTTGGCCAGCACCGCCGCGGCGCGCGCCAGGCGGGCCGGGTGGTAGACGGTGGTGGCGGGGATGGTGCCGTACCAGTTGTCGGCGCCGACGACCTGCCAGCCCACGTCGCTGGCGCGCGAGGAGACCTGGCCGGCGAGGCCGGAGATGCCGGAGTTGTTGTAGACCTCGACGTAGACCTTGGCGCGGTCGACGGCCGGCTTCGGCTTCTTCCGCGGCTCGCGGGGCGGCGGCGTCGCGGACGGCTCGGCGGTCGGCGTCGCGGTGGCCTCGGGCTGGGCCACCGGCGTGATGTCGCGCTCGGCCGGCTCATCGGAGCCGGTCGCGACGAAGGCGACGGCCGCCATCACGACCGCGATGATGCTGAGCAGCACCAGCGGGGAGGGGAAGACGCCGCTGCGCTGGAGGCGGGCCACGGCCTCAGACCTCGAAGCCGAGGCGGCGCGCGGAGCGCTGGCGCTGGCGGGCGGCGCGCAGACGGCGCAGGCGGCGCACCAGCAGGGGGTCGGCCTCGAGGGCCTCGGGACGGTCGATCAGTGCGTTGAGCACCTGGTAGTAGCGCGTGGAGCTCATGTCGAACTCCTCGCGGACCGCCGTCTCCTTGGCGCCGGCGTACTTCCACCACTGGCGCTCGAAGGCGAGGATCCGGGTGTCGCGGTCGCTCAGACCGGACGGGGTGTCGTCCGCTGCGTCGTGGAGTGCGTTCGCGGCATCCATGCGATGTCTCCCTGAAGTGCGGCTGAAGTGCGGCTGAGGTGCGAGTCGTGCGAGTGTCGTCGCGCGTGTCCGCGGCCCACTGTAGACGGCGAACCACATCGATGTCATTCAACGCCCCGGCTGGTGTGGCGGGCACGACTTCCCTAGGTTCGCCGGATGACGGCCACCCCCCGACCCGTGCGCTGGGGCATCCTCGCCACCGGCAAGATCGCCCACTCCTTCGCCCGCGACCTGCTGCTGGTGCCCGGAGCCGAGCTGGTCGCGGTCGGCTCACGGCGCCCGGAGTCCGCGCGCGCCTTCGCCGCGGCGTACGACGTGCCGGCGGCGTACGGCTCCTACGCCGAGCTGGTCGCGGACCCGGCCGTCGAGGTCGTGTACGTCGCCAGCCCGCACGCGCTGCACCTGGAGCACGCGCGCCTCGCCTTCGAGGCCGGCAAGCACGTGCTGTGTGAGAAGCCGCTGACGCTCTCGCGTGCCGAGGGCGAGGAGCTGGTGCGGCTGGCGCGCCAGCACGACCGCTTCCTCATGGAGGCCATGTGGACCGCCACCCACCCGGTCGTGCGCCAGCTCGTCGGCGACGTCCACGCCGGACGCTTCGGCACCCCGCGCCAGCTCACCGCCGAGCTCGGCTTCCCCGTCGAGGTGCCGCCGGAGGACCGGATGCTCAACCCCGACCTGGGCGGCGGCGCGCTGCTCGACATGGGCGTCTACCCGCTCACCTTCGCCCACCTGCTGCTCGGTGAGGCCGAACAGCTGCTCGGCGTCGCGACGCTCTCCCCCGCCGGCATCGACCTCGACGTGGCGATCAGCGGGCGCTATCCCGGCGGCGCGGTCGCGACGATGAGCGCCTCGATGACGTCGTGGTCCTCGCGCACCGCGGCCGTGGCCACCGACCTCGGCCGTCTCGTCGTCGAGGACTTCCACCACCCCACCGCTGCGCGGTTCGTGCCGTACGCCGGGGGCGACGGCTCCGCGCTCGGCGAGGAGGTGGTGCTCACCGGCACCGAGCCGGTGATCGGGCGCGGCTACGGCAACGAGGCCGCCGAGGTGGGCCGCTGCGTGCGCGAGGGCCTGCGCGAGAGCCCGCTGGTCCCGCACGCCCAGACCCTGGCCGTCCTCGGCCAGCTCGACGACCTGCGCACCCAGATCGGGGTGGTCTACCCCGACGAGCGCAGGTAGCGCAGCACCGCCGACACCCGGCGGTGGGCCGCGTCGTCGTCGGGGCGCAGCCCGAGCTTGGCGAAGATCCGCTGGGTGTGCTTCTCCACCGCTCCTCCGGTCACCACCATCGCCTCCGCGATCGCGGCGTTGGAGCGCCCCTCGGCCATCAGCGCCAGCACCTCGCGCTCGCGCGGGGTGAGCGCCGCGAGCGGGTCGCGGTGGCGGCCCATCAGCTGGCGCACCACCTGCGGGTCAAGCGCGGTCCCGCCGCCGGCCACCTGGTCCAGGTCGGCCAGGAACGTGTCCAGGTCGCCCACCCGGTCCTTGAGCAGGTAGCCCACCCCGCCCTCGCCGGCGGCGAGCAGCTCGTCGGCGTAGGAGACCTCGACGTACTGCGAGAGGACCAGGACCCGCGCCGCCGGCCAGGCGCGGCGCACCTCGACGGCCGCGCGGAGCCCCTCGTCGGTGTGGGTGGGCGGCATCCGCACGTCCACGATCGCGAGCTCGGGACGGTGCTCGAGCACCGCGTCGACGAACGCCGGCCCGTCGGCGACCGCGGCGACGACCTCGTGCCCGGCCTCCGCGAGCAGCAGCTGGAGCCCCTCGCGCAGCAGGAACGAGTCGTCGGCGACGACGATCCTCATCCGGCCTCCAGCGGGATCCGGGCGGTGACCACGGTCGGCCCGCCGAGGGGTGAGTCCACCTCGAGGCGCCCCTCGGCCGCGGCGACCCGCTGCGCGAGCCCGGCCAGACCGAGGCCCTTGGCGGGGTGCGCGCCGCCGGTGCCGTCGTCCTCGACCCGCACCAGCAGCGTGCTGCCCTCCGGGCGGACCTCGAGGCGGGCGCCGGAGGCCGCGCTGTGCTTGGCGACGTTGGTGAGCGCCTCGCTGGCCACGAAGTAGGCGGTGGTCTCGACGTGCGGGGACAGGGCGGGGTGCGCGGGCACCTGCACCGCGGTCGTCACCGGCACGGCGCTGCGCGCGGCGAGGTCCTCCAGGGCGACCTGCAGGCCGCGGTCGACCAGCAGCGGCGGGGCGATGCCGCGCGAGAGCCGGCGCAGCTCCTCGACGGTCTCGCGGGCCTGCTCGAGCGCGCCGTCGATCGTGGCGGCGACGGCGTCGGGGTCGCGGTCGACCTGGCGCCGGGCGCGACCCAGGTCCATGCTCAGCCGCACCAGGCGCTGCTGCGGACCATCGTGGATGTCGCGCTCGAGCCGGCGCAGCGAGGCCGCCTCGGCGTCCCGCGCGGCCGCCCGGCCATCGGAGGCCCGGCGCACCTCCGCCTGCAGGTCGGCGCGGCTCGACAGCAGCACCCGCGCGGTGCCGGCGTGCAGGAGGGTGACCAGGCGAACGGCGTACGGCAGGGTCAGCGCGGCGAACGCGCCGATCGCGAGGTTGAGCAGGCTCTCCGCGAGCCGTCCGTCGCCCAGGCCGAGCAGCTCGGCGAGTCCGCCGTTGTCCTGGGCGGGCAGGAAGACCTGCCAGGCCCAGTAGGTCAGGCCACCGAGCGCCACCGCCCACCACAGCAGGGTCACGGCGAACGCCAGCGTCGCGGTCACCAGGCCGACCACGCACCACACCACGTCGAGCCAGGACTGCGGGTCGCGCAGCGCGGTCATGCCGCGACGCCAGATGCCCGACCCCTCCGGCGCGCAGTGGTACGCCGGCGTCGCGGCCGGGCGCCCGAGCATCACCCGCTGGCGGTAGCGCTCCAGGCGGGCGAGCCCGCGCGCCACCTGGGTGGCCAGCGCCAGCAGGAGCACCCCGCCGACCAGGATCGAGAGCCCGACGCCGAGGGCCAGGTCGACCACCACGAGCACGAACGCGGGCAGCGCCAGGACGAACGCCGAGAGCGCGTAGCCCGACTCGGCCAGCACCCGACGCACCCCGGCAGGGCGCGGTGTGGGCGGGGTCTCGGCGTTCGTCGGGGTCGTCATCGTCTCTGCTGGGTACACCGTCTGTGTCATGACTCAGACGCTAGAAAGCTCGGGCCTTCGCCACGATCCTGCCAGCACCCGTCTTCGGGGTGGGGCCAGCCCGACCCCGACACGCGACCCCCGAGCCACTCAGCCCGTTGCCCGGGCGCGGACCCCTAGGGTGTGAGCGTGCCGAACAACCTCGTGATCGTGGCCAACCGGCTCCCTGTCGACCGGGTGGAGCAGCCCGACGGCACTCCGGGATGGCGTCTGTCCCCCGGCGGTCTGGTGACCGCCATCGAACCCGTGATGCGTGCCAACGACGGCGTGTGGCTGGGCTGGCCCGGCGGCATCGACGAGGAGCTCGAGCCGTTCGAGCACGACGGCATGAACCTGGTGCCGATGTCGATGAGCGCCCAGGAGGTCGAGCGCTTCTACGAGGGGATGAGCAACGCCACCCTGTGGCCGCTCTACCACGACCTCGTCGCCAAGCCGCAGTTCCACCGCGAGTGGTGGGACTCCTACGTCGCGGTCAACCAGCGCTTCGCCCAGAAGGCCGCCTCGCTGGCCGCCGAGGGCGCCACGGTCTGGGTCCACGACTACCAGCTCCAGCTGGTCCCGCAGATGCTGCGCGAGCTGCGCCCGGACCTGCGCATCGGGTTCTACCTGCACATCCCGTTCCCTCCGGCGGAGCTGTTCCAGCAGCTGCCGTGGCGCCGCCAGATCCTCGAGGGCCTGCTCGGCGCCGACCTGGTCGGCTTCCAGGGCACCGGCGCGGCGCAGAACTTCGTGCGCCTGGTGCGCCAGCGCGTCGGCCACAAGACCCACCGCGATCTGGTCTACCTCCCCGACGGCCGCACCGTGCGCGCCCACGCCTTCCCGATCTCGATCGACTCCCAGGGCTTCGAGGAGCTGTCCACCTCCCCCGCGGTGATCGAGCGCGCGAGCGCGATCCGCGAGGCGCTGGGCAACCCGCGCAAGATCTTCCTGGGCATCGACCGCCTCGACTACACCAAGGGCATCTACGCCCGTCTGCGCGCGTATGCCGAGCTGATCCAGGACGGCCACCTCGACGTCGAGGACGCGGTCTTCGTGCAGGTCGCGGTGCCCTCGCGCGAGCAGGTCGAGCAGTACCGGATCCTGCGCGACGACATCGACCGCCTCGTCGGGCGCATCAACGGCGACCTGGGCCGCATCGGGCGCCCCGCGATCAGCTATCTGCACTCCTCCTACCCGCGCGAGGAGATGGCCGCGCTCTACCGGGCCGCCGACATCATGGTCGTCACGCCGTACCGCGACGGCATGAACCTCGTCGCCAAGGAGTACGTCGCCTGCCGCACCGACGCGACCGGTGCGCTGGTGCTCTCCGAGTTCGCGGGGGCGGCCGACGAGCTGCGCCAGGCGTGGCTGGTGAACCCCTACGACATCAACGGCATGAAGGCCGCGCTGCTCGACGCCTACCGCGCCGACGCCAAGGAGTCGACGCGCCGGATGAAGGCGATGCGCCGCACGGTCACCCAGCACGACGTCGCGCGCTGGGCGCAGAGCTTCATGACCGAGCTCGCCGATGTCCGCATCGATCACGGGAAGACGGTGCGCCCGCCGGCGGAGTCCTGACACACTCGGCCGGACATGATCACGTCCAGGGCCGCGCGCCCCGCCCCGTCGGTGAGCGCCGCCCTCGTGATGGCCGCGCTCGCCCTGCTCGCCGTCCTCCTCGCACCGCTCGCGGCCGTCCCGGCCGCGGCCGCTGAGTCGGCCGGGCCGGGCGCGCCGGCCGGGCGCACGGCGGCGCCGCTGCGGGTGATGTTCGTGGGCGACTCGATCACCCAGGGGCGCACCGGCGACACGACGTACCGCTACTGGGTGTGGCGTGCGCTGGCCCAGCAGTCGGTCCCGGTCACCTTCGTCGGCCCGACCACCGGTCTGCGCGGGGGCGACACCTACCTGCGCACCGACCTCGGCTTCGCGACCGCGCACGCCGCCGCCGGCGGCTCGGGCTACGCCGACCACCTCCCGCTGCTGCGCAAGCGGGTGCGCACCCACCGCCCCGACGTGATCGTGCTCGGGCTGGGGTTCAACGACGCCCGGGCCCACGGCGCGGCGCAGATCCTCGCCGACGCCCGCCGCTACCTGCGGCGCACCTGGCGCATCGACCCGCGGATCCGCTTCGTCCTCAACGAGGTCACCACGAGCTCGGTCACCAAGCAGTTCACCAACAACCGGCGCCTCGCGGTCACCCGGGGCCTGCGCCGGCTCGCCGCCGGCGAGGACCGCGTCCAGGTGGCCCGCATCGTCTCCCGCGGGGCACGGGCGTGGGTCCCGGAGGTGCACACCTACGACGGCACCCATCCCACCCCCACCGGGGAGACCAGCATCGCCCACGGGGTGGTGCGGGCGCTGCTGCGCCACGGCATCGTGCCCGAGGCCCGCCGCGTGTTCACGCGTCGTGAGTGGGACCCGAGGCTGGCGGTCGCGGACGTCGCCGTCGACGGCCTCCGGCTCACCGCCTCGGTCCCCACCTGGCGCAGCGTCTCCGCCCGTGACCTGCAGGTGCTGGCGCTCGACCCGGAGGGGCGGACCGTCGCGATCAGCGACTGGACCGCCGCGGCACGGGTCTCCGTGAGCGTGCCGGGTCCCGGCACCTACTCGCTGCGCGTGGTCGCCCGCCGCGGCACCATGACCGGCGTACCCGGTCCGGCGACCCCGGTCCAGGTGGACTGAGCGGCGGCCGAGCCCGGCCGCCGCGGGGCGTCAGCGCACCGGTGGGACCGCCTGGCCTGAGCCGCCCGCCCGCATGAGCTCCTCGATGTCGGCGCGCAGCTGCGCACCGGGGACGCCCCAGCCCGGCTGGTAGCCGTAGACCTCACGCAGCGAGGCGGCCGAGCGAGTGCAGTCGGCGAGGTCGACGTCGTCGGGGCCGATCAGCGCCGGGTGCGGCACCCCGACCGCCTCGGCGACCTTGAGCAGGTCGCGGCGCAGCGCGAGCAGGTAGTGCGCGGCCCGGTCGGCCTTGAGCATCGGGTCCAGTCCGCGCGCCAGGCGCGGGTCCTGGGTGGCGACACCGGTGGGGCACCTGTCGGTGTGGCACTTCTGGGCCTGGATGCAGCCGATCGAGAGCATCGCCTCCCGGCCGACGTTGATCAGGTCCGCGCCGAGGGCGAAGGCCACCACGGCGTTCTCGGGCAGCCCGAGCTTGCCGGCGCCGATGAACGTGACGTCGTCGCTGAGGCCCGCCGCGGCGAAGCGGCGGTAGACCTCGGCGAACCCGATCCGGAACGGGTAGGCCACCGAGTCGGCGAAGACCAGCGGCGCCGCACCGGTGCCGCCCTCGCCGCCGTCGATGTTGACGAAGTCCACCCCCCGTCCGCCCGCGGCCATCTCCTCGACGAGGCGGTCCCAGAAGGTCAGGTCGCCGACCGCGGACTTGATCCCGACCGGCAGGCCCGTCTCCGCGGCCAGCAGCTCGACGAAGTCGAGCATCGAGTCGACGTCGTCGAAGACCTCGTGCCGGCTCGGGGACGCGCAGTCGCGGCCCGCGGTGATGCCGCGGATCTCGGCGATCTCAGGGGTCACCTTGGCCGCCGGCAGCATGCCGCCGAGCCCGGGCTTGGCGCCCTGGGACAGCTTGATCTCCAGCGCCCGCACCGGCGCCGAGGCGACCAGGTCCTTGAGCCGGGCCAGGTCGAAGTGGCCCTGCTCGTCGCGGCAGCCGAAGTACGACGTACCGATCTGGAAGACCAGGTCGCCGCCGTTGCGGTGGTACGGCGAGAGCCCGCCCTCGCCGGTGTTCTGCAGCGCGCCGGTGGCGGCGGCGCCGCGGTTGAGCGCCTCGATCGCCTGGCGCGACAGCGACCCGAAGCTCATCCCGGAGATGTTCACCACCGAGGCCGGCCGGAACGACTGCGCGCGGGCGCGGGCCGCCCCGATCACCTTGGCGGCCGGCAGCGGCACGCCCTCCTCGGCGTGCCGACCGGTCGCAGCGCCGGGTCCGGCGAAGGTGCGGTGCTTGATGACCACCTGGCCGCTGACGTTCTCGATGTCGTTGTCGGTGCCGAACCCGAAGTAGGAGTTCTCCCCCTTCGCCGAGGCGTAGACCCAGCGGCGATGGTCGCGGCTGAAGGGCCGCTCCTCGTCGTTGGAGGTGACGATGTACTGGCGCAGCTCGGGCCCGAAGCGCTCGAGCTGGAAGCGCAGATGCCCGATCACGGGGAAGTTGCGCAGGATCGCGTGCTTGCGCTGCACCAGGTCGTGCACGGCCACGGCACCCAGCGCGGCGGTGCCGGCGGCGGCGGTTCGGGTCCACTTCATCCTCCCCGAGTACCCCGTCGCGGGGGTAGCGTGCCGGGATGGACCTGATCCCCAAGCCCGAGCAGGTCGTCTCGGCGGCGGGCAACGTCGCCCACAAGCTGCTCTACGGCGGGATCGCGGACCTGCGCCCGATGCCGCGCACGCTGATCGACGAGGGCACGCTGCGTCAGGTCCACCACTACCACCCGGACCCCGAGGTCGAGAGCGCCTCCGGCGACCCGGTCCTCCTGGTCACCCCGCTGGCCGCCCCCGCGATCTGCTTCGACCTGCGCCGTGGCTGCTCCCTGGTCGAGCATCTCGTCGGCGAGGGGCGCGCGACGTACCTCGTGGAGTACGGCGCGGTGTCCTTCCGCGAGCGTCGCCTCGGCATGGAGCACTGGGTCGACGACGTGCTCCCGGCGGCGATCCGGGCGGTCTCGGCCCACGCCGGTGGCCGGCCGGTGCACGTGGTCGGCTGGAGCCTGGGCGGCATCTTCGCGCTGCTCACCGCCGCCGACGACCCCGGCCTGCCGATCGCCTCCCTGTCCGTGCTCGGCTCGCCCACCGACGTGTCGCTGGTGCCGCTGGTCGCGCCGCTGCGCCCGCTGCTGGACCTGACCGGCGGCCACGGCCTGGTGACCCGGGCCTACCGGGCGATCGGCGGCGCACCCCAGCCGGTGGTGCGCTGGGCCTTCCAGCTCTCCTCCTTCCAGAAGCTGGTGACCAAGCCGCTCGCGGTCGCGATGAACCTCGACGACACCGAGTTCCTCGCCCAGATCGAGGCGGTCGACCGGTTCACCGCCCACATGGTGGCCTACCCCGGGCGCAGCTTCGGGCAGCTCTACCACCGCTTCCTCAAGGCCAACATGCTCCAGGGCGGCAGCATGGAGCTCGGCGAGCGGACCATCGACCTGTCCGCGATCTCGGTTCCGGTGCTGGTCTTCGCCGGCGCCAACGACGCCATCGCGCCGGTGCGCGCCGTGGAGGCCGTGCTGCCGCACCTGACCGGGTCGCCCGACGCCCGCCTCGAGGTGGTCCCCGGCGGACACCTCGGCATGCTCACCGGCCGCGGCGCGCGCGACAGCACCTGGGTGGTGCTCGACGAGTGGCTCACCGAGTGGTCGGACCGGGCACCCCGCCGCCGCGCCCGTCGCCGGACGCCCCGTGGGGGCACCGGGATCGGCACCAACCCCGAGCGCCGCCACGGCTCCGGCGGATCGCGGGCGCTGGCGCACTGAGCGGTCGACGCCGCCGTCTTTGCCCGAGCGGCCCACCGCCACGCCCGCGCGCGGCTAGCCTGCGCGACGTGAGCGCCCCTGTGATCGCCGACGCCTCCGGCACGTCCCTCCCCCGCCGGGTCCGCATCGGCTACGGCTCCGGGTCGGTCGCCACCGGCGCGTTCGGCACCGTCCCCGGCCTGATGCTGCTGCCCTACCTGACCGACGAGATCGGCCTGGCGGCCGGGCTGGCCGGGCTGGTGGTGTTCCTCCCGAAGGCCTGGGACGTGCTGCTCAACCCGGTCGCGGGGCGGATCAGCGACCGCACCACCGACCCCCGCGGCCCGCGTCGGCCCTGGCTGCTGCGGGCCGGCAGCCTCCTCGCGGTCACCTTCGCGCTGATCTTCGCCGCGCCCGCGATGTCGACCGGGCTGGAGACCGCCTGGGTGCTGGTCATGTTCCTGGCCTGCGCGTCGGCGTACGCGTTCTTCCAGGTGCCGTACGTGTCGATGGCCGCCGAGATGACGCCGTCGTACGACGAGCGGACCCGGCTGATGACCTGGCGGGTGTCGATCCTCGCGCTCACGATCCTGCTCGTCGGTGCCAGCGCCCCGCTGATCCGCGACCAGGTGGGCGGGCGCGACGGCTACCGGCTGATGGGGGTGGTGATGGCGCTGGTGATCCTGGCCGGCGTCGTCGCGGGGTACCGCGGCACCCGCCACGCGCCGGTGGGGACCGTCCAGCCGGGCGCGGGTTCGCTGCGCGACCAGCTGCGCATCGTCTCCGGCGCCCGCGACTTCCGGCTGCTGCTGACCACGTTCGTGGTGCAGGCACTCGCGGTCGGGTGTGTGCTCGCCGGCGTCGACTACCTCGCCGAGGACGTGCTCGACAGCGCCGGCGCGGTGACGGTCCTGTTCGCCTGCTTCGTGGCCCCGGCGCTGCTGCTGACCCCGGTCTGGTCGGCCGTGGGGCAGCGGGTGGGCAAGAAGACGGGGTACGTCGCGTCCTCGCTGCTGCTCGCGGCCGGCTCGCTGGGCGCGGTGCTCGCCGGCTCGGCGCCGGCGGCGGTGCTGTTCGCGGCGGTCGCGGTGAGCGGGGTGGGCTACGCCGGCTGCCAGGTGTTCCCGATGGCGATGATGCCGGACGCCGCCGCGCTCGACACCCGGCGCACCGGCAGCAACCGGGTCGGCGTCTACACCGGTGTGTGGACGGCGGGCGAGACCTTCGGCCTGGCGCTCGGCCCGGCGGTCTTCGCGCTGGTGCTCCAGCTCGGTGGTTACCGTTCCGGCAGCGGGGCGGTCCAGCCCGACTCCGCCGTCACCGCGATCGTGGTGGGATTCTCGCTGCTGCCCGCCGCGCTGGTCCTGCTCAGCCTGTGGTGGCTCGCCCGCTACTCCCTCGATGCCTCGGAGGTCGACGCCGCATGACCACGGCCCCCACACCCGCTGCGGTGCTCGCACGGCTCCACGACCTCCAGGCCGGCGACCTGCCGGTGCTGGGCGGGCGCACCCTCGCCTACGTCTACGACTCCGGGCTCGCCGAGGTGGACGAGATCGGACGCGCGGCGGTGGCGGCGTACGCCGGCTCCAACGGCCTGGATCCCACGGCGTTCCCCAGCCTGCTGCAGATGGAGAACGAGCTGGTCGGCTTCGCCCTGCGTCTGCTGGACGGTCCGGACGGGGCGGTCGGCACGGTCACCAGCGGCGGCACCGAGTCGGTGCTGCTCGCGGTGCAGGGCGCGCGGGACAGCCGCCCCGACGTCACCCGTCCCACGATGGTGATCCCCTCGACCGCGCACGCCGCCTTCCACAAGGCGGCGCACTACTTCGGGGTGGCGGCGCGGGTGGTGCCGGTGGGCGCGGACTTCCGCGCCGACGCCGCCGCCATGGCCGCGGCGATCGACGACAGCACCGTGCTGGTGGTGGCCAGCGCCCCGTCGTACGCCCACGGCGTCGTCGACCCGGTCACCGACATCGCGGCGGCGGCCGCCGCCCGCGGCGTGCGCTGCCACGTCGACGCCTGCATCGGCGGCTGGGTGCTGCCCTACGCCGCCCGGCTGGGGCGCCCGGTGCCCGCGTGGACCTTCGCGGTCCCCGGCGTCACCTCGATCTCGGTCGACCTGCACAAGTACGCCTACGCGCCGAAGGGCAGCTCGCTGCTGGTGCACCGCAGCCCCGCGCACCGGCGCCCGCAGTTCTTCGCCTCCGCCGCCTGGCCGGGCTACACGATGCTCAACGCCACGATGCAGTCCACGAAGTCCGGCGGGCCGTTGGCCGGCGCCTGGGCGGTCGTGAGCACCCTCGGGGACGCGGGCTACGAGCGGCTCACCGCCGACGTGCTGTCCGCGGTGGACGGGATCGTGGCCGGGATCGCCGAGCTCCCCGCGCTGCACCTCGTCGCCGAGCCGGACTCGACCCTGCTGGCCGTCGGCACCGACGCGACCTGCGACCCGTTCACGATCTGCGACGAGATGGCCGCGCGCGGCTGGTACGTCCAGCCGCAGATGCGCTTCGCGGGCGCCCCCGCGACCATCCACCTCTCGGTCAGCGCCGCCACCCTCACAGGCGTCGAGGACCTCCTGGCCGCGCTGCGCGACTCGGTGGCCGCCGCCGTCGCGGCCGGTCCGGTGCGCGTGGACCCCGACGTCGCGGCGTACGTCGCGGCGCTCGACCCGGCGCTCCTCACCGACGCGGACTTCGCGGGCCTGCTGGCCGCCGCCGGGCTCGCGGCCGAGGGTGCCGACGGCGCGCTGGTGCTGCCCGAGCGGATGGCCGAGGTCAACGCGCTGCTCGACCTGGCCAGTCCGGCCCTGCGCGAGGCGCTGCTGGTGACGTTCCTCGACCGGCTGGCGCGCCCGTGAGCGCGCTCGCCGAGCTCGTCGACCGCGGCCTGGTGGCGCCGGACTGGGCGCAGGCGCTGGCTCCCGTCGACGACACGATCACCGTGCTCGGCGACTTCCTGCGCGCCGAGCTGGCCGCCGGACGGACCTACCTGCCGGCCGGGGAACGGATCTTCCGGGCCTTCGAGCGGCCGCTGGCCGACGTCCGGGCGCTGGTCGTCGGGCAGGACCCCTATCCGACCCCTGGCCACCCGATCGGGCTGAGCTTCGCCGTCGACGCCGACGTGCGGCCGCTGCCGCGCAGCCTGGCGAACATCTACCGCGAGGCGGAGGAGGACCTCGGGACGACGATGCCCGAGCACGGCGACCTCACCGCGTGGGCCGACCGCGGCGTGATGCTGCTCAACCGGGTGCTGACCGTGCGGCCCGGCGAGGCCGGCTCGCACCGCCGGCTGGGCTGGGAGCAGGTCACCGAGTGCGCCATCCGTGCCCTGGTCGCCCGCGGCGGCCCGCTGGTCGCGGTGCTGTGGGGACGCGACGCACAGTCGCTCACGCCGCTGCTCGACCAGGTGCCCGTCGTCGCCTCGGCGCACCCCTCCCCGCTCTCGGCCCGGCGCGGGTTCTTCGGCTCCCGCCCCTTCAGCCGCGTCGACCGGCTGCTCGTCGAGCAGGGGGCCAGCCCGATGGACTGGACACTTCCGAAGGAATAAAGTTGAAAGTAAAACCTTTGGAGTGAGCATGAGCGCGACGTCCGCGAGCGGCACCAGCCCCTCGCCCAGCAGCACCGGCCGGATGCCGGCCCTCTACCTCGGGCACGGCGCTCCCCCGCTGCTCGACGACCCGGTCTGGTCCGGCCAGCTCGCCGCGCTCGCCCGTGAGCTGCCGCGGCCGAAGGCGATCCTGATCGTCAGCGCCCACTGGGAGTCCGCGCCGGTGAGCCTCACCGGCAACGGCGCGCCGCTGGTCTACGACTTCGGCGGCTTCGACCCGAAGTACTACCGGATGACCTACGCGACCCCGGACAGCACCGCGCTGGCCCAGCGGATCGCGGCGATGATGCCCGACACCGAGCCGGTCCACCAGCACGTCAGCCGCGGGCTCGACCACGGCGCCTGGGTCCCACTGAAGATCATGTATCCCGAGGCCGACATCCCGGTGCTCCAGATGTCGCTGCCGACCCATGACCCGGAGCGGCTGATGCGCCTGGGCGCCCGGCTGCGCCCGCTGCGCGACGAGGGCGTGCTGGTGATCGGCTCGGGGTTCCTCACCCACGGCCTGCCGTACCTCACCGAGTTCCGCATCGACGCCGCCGCGCCGGGCTGGTCGCGCGAGTTCGACGCCTGGGCGGCCGAGGCGCTCGCCCGCGGGGACATCGACGAGCTCGCGGCGTACCGCGACCGGGCGCCCGGGATGCCCTACGCCCATCCGACAGTGGAGCACTACACGCCGCTCTTCGTCGCCCTCGGCGCGAGCACCGCCCCCGAGGTCCCGGCCGAGCAGATCATCGACGGCTTCTGGATGGGCCTGTCCAAGCGCAGCCTGCAGGTCACCTGACCCTCGCCGAGTCGGGGCCGATGGTTGCGCGAGTCGGGGCTTGTGGCTCAGCGGGCCGTGAGGTCGTCGAGGACCACCAGGTCGGCGCGGGTGGGCTGCCACCGCAGGGCCGCTGCGTTGGCGCGGACCTGCTCGCCCGAGGTGGCCCCCGAGATCACCGAGGAGACGGCGGGCTGGGCCGCCAGGCCCGCGATCGCCACGTCGAGCACGCGGAGGTCGCGCTCCGCGGCGTACTGCTCGAGCGCCTCGATGCGGTCCCAGTCGGCGTCGGCCAGCCAGGTGGCGCGACTGGGGTCGAGCTGGGCGCGGGAGCCCGCCGGCGCCTGCTCGCCGCGGCGGTACTTGCCGGTCAGCAGGCCGAACTCGAGGGGGAAGAACGGCAGTACGCCGAGCCCGAAGGTCTCGCAGGCGGGCACGACCTCGTCCTCGAGGCGGCGATCCAGCAGCGAGTAGCGGTTCTGCACCGAGACGAAGCGCTCCAGGCCGGCGGAGCGGGCGGTCCAGTCGGCGTCGGCGACCTGCCAAGCGGCGAAGTTCGAGCAGCCGACGTAGCGGACCTTGCCCTCGCGGACCAGGTCGGTCAGCGCCGAGAGCGTCTCCTCGACCGGCGTCACCCCGTCGGGGCGGTGCAGCTGGTAGAGGTCGATGTGGTCGACGCCCAGACGGCGCAGGCTCGCCTCGACCGCACGGCGCACGTAGTGCCGCGAGGCCCGCGCGCCGTGGTCGGGGCCGTTGGCACCCCGCATGTCCATGCCGAACTTGGTGGCCACCACGAAGTGCTCGCGCTGCCCGCGCAGCGCCTCGCCGAGCAGCTCCTCACTGCCGCCGGGGCGGCCTCCGTACACGTCGGCGGTGTCGAGCAGGGTGACGCCCGTGTCGCGCGCGGCGGCGAGGATGTCGCGCACCCCGTCGAGGTCCACTCGCCCACTGAAGGCGTTGCACCCGATCCCGACGGTGCTCACCATCAGGCCGGAGTCGCCGAGCGGTCGGTAGGTCATGTCCGTCATGGGCCGGAGGCTAGCGCGACGCCACCGACCGCTCGGTCGGGCTCAGCGGATCCGGAAGCGCCGCATCATCTTCAGCCCGGACAGCATCTGCTCGACGTAGGTGTCGTAGTCCTGGCCCGGGCGGATGCCCATCACCTGCTTCTTCAGCACCGCGAGGTTCTGCACGTCGGTGTACTTCAGCAGGCCCTGGTCGCCGTGCCGGGCGCCGACACCGGACTGCTTGATCCCCCCGGACGGCGTCCCCTTCGAGGCGTACGCCGTGGCGAGGGCGTCGTTGACGTTGACGTTGCCGGCCTCGATGCGGCGCGCGACCCGCTCGGCACGGGCGACGTCGCTGCTCCACACCGAGGCGTTCAGGCCGTAGTCGGTGTCGTTGGCCAGCGCGATCGCCTCCTCGACGGTGCGGTAGCGGTGCAGCGCGACCACCGGCCCGAAGGTCTCGGTGACGCCGCACGCCATGTCGGAGGTGACCCCCTCGAGGATCGTCGGCTCGAAGAACGCCGGCCCGATGTCCGGCCGGGCGCGCCCGCCGGTGACCACGCGGGCACCCTTGGCGACCGCGTCCTCGACGTGCCCGTAGACCCGCGCCATGTGGTCCGGGGAGATCAGCGACCCCACGTCCGGCCCGAAGTCGTACGCCGCCCCGAGCTCGAGCGCCTGGGTGGCGGTGACGAAGGCCGCCTTGAGCTCGTCGTAGCGACTGTCGGGCAGGTAGATGCGCTCGATGTGCATGCAGATCTGACCGGTGTTGCCGAAGACCCCGAACAGCGCCCCGTTGACCCACTCATCGGCCGCGACGTCGTCGAGCACGATCATCGGGTTCTTGCCGCCGAGCTCGAGGCAGCAGCCGATCAGGTTGCGCCCGGCGCGCTCGCCGATCACCCGCCCGGTCGCGGTGGAGCCGGTGAACATCACGTAGTTGGCGTTGTCGATGAGCGTCGGCCCGACGTCGGGGCCCTCGCCGCAGACCACCTGGAACAACCCCTTCGGCAGCCCGGCGCGCTCCAGCAGGGCGACGCCGTGCAGCGGTGACAGCGCGGTCTTGTTGTCCGGCTTGAGCACCACCGCATTGCCGGCCATCAGCGCCGGGATGGCGTCGGAGAGACCCGTCGCGAACGGGAAGTTCCACGGCGCGATGATCGCGACGACGCCCTTCGGCCGCCGGATCTCGGTCGAGGAGGAGACCAGCGGGACCGGGCCCCCGCGGGTGGTCGGCGCCAGCAGCTTGCGCGCGTGCTTGAGGTAGTGGCTGATCACCATCGGCGGGTCGCAGGTCTCCTCGACCGCCATCCGCCGGTTCTTGCCGCTCTCGGCCTGGATCAGGTCGGCGGTCGTGTGGGTGCTCTCCAGGAGCAGCCGGTGGGCGGTGCGGAAGACCCGCAGCCGCTTGCGCACCGGCCACGCGGCCCAGATCCGCTGCGCCTCCCGGGCGCGGGCGAACGCCTCCTCGATGTCGGCCGGGCTCGACTGCGGGAGGTCGACGAGCTTCTCGCCGGTGTAGACCTCCGTCAGCGGCCACGGCGCGGCACCCGAGGAGGGCACCCGGGCCACGAGCCCGCGCAGGAAGGCCTCGGTGATCGACGCCGGGCGGGTGACGCGGGGCCGGGTCTCGCCCGCAAGGACGGCACTGGACTCGGGGCTGGTGTCGGCGCTGGTGCTGGTGTCGGTCATGGCTCAGGCCTTCCCGAGGACGAGGGCGGCGCCGCGCTCGCCGATCATGATCGCGGGCGCGTTGGTGTTGCCGCCGGTGATCGACGGCATGATCGAGGCGTCGGCGACCCGCAGGCCCTCGATGCCGCGGACCTTGAGGTCGGGGGTGACCACCGCGCGCTCGTCGGTGCCCATCCGCGCGGTGCCGACCCCGTGGTAGACCGACGTGGCCCGGTTGAGGATCTCGCTGCGCAGCCCGGGACCGCGTACGCCGTCGCCGGGGTGGATCTCGCTCTTGACCGACCCCCCGAACGCCGCGGACCCGAAGATCTCGCGGACCATCTCGGTGCCCTCGACCAGGGTGTCGAGGTCGCGGGGCTCGGCGAGGTAGTTGGGATCGATCAGCGGAGCGGCGGTCGGGTCGGGTGACGCCAGGCGCAGGGTGCCCCGGCTGCGCGGGTAGATCAGCGTGGTGAGCACGGTCAGCGCCGGGCGCTGGTCGACGTCGTGGCGGACCGGGGCGTCCTGGTTGGGCGAGACGTAGGCCCACGGCAGCAGGTGCAGCTGGAGGTCCGGCACGTCGGCGGCCTGGGAGGTGCGCACGAAGCCCACCGACTCGAAGACCGAGTTGGCCAGGAACGTGCCGCCGCGGGTGAGCTCCTTGGCCAGGCCCTTGGCGAAGAACAGCGCGCTGCCGCGCATCGTGGAGGAGGTCGCGTGGAAGGTCAGCGCGTGGAACATGTGGTCGTGCAGGTTGTCGCCCACCGGCAGGTCCGCGACGCAGGCGATGCCGTGCTCGGCGAGGTGCGCGGCCGGGCCGATGCCGGAGAGCATCAGGATCTGCGGAGTGCCGATGAAGCCGGCCGAGAGGATGACCTCCTTGCCCGCGCGCACCAGCCGACTGCCGCCGTCCTTGTCGCGCACCCGGACGCCGACCGCGCGCCCGTTCTCGATCACGACCTTGGTCACCAGCACCCGCGTCTGCACCTCGAGGGTGCGCGGGGCCAGGTGGTGGATGTAGCCGCGCGAGGCGCTGTAGCGCAGCCCGTCCACGGCGTTCTGCTGCATCCGGCCGATGCCCTCCTGCTCGGCACCGTTGTAGTCGTCGAGGATCTTGACGCCGAGGGTCTCGGAGGTGGCCTGGATGAACTGCAGCGTGCCCTCCTGCGGGCGCGGGTTGACCCCGACCCGGATGGGGCCACCGGTACCGCGGTAGGCGTCGGCGCCGCCCTCGTAGTCCTCCATGCGCTTGTACGCCGCGTTCACGCTGTCGGCGTCCCAGCCGGCGCAGCCCTCGGCGGCCCAGGAGTCGTAGTTGGCCCGGTTGCCGCGCACGTAGACCATGCCGTTGACCGAGCTGGAGCCGCCGAGCACCTTGCCGCGCGGGGCGGGCATCCGGCGCCCGAGGATGTGCTGCTGCGGCACCGTGTAGTAGCCCCAGTCGTTGATCCTCTTGATGCGGGGCTCGGCGTGCATCGGGCCGATCATCCCGGGCTTCTTGGTGAGCAGCTGGTTGTCGCTACGTCCGGCCTCGAGCACGATCACGCTCGCGCCGGACTGCGCCAGCCGGCCGGCCATCGCGGCGCCCGCGCTGCCGGAGCCGACGACGACGTAGTCGGCCTCGTTCGAGTAGGGGGTCTTGGCCATCTCAGTTACCTCGTTCGGGCCGACGGGCGATCACATACTGACGGAATGTATGCCTGGTCACAGTATGCCAACGATTGGAACGAGTTCTAGTTCTGCCCGACCTTCGGCTGTTCCGAGAATCCGTGGGTCGCGGGGGACACAATGGCGCCATGAAGCTGCTGTCCATCCAGTCCTCGGTCGCCTACGGCCACGTCGGCAACTCCGCTGCCGTCTTCCCGCTCCAGCGGCTCGGGCACGAGGTGTGGGCGGTCAACACCGTGCACTTCTCCAACCACACGGGGTACGGCGCGTGGCGCGGCCCGATGCTCCCGGCCTCCGACGTGCGCGACGTCGTGATCGGCATCGAGGAGCGCGGCGCGTTCCCCGACGTCGACGCGATCCTGTCCGGCTACCAGGGCGGCGAGGACATCGGCGAGGTGATCATCGACGCCGTGGCGCGGGTCAAGGCGGCCAACCCGGCGGCGACGTACACCTGCGACCCGGTGATGGGCAACGCCCGCTCGGGCTGCTTCGTGAACCCCGCGATCCCGGTGCTGCTGCGCGAGAAGGTCGTGCCGGTCGCCGACATCATCACGCCCAACCAGTTCGAGCTCGGGTTCCTCACCGACACCGAGCCGCGCACCCTCGACGACATCCTGGCCTCGGCCGACGCCGCCCGGGCGATGGGCCCGGGCACGGTGCTGATCACCAGCGTCGAGCGCGCCGACCGCCCCGAGGACACCATCGAGATGATGGTGGTCAACGGCGACGGCGCCTGGCTGGTGCGCACGCCGTACCTCCCGATGAAGGCCAACGGCTCCGGCGACATCACCTCGGCGCTCTTCACCGCCCACCTGCACACCACCGGCGACCCGGCGGTCGCGCTCGCGCGCACCGCGTCGTCGGTCTTCGGCGTGCTGCGCACGACCCTGGAGAGCGGCGAGCGCGAGCTGCAGATCGTCGCCGGCCAGGAGCACATCGCCCACCCGGCCGAGGAGTTCGAGGTCGAGCGGGTCCGCTGAGCGCCGCCCCACCCCCCAGATGAAGCCGGGGGTGGTGGGGGTGGAGCCGGTGACAGGGGTCGAACCCGCGACATCCTCATTACAAATGAGGCGCTCTACCAACTGAGCTACACCGGCGTGGCCCGGTCCGGGCCGACGGCCATGCTAGCCAGCATGGCTCGCCGGCGCGGCGCCGGGCACTGCTGCGTGGGACCGCCGCGCCTCGAGGGCACGGCGGCGCCACCTCGGCTCAGGAGAAGAAGGTGCCCCCGCCGTCGACGGTGAGCGTGCAGCCGGTGACATAGCTGGCGTCCGGTCCGGCGAGGAAGACCGCCGCCCGCCCGACGTCGCTCTCGGCGTCGCCCGCGCGCGGCACGGAGAGGTGACGCAGCACGCCCTTGAGCTCGTCGGGCCGCTCGTCGAAGTGGGCCTTCGCGCCCTCGGTCAGCACGAACGGCGCCAGATTGTTCACGGTGATGCCGTGGCGCCCCCACTCCCGCGCCGCGACCCGGGTCAGACCACCAACGCCGGCCTTCGCCGCGACGTACGCGCCGTAGCCCGCGAGACCGCCCGGGTCGGAGGCGGAGCGCAGGTTGATGATGCGGCCGCCGCCCTCCTCCAGGGTCCCCTTGAGGTGCGGGAAGCAGGCGCGCATGAAGTAGTAGGTGGCCTTGGGGCCGGTGTCGAGCGCGAGGTCGATGTCGGCGTCGGTCGCGTCCTCGAAGCGGCTCTGGGCCGAGGCCATCGCGTTGTTGACCAGGATGTCCACGGTGCCGAACCGCTCCACCACTCGCGCGACACTGGCGTCGACCTGGGCGGAGTCGCGGATGTCGCAGCCCAGGCCGATCGCCGGCGCGTGCTCCTCCAGCTCCGCGGCCATCGCCTCCGCCCCAGCGGCGTCGAGGTCGAGCACCGCGACCCGGGCGCCCTCCTTGGCGAAGGCCCGCGCGATCCCCGCACCCACGCCACGCGCGGCGCCGGTCACCAGCGCGACCTTGCCGTCCAGCACTCCCCTGCCCGTCATGCCCACTCCCTCGCTCGCCTGCCCTGTGCTCAACTCATGAACCCGTCGATCGCCAGCACCTCGCCCGTGACGAACCGGGCCTGCGGCGAGGACAGGTAGCGGATCGACTCCGCCACCTCCTGCGGCGAGATCGTTCCGGGAAACTGCATGTGCAATCGCTCGGCGACCTTCGGGTCCAGGTCGGTGGGGTACGTCGAGGCCACCTGGGCCACCATCGGGGTGTCGATGGTGCCGGGGCACACGGCGTTGACGCGGATGCGGCGCGAGGCCAGCTCGAGGGCGAGGTTCTTGGTCAGCTGAACCAGCCCGCCCTTCGAGGCGCCGTACGCCGCGGCGTACGGCTGCGGGACGCGGCCGGCCACCGAGGCCACGTTGACCACGCAGCCGGGACCGACCTCCAACAGCGGCAGCGCCGCCTGGGTCAGCAGGAAGGGGCCCTTGAGGTTGACCGCCAGCACCCGGTCCAGCTCGGCCTCGCTGATCTGCTCGAAGCGGCCGAACTGCACGATGCCCGCCACGTTGGCGAGCACATCGATGCGCCCGTGCTGCCCGCACACCTCGATCGCGGCGTCGACCGCGGCCTTGCTCGAGACGTCGCACTCGACATACGTCACGCCCTCGGGCACCGTCGCGGCGCGGTCGAGACCGAAGACGATCTCGCCGGCATCACGGAACATCTCAGCGGTCGCGTACCCGACCCCGGAGGCGGCACCGGTGACCACGACGACGCGCTGCGCCTGCTGCTCACTGCTCATAGCTCGGACGCTAGCGCACAGCAGTGGAACACGTTCCAGATCGCTGCCGATCATCGGGACTTGTCGAGCTTGTCGAGGCCCCGAGCACGAAGCCGGCAACTCCGGCGGAGAAACCCTTGTCCTCGAACGCACGTTCGAGTAGAATGAGGCATGGCCGACTCCGAGCTCCCCGACTGCGACACTCCAGCCGCCGTGCTGGCGTTCGCGCAGCGCCGTCGGGCTGCGGCCCAGCGGGCGGAGATCGACGTCGTGGAGGCCGCTCTCGTGTGGGCGGCGATGCACCCGGAGGAGTCGGTGGCCGAGGCGCCCGCCGCGGGGCTGGCGTTCGGGGAGCTGGCCGTTCCACTCGCGGGCGAGGGGGCGCCGCTGGTGGCGGAGTTCGCACCCATGGAGTTCGGCGCCGCGATCGGCATGTCGACCGATTCCGCCCGTTCGCTGGTGGGTGACGCGCTGGAGCTGGCGCACCGACTGAAGCGCACCTGGAAGCTGGTCCGCGCCGGCAAGGTCCCGCTGTGGAAGGCCCGCCGGCTCGCGCAGCTGACCACGACCCTCCCGCTGGACGCCGCGGACTTCGTGGACCGCCAGGTGGCCGGCTTCGTGGGGAAGATCAGCTGGGCCGGGATCGAGCGGCTCGTCGACCAGGCCCGCGTGATGTTCGACCCCGAGGGTGCGGAGAAGGACCGTCTCGGCGCGGCCGACGGACGCCGCTTCGACGTGCACACCCGCGAGGCCACCCACGACGGCACCGTCCACGTGGAGGGAGTCCTCGACCTGGCCGACGCCCTCGACCTCAACGCTGCGATCTCCCAGGGCGCCGAGGAACTGGCGGCTCTCGGATCCACCGAGTCGCTCGACGTGCACCGCTCGATGGCGGCGGGCGAGCTCGCCCGGCGCCAGCTGGCCTTCGACCTCGGGGCGGAGGCCGGTGAGGACGCCGCCTCGGTCGTGAAGCCCCGCCAGGTAGTGATCCACGTCCACCTCTCCCACGCCGCGATCTCCCGCGACGAGGCCGGCATCGCCCACGTCGAGGAGACACGGTCCATCGTCTCCACCGAGCAGGTCCGCGAGTGGTGCGGCACTGACACCCACGTGGTCATCAGGCCGGTCATCGACCTCGAGGCCCACCACCACGCCGACGCCTACGCCATCCCCGACCGGCTGGCCGAGCAGACCAAGCTGGCCTCGCCGGTGTGCGCCTTCCCGTGGTGCGATCGCCCCGCCCGGCGCTGCGACACCGACCACGTCACCGCGCATGGTCACGGGGGTCCCACGTGCAGCTGCAACTTGGCCCCGCTCTGCCGGCGACATCACCGGGCCAAGACCCACACCGCCTGGACCTACGACACAACCGACGCCGCGACGTACCTCTGGCGGTCCCCGCACGGGCTCCACCTGATCAAGGACCACGGCACCACTCGGCTCGTCACCGCACACCCACCCGACGAGTAGATCCCGCGCCCCGGACCCCGCCCACATCCCGTCGGCGGGGCCGAATCCCTGTCCGGGCACGGTTCTGTAGCGCTTGGCTTCAGGCGAGGAAGTTCGGGACGCTCCTGCATGTGCCCCAGGGCGTGGGGGCGGGGGTTCTCGAGGCATCGGTAGAGGTCGCGACCGGCACCGGCACCCGGCCCGAGGATTTGCGGGGCCTGGAACGAGGAGGGCGGTCCGCGCCCCGGCGACATCATCGGGCCAAGACCCACACCGCGTGGACCTACGACAAGACCGACGCGACGACGTACCTCTGGCGCTCACCCCACGGGCTGCACCTGATCAAGGACCGCGCCACCCACCTCGTCACCGCGCACCCACCCGACGCGTAGCCGTCGCGGATGGACCGCGCGGTCAAGATCATTCAGGCACGCCGACGCAGCACGCGATGGTTCTCCTCGAGCAGCTCCCCCGCCCGGGCCAACCCCTCCCCCGGCGCCCAGCGCGACGCCGCCCCCGCAGGCACCGACCGGAGCACCGTCCCGTCGAGTCGAGCGGGCGCGATCAGCACCGTGCCGTCGATGCGCAGCAACCGCACCCCGAACAGTCGCGCGACCAGGCTGGTCCGCACGACCACCCCTTCGGTCAGGCTCCCCCCGGGGTCCGGTTGAAGGATGGGCTCCAGCCCTCCGCGCCAGCGACCGGACACACCCGACAACCGGCCGGGGTGCGGCACCGTGGTCCGAGCACGGCTCACCGCCCGTCCTGTCGCCGCCTGAGGGCGCTCGCCACCGAGCTGGCCGCCGACAACGCGACCGCTGTCGCCCCGACCGTCAGGCCGGCACGCACGGCCGAGTCGGCCCCCGCCTTGCGCAACGGGCGCGCGACCTTGTCCCACGCGCTCTCTCTCCTGAACAAGCTCATGCTCACTCCTCCCGGCCCGATCAGGCCTTGGCTCGTCGCAGCGCGGTGACCAGCTGCTGCTTGGTGGTGGAGGAGTTGTGCTGGACACCGCGGGCGGTCGCGAGCTCGAGGAGCTCGACCTTCGTCAGGTCCGCAAGCCGGCCGCGACGCTCGGGTGAGTCGACGCTGCGCACGACCTTCGCGGCGGTCTTGGCGGTCCCGGCCCGGACCTCCTCCACCCGCGCGGTGGCCGCCGCGGCCTCATCGGCTCCCTTGCGTGCGTCGGCAGCGATCTTCTCGGCCTGCGCGCGCGCCTCCTCGGCGGCAGCGGTGGCCGCCTCCGCGGCCTCGTCGGCGAGGGATCGCGCCTGGGCCAGGAGCGCGGTCGCCCGCCGGTAGCGGTCCTCCGCCTCCCGCTGCGCCTCCTCCGCGGCCTCCCGGGTCTGCTCGATCCGGGCCTCGGCCTGCTCGCGTTCGCCGGAGAGGATCTCCTCGGCGTCGGCCTCGGCCTCGCGCCGCGCCTCCGCGACCCGCTCCTTGACGATCCGGGCCTGCTCCTCCTTCGCCTCCTTCAGGCGCTGGCGCTCACGATCACGGGTCTCGTCGGCTTCCTGCGACAGGCTGTGGGCGCGTTCGGCGGACGCCAGCGCCTCCTGCTCGGCGGCCTGCGCGCGCGCCGCGGCCGAGCGGGCCCGCTCGAGGCGCACCTCGACCGAATCCTGGCCCGGCAGTGCCGCGCGGAGGTTCGTGCCGGCGTTCCGCATCGCGCCGGTGACCCCGTTCCCCTCGTGATGGACGCCATCGCCACCATGGCCGCCGACTGCCTTGCCGACCAGCCACGAGGCGTTGCGCGGGATGTCCCTCGCCCCTGACGCGAGGGTCGAAAGCACTCCGCGGCGCTGGCCGCTCCTGCTCGGTTCGCTGCTCGCCATACCGTCCTCCTCCCAGATCGCGCCACCAGCCCTGCGCCGGCCGCGCGCGAGTGGCGTGTGATCTACACCACACGGGTCGGTACCCGGTCATGCCCCTCCCATGAGTCACCAGGTCTCTGGGCCGTACCGGGATGAGGCCTCGCGCCGATCCCGGGACACCGTGCCAGCGGTCGACCTAGCCTGAGCCGATGCTGCTTCCCAGACGTCTGGTGGTCCCTCTCCTGGTCGGCGCGCTGACCCTCGGGCCCGCCCCGGCCTCCGCGGCCGGCCCGGGGGCCGAGGAGCCGTCCGCGGAGTCGGCGCCGGTGCGCGTGATGCTGCTCGGGGACTCCGTGACGATGGGCTCCTCCGGCGACTGGACGTGGCGCTACCGCCTCTGGAAGCACCTCGAGCGCAGCGGCACGGACGTCGACCTCGTCGGTCCCTCGACGGATCTCTACCGGGTCGGCGACGGACAACCGGTGTACGCCGACCGTGACTTCGACCGCGACCACGCCGCGGCCTGGGGGCGGTGGGCGGCCCACACCGCGGCCCTCGTGGGCGACCTGGTCAGCGACGACCATCCCGACGTGCTCGTGGTCAACCTCGGCGTCAACGACCTCATGTACGACACCGAGGCCTGGGTGCTGGAGCACCGCCTCGCGGACCTCGTCCGGGAGGCACAGGCGGCCGACCCCGACCTCGCCATCGTGCTCGGCGAGGTCACCCAGACCTGGCTGGCGAAGGCCGGCCGCCCGGCCCGGGCACTGAACCGCGCACTGCCGCGTCTCGCCAAGCTGCTCACCACCGAGACGTCGGAGGTCCTCGTCGCCGAGGTCGCCGCGGGGTACACCCGCTCCCACACCTACGACGACACCCACCCGACGGCCGCGGGCGAGGTGAGGATCGCGGCGGCCGTCGCGGACAGCCTGGCCGAGCTGGGCGTCGGCCTCGCGTACCCCCGACCGCTCGGCACCGTTCGACCCACCCCCAGCCGCGCACCCGTGGTGACCGCATCGCCCGGTCCCCGTCGGGTCGCGCTGAAGTGGCGGGCGACCCCGGGGGCGACCCGGTACGCCGTCTCCTACTCCGACGGCGGTCGGTGGCGCGCCCTGCCGCGCACCACCGCGCGCAGGACCGTCGTGACCGGGCTCGCCGGCGGTCGCGCGCACACGTTCCGGGTGCGGGCCCACAAGGGCACGAGCGCCGGGGCCACCGGGACGGCGGTCGCGGTACCGGTGCCGGGGCGCGTCACCGCAGTGCGCGCCGAGCGCAGTCGCACCCGCCTGGTCCTGACCTGGCGCTCGGCCGGCCCCGCTCGCTACCGGGTGGCGCTGCGGGCCCCCGGTCGAGCCCGGGCGGTGCGCACCGTGGGTCAGCCGCGGATCGTGCTGCGCGACCTCGCGCCCGGACGGCGCCACGTCGTCACGATCCGCGCCGTGGCCGGCGGGCTGCTCGGCCCGCCGGCGCGGGTCGCCTACAGCACCCGGCGCTGAGCGCGAGACGGTAGCGACTGCGGTGGTGCCCCAGGCAGGAGTCGAACCTGCGACCTTTCGCTTAGGAGGCGGCTGCTCTATCCGCTGAGCTACTGGGGCCTGGTCACGGGCGCTCATGCTGAGGACCCACGACGACCGTCACATCATGTCAGGACCGGGCCGGGGTGGACGAAGCAGCCCGACCGCGTGGCGGCACAGGTCGCGCCGGCGCGGCGACCGGCTAGATCGGCTGGAAGCCCTCGATCGAGACGGACCGGAGGACCCGTCGCACCACGGCGCGATCCGCGTCGCTCACGCTGACCACGACGTCTCCGAGCCGGACGTAGCCGTGCCAGGACGGATCTTCGGCATCGAGGCCGCGTGTCACCACGCCCGGCTCGCTGGCCGGATCGAACGTATCGAGGTCCACCACGAAGTGCACGCCGCGACGATGCCCGCAGCCGGCCTGCGTCGGCGGCCCCCAGTGCTCCGCCTCGGACACGCAGTCGCCGGTGCTGCGGCGGTCCCAGTCGTCGGGGACGCTGACCTGCACGTCGCCGTACGCAAGCCGCAGCCAGCCCGGTGGCGCCGGCCCGTCGACGACCCGCGCCCGGTCCTCATCGCGCCCGGAGACCCAGATCGCGGCGACGACGGCCACCGCTACGGCGATCGCCACGACACCCACAACCGCGGAACGGCCCCGTCCCCGCACGCGCATGACCATGACCATGCCCGATGGACGGCCCGGGAGCGGGTCCGGTTCCCGGTGGGGCCGACGAGTCCGGCCGGACCTTCCCTGCGCTCGGCGTCGCGCGCATCCGAGGAGCGAACGCCGCGGCTCGCGCGGCGCGCCTCGTCCTAGCCTCGGGCCCGGCGCGTCCGCGCCGTACGACGACCAACGGGTGCACCGAGACCGAGGACATCACTGTGGATCTGGGACTTCGCGGCAGCGCCGCGCTCGTGACCGGCGGCAACCGGGGCATCGGCCTGGCCACCGCCAGGGCCCTCGTCGCCGAGGGGGCGCGGGTCGCGCTGCTCGGCCGCGACGTCGAGGCGCTCGCGGCGGCACGCGCGTCGCTCGGCCCGGAGACGGTGACGGTGGTCGCCGACACCACCGACGACGCGCAGGTACGCCGTGCGGTCGGCGAGGCCGCGCGCGAACTGGGCCGCCTCGACGTCGTGGTCAACGCCGCGGCGCCACGTGCCACCGGCGCCCAGCCGACCGGGCTGGCCGGCCTCGATGAGGCGGACTTCCTGCGCCAGGTCGACACCAAGGCGCTGGGCTACCTGCGCGTCGTGCGCGCTGCGCTCCCCCACCTGCTCGCCGCCGGTGGCGGGTCGGTGGTCAACGTCAGCGGCATGAACGCCCGGTCGACCGGCACCATCTCCGGCTCGGTGCGCAACATCGCGGTGGTCGCGCTGAGCAAGAACCTCGCCGACGAGCTCGGCCCGCAGGGCATCAGCGTCGTGTGCGTGCACCCCGGCCTGACCGTCACCGAGCGCACCGCCGGTGACCCCGAGTACGCCGCGAAGGCCGCCGGCCTCAACGCCCTCGGCCGCGCGATCAGCGCCGAGGAGGTGGCCGACGTCGTGGCGTTCCTCGCCTCCCCGCGCGGGCGGGTCGCCAACGGCTCGGTGGTCACCGTCGACGGCGGCCGCCCCGGGGCGATCTGGGCCTGAGCGATCTGGGCCTGAGCGCTCAGTCCAGGGTCTCGAAGCGCATCCCCGCCGCGCGCAGCCGCGCGGTCAGGTTCTCCCCCATTGCCTGCGCGGTGGTCACCTGCCCGGCCGTCGTCGGGTTGTCGTCGAAGGCGAGGCACAGCGCCGACTCCGCGAGCATCTTCGCGGTCTCGTCGTAGCCCGGGTCGCCACCCGAGACCCGGGTGCGCACCGTGCGTCCGCCGCCCTCGCCGACGAAGTCCACGCTGAACCAGGACTTCTCCCGACGCTCCGGCGAGGGGCCCTCGCCCTGCTTGACCCGGCTCAGCATCGCCCGGCGCAGCGGACCGACCTGGGCGCCGAGCGCGAGCGCGCCCACGCCGAGCGCCCCGCCCACGGCGTACGGCAGGGTCTTGGTGCCGGCGTAGTGGGAGTAGGTGAACCTCGGGCCGTACGCCTCGAGCGCGGCCCCGCTGCGCGCGACCACGAACGGGTCGATGGTGGGCAGCGGCAGCAGCCACCAGCCGAGCACCGGGTCCCGGTGCGGGCGCCCGGCCACGGCGCGCGAGGAGCGGCCGTCGGGACGGGGCTCGACCCGGCGACGCTCCGCGGCCGCCTCCCGCATCTGCCGCGCCCGGGACACGGCGGTCAGCGCCGAGTGGAAGGTCCCGCCGGAGAACGTCGCGCCGGCCCGTACGACGCCGCGCACCGACACCGGGCCGGCTGCCTGCAGCTCCTGGACCGTGTAGAGCGCCCCGAGGTCGTGCGGCACCGAGTCGAAGCCGCAGGCGTGCACGAGCCGGGCACCGGTCCGCTCGGCGGTCGCGTGGTGGGCGAGGTACATCCGGTCGACGAACTCCGGCTCGCCGGTGAGGTCGACGTAGTCGGTGCCGGCGGCCGCGCACGCCGCGACCAGCGGCTCGCCGTGGGTGAGGTAGGGACCGACCGTCGTGATCACGACCCGGGCCCGGCGCGCGACGGCCTCCAGCGACGCCGGGTCGGTGACGTCCGCGCGGATCAGCTCGAGCTCGCCGAGGTCGGCGTCGGTCGCGGCGAGCCGGTCGCGAACCGCGACCAGGCGCTCCTCGTTGCGCCCGGCCAGTGCCCAGCGCAGGCCGTGCGGGGCGTTGCGGGCCAGGTAGTCGGCGGTCAGCTCGCCGGTGAAACCGGTGGCGCCGAACAGCACCAGGTCCAGGTCGCGGTCGGGACGGTCGGGGGCGGGGACGCTCTCGGGGTCGGCCATGGCGACACTCTGACAGGCGGAACCACACCCGCGCGGGCGCCGTCACACCTGCCATGAGCCCTCGCACCCGGCCCCGCCTCGTCCTCGCCGCCACCGCGCTGCTCGCCGCGGCGTTGGGAGCCGGAGCCGTGGTCGTCGTCGACGCCATCGACGGGGACGCCACGACGCAACCGGGTGCCGCTCGCCCACCGGTCGACGCCCCGGTCGACGCCCCGGTCGACGCCCCGGTGATCGCCCCGGCGAGCGGCGAGTTGCGTACGGCGTCCTCGTGCGCCGAGCTGCTCGACTTCTACGTCGCCCGCGGCCTCGAGCACGTCGGGCCCACCGGCTGGCGGCACCGCCCCGACGTCGTCTACCGCGACGCATCCGGGCTCGCCATGGTGCACGCCGCTGCGCCGAGCGCGCAGCGCGCCCCCGGCAGCGCGACCGGGACCAACGTGCAGGAGAGCGGCGTGGACGAGCCGGACCTGGTGAAGACCGACGGCGAGCTGCTCGTGCGCCTCACCGACACCGGGGTGCTCCGCGTCCTCGACGTCACGGGCGCCGACGCGGTCCCCCGCGGCGAGACCAGCCTGGGCGCCCGCTTCGGTGGCGGCGAGCTGCTCCTGGTCGGGGACACCGCGCTCGTGGTCACCTCCTCGGACGGCGAGGTGGAGGCCACGAGCGTCGACCTGAGCGACCCCGGGATCCCGACGATCAGCGGCACGACCCGGTTCGCTGGCGCGCTGGTCGAGGCCCGCGAGCACGACGACACCGTGCGGCTGGTGCTGGCTGCCCCGCTGCCCGACCTCGACTTCATGGTCCGGTGGGGCCGCGGCCGCGCCGAGGCCCGCGCCCACAACCGGGAGGTCGTGCGACGCAGCACCATCGCGGACTGGCTGCCCACGGTCACCGTCGAGGGCCGCACCGAGCGGCTCGTGGACTGTGCCGGTGTCGCGGTGCCGAGCCGCGCCGACGGCCTCGGCACGGTCAGCGTCGTCGGCCTGGACCCCGGTGACCACACCACGCGCACCGTCACCGCGCTCGCCGCTCCCACCGACCTCGCCTACCTGTCGGAGGATCGGCTCTACCTCGCCACCGCCGAGCACGACGTCGGCGGCGGGCTGTGGTCCGTCGACCGGAGCACGGGCCCGGTCACCGGCATCAAGATCCCCGATGGGCGGGCCACCGTGCACGCCTTCGAGCTCGCCGACACCGCCACGACGTACGTCGCCAGCGGGCACGTGGACGGCACCCTCGCCGACCGGTGGTCGATGGACGAGCACGACGGCGTACTGCGACTGGCCGTGGAGCGCTCGCGGCGCACCGACGACGCCACCTCCGTGGTCACCCTCGCCCAGCGCGGGGACACGCTGGTCGAGATCGGCCGGGTCGAGGCGATCGGGGTGCGCCAGGACCTCACCGCCGTGCGCTGGTTCGACGATCTGGCGCTGCTGGTGACCTTCCGCCGCATCGACCCGGTGCACGCGATCGACCTCCGCGACCCCGCGGCCCCCCGCGACCTCGGCGAACTGGAGGTCCCCGGTTTCTCCGCCTACCTCCACCCGCTCGGGCCGCGCCGGGTGATCGGCCTCGGGGAGGGACCGACCGACGAGGGCTGGGGCGCCCAGGCGGGGTTGTTCGACGTCACCGACCTGAGCGACCTGCGCCGCACCGACGTGCTCTCCCTCGGCCGCGGCACCCGCTTCGCCGCCGCCGAGGACCCCCGCCAGCTGACCTGGCTGCCCGAGCAGCGGACCCTGGTCGCCGTCGTCGAGCGCGGATGGAGCGGTGAGCGGGGGCGGGTCGTCGCCCTGCACGTCGAGGACGGCCGGTTCACCGAGCGGACGCTGGCCGACCTGGACACCCCGACCGCGCGGGTGCGCACCGTGCCGCTGTCCGACGGACGGCTCGTGCTCAGCACCGACCAGGGCGCCCGACTGCTCGACGTGTGAGCCAGGGCGCATCCCCGGCGCCCCGCCGTACGCTGGAGGCATGTGCCGCAACATCCGCCCGCTCCACAACTTCGAGCCGCCGGCCACCTCCGAGGAGGTGCACGCCGCGGCGCTGCAGTACGTCCGCAAGGTCAGCGGGGCCGCCAAGCCCTCGCAGGCCAACCAGGCGGCCTTCGACCGGGCGGTCGCGGAGGTCGCGCACGCGACCCAGCACCTGCTCGCCGAGCTGGTCACCACCGCGCCGCCCAAGGACCGCGAGGTGGAGGCCGCCAAGGCGCGCGCCCGCTCGGCCGCCCGCTACGCCTGATGGACCACGCCCTCGACCTGCTCGCGGACCGCCCGCTGGTGGTGCTCACCGGCGCCGGGCTCTCCACCGACTCCGGCATCCCGGACTACCGCGGCCCGCATGCCCCGGCGCGGATGCCGATGACGTACGGCGAGTTCGTCTCGGGCCCCGAGGCGCGGCGCCGCTACTGGGCACGCAGCCACATCGGCTGGGGGCGCATGCGGCGCGCGGAGCCCAACCCCGGCCACCACGCCGTGGCCCGGCTCGACCCGGAGCTGCTGATCACCCAGAACGTCGACGGCCTGCACGAGGCGGCCGGCACCCGGCGGATGATCGCGCTGCACGGGCGCATCGCCGAGGTGGTGTGCCTGGGCTGTCACGCGACCACGACCCGCGGGGCGCTCCACCAGCGCCTCGGCGAGCTCAACCCCGGCTGGGCCGAGCGCCATGCCGAGGTGGAGGTCCGCCCCGACGGCGACGTCGCACTGGAGGAGACCGACGGCTTCGTGGTGCCCGGCTGCGAGGGGTGCGGCGGGATCCTCAAGCCGGACGTGGTGTTCTTCGGCGAGAACGTCCCTCCCGCGCGGGTGCAGCGCTGCTACGACGCGGTCGACGCTCTCGCGGGGACCGACGGCGCGCTGCTGGTCGCCGGCTCCAGTCTCACCGTGATGAGCGGGCTGCGGTTCGTCAAACGGGCCGCCAAGGCGGGCACCCCGGTGGTGATCGCCAACCGCGGCGCCACCCGGGGCGACCCGCTGGCGACCCACCGCCTCGACGTGGGGTGCAGCGAGTTCCTCGCCGCGCTCCTCGAGGCGCGGGGCCTCAGAGCCGCCTGACGAAGATGTGGTCGGCCGCCTCGGGCACGATCTCGGCGGTCTCGCCGCCGGAGCCGAGGAGCACGCCGTCGCCGGTCGCGACCACGGTGATGTTCTTGTCCGGCAGGGCGCCGACGCGGCGCAGCGCGCTCATCAGGACCTCGTCCTTCTGCATCTCCTCGGAGATGCGGCGCACCAGGACCCGACCCTCGACCTGACCCGCGACGCGGGAGAGCGGCTCGACGCCGTCCATGAACTCCTCGCCGACGGTGGTCTGGCCCAGCTCCTCCAGACCCGGGATCGGGTTGCCGTACGGCGACTCGGTGGGCTGGCCGAGCAGCTCGAGGAGGCGTCGCTCCACGGTCTCGGACATCACGTGCTCCCAGCGGCAGGCCTCCTCGTGCACGAGCTCCCAGTCCAGCCCGATCACGTCGGTCAGGAGCCGCTCGGCGAGACGGTGCTTGCGCATCACGCGGGTGGCGAGGCGCTGGCCCTCCGCGGTGAGCTCGAGGTGGCGGTCGCCCTCGACGGTCAGCAGGCCGTCGCGCTCCATGCGGGCGACGGTCTGGGAGACCGTCGGGCCGCTCTGGTGCAGGCGCTCGGCGATCCGCGCACGCAGCGGGACGATGCCCTCCTCCACCAGTTCATAGATGGTCCGGAGGTACATCTCGGTGGTGTCGATCAGGTCGCTCACCCGGCCATTCTGTCCTATTGAGCGGGACCCCGCACATTTGACTTGTTCCAGATTTGAGCCCGGTCACCAGTGCGCTGTCATCGTGGAGCGACCATGACCGCCGTCTTCTGGTTCCGCCGCGACCTGCGACTGGGTGACAACCCCGCGCTGCTGGCCGCCTGCGCCTGCGGGCCGGTGCTGCCGCTGTTCGTCCTGGACCCGGCGCTGTGGGGTCCCGCCGGTCCCAGCCGACGGGCCTACCTGGCCGCCTCGCTGCGGGCACTGGACGCCTCCCTGCGCGCCGACGGCGGCCGACTCGCCGTGGTGTCCGGTGACCCAGTGCGCCGGGTGGTCGAGGCCGCCCGGAGGGTGGGCGCCACCGAGGTCCACGTCGCCGCCGACCACGGCCCGTACGGCGCCCGCCGCGACCGGGAGGTGGAGGCCGCGCTCGCCGAGGCCGACGTCGCGCTGGTCCGGACCGGTTCGGCGTACGCCGTGTCGCCGGGGCGGGTGCGCAAGGCCGACGGGTCGGCGTACCAGGTCTTCACGCCGTTCTCGCGGGCCTGGGCCGAGCACGGCTGGCGCGGGCCGGTCGAGGCGCCGAGCGGTGTCGACTGGCGACACCTGGCGGAGGGCACCGCCGACCTCCCCCGCCCGCGCCTGCCCGGCGGCCTGGAGCTGCCCGAGGCCGGTGAGGACGCCGCGCGGTGCCGGTGGTCGGCCTTCCTCGACACGGGCGTCGCCGGCTACGACGAGCTGCGCGACCGCCCCGACCTCCCGGCCACGTCCCGGATGTCGCACCACCTCAAGTGGGGCGAGATCCACCCGCGCACCCTGCTCGCCGACCTGGCGCCGCTGCACAGCGTCGGCGCCCGCACCTACCGCACCGAGCTGGCGTGGCGGGAGTTCTACGCCGACGTCCTGGACCGCCGCCCGGACACCGCCCGGGACTACCTGCGCCCCGAGTACGCCCGGATGCCCTACGACGAGCCCGACGAGCGCTTCGAGGCCTGGTGCGTCGGCCGCACCGGCTTCCCGGTCGTGGACGCCGCGATGCGCCAGTTGCGCGCGAGCGGGTGGATGCACAACCGGATGCGGATGGTGGTGGCCAGCTTCCTGGTCAAGGACCTGCACGTGGAGTGGCAGCACGGCGCCCGGCACTTCCTGCACTGGCTCGTGGACGGCGACCTGGCCTCCAACAACCACGGCTGGCAGTGGACGGCGGGCTGCGGCACCGACGCCGCGCCGTTCTTCCGCGTCTTCAACCCCACCGCGCAGGGCCGGCGCTTCGACCCCGACGGTGCCTACGTGCGGCGGTGGGTACCGGAGCTGGCCGACCCCGAGCGGATCCCCGACGCCCACGACCCCTCGGCCGAGGCACGCCACCGGGTCGGCTACCCGCTCGCGATCCTCGACCACGGCGTCGAGCGACGCGAGGCATTGCAGCGATGGGAGACGATCAGACGGTGAGCACCACACCGAACGCGACAAAGAGCGCCGCCCGCAGCACCACCCCCGCCGGACCGCGGGACCTCATCGTGCCGGACCGCTTCTGCGGCCCGCCCGGCACCGGCAACGGCGGCTGGACCGCCGGCGCCGTGGCCCAGCTGCTGCGCCCCCACCGCGACGGCGCCCGCGGCTGGCACGCCGTCGAGGTGACCCTGACCGCGCCGCCGCCGCTCGGGGTCGCGATGTCCGGCACCGAGGAGGACGGCGTGCTGGTGGTCCGCCACGACGACACGGTGGTCGCCCGGGGCCGCACCGTCACCGACGACCTGGTCGCCGTGCCGCCGGTCTCCCCCTCCCGGGCCCGGGAGGCCTCCGCGGCGTACCCCGGCCACGGCGTACACCCCTTCCCCGGCTGCTTCGTGTGCGGTCCCCAGCACGAGAGCGGCCTGCGGATCTTCCCCGGCCCGCTGCGCCGGCCGGGGCCGCACTGGTGGGCGGCGACCTGGACCCCGGACGAGTCCGTCCAGGAGACCCCGGCGGCCGGCGGCGGGCCCGGCCGCGCCTCGGTGCCGGTGACCTGGGCCGCGCTGGACTGCATCGGCGGCTGGGCCGGCGACCTGGTCGAGCGCACCATGGTGCTCGGCCGGATGACCGCCCGCATCGACGCGACCCCGGTCATCGGCGAGGAGCACGTCGTCGTCGCGGAGGCCCGCGGCCAGGACGGTCGCAAGGTCCACGCCGCGACCTCGCTGTACGACGCCTCGGGCACGCTGCTGGCCAGCGCCGAGCAGGTCTGGATCGTCGTCGAGCCGGACGCGGCCTCCTGATGGCGGCCACGGAGCCGGGCGCGACCCGGACCGACCAGCCGTGGTGGCGCCACGCGGTGACCTACCAGGTCTACGTCCGCAGCTTCGCCGACAGCAACGGCGACGGCGTGGGTGACCTGCCCGGCATCACCGCGCGGCTGCCGCACCTGCGCGACCTCGGCGTGGACGCGCTGTGGATCACGCCGTTCTACACCTCCCCGCAGCACGACCACGGCTACGACGTCGCCGACTACACCGACGTCGACCCGCTGTTCGGCACCCTCGAGGATGCCGACGAGCTGATCGCCCGCGCCCACGAGCTCGGGCTGCGCGTCATCGTCGACCTGGTGCCGAACCACACCTCCTCCGAGCACGAGTGGTTCCGCGCGGCGCTCGCCGCCGGCCCGGGCAGCCCCGAGCGGGCGCGCTACCTGTTCCGCGACGGCCGCGGACCCGACGGGAGCGAGCCGCCGAACAACTGGCACTCGGTCTTCGGCGGCCCGGCGTGGACCCGGGTGCCGGACGGGCAGTGGTACCTCCACCTGTTCGACTCCTCCCAGCCCGACCTCGACTGGCGCCACCCGGAGGTCGGCGAGATGTTCGAGCAGGTGCTGCGCTTCTGGCTCGACCGCGGGGTCGACGGGTTCCGCATCGACGTGGCCCACGGCCTGCTCAAGGAGGCCACGCTGCGCGACCAGCTCGGCGGGGAAGCCGAGCCCGAGCACCCGCACGCGATGGTCGAGCGCACCCTGCGCGACGAGCCGATGTGGGACCAGCCCGAGGTGCACGACGTCTACCGCCGCTGGCGCCGCGTGCTGGAGGAGTACGACGGCGACCGGATGCTGGTGGCCGAGGCCTGGACCCAGACGCCGGAGTCGATGGCCCGCTTCGTGCGCCCCGACGAGATGCACCAGGCGTTCAACTTCGCCTGGCTGCTGGCCCCATGGTCGGCCCGCTCCTTTGCCGACGTCATCGAGGGCACCTTCGCCGCCGTGGAGTCGGTGGGCGCCTCGCCGACCTGGGTGCTCAGCAACCACGACGTCGTGCGCCACCCCACGCGGTACGGCGCGGGCCCCACGGGGCTGGCCCGCGCCCGCGCCGCGACGCTCACGATGCTCGCGCTGCCCGGCTCGGCGTACCTCTACCAAGGCGAGGAGCTGGGCCTGGAGCAGGTCGACGTCGCGCCCGAGCACCGCCAGGACCCGGCGTGGCTGCGCAGCGGTCCCGAGAGCGGCGACCCGGGCCGGGACGGCTCCCGCGTGCCGCTCCCGTGGAAGGGCAGCCAGCCGCCGTACGGCTTCGGGCCGGGCACCGCGGAGGCGTCCTGGATCCCGCAGCCGGCGTCGTGGCACGCACACACGGTGGCGGCCCAGACCGACGACCCGGCCTCCACGCTGGAGTTCTACCGCGAGGCGCTGCGCGCGCGGCGCACCTGGGCCGCCACGGCGGGCGAGCGGGTGAGCGACCTGGCGGTCGAGGGCGACGTGCTGCGCTTCCGCCGCGGGCCGCTGCTGGTGGTGCTGAACTGCGGTTCCGAGGTGGTGCCGCTGCCCGCGGGCGAGGTGCTGGTGAGCAGCGGGGAGCTGGTGCCGCTCGACGGCTCACCGGCGGACTCGGAGGGCACCGGCGTCAGTCGGGGTCTCCCGACGGACTGCGCGGTGTGGGTTCGAGTCCCTCCGTCTCGCTGAGGATCGCGTTGTAGCGGCTGAGCTGGCCGGCGAACCCGGCGAGGTCGTCGTCGGACCACTCCTCCAGGCGCCGGTCGAGCCAGTCCAGGCGCTGCCGGGAGACCGACTCGAAGCGGCGCACGGCCTCCTCGGTCGCCTCGACCAGCGAGGCGCGGCCGTCCTCGGGGTCCGGGGTGCGCGCGACCAGCCCGAGGTCGACGAGGTGCTGGACCTGCCGGCTGATCGCGCCCTTGTCGACGTTGAACACCTCGGCGAGCGCGGAGGACCGCATCGGGCCACGCTGCACGAGGTGGCCGAGCATCAGGTAGGACGCCGACTGCAGCTGCGGGTCGATCATCCGCGCCCGCACGCCGATCACCTTGCGCACCCGTCGGATCAGCACGCCGATCTCGCGTTCGACGGTCTGCAGGGCGTCCTGGCGGCTCTTGGCGGTCATCGAGAGGGATTCTCCCCTGTTCCGCCGACAGACTCCACCGCCGGGCCGTCCACGGCGCCGGGCCGGGACGGCGGCATCGCGACGGTGGTGCGCAGCGGCACCTCCTTGATGAGCACGACGCACACGAACGCCAGGATCGCCGCGGGCACCGCGATCACGAAGAGATCGCCGATCGACGCGCCGTAGGCGTGCTCCCAGATCGCCGCCTCCGGGGCGGGCAGCGTGCGCAGGTCGGGGATGGCGTGGCTGCCGAACTCGGCGCTCGGCACGACCTGGGCCTCGCGGTAGCCGGCGACCACCCGGTCGGCGACCTGGGTGCCCAGCACCGCGCCGAGCACCGAGACACCGGCCGAGCCGCCCAGGCTGCGGAAGAACGCGACCACCGAACTGGCGGCGCCGAGCTCGGAGACGGGGACGTTGTTCTGCACCGCGAGCACGAGGTTCTGCATCGTCGAGCCCATGCCGAGGCCGAGCACGGCCATCCAGGCGCAGACCGCGACCAGGTGGGTGGTCTCGTCGATCGTGCCGAGCAGCGCCAGGCCCGTGACGACCAGGGCCATGCCGGCGACCAGCCACCGCTTCCAGAGCCCGGTGCGGGTGATCACCCGGCCGCTGACCAGGCTGGAGACCATCAGCGGGATCACCAGCGCGATCGTCATCAGCCCGGCCTTCGTAGGCGTCATCCCCCGGGCCAGCTGGAAGTACTGGCTGAGGTAGACCGTCGAGCCGAACATCGCCACGCCCACCAGGGTCGAGGCGATCGTGGACAGCGTGATCGTGCGGTCCTTGAACAGCGCCATCGGCACCACAGGCTCGGCGGCGACCCGGATCTCGACGTACACCGCGGCGGCCAGCACCGACGCGCCGGCGGCGACCAGGACCGCGGTCGTGGTGGAGGCCCACGCGAACTGGTTGCCGGCCAGGGAGACCCAGACCAGCAGGATCGAGACGCCACCCATGATCAAGGTGGCGCCCAGGTAGTCGATGCGCACCTCGCGCTTGACCACCGGCAGGTGCAGGGTCTTCTGCAGCAGCACGAACGCCGCGAGGGCGACCGGCAGCCCGATCGCGAAGCAGCCGCGCCAGCCCAGCGGGCTGTCCACGATCACCCCTCCGATCAGCGGGCCGCTCACCGTGGCCACCGCGAACACGGCGCCGATGTAGCCGGAGTAGCGGCCCCGCTCGCGCGGGCTCACCATCGAGGCGATCACGACCTGCACCAGGGCGGTCAGACCACCGATGCCGAGGCCCTGCACGACCCGGGCACCGATCAGCAGCTCCATGCTGTGGGCGAAGGTCGCGATCACCGAGCCGACCGAGAAGATCACCAGCGCGGTCTGCACCAGCATCTTCTTGCTGAACAGGTCGGCGAGCTTGCCCCAGATCGGCGTGGTCGCGGTCATCGAGAGCAGCGTCGCGACGACCACCCAGGTGTAGCCGGTCTGACTGCCGTCCAGGTCCGCGACGATGCGCGGCAGCGCGTTGCTGACCACGGTGCTGGACAGCATCGCCACGAACATCGCCAGCAGCAGCCCCGAGAGTGCCTCGAGGATCTGGCGGTGGCTCATCACCACCTCATCCGCGGATGTCTGTGGTGTCACAGTGTCTCGCTTCACATCGGACCCAAGGTTGTCTGGAGCAACCTTATTCCCGAGTCGGCGCGAACGGCCGGGAAATGGGGCGACCCGCAGGCGTGGCACCGGGGGTTCCGGGAGCCGGGCCGGGGGGACGGGGTCCGGCGCGCCTGCGGGTCGGGTGACTGCGGTGGATTCGCCGCAGCGCGGGGCTGCTAGCGGGCAGCCACCTCACGCGTCCTGAAGCTCTTCACTGTCTGGACCACCTCCTTTCCCGTGTCCTTCCACGGTACGCCGCGCGCCGGGAGGCGACAACGCACTTTCCCGCCGCGCCGGCGGTCCCGGCGGCGGGGCCGGCAGCGCCTCAGTCGGCCACCGGGGCGGCCTCGAACTGCGCGCGGTGCAGGCGGGCGTAGGCGCCCTCGGCCTCGAGCAGGTCGGCGTGCGTGCCCTGCTCGACGATCGCGCCGTCCTCCATCACCAGGATCAGGTCGGCGTCGCGGATCGTGGAGAGCCGGTGGGCGATCACGAACGAGGTCCGGTCGCTGCGCAGCGCGGCCATCGCCTGCTGCACCAGCAGCTCGGTGCGGGTGTCCACCGACGAGGTGGCCTCGTCGAGGATCAGCAGCGCGGGGTCGGTGAGGAACGCCCGGGCGATGGTGATCAGCTGGCGCTCCCCCGCGGACAGGTTGGAGCCGTCCTCGTCGACGACCGTGTCGTAGCCCTCGGGCAGCGAGTGCACGAACCGGTCCACGAAGGTCGCCCGCGCGGCGGCGAGCACCTCCTCCTCGCTGGCGCCCGGGCGCCCGTAGGCGATGTTGTCGCGGATCGTGCCGCCGAAGAGCCAGGCGTCCTGGAGGACCATCCCGATCCGGCCGCGCAGGTCGGCGCGGGACATCCCGACGATGTCGTGGCCGTCGATGGTGATCCGGCCGGAGTCGAGGTCGTAGAAGCGCAGGATGAGGTTGACCAGCGTGGTCTTGCCGGCGCCGGTGGGCCCCACGATCGCCACGGTCTGCCCGGGCCGGGCGACCAGCGAGAGGTCCTCGATGAGCGGGCGCTCGGGGTCGTAGGCGAACGACACGTGCTCGAAGGCGACCTCCCCGCGGGTGATCTCCCCGCCGCTGCCGGCCGGCGGGTCGGCCGGCTCCTCCGGGGCGTCGAGCAGCTCGAAGACCCGCTCGGCCGAGGCGACGCCGGACTGCAGCAGGTTGACCATCGAGGCCAGCTGGGTGACCGGCTGGTTGAACTGGCGCGCGTACTGCACGAACGCCTGCACCTCGCCGATCGACAGCGAGCCGCTGGCGACCCGCAGCGCCCCGAGCACGGCGATCACCACGTAGCCGAGGTTCCCGACGAACATCATCGCGGGCATGATCAGGCCGCTGATGAACTGCGCGGCGAAGCTGTCGCGGAACAGCCCCTCGTTCTCCTCGGCGAAGGTCTGCTCGACCTCCTCGCGGCGCCCGAGCACCTTGACCAGCGTGTGCCCGGTGTAGGCCTCCTCCACCTGGGAGTTCAGCGCGCCGGTGCGACGCCACTGGGCCACGAAGCGGCCCTGGGAGCGCTTCATGATCGCCCGGGTCACCACCAGTGACAGCGGCACCGAGACCAGCGAGACGACCGCGAGAGCCGGGGAGATCCAGAGCATCATCGACAGCACGCCGACGACGGTCAGGATCGCGGTGAGCAGCTGGCTCATCGTCTGCTGCAGCGTCTGGCTGATGTTGTCGATGTCGTTGGTGACCCGGCTGAGCAGCTCCCCGCGCGAGGAGCGGTCCACGGCGGCCAGCGGCAGCCGGTGGATCTTGTCCTCCACGTCGCCGCGCATCCGGCGCACGGTGCTCTGCACGATCGTGTTGACCAACAGGCCCTGGAGCCAGGAGAACAGCGAGGCGAGCAGGTAGACACCGATCGCCAGGCCCAGCACCCGCCCCACGGCGCCGAAGTCCACGCCCTGGCCCGGGACGACGTCCTGGCCGCGGATCGCCTCGGGCAGCTCCGACTGCGGGGTGCCGGCCGGGAGGTCGCCGGCCAGCAGTCCGTTGAACACCAGGTCGGTGGCGCGGCCGAGGATCGTGGGGCCGATCGAGACCAGTGCGACCGAGGCGACGGCGAGCGCGATCACCGCGATCGCGGTGCCCCGCTCGGGGCGCAGCCGGGCGACCAGCCGCTTGGCCGACGGTCCGAAGGTCATCGCCTTCTGCGCGACCATGCCGCCGCCGGGGCCGCGGCCGGGGCCGCCCGGGGGCGCCTCGATCCGTTCGGTCTCGCGCAGTCCTGCGGGCTTGCGGGGGGTGCTCATGCGGCGTCTCCCTCCTCGATGCCCAGCTGGCTGGCGACGATCTCGCGATAGGTGGGGCAGTCGAGCACCAGGTCGGCGTGGGTGCCGAGCCCCACGACGCGGCCGTCGTCGAGCACGACGATCAGGTCGGCCTCGAGGATCGTGGAGACCCGCTGCGCGACGACCACCACGGTCGCCTCGGTCGTGACCGGGCGCAGCGCCGCCCGCAGCCGCGCGTCGGTGGCGACGTCGAGCGCGGAGAAGGAGTCGTCGAACAGGTACAGCGAGGGACGTCGTACGACGGCGCGCGCGATGGCGAGCCGCTGGCGCTGCCCGCCGGAGAAGTTCGACCCGCCCTGGCTGACCGGGGCGTCGAGCCCCTCGGGCATCGCCTCGACGAAGTCGCGGGCCTGCGCCACCTCCAGCGCCGCCCACAGGTCGGCCTCGGTCGCGTCCGGGCGCCCGTGCAGCAGGTTGGCGCGCACGGTGCCGCTGAACAGCCAGGCCTTCTGCGGCACCAGGCCGAGGTCGGACCACAGCTCGTCGGGGTCGAGCTGGCGCACGTCGGTGCCGGCCACCCGGACCGTGCCGGAGGTGGCGTCGACCAGGCGGGCCAGCAGGTTGAGCAGGGTGGTCTTGCCCGAGCCGGTGGAGCCGACCACCGCCACGGTCTGCCCGGGACGTGCGGAGAACGACACGTCGCACACGACGGGGTCGGCGGCACCGGGGTAGGCGAAGGAGACGCCCTCGACGTCGAGCCAGCCGCGGCGGGCGGGGTCCAGCGGCACCGGGTCGGCCGGCGGGGTGACGGAGGTGCGGGTGTCGAGCACCTCGGCGATCCGGTCCGCGCAGACCGCGGAGCGCGGGACCTGCATCAGCATGAAGGTCGCCATCATCACGCTCATCATGATCAGCATCAGATAGCTGAGGAACGCAGTCAGCGAGCCGACGCCGGTCTCCCCCGCGTCCACCCGGTGCCCGCCGAACCAGATCACCGCCACGCTGCCCAGGTTGACCAGCAGGATCACGATCGGGAACAGGCTGGCCATCCAGCGCCCGGCGCGCAGCGCGACGTCGGTGAGGTCGTCGTTGGCGCGCTCGAAGCGGCGGGTCTCGTACGGCTCGCGCACGAAGGCCCGCACCACCCGGATCCCGGCCACCTGCTCGCGCAGGATCCGGTTCACCGCGTCGATGCGCACCTGCATCAGCCGGAAGCTCGGCACCATCCGGCTGACCACGAAGCCCACGGCGACGAACAGCGCCGGGACGACGACGCCCAGCAGCCAGCCCAGGCCGGCATCCTCGCGCAGCGCCATCACGATGCCGCCGACCATCATGATCGGCGAGGTGACCGCGATGATCGAGGCCATCGCCACCAGCATCTGCACCTGCTGGACGTCGTTGGTGGTGCGTGTGATCAGCGACGGTGCGCCGAGCTGGTTGACCTCGCGCGCGGAGAACGTCTGCACCCGGTGGAACAGCGCGCCGCGCAGGTCGCGGCCCAGGCTCATCGCGGTGCGCGCGCCATACCAGGCCGAGCCGACCGAGGCGAGCAGCTGCACCGCCGAGACCCCGAGCATCACCGCGCCGACGCGGACGATGTAGCCGGTGTCCCCGGCGACGATGCCGTTGTCGATGATGTCGGCGTTGAGGCTGGGCAGGTAGAGCGCGGCGACCACGCCGAGGCCCTGGAGCAGGACGACGGCGAGCAGCCAGCGGCGGTACGGCGCGAGGTGCTCGCGCAGGAGCCGGATCAGCATGGAGTCACGACCTTCCGGGGCGGTGCAGCCCGTGGAGCACGGTGTCGACGGCCTGCTCGGGGGTGAGCAGCCGGCCGTCGGCGAGAGCGGGGTGGCTGCCGACGAAGACCAGCAGCCGCAGGCGGTGGGCGAGCTCGTCGGCGGGGACCACGAGATCGGCGGCGTCGGGGCCGATGACGTCGACGACGAGCGCGAGCAGCTCCTCGAGGCGGTGCCGCTCGCCGTCCCCCTCGGCGCCCGGAGGCGGGGTGACCAGCCCGAGCTGGCCCATCAGCTCGAAGGTGGAGCGGTAGCGCCGCTGGAGGATCTCCGCGACCCGGGTCATCCGCTCCTCGAAGGGCAGGCCGCGGTCAATGCCGGCCAACTGCTCGGCGACGGCGCCGGGCACGAACGCCCGGGCGATGGCCGCGTCGACCAGCTCGTCCTTGGAGTCGAAGACCCGGAAGATCGTGCCCTCCGCGACCCCGGCGGCCGTGGCTATCTGGCGGGTGGTGACCCCGCGCCCGTGGCAGCGCAGCAGGTCGAGGGTCGCCTCGACGAGGGCGGCCCGGCGCTGCTCGGGCGACATCGGCGCGGCACGTGGCGACATGGTTCCCATCTTAAGTGAGTGAGCACTCACTCACACGCGATTCCTCGCCTAGGGCGCGAGCCGCTCGGTGCGCCAGCCGGTGCCGGCGCGGCGGTAGACCAGCCGGTCGTGCATCCGACCGGGCCGGCCCTGCCAGAACTCCACCGACTCGGGCCGCACCACGAAGCCGCCCCAGTGCGCGGGCACCGGCACGTCGCGGCCCTCGAAGCGCGCGCTGACCTCGTCGTACGCCGCGGCGAGGGCCTCGCGCCCGGCGACGACCCGCGACTGCGGCGAGGCCCAGGCGCCGAGCTGGGAGCCGCGCGGACGGCCCGCGAAGTAGGCCTCCACCTCGGCGCGGGGCAGCGGCTCGGCCACCCCGTCGACGCGGACCTGGCGCTCCAGCGGGTGCCAGGGGAACAGCAGCGAGCACCGCGGCTCGGCGCCCAGCTCGCCGCCCTTGCGCGACTCGCGGTTGGTGAAGAAGACGAAGCCCGGCGCCTCTTGCCCGGCCGCCCCCTCTGGCCCGACGGCCACCTCGGGGCGCAGCCCCTTGAGCAGCACCATCCGCGACGACGGCGCACCGTCGGCGCCGACCGAGGAGACGACCATCCCGGTCGGCTCGTAGAGGCCGGCGGCGAGCGCCTCGGCCAGCCAGGCGCGGAACATCGTCATCGGGTCGGCGGCGAGGTCACCCTCGGCGAGACCGCCCGCGGCGTACTCCTCGCGCAGGGCGGCGAGGTCGGGAAGGGGCGACTCGCGACTCATGCTCCGACCCTAGCCACGCCCCGTGCACCCGGCCCCCGCCACGAACCCCTCCCGCCCGCGGGCGGGGACTGGCACACTCCCCGCATGTCTGTGACCCAGCCCACACCCGGCCCGACGTCCGCGCTCCCCCACGGCGGGCGGTACGCCGGCTGCAGCGCGATCGTCACCGGCGCCGGCTCCGGGGTCGGCGCAGCCCTCGCCCGCGCGCTCGTCGGGGCCGGGGCGCACGTCGTCCTGGCCGATCTCGACGCGGACGCCGCGACCCGCGTCTCCGTCGGACTTGCGGGCCCCGAGTCCGGACCGGGCACCGCCCGGCCGGCCGCGCTGGACGTCACCGACGCCGCGGCGGTGGCCGCGCTCGTGCACGAGGTCGTCGACGAGCACGGGCGCCTCGACCTGATGTTCAACAACGCCGGGATCACCTTCGGCGGGGAGACCGAGGACCTCACCCTCGAGCAGTGGAACGCGATCATCGACGTCAACCTGCGCGGCGTGGTGCACGGCGTGCACGCGGCGTACCCGCTGATGGTGCGCCAGGGAGCGGCCGGCGGGCGCGGCGGCCACATCGTCAACACCGCCTCCATGGGCGGGCTGATGGCGGCCGGGCTGATCACCTCCTACGTCGCGACCAAGCACGCGGTCGTCGGGCTCTCGCTCGCGCTGCGCTCGGAGGCGGCCGCGAAGGGCGTCGGGGTGACCGCGATCTGCCCCTCGGCCGTGGAGACACCGCTGCTGGAGAAGGGCGAGCTCGGCCGGTTCCGTGGTCGCGACTACTACCTCAAGGGCCAGGGCGTACGCCGCGCGCTGGACCCCGACGTGCTGGCCGAGCAGGCGCTCGCGGCGGTGGCCGCGGACCGGCCGCTGCTGGTCACCCCGCGCCAGGCCCGGGTGGTCTGGCGCCTCGGGCGGCTCTCCCCCGCCCTGGTCGCCCGCTCCTCGATCCGGTTCGTCGGCCGCCAGCGGCGGCTCCAGGCCGCGCGGGCTGAGCGGGCTGAGGGCTGAGCGGGCCGCGGGCTGCGCGCGCTCACCCGGCGAGCACGACGCCGGTGCGCCGCGCGGGCTGGCTGGCGTTGAACAGCTCGAAGCGCCACCCGGCCCCGGTGGCCCGCAGCACCCCGGAGACCTGGAACGGCGCCCGGTCCTCCCAGCCCTCGTCGGAGCGGACCACCACCTGCGCGCCGCACACGAACCAGACCAGGTCGCCGCGGTGCCGCGCCCAGGTCTCCTCGACCTCCCAGGCGAGGGTGAAGTCCTCCTCGAAGAGCTCGGCGAAGAACCACTCCATCTCCTCCGCGCCGTGGGCGTGCTCGCCGACGTCGTCGCCGTAGAGCGCCCCCTCGCTGACGAAGCAGCCGAGCGCCGCAGCCACGTCGCGCTCGCGCAGGCATGCGCCCAGCCGCGCGACCGCCCACTCGACGACCGCCCCGCTCTCGACGCCCCCCGGCGTACTGGTCATGGCGACCACCTCCGCCGGGCTCAACGACGCCGCGCGCCCCTGGTCATGCCCGCGCCCGCCGCTCGAGCCCGAGCCCGAGCCCGAGCCTGGTGTCTTTCGGCGCAGTTTGCTGGGGTTGACACCTCTCTGCGGCCGGGACCGGTGCTTCTCCTGGCAACTGCGCGGAAAAGTACGGCGCCCCCGTCGAGACCCCTCAGTCGATCCGCTTGGCGAACGAGCGGTTGATCGGCGAGTCGCGGTAGTGCCCGAACCCGGGGATCTCCGCATACCCCGAGGAGAGGTAGAGCTCGATCGCCTCGGGCTGGCGGTCGCCGGTCTCCAGCACGAGCGCCTCGTAGCCGGTGGCTGCGGCGCTGGCCTCCAGGTGCGCCAGCATCCGGCGGGCGTACCCGCGGCGCTGGGCAGTCGGGACGACGTACATCCGCTTGACCTCGGCGGTGACCCGGGTGCCGCACGCCTCGACACCGGAGCGTCGCCAGGCGCCGGTGGCGACCGCGACGCCGTCGGCGTAGCCCACGAAGAAGCTGCCGCCCGGGGGCAGGAACTCCGCCGGCTCGACCGGGCTCTCGTCGCGCCCGCCGTAGCGGCGGACGTACTCCTCCTGGACCTCCTCGACCAGCCGCCGCGCGTCGGGGTCGTCATGGCCGACCCGCACGATCTCCAGCTCCTGCGGCACCCGCTCGTCGCTCGCGGTCACCCGTCCGTCTGCTGCGCTCACGCCCCCATGATCACCCGACCCACGATTCATCGCGCCTCCGGGCGGGCTGACACAATGGTGGAGCTGACAGCGCGGTCAGGTGAGCCTCGCCGCCCTCTCCCGAAAAGGCAGTCCATGAGCCCCGCCCCGCAGATCCCCGCCGACCTCCTTCCCGCGGACGGACGCTTCGGCGCCGGCCCCTCGAAGATCCAGGCCGCCCACCTCGACGCGCTGGCCGCGACCGGTACGTCGCTGCTGGGCACCTCGCACCGCCAGGCGCCGGTCCGCGACCTCGTCGGCCGGGTCAAGGACGGGCTGGCGAGCCTCTTCGCGCTGCCCGACGGCTACGAGATCGTGCTCGGCAACGGCGGCGCGACGGCGTTCTGGGACATCGCGACGTTCGGACTGATCGAGCAGCGCAGCCAGCACCTCACCTTCGGTGAGTTCTCCTCCAAGTTCGCCCAGGCCGCGACCCGCGCCCCGTGGCTGGCCGACCCGTCGGTCATCGCGACCGACCCCGGCACCCGCCCCGACCCGGTCGCCGAGGCTGGGATCGACGCCTACGCCTGGCCGCACAACGAGACCTCCACCGGAGTGATGGCGCCCGTGGTGCGCCCCGCCGGCATCGACGACGGCGCGCTGGTGCTCATCGACGCCACCTCGGGCGCCGGCGGGCTGCCGGTCGACCTGACCGAGACCGACGTCTACTACTTCGCCCCGCAGAAGTCCTTCGCCTCCGACGGCGGGCTGTGGCTGGCCACGATGTCGCCGGCCGCCCTCGAGCGTGCCGAGCGGATCGCGGCGAGCGGGCGCTTCGTCCCGGCGTTCTTCGACCTGCCCAGCGCGATCGAGCAGTCGCGCAAGAACCAGACCCTCAACACCCCGGCCATCGCCACGCTGTTCTTGATGGCCGAGCAGCTGGACTGGATGAACGCCCACGGCGGGCTGCCGGGCATGGTCGAGCGCACGACCCGCTCCTCCTCGGCGCTCTACGGCTGGGCCGAGCGCACGCCGTACGCCTCCCCCTACGTCGCGGCGCCCGCCGACCGCTCGCTGGTGATCGGCACCATCGACTTCGCCGAGGACGTCGACGCCGCGGCGCTCGCCGCCGCGCTGCGCGCCCACGGCATCAGCGACACCGAGCCCTACCGCAAGCTCGGGCGCAACCAGCTGCGGATCGCGATGTACCCCGCGGTCGACCCGTCCGACGTGGAGGCGCTCACCGCCTGCATCGACTACCTCGTCGAGCGGCTCTGAGCCCCGGCTCCCCCCACCGCGCGGCGCACCACGTCGTACGCCGGGTGCCCGAACGCCACGATCCGCACCTCCTCGACGCCGCTGCCGCGCGCCTCGGCGGCAGCGATGCCCTCCAGCGCGGCCGCGACCGACTCCGCGGCCGCCCAGCCGTAGACCCCGGCGCCCACCAGCGGGAACGCGATGCTGCGGACGCCGAGCTCGTCGGCGACCTCCAGCGCCCGGACGTAGCAGGAGACCAGCTGGGAGCGGTCGGTCTCGCCGGCGTTCCGGTCGGGCCCCACCACGTGCACCACCCACCGCGCCGGCAGGTTCCCGGCCTCCGTCCAGCCGGCGTCGCCGGTCGCCAGCCCGTCGGGGAAGCGCCGCACGCAGTCGGCGAGCACCTCGGGCCCACCGACGCGGTGGATCGCCCCGTCGACGCCCCCGCCGCCGCGCATGGCACGGTTCGCGGCGTTGACGACCGCGTCCACCTCCTGCTCGGTGATGTCGCCCTCGACGACGGTGATCTGCATCCTCAGTCCTCTCGCAGCAGCTCGAGCGTCGCGGCCTCCAGGGCCGCCTGGCGCTCATCGGGGGTGTCGTAGTCGGCTCGGGTGGCGCCGTTGATCGTGCGCCCCTGCTCGTAGGCCTCGACGACGCGGGGGTCGACGTAGGAGGAGCGGGCCAGCGTCGGGGTGTTGCCCAGGAAGCTGGACACCTCCTTCATCGCGGTGCTCACCGCCCGGCGCCGCGAGGCCTGCGACTTCCCGGGCTCCTCGGTCTCGGCCAGCGCCGCGGCGGCCAGCACGGTGGCGTGCCAGGTGCGGAAGTCCTTCGCGGTGGCCTCGATGCCGGTGGAGCTCCGGATGTACTCGTTGACCAGCGTGGGCAGCAGGTCTCGCCAGCTGCGACCCTCGCGGTAGGACAGCAGCCGGCCCTCGCCCCGGCGCCGGCGCATCTCCTCGATCGTCTGCACGACGACCTCGTCGTCGATCTCGATGCGGTGCTCCACCCCGGACTTGCCGACGAACCCGAAGACCAGCCGGTCCTGGCGCCGGCGCACGTGGCGGCGCTCCAGGGTGGTCAGCCCGAAGCTGCCGTTGGTGTCGGTGTAGACGTCGTTGCCGATGCGGAAGTAGCCCAGGTCGAGCAGTCGCACGGCCGCGGCGCACGCGCGCTCGAGCGGCATGCCGGTCATGCCGAGGTCGGTCACCACGACCTCGCGCGCGGAGGCCAGCGCGGCACCGAAGGCGAGCATCCGGTCGAACTTCTCGGCGTCACGGCGCTCGCGCCAGGCCGGGTGGTAGAGGTACTGGCGCCGTCCGGCCGCGTCGGTGCCGACCGCCTGAAGGTGGCCGTTCGCATGCGGGGTGACCCACACGTCGGTCCACGCCGGCGGGATCACCAGGTCGCGGACCCGCTCGACGTCCTCGTCGTCAAGCCGGGCACCGTGCTGGTCGAGGTGGACGAAGCCGCGCCCGGCCCGCCGCCGGGTCCAACCCGGCTGGTCGGGAGAGGTACGGCGCAGTCGGGGCACGCCGGAAAAGTAGCCACGCCCCCGACGGCGCAAACCCGCCCCCTCGGGGCGCGAGGCCTCCGGCTGTCGAGCCGGTACGCCGCGCGCCACAACCGCCGACTCGGCGGGAGGAGGGTCAGCGGCGGGGGCGACCCCACAGCCAGCGCAGCAGCAGGACCAGCACGCCCAGGCCCACCCAGCCGCCCAGGAACCACGGCCAGGCGGGCCGGTCCTCGGCGTCGGCGGGGTCGGACGGGGCCGGGTCCTCACGCGACACCTCGGTGTCGGTGCCCGGCTCGGGCGCGACCGAGGCGGTCGCCGGGGCCGGGTCCGGCGCGGCGCGCACCTCCGGCGACAGCTCGACGCGCAGCACCGGCTCGTGCAGCCCCTCGGAGAGCACCAGCACCTCGTCGTCCTCGCCCACCGCGATCGCCTCGCCCTGACGCTGCGACGGCAGCGCGACGGAGGCGACCCGCTCCAGGGTCGGCCAGCTGAGCAGCGTCGCGCCGCTGTAGCCGCGCACCAGCAGGTGCCGGCCGTCGGGCCAGAACGCGCCGTCGGTGGCGAACGCCGGCCCCGGTGCCAGGCGGCGCAGCCGGTTCGGCCGGTCCGCGTCGAGGCGGCGCGGCACGGCGTACACGCTGCCGCCGAGGACCTCCTTGGAGACCACGAGCAGCTGCCCGGTGCCCGGGTGCGCCACCAGCGTCTCGGCGTCGCGGGCGCCGTCGGGGTAGACCAGCTCGTAGGCCTCCGGCTCGACGGTCCGGTCCCCGCGTCCCACCGGGACCCGCAGCAGGGTGACGGACTCGCGGACCCGCCGGTTGTCGCCGATGTCGCCGACCCAGACGTGCCCGGCGCCGGCCGGGGCGAGGGCCTCGGTGTCGCGCGGTGCCTCGGCCCAGCTGGTGGTCCCGACGGTCCTGCCGCTCACCGGGTCGACCACGAAGACCCGCCCGCCGTCGCCGGAGTCGTTGACGACCACCAGGTCGCCGTCGACCACCACCAGGCCGCTGGCCTCGGTGATCGCGGGATCGGCGATCTCGACGACGACGTCGCGCTCGTCCGGGGGCGCGGCGGCCGCGCCCAGGGCGAACGGCACCGCGACCAGGAGCGCGAGGGCGCGCTCAGGCCGGGGCCGGCGCATCCTCGCTCGTCTGCTCGGCGGGCAGCTCGTCGAGCAGCACCGCGAGGCGCGGACGGACCGCCCAGGTGCGCACCAGGTCGTCGTACTCGGTGCGCAGGCTCCCGCCCTTGACCGGCGATCCGGTGCGCACCGCCCGCAGCAGCGTGTTGCGCGGCGTGTGCTGGCTCTCGACGAACTGCACGACGTCGACGCGGTAGCCCTGCAGCCGCATCAGGGTGGCGCGGATCCCGTCGGTGAGGGTGTCGGCCAGCCGCTCGCGCAGGATGCCGTGCCGGGTCAGCTGCGCGTACGGCGCGGGGGTGGGCGCCCGGCGCAGCTGCGCGGCGATGTCGTGGTGGCAGCAGGGCGCGGCCAGCACCAGCTGGGCGCCCCACTCGACCGCGCGGGCGAGCGCCTCGTCGGTGGCGGTGTCGCACGCGTGCAGGGCGAGCACCACGTCGGGCGCCCGGTCAAGCTGCACGCCATCGATGCTGCCGACCACGAACTCCGCGTCGACGCCGAGCTCGCGTGCCACCGCGGTGTTGTGCTCGCGCGACTGCTCCTTGACGTCCACGCCGGTCACCACGACGGGCAGGTCGCGCACGGAGGTGAGGAAGCGCTGGGCGGCGAAGGTGAGGTAGGCGTTGCCGCAGCCCAGGTCCACCACGCGCAGCGGGTCCTCGGCGGTGGGGCGGCGCAGCTGGCCCTTGGCGAGCGCGTCGCTGATCGAGGAGTCCAGCAGGCGCAGGAACTCCTCGACCTGGCGGTACTTGGCCTGCCGGCTCGGCTTGAGCCGGCCCTGGGCGTCGGTGAGGCCGAGCGCCCGGAACAGCGGGTCGTCCTCGGCCAGCAGCCGTTGCTTGTCCCGGTCGTGGCCACGCTCGACCGCGACCGGGGTCTCCCGGTCGGTGGTGTGCAGCAACGCCTCGAGCTTCTTGGTGACCCGCACCTGGTGGCTCTGGGTGGTGGTCTCGACGTGCCAGTTGCCGAACGGCTCGTCGATGACCTCGTCCACGGCCGCGCGGGCCGCGTCGCTCACCCCGTCGGGACCGACCGGGTAGTTGGCCGTGTGGGCCTGGGTCTGGTCGTAGGAGGTGATCTGCAGGTGCCGGCCGGCCTTGAGGTCGACGTAGCGCAGCTCGACGCGGCGCCAGCGCGGCTGGGAGCCCTTCTGGCGTCCCGAGGCGACGGCGCGCACCAGGCTGTCGGGGTCGAGCAGGTGGCTGCGCATCTGGGTCAGCACCCGCAGCAGCGGCTCGCTCACTGGGTCACCGCCGTGAGGACCACGATGACCAGCAGCAGCATCAGGAAGGCCGGGATGATGAAGCGGCGGTGGCGTGGGTTCACGCCTCCAGTCTAGGAGCGCCGCCCGCGCGGCCCGGCATCGCTGGGGACGCCGCCTCAGCCCTCGAGGCGCGAGGCGAGCAGCTCGGCGAGGTGCAGCGTCTCGACGTCGGCGAGGTCGGCGAGCTGCACCCGGCACGACATGCCGTCGGCCAGCACCACCGCGCCGGGGTTGGCCCGGACCGCCGGCATCAGGTGCGTCTCCGCGACCGCCACCGACACCTCGTAGTGGCCCTTCTCCATGCCGAAGTTGCCGGCCAGCCCGCAGCAGCCCGCGACCTTGGTCAGCGTCGCCCCGGCGTCGCGCAGCAGCTTCTCGTCGGCCGACCAGCCGAGGACCGAGGAGTGGTGGCAGTGCGGCTGGGCCACGATCTCGGTGCCGGTGAGGTCGGGCATCCGCACTCGACCCTCGCCGACGAGGTCGGTGAGCAGCTCGGCGAAGGTCCGCACCCCGACGGCGACCCGCGCCGCGGCCGGGTCGGCGGTGAGCTCGGTGGCGTCGCTGCGCAGGGTGGCCAGGCAGGACGGCTCCAGCCCGATCACCGGCACGCCGGAGTCGACGTACGGCGCGAGCGTGCGCACGGTGCGCTCCATGATCGAACGCGCCTGGTCGAGCTGGCCGGTGGTGACCCAGGTCAGCCCGCAGCACGCGGACTCCTCGATCACCCGCACCCGCAGGCCGGCGGCCTCGAGCACCTGGATCGCGGCGTGCCCGCTGCGCGGGAAGAAGTGGTCGGTGAAGGAGTCCGCCCACACCCACACGTCCGGGGCCTGCTCGGCGCCGGCCCCCTGGGCCGACTGCTGTGCGGACTTCTGGGCCTTGCGCTGGCTGCGGCGCAGCGTGGTGGTGGCGAAGGTGGGGATCGAGCGGCGCTGGTCGATGCCGGCGGTGGCGCGCGCCAGCGAGGCGAGCGGCTTGATCCGCATCACCGCGTTGGACAGCGGCGCGACCGGGGCGCTCATCCGCACCCACTGCGGCAGCCGGCCGAGCAGGTAGTGGGTCCGCGGGCGCACCTTGCCGGAGTAGGTCTGGTGCAGCACCTCGGACTTGTAGGTCGCCATGTCGATGCCGGTCGGGCAGTCCGAGGAGCAGCCCTTGCACGACAGGCACAGGTCGAGCGCCTCGTGCACGGCCGGGTCCTGCACGCCCTGCACCAGGGCGCCGTCGAGCGCCTCCTGGAGCACCCGGGCCCGGCCGCGGGTGGAGTCCTTCTCCTCGCGGGTGGCCTGGTACGACGGGCACATGACGCCGGCACTGGTGGCCGCGACGCACTTGCCGACGCCGGTGCAGCGGTGCACGGCGTTGCCGAAGGAGCCCTCGTCGTGCAGGAAGCGCAGCGCGGGGACGCCCTCACGGGTGCGCGGGCGCGCCGGGCGCAGGTCGGCGTCCAGCGGGGCGGGGTCGACCAGGACACCGGGGTTCAGCACGTTGGCGGGGTCGCAGATCGCCTTGACCGCGCCGAAGAGCCGTACCGACTCCTCGGGATACATGATCGACAGCAGCTCCGAGCGCGCCCGGCCGTCGCCGTGCTCGCCGGACAGCGACCCGCCGTACTCGGCGAGCTTGTGGGCCGAGGCGGTCATGAAGTCGCGGAAGGACGCCCCGCCGTCGTCGAACTTGAAGTCGATGCGCACGTGCACGCAGCCGTCGCCGAAGTGGCCGTAGGGCACCCCGTCGAGGTCGTGCTCGCGCAGCAGCGCGTCGAAGTCGCGCAGCCAGGCGCCGAGCTGGGCGGGCGGGACGGCGGCGTCCTCCCAGCCGGAGTACGCCGGGGTGGGCAGGCTGCGGCTGGCCAGTCCGGCGCCGTCCTCGCGGATGCGCCACAGCGCGGCGGCCTCGGCGGCGTCGGTGACCACCCGGTGGTCCAGCGCGCCGGCGGCCGCGACGACCGTGGTGAGGAGCTCGGGGTCGACGACCTCGACCATCAGCCAGCCGGCGCCACGCGGCAGCTGCGGCACCGACCCGCCACGGGCGCGGACCAGGTCGGCGATGCGGGCGTCCATGCCCTCGCAGGCGACCAGGGCGGAGCCCTCGGTGGAGACGTCCTGCTGGCCGACCGCGGCGAGCAGTGCGGGCACCGCGTCGGCGGCCTCGAACATGTCGGCGTAGCCGAGCACGACCAGGTGGCGCGCGACCTCCGGGACCAGCCGCACCCGGGCGCGGCGGACCACCGCGAGGGTGCCCTCGGAGCCGACCAGGAACTTGTCCAGCGAGCGACGCTCGGGAAGCAGGTGCTCCAGGGAGTAGCCGCTCACCTGGCGCGAGAAGCGGCCGAAGCTGGTGCGCACGTGCCCGAGGTGGGCCTCGACGAGCGCGGCCAGCTGCGCGGGCACGTCGCCGTCGGCGGCGTAGGCCACGTCGAGGTCGACCACGTTGTCGGCGGTGCGGCCGTAGCCCAGCGCGCGGGAGCCGCACGCGTTGTTGCCGATCATCCCGCCGATCGTGCAGCGCGGGTGGGTCGAGGGGTCGGGGCCGAAGCGCAGCCCGTGCGGAGCCGCGGCCTTCTGCAGGTTGGCGTGGATCAGGCCCGGCTCGACCAGCGCGGTGCGGGTCTCGGGGTCGATCTCCAGCACCCGGTTGAGGTGGCGCACGGTGTCGACCACGATGCCGGTCCCGACCGCGTTGCCGGCGATCGAGGTGCCGGCGCCGCGCATCGTCAGCGGCACACCGAGGGTGCGGGAGGCGTCGAGCAGGGCGTCGAGCTCGTCGACGTGGCGCGGGCGGGCCACGATCTGCGGCACCACGCGGTAGATCGAGGCGTCGGTGGAGTACATCGCGCGGGTCAGCGTGGTGTCGTCGACGTCGGTGAGCCCGCGACGGCGCAGCTCGGCCTTCAGGTCCCCGCTCGCGGGTGCGCCCGCGGCGCCTGCGCCTGCGGTGATGGTCTCGGCGCTCATCGCCCCTCCTGGGGTCGGTAACGGAACAACGACATCCACAACGACCAGACGATCAGGCCGACCACTCCGCCGCCGATCACGGTGAGGAACGGCGAGCCCAGGGTGGGCTCCCCCGCCCGGGCCGTGGCCACCACGGAGACCAGGACGCCGCCGAGCAGCACCATCGCCGCCGCGCCGACGCCGTACAGGACGCCGACCATGCGGCGCTGGGCCTCCGCCTCACGGGCGGGCGTGGCGCTCCACCACTCGAGGTGGGGGACGTCGACCCACGGCGAGGAGAGCGGCTGCCTCGGCAGCACCCGTGCGACCCAGGGGGTGGCGAGGGCGAGCACGAGCCCGGCGACGCCGAACAGCGCGACGACCTCGGCTCGCGAGCCCCAGCTCTCGGGGTGCTCCATGAAGCCCAGGTGCACGGGCACCCGCTCGGGCAGACGAGTCGCGGCCACGCCCAGCAGCACGGCGTACGCCGCCGTGGTCAGGATGAACGCGAGCCGCACCGGCCCAGTCTCCCACTCCCGCCCCGACGGCGCGCACGCCGCCCGGGGCCGGTGAGACGTACGCCGCCCGGCGGGTCGCTCAGCCCCGGCGCTGGGCCGCGGCGAGCGCGGCGCGCACCACGTCGAGCACCTCGACCGCGCCGGACTCGATGTCGGCCACCGACACCCAGGCGGCGGCGTCGGTGGTGCCGTCCACCTCCGCGACGCGGGGCTGCGCCCCGGGCGGCACCGCGGCCGCGAAGACCAGGTGCACGCCGTGGAAGTCCTCACGACGCCCGGTCGGCGCGGTGCCGGTGAAGTGCACGTCGTGGACCTCGAGCACCTCGCCCACCTCCGCGACGACCCCGCACTCCTCGAGCAGCTCGCGGCGCAGCGCGGCGCGGGGCTCCTCGCCGTGGTCGATGCCGCCGCCGGGCAGCGTCCAGCTGCCCGGGTGGGCGCCGCGCGCGGAGATCCGGGTCAGCAGCACCGCGTCGTCGCGGCGGGCGAGCGCATAGGCGGCCACCCGCTGGTGCCGGGCCGCCGCGTGGTCGGCCAGCGCCTCGCGCACCAGCGCGGTCACCGGCAGGGTGCCGTCGAGCACGTCGCTCAGCGGCTGCCAGGCGGCCTCGACCGTGGAGCCGTCGACCTCGACGACCCGCGGCTCGGGCGCGTCCACCGGCACCCACGCGTCGTACACCATCCGCACCGACCAGACGTCGACGCGCCGGCCGTCACGCCACGCGGAGGGCTGGTGGAAGGTGTAGACGCGGGCGCTCTCGCCGACGCTCGCCGTCAGCCCGGTCTCCTCGTACACCTCGCGGACGACCCCGGCGCGCGGCTCCTCGCCGCGCTCGAGCCCGCCGCCCGGCAGGGTCCACATCTCCCCCTGGGCGATCCGCTCGGCGATCCGGCTGAGCAGGATCTGCTCGCCGCGCACGATCACGGCGTACGCCGCGACCCGCTGGACAGGGGCGGGGCGGCTCACGAGAACGGCGGTCGGGCGTCGCGCGCGATCGACTGGCGACCGGCCCAGCGCCAGATCCGCGCGGCCCGGTCCCGGTCCTCCTCGCTCACCAGGTTGCCCATCCAGCGCAGCGCGAGCGTCATCAGCAGGTCGCTGCGCATGCCGGCCGGACCCAGGGTGGCGACCAGGCGGGGCACGGTCGCGATCCCGGCCAGGCGGCGGGCAATCGAGAACGCCTCGCCGTAGTGCTCGCGCAGGAGCGCCGGCCAGGCGGTCGCCAGGTCGGCACCGTCGGCGAGCAGCTCGGCGACCAGGCGGCCGGTCTCCATGCCGTAGTCGATGCCCTCGCCGTTCAGCGGGTTCACGCACGCGGCCGCGTCGCCGACCAGCGCCCAGTTGGCACCGGCCACGCCGCTCACGGCACCGCCCATCGGCAGCAGCGCCGAGGCGGGGGCGCGCAGCTCGCCGGAGAGCCCGAACTCCTCGCGGCGCAGGTCGGCGTAGTGGCTCATCAGCGGGCGCACCGCGATGTTGGCCGGGCGCGCGGCTGTGGCCAAGGCGCCGACTCCGATGTTCACCTCGCCGGTGCCGAGCGGGAAGATCCAGCCGTAGCCGGAGAGCACGGTGCCCTCCTGGTCGCGCAGCTCGAGGTGGGAACTGATCCACGGGTCGTCGCTGCGCGTGGAGGCGATGTAGGAGCGTCCGGCCACGCCGTAGACGGTGTCGCGGTGCCACTCGCGGCCCAGCACCTTGCCCAGCGGCGAGCGCACGCCGTCGGCGACCACGAGCCGCTCGCACTCGATCTCGAAGGTCTCCCCCTCCCCGCGGAACACGACGGCGGCCACCCGGTCGCCGTCCATCCGCACGTCCACGGCCCGCGCGTTCTCCACCCCGACGGCGCCGCGCTTGAGCGCCGCGGTGCGCAGGTGGTCGTCGAGCTCGGTGCGGGCCACCGCGGAGCCCCAGGTGGGGTGCTCGCCGCCCGGCCAGGGCAGCTCCTGCACCTGGCCCCAGCCGTGGGCGCGCAGGCCCCGGTTGACGGTGTGCGAGCGCACCCAGTCGGTGAGCCCGAGCTTGTCGAGCTCGGCGATCGCCCGCGGGGTCAGCCCGTCGCCGCAGGTCTTGTCGCGGGGGAACACCGCCGCGTCGGCGAGCACGACGTCCGCGCCGGAGGTGGCGGCCCAGGCGGCGGCGGCTGAGCCGGCCGGGCCGGCGCCGACCACGAGGACGTCGGTCTTGACAGGGGTGCTCACCCTGCGATTCTCGCAGCCCACCACAGGGGCGACCAAGCCACCTCGCCCCCGCTCCCGCCGAAGACCCCCGGGACGCGGAACGGCCCCGCTCCCAGAAGGGAGCGGGGCCGTCCGAGACCGCGAGTGGTCGCGTCAGTTCTGGTAGGACCCGAAGTCGAAGTCGTCCAGAGCGACAGCGGCGCCGGCGGTGCCGCCGAACTCGTAGTCGTAGGAGTCGTAGCCGGTGACGGAGTACGCCGCGGCGCGGGCCTCCTCGGTGGGCTCCACCCGGATGTTGCGGTACCGCTCGAGGCCGGTACCCGCCGGGATCAGCTTGCCGATGATCACGTTCTCCTTCAGACCGCGCAGCGAGTCCGAGCGGCCGTGGATGGCGGCGTCGGTGAGGACGCGGGTCGTCTCCTGGAAGGAGGCGGCCGACAGCCACGACTCGGTCGCCAGCGAGGCCTTGGTGATGCCCATGAGCACCGGGCGACCCGAGGCCGGCTTGCCGCCCTCGGAGACCACGCGGCGGTTCTCCTCCTCGAAGATCACGCGGTCCACGAGGTCGGAGGGCAGCAGGTTGGTCTCGCCCGACTCGATGACCGTCACCCGGCGCAGCATCTGCCGGACGATGATCTCGATGTGCTTGTCGTGGATCGCCACGCCCTGGCTGCGGTAGACCTCCTGGACCTCGTCCACGAGGTGCTCCTGGGCCTTGCGCACACCCAGGATCCGCAGGACGTCCTGCGGGTCCGGGGTACCCGAGGTCAGGTGGTGACCGACCTCGACGTGCTGGCCGTCCTCGATGTTGAGGCGCGAGCGCTTCGAGACGGGGTACTCCTGGACCTCGGAGCCGTCGTCGGGGGTGAGCAGGACCTTGCGGGCCTTGTCGGAGTCCTCGATCTCGACGCGACCAGCGGCCTCGGCGATCGGCGTACGACCCTTCGGGGAGCGGGCCTCGAAGAGCTCGACCACGCGGGGCAGACCCTGGGTGATGTCGTCCGCGGAGGCCACACCACCGGTGTGGAAGGTACGCATGGTCAGCTGCGTGCCGGGCTCACCGATGGACTGGGCGGCGATGATGCCGACCGCCTCACCGATGTCGACCAGCTTGCCGGTGGCCAGCGAGCGGCCGTAGCACTTGGCGCAGGTGCCGGTGCGGGCGTCACAGGTCAGCACGGAGCGGACCTTGACCTCCTCGATGCCGGCCGCGATCAGCTCGGCGATCTTGACGTCGCCGAGGTCGTCGCCGGCGGCGGCGAGGATCTCGCCGGTCTCCGGGTGGGCCACGTCGACGGCGGCGGCACGGGCGTACGCCGCGGTCTCGGCGTTCTCGTGCTTGACCACGGTGCCGTTCTCGAGGCGCTCACCGATCCGCTTGGGCAGACCGCGCTCGGTGCCGCAGTCGTCCTCACGGATGATGACGTCCTGCGAGACGTCCACCAGACGACGGGTCAGGTAGCCCGAGTCGGCGGTACGCAGCGCGGTGTCGGCCAGACCCTTGCGAGCACCGTGGGTGGAGATGAAGTACTCCAGGACCGAGAGGCCCTCACGGAAGTTCGCCTTGATCGGGCGGGGGATGATCTCGCCCTTCGGGTTGGCCACGAGGCCACGCATGGCGCCGACCTGGCGGATCTGGTTGTAGTTACCAGACGCGCCCGAGTTCACCATCATGTGGATCGGGTTCGTGTCGACGAACGCCTTCTCCATGGCCTCACCGACGCGCTTGCCGGCCTCGGTCCAGATCTCGACGAGCTCCTGGCGACGCTCGTCGTCGGTGACCAGACCGCGCTCGAACTGCTTCTGCACCTTGGCGGCCTGGGCCTCGTAGCCGGCCAGGATCTCCTTCTTGTCCGACGGCGTCGTGACGTCGTCGATGGAGACCGTGACACCCGAGCGGGTGGCCCAGTGGAAGCCGTTGTCCTTGAGGGCGTCGAGCGAGGCGGCGACCTCGACCTTGGTGTAGCGCTCCGCGAGGTCGTTGACGATCGCGCCGAGCTCCTTCTTGCCCACCTTGTTGTTCACGTAGGCGTAGTCGGCCGGAAGGCTGTCGTTGAAGATCGTGCGACCCAGCGTGGTCGGGATCAGCAGCGGCTGGCCCGGCTCCCAGCCCTCGGGGGTCTCGAAGCCCACCGGCGGCACGACATCGGTCAGCCGGATGTTGACCTTCGACTGCAGCGTGATCTCGCGGCGGTCGAACGCCATGATCGCCTCGGCCTGGGAGCCGAAGGAGCGACCCTCACCGGGCTGGCCCTCGCGGTCCTGGGTCAGGAAGAACAGGCCGATGATCATGTCCTGGGTAGGCATGGTCACCGGACGGCCGTCCGAGGGCTTGAGGATGTTGTTGGTCGAGAGCATCAGGATGCGGGCCTCGGCCTGCGCCTCGGCGGACAGCGGCAGGTGCACCGCCATCTGGTCACCGTCGAAGTCGGCGTTGAAGGCCGTGCAGACCAGCGGGTGCAGCTGGATGGCCTTGCCCTCGATCAGCTGGGGCTCGAAGGCCTGGATGCCGAGGCGGTGCAGGGTGGGCGCACGGTTCAGCAGCACCGGGTGCTCGGTGATGACCTCTTCGAGGACGTCCCACACGACCGGGCGGGCGCGCTCGACCATGCGCTTGGCGGACTTGATGTTCTGAGCGTGGCTCAGGTCCACCAGGCGCTTCATCACGAACGGCTTGAAGAGCTCCAGGGCCATCTGCTTGGGCAGACCACACTGGTGCAGCTTCAGCTGCGGACCCGACACGATGACCGAACGGCCCGAGTAGTCCACGCGCTTGCCGAGCAGGTTCTGACGGAAGCGACCCTGCTTGCCCTTGAGCATGTCGGAGAGCGACTTCAGCGGCCGGTTGCCCGGGCCGGTGACGGGGCGACCACGACGGCCGTTGTCGAACAGCGAGTCGACGGCCTCCTGGAGCATCCGCTTCTCGTTGTTGACGATGATCTCCGGCGCACCGAGGTCGAGCAGGCGCTTGAGGCGGTTGTTGCGGTTGATCACGCGGCGGTACAGGTCGTTGAGGTCGGAGGTCGCGAAGCGGCCACCGTCCAGCTGCACCATCGGACGCAGGTCCGGCGGGATGACCGGGACGGCGTCGAGGACCATGCCCTCGGGCTTGTTGCCGGTCTTGCGGAAGGCGTCGACGACCTTGAGGCGCTTGAGCGCGCGGACCTTCTTCTGGCCCTTGCCGTTGGCGATCGTGTCGCGCAGCGACTCGATCTCGGCCGGGATGTCGAAGTCCTGGAGGCGCTTCTGGATCGCGGTCGCGCCCATGTAGCCCTCGAAGTACTTGCCGAACCAGGTCTTCATCTCCCGGTAGAGCATCTCGTCGCCCATGAGGTCCTGGACCTTGAGGCTCTTGAAGGTGTTCCAGACCTCGTCGAGGCGGTCGATCTCGCGCTGCGAGCGGTCGCGCAGCTGCTTCATCTCGCGCTCGGCGCCGTCGCGCACCTTGCGGCGCTGGTCGGCCTTCGCACCCTCGGCCTCGAGCTGGGCGAGGTCCTCCTCCAGCTTGCGGCTGCGGTCCTCGAGCGCCTGGTCGCGGCGCTTCTCGAGACGCTCACGCTCCATGCCGACCTTGCCCTCGAGGGAGGACAGGTCGTTGTGACGGGCCTCCTCGTCGACGGAGGTGATCATGTAGGCGGCGAAGTAGATGACCTTCTCGAGGTCCTTCGGCGCCAGGTCCAGCAGGTAGCCCAGACGGCTCGGGACACCCTTGAAGTACCAGATGTGGGTGACGGGCGCGGCCAGCTCGATGTGGCCCATGCGCTCGCGACGCACCTTGGAACGGGTCACCTCGACGCCGCAGCGCTCGCAGATGATGCCCTTGAAGCGCACGCGCTTGTACTTGCCGCAGTAGCACTCCCAGTCCCGGGTGGGACCGAAGATCTTCTCGCAGAAGAGGCCGTCACGCTCGGGCTTGAGCGTGCGGTAGTTGATCGTTTCCGGCTTCTTGACCTCGCCGTGGCTCCAGGTACGGATGTCGTCCGCGGTGGCCAGGCCGATCTGAAGCTGGTCGAAGAAGTTCACATCGAGCACGGTGGCTGTTGTCCTTCGTTAGTTCTCGAAATCAAAGCTGAGGACTGATCGGCCCGGGCCGGCGGCGGTGGCCGCCGGCCCGGGGGTGCCGATCAGACTTCTTCGACGCTGTTGGGCTCGCGGCGAGACAGGTCGATCCCGAGCTCCTCGGCGGCACGGAAGACGTCCTCCTCCGCGTCCCGGAGCTCGATGCGCGAGCCGTCCTGGCTGAGCACCTCCACATTGAGGCAGAGGGACTGCATCTCCTTGACGAGCACCTTGAACGACTCGGGGATGCCCGAGTCGGGGATGTTCTCGCCCTTGACGATCGCCTCGTAGACCTTGACGCGACCGGGCACGTCGTCGGACTTGATCGTGAGCAGCTCCTGCAGGGCGTAGGCGGCGCCGTACGCCTCCATCGCCCAGACCTCCATCTCGCCGAACCGCTGGCCACCGAACTGGGCCTTACCGCCCAGGGGCTGCTGCGTGATCATCGAGTAGGGGCCGGTGCTGCGCGCGTGGATCTTGTCGTCCACGAGGTGGTGCAGCTTGAGGATGTACATGTAGCCGACCGAGACCGGGTCCGGGAACGGCTCGCCGGAGCGGCCGTCGAACAGCCGCGCCTTGCCGGTCTCGTCGATCAGGCGGTCGCCGTCACGGGTCGGGATCGTCGCACCCAGCAGGCCGGTGATCTCGTCCTCGCGCGCACCGTCGAACACCGGGGTGGCGACCTTGGTGTTCGGCTCGGCCTTGTCGGCCTGGATCTTGATCAGGCGCTGCTTCCAGGCCGAGTCCTCCGGGTCACCGGAGAGGTTGATGTCCCAACCCTGCTTGGCCAGCCAGCCGAGGTGGAGCTCGAGGATCTGGCCGATGTTCATGCGTCGCGGCACACCGAGCGGGTTCAGGATCACGTCGACCGGGGTGCCGTCCTCCATGAACGGCATGTCCTCGATCGGCAGGATCTTGGCGATGACGCCCTTGTTGCCGTGACGACCGGCGAGCTTGTCACCCACCGAGATCTTGCGCTTCTGGGCGACGTAGACGCGGACCAGCTGGTTGACGCCCGGGGGCAGCTCGTCGCCGTCCTCGCGGTCGAAGACCCGGACGCCGATGACGGTGCCGGACTCGCCGTGCGGGACCTTCATCGAGGTGTCGCGCACCTCGCGCGCCTTCTCGCCGAAGATCGCGCGGAGCAGGCGCTCCTCCGGGGTCAGCTCGGTCTCGCCCTTGGGCGTGACCTTGCCGACGAGGATGTCACCGGTGGTGACCTCGGCGCCGATGCGGATGATGCCGCGCTCGTCGAGGTCGGCCAGCATCTCCTCGGAGACGTTCGGGATGTCCCGGGTGATCTCCTCGGGGCCGAGCTTGGTGTCGCGGGCGTCGACCTCGTGCTCCTCGATGTGGATCGAGGTGAGGACGTCCTCCTGGACCAGACGCTGGCTCAGGATGATGGCGTCCTCGTAGTTGTGGCCCTGCCACGGCATGAAGGCCACGAGGAGGTTGGTGCCCAGCGCCATCTCGGCGTGGTCGGTGCACGGACCGTCGGCGATCGGGCTGCCGGCCTCCAGGCGAGCGCCCTCGTCGACCAGCGGACGCTGGTTGATGCAGGTGCCCTGGTTGGAGCGGCGGAACTTCGCCAGGCGGTAGGTGGAGTAGGTGCCGTCGTCGTTCATCACCTCGACGGCGTCGGCGGACACCTCCTTGACCACACCGGGCTTCGTGGCGGTGACCACGTCGCCGGCGTCGACCGCGGCGCGGTACTCCATGCCGGTGCCGACCAGCGGGCTGTCGGACCGGATCAGCGGGACGGCCTGACGCTGCATGTTGGCGCCCATGAGCGCACGGTTGGCGTCGTCGTGCTCGAGGAACGGGATCAGGGCGGTCGCGACGGACACCATCTGGCGCGGCGAGACGTCCATGTAGTCGACCTCGTCGGCCAGGATCTCGGAGACCTCGCCGTCGCGCTGGCGGACCAGGACGCGCTCCTCGACGAAGTTGCCGTCGTCGTCCATCGCGGCGTTGGCCTGCGCGATGACGTAGCGGTCCTCGTCGTCGGCGGTCAGGTAGTTGATCTCGTCGGTGACCCGGCCGTTCTCGACCTTGCGGTACGGCGTCTCGACGAAGCCGAACGGGTTGATCCGGCCGTAGGAGGCCAGCGAGCCGATCAGGCCGATGTTCGGGCCTTCCGGCGTCTCGATCGGGCACATGCGGCCGTAGTGCGACGGGTGGACGTCACGGACCTCCATGCCGGCGCGGTCACGGGACAGACCGCCCGGGCCGAGCGCGGAGAGCCGGCGCTTGTGCGTCAGGCCCGCGATCGGGTTGGTCTGGTCCATGAACTGCGAGAGCTGGGAGGTTCCGAAGAACTCCTTCAGCGCCGCGACGACCGGGCGGATGTTGATCAGCGACTGCGGCGTGATCGCCTCGACGTCCTGGGTCGTCATCCGCTCGCGCACGACGCGCTCCATGCGAGCCAGACCGGTGCGCAGCTGGTTCTGGATCAGCTCGCCGACCGTGCGCATGCGGCGGTTGCCGAAGTGGTCGATGTCGTCCGAGGAGATGTCGAGGGTGCCCTGGGGCGTCTCGAGCTGCTTCTGGCCGTCGTGCAGCGCGACGATGTAGCGGATCGCGGCGACGATGTCGTCGATCGTCAGCGTCTGCTGGTCGAAGGCCTCGAGCAGGCCGAGCTTCTTGTTGATCTTGTAGCGACCGACCTTGGCGAGGTCGTAGCGCTTGGGGTTGAAGTAGTAGTTGTTCAGCAGCGTCTGCGCGGCCTCCTCCGTCGGCGGCTCGCCCGGGCGCAGCTTGCGGTAGATGTCGAGCAGCGCGTCGCGCTGGGTCTCGGTGTTGTCCTTCTCCAGCGTGAGCATCATCGACTCGTACTGGCCGAACTCCTCGCGGATCTGCTCGTTCGTCCAGCCGAGGGCCTTGAGCAGCACCGTGACGTTCTGCTTGCGCTTGCGGTCGAGGCGCACGCCGACGAGGTCGCGCTTGTCGATCTCGAACTCCAGCCAGGCACCGCGGCTCGGGATGAGCTTGCCGGTGTAGATGTCCTTGTCGGAGGTCTTGTCGACCGAGCGCTCGAAGTAGACGCCCGGGCTGCGCACCAGCTGGCTGACGACGACACGCTCGGTGCCGTTGATGATGAAGGTGCCCTTGTCGCTCATGAGCGGGAAGTCGCCCATGAAGACCGTCTGGCCCTTGATCTCGCCGGTGTCGTTGTTGGTGAACTCCGCCGAGACGTAGAGCGGGGCGGAGTAGGTGAAGTCCTTCTCCTTGCACTCCGCGACCGTGTACTTGGGGTCGTAGAAGACCGGGTTCTCGAACGAGAGCGACATCGTCTCGGAGAAGTCCTCGATCGGGGAGATCTCTTCGAAGATCTCCTGCAGGCCGGACTTCTCCGACACGTCCTCGCCCTCGGCACGCCGGCGCTCGAGGGCGGCCTGGTGACGCTCGTTGCCGATCAGCCAGTCAAAGCTGTCGGTCTGCAGGGAGAGGAGCTGCGGGACCTCGATGGGGTCCTGGATCTTGTTGAAAGAGATGCGGCGGGGGTTACCGGAGGTGCTGCGCGTGGCCAACAGGTTTCCTTCGACGGAATCGCACGGTGAGACGCGCCACCCACCACTAGGTCATCCAACCGGGCAGGAGACAAGCATTTGAGGGCAGGCGCAAAGCGCTACACTACCTGACAAATGGGCTCGCGGCAATGCCAGCAGCCACCTGTTGCATGATCCTGACGAAGATCATGGGGGGCCGGGTCGCGAAGGTCAAGCAGTGTCCCCAGATCGCGCTCCGTGTCGCCATCCTAGCGCCGCTCAGGCGCGGGTCTTCAGCCCCGCGACCAGCCACTCGCCGTCGAGGCGCTCCATGGTGACGGTGACCCAGTACTTGATCGTGGAGGGCTGCGCGCGGCGGGCGTTGGTGGTCGCCTGGTCGAGCAGCACGAAGACCTCCACGCGGTCCTCCCCCGAGCGCACCACGCCCGAGCGCAGCACGCTGGTCTCCACCACGGTGCCGGTGCGCGGGGCGTTCTTCTCCATCACGCCCTCGAAGAACCTCTCGTACTCCTCGCGGTAGCCGGACGTGAGGTAGGAGGTGGCCGCCTCCCGCGAGGCATCGAGCTCCGCGGCGTCGTAGGACAGGATCGGCACGACCGCGGTCTCCGCCGCCGCGCGGGCGGCGCGGGTCGCGTCCTCGACCTCGGAGTCGGCGGGTACGACGAACCACAGCCAGGCCGCGGTGGCGACGGCCAGCGCCGCCAGCACACCGACGACCGTGAGCAGCCAGCCGGGCACGGTCCGGGGGGCGGGCGCCCGGGCCGCGGCGGCCTCGGGCAGGTGCGCCGGACTTGCATCCTGCCTGGGATCCGGCTCGGGATCCGCCTCAGGATGGGGCCGCCGCTCGGCGTCGTACGCCGCACGCCTGGCGGGGTCGAGCAGCACCTCCGCGGCCTGGCTGTAGGCCCGGAAGCGGCGGTCGGTCGGGTCGAGGTCGGCGACCGCGGCCTTCCAGGCGGCGCGGATCTCCGCGGTGCTGGCGTCCGGGTCGACGTCGAGCAGGTCGTACCACGACGGGGTGCTCATCCGGGTGCTCACTGCTCGGCCTCCGATGCCTGCGCGAAGTCGTCGACCAGCCAGTCGCCGTCGACCTGGACGAGGTCGACGACCACGCGGAACAGGTCCGAGCGGGCCGGGACCTCCCTGCCCTTCGCGTTGCGCAGGGTCGAGGTGATCTGTCCGGTCACCAGCGCGACCGCGGAGTCGTCGTCGATGCTCTCGACGCCGACGCCGAGCACCTCGGCGCTGCGGGTGACGCCCTGCTGGGAGACCAGCTGCTCGGCGATCGTCACGGTCTGGTCGAACTCGGTCATGAACTTCGGCGTGACGACCTCCTCGACGAGGCCGCGGTACTCCCCCAGCGTGCCGTCGGCGTCGAGGGCGTCGGGGCCGTAGGTCTGCCCGCGCAGCATGAACTGCCGCGCCTGCGCCATCACCCGCTCCCGCTCGCGCTGCACGCTGTCGTTCGCGCTCTCCCGCCCGGGCAGCGCGCCCGGACGGTCGGCCAGCAGCCACGCACTGAGCGCGCCACCGATGAGCAGGACCACGACGAGGGCCGCGAGCAGCACCGTGCGCAGGCGCCCCGAGGGGGCGTGCGCCGTGTGGCTCACGCCGTTCGTCAGTCCCGGGTCAGGGGCTGGAGGAACAACCACTTCCACGACTCCTCTCCTAGGGATTCCGGCGCCACCGTGGCGCCGCCGTCGAGGCGTGCGGCACGCGCGCCCCAGACGGTGCGGCCGGTCTCCGGGTCGTACGCCGCGACGGGTGCCGGGTCGTACGCCGCCGGCGCACGCCGCGCGAGGTTCTGCGGGCCGCGGGCGTTGGTGCTGGTCGGGGGCTCGGTGCACCCGGCCTCCATGTTCATCGGACGGTTGGTGCCGTCCTGCGGGATGCGCCGATCGGTGCTCTCGTATCCCTGCCGACAGGCCTGCTTCGTGGTCAGCACCAGCCCGAAGTGGGCGTCGTACAGGCCGGTGTCGGGCGACTTGGACACCACGGTGAACCCGCCCTCGACGACGTAGGGGTAGACCACCAGCAGCTGCTCGATCCCCGGGAGGTTGGCCCGGACCACCTCGCCGCTGGTGCGCACGTCGTTGATGAGCTCCCCGAGCACGACCCGGTTGTCCTCCAGGAACCGGCGCAGCTCGGAGGCCGCGACGGCGCCGGAGTCGATCACCCCGCGCAGGTCGCGGTCGGCCCCGGCCAGCGTCCCGGTGAACCTCGAGAGGTCGCGGGCGAAGGTGCGCAGCGCGCTCTCGGAGTCGGCCTGGCCCTGGAGCACCGTGTTGGCGTCGCGGATCAGATTGGTCGTGATCTCGAAGTTCTCGTCGGCGGTCTCGATGAACGAGGTGCCGGTGTCGATGATGCGCTGCAGGTCCCGGCCGGTGCCCTCGAAGGCCAGGCCCAGCTCGTCGACGGTGGTGCGAAGCGCCTTGCGGTCCACCGAGGAGACCGTGCGCGAGAGGTCGGCGAGCAGTGTCTCGGTGGCGATCGGGGTGCGCGTGTCCTCGGCCTCGATGCGGGACTGCTCGGTGAGGTAGGGGCCCTCGTCGACCTGCGGCTGGAGCTCGACGTACTGCTCGCCGACCGCGGAGCGGTTGCCGACCACGGCCAGCGCGTCCGCCGGGATCTCGCGGTGGTCCTTGTCCACCGAGAGGTGCACCTCGACGCCGTCGTCGGTCAGCTCGAGCTTGTCGACCGAGCCGACCTGGACGCCGCGGTAGGTCACCTCGGCGCCGGCGAAGATGCCGCCGGAGGTCGTGAAGTGCGCGACCACGGTGTAGGTGTCGTCGACGATCAGCCGGTCCAGGCGCGCGTAGCGGGCACCGACGAAGGTCACGCCCACCAGCGTGATGATCACGAAGACCAGCAGCTGGATCCGGGTACGACGGGTGATCACGAGGCGTTCCCCTTCCCGGCCAGGTCGTCGGCGACCAGCCCCGGGACCAGCAGGTCCACCAGACCGGGGTCGAAGGCGCCGCGCAGGTCTCCCACGGTGAGGTCGCTGCGGCGCGGGCCAGCGGCATCGGCGTCGCCGGTGACGGTGCGGCTCAGGCCGATCGCGCCGAGCAGGTCGTCCAGCGGGCCGATCCCGGTGTCGGGCAGGCCCGGCACCTGGTTGAGCAGCCGGCACACGACCGTCTTCTCGTTCTTCGGCTTCAGGCACTCCTGCTTCAGCTTCAGGACGCCGCCGATGTTGGAGCGGACCTCCTCGCACGCCGGACTGTCCAGGCGGCCCGAGGCGATGCACTTCACCACGTTGCTCACGATGTTGACCGGGTCCGCGTCACTGGGCAGCAGGGTCGGCACGCCGGAGCCGTCGAGGCCGAGGCTCAGGTCGATGTCGAGCTGGACCGAGAGGTTGGTGTAGTCGCCGAGGTGCAGGTTGCGGGCGACCTGCGGGTCGCGCCCGACCACGTCGTCGACGAACGGGTAGGTCAAGAACACGTGGAAGGCGTTGACCAGGCCGTCCCCGGAGTTCGCCAGCTGGGTGAGCACCGGCTGCAGCCGGCGCACCGTGGCGATCGTGTCCTCCTTCGAGGCCGAGATGACCTCGACCCCCACGTCGCCGAGGTCGTCGAGTGCCCGGAGCATCCGCACCAGGTCCCCGCGCTGGTTGTCGATGGAGGTCAGCGCGCTGGGCAGCTCCTCCAGGGTGGCGTCGATGGTGTCCTGCTGGGAGCGGACCTCGCGGGCCAGCCGGTCCAGGGACTCGATGGCCCGCACGATCTCGGCCTTGTTGTCGTCGAGCTCGCCGGCGAAGTCATCGACCTGGGTGAGCACCGAGCGGGCGGCGTCCTCGCGTCCCTCGAGGGCGAGGTTGAGCTCCTGGGCGATGGTCCTCAGCTGGGCGATGCCGCCACCGTTCAGCACCAGGCTGAGCGCGCCGAGGACCTCCTCCACCTCCGGGTTGCGTCCGGAGCGCTCGAGCCCGATCGTGTCGCCGGACTCGAGCAGGTCGTCGCTGCCGCCGCCCTCGGGGGCGCGCAGCGAGACGAACTTCTCGCCGAGCAGGCTGGTCTGGCGGATCTCCGCGACGGCGTCGTCGGGCAGCTCGGTGTCCCCGCGCAGCTCGACGACCACCCGCGCGGCCTGCCCGTCGAGCTCGACCTCCTTGACCTGGCCGACGCTGACGTCGTTGACCTTGACCGTCGACTTCGGCACCAGGTCGAGCACGTCGCGGAACATGACGGTCACCGTGATCGGGTCCTCGCCGACGTCGGTGCCGCCGGGCAGCGGCAGGTCGTAGATGTCGGCGTCGCAACCGGTGAGCAGCAGGGCGCCCAGCACGGCACCGGTCAGCGGGCGCAGGGCGCGTCGCAGCAGGCGCGTCATCGGGTCACCTCCACGAGCCCGCCGAAGCTGGGGTCGACGCGTTCCTCGCGGGCGGCGCCGGGGGCGGCGGCGCCCTTCTTCGACAGCGCGCCCGCGCGGGGCAGGATCGAGTCGATCAGGTCGCACAGGGTGCCGGTCTTGTCGACCTGGGCCACGAAGCTGCACAGCAGCAGGCCCGGGTCGGAGACGACCTCGTTGGCGAGGTTGCCGATGTTGGCGTTGGTGTCGAGGGTCCCGGTCTGCGGGTTGTAGGCCAGGAACAGGTTGTTCAGCGCCAGCGGTCCGGCCCGGAGGACCTCGTCGAGGGCGTCGCGCTGCTTGACCAGCACCTTGGCCACCCGGCTGAGCCCGGCCACGTTGCGGCCCAGGCTCTCGCGGTTCTCCTTCACGAACCGCGAGACCCGGCCGAGCGCGGTCGAGAGGTTCCCGAGCGCCGCCGCCAGCTCCTCGCGCTCCCCCTCGAGCATCGTGGAGACCTCGCCGAGGGAGGAGTTGAAGCGGCGCACGGTCTTGTCGTTGCGGGCCAGGGTGCCGATGAAGGACTCCAGCTCCGCGGCCGAGCCGAAGAGCTCGTCCTTGTTGTCGTCGAGGGTCTGGCTGAGCTTGCCGAAGTCGCGGATGGTGCGGTTGAGCTGGGCGCCCTGGCCGCCGAAGTTCTCGGCGGTGGTCTGCAGCAGGTCGCTCAGCGCCCCCTCGGAGTTGGCACCCGTCGGGCCGAGGGCGACGGTGAGGTCGTCGATGCTGGAGTAGATCTGGTCCAGCTCGATCGGGACGCCGGTGCGGTCCACCTCCAGGGTCGCGCCGTCCTCCAGCACCGGCCCGCCGTCGTGGACGGGGGTGATCTGGATGTAGCGGTCGCCCACCACCGAGGGCGCGACGATCAGCGCCTGGGCGTCCTTCGGCAGCGAGACGTCGGCGTCGTAGTGCATGCGCACCTCGACCTCGGTGCCCGTGGGCGTGACCGAGTCGACCTTGCCGATCGGCACCCCGAGCACGCGCACGTCGCTGCCCTCGTAGATCGAGATCGTGCGGGGGAACTTCGCGGTCAGGGTGCGGGTCTCCCCGCCGTCCAGGACGGTCAGCGCGAAGGCCAGGGCCAGGGCCGCGACCACGAGCGGCACGATCACGCGGCGCAGCACGCTCATCGCAGACCACCCCCGATGCCGCCGCCGTTGGCCAGGTCCGGGATCGGCGGGAGGTTCTGGATGTAGGTGTCGAACCACGGGCCGGTGCCGAGCGTGCTGGCGAACACCCGGTAGAAGGGCGCCATCAGCCGCAGGCTGTTGTCGATGTTCTCCTCGTTGCGGGTCAGCACGGTCACGACCTCCTCCAGCTGCGCGAGGGCCGGCTTGAGGTCGGCGCGGGTGCTGCGGACCAGGCTGCTCAGCGAGCGGGAGAGCTCGGTGGTGGAGACCAGCAGGTCGTGGATCGCCTCGCGGCGCCCGACCAGCGAGGCGAACAGCACGTCGGCGTCGCGCATCAGCGCCACCAGGTCCTCGTCGCGGTCGTCGAGCACCGAGGAGACCCGCTTGAGGTTGCCGAGCAGCTCGTTGATCTGGTCGTTCTTGTCCGCGATGTTGGTGGAGAGCGCCGAGACGCCGGCCAGCGCCGCGCGGAACTCGTCGGGGGTGTTGCGGGTGAGGTCCGACAGCGTCGTCAGCGACGCGGCGAGCTGGTCGGTGTCGATCTCCGCGGAGGTCTCGGCGAGCCCCTCCACGGCCTCCACCACGTCGTACGGCGAGGTCGTGCGCTCGACCGGGATCACCCCGCCGGCGTCGAGCTGGCCCTCCCCCTGCGGCTCGAGCGCGAGGTACATCGCCCCGAGCAGCGTCTTGACCCTGATCGAGGCCCGGGTCTCGGGTCCGAACTCCGCGCTCTCGTCGATGCGGAAGGCAACCCGGACGTGGGCGTCGTCCAGCTCCACGGACTCGACCTTGCCGACCCGGACCCCGGCGATGCGGACCTCGTCGGCGGGCTTGAGCCCGCCGGACTCGGAGAACGTGGCGTAGTAGGTGGTGCCGCCGCCGATCAGCGGCAGGTCCTGGGCACGGAACGCGCCGAGCAGGAGAGCGGCGAGGACGACGAGGCTCACCGCGCCGATGACCACGGGGTTGCGCTCACGGAACGGCTTCATCCCAGATCACACCTCTCCGAGCCGACCTCGTAGTTCACGTGCGGGGCGATGCCGCCGGGGAGGCGGACCCGTCCCTCGAGGTGGCACAGGTAGAAGTTGAACCAGGAGCCGTAGATCGCCGTGCGGCCGACCTTCTCCAGCTTGATCGGCAGCACCTGCAGCGCCCGGTCGAGCTCGCCCTTGTTGCGGGTGATGTTGCCGGTCAGTCGGCGCAGCTGGGTGATGTCCTCGGCCAGCGGGGACTCGATCCCGGTGACCAGGTCGGCGGTCTCGACCGACAGCGCCGAGATCTGGTCCAGGGAGTCCAGGATCGCGCGCCGGTCGTCCTTGAGGCCGCCGACGAGGGTGCGGAAGTTGATGATGAGCCGGGAGAGCTCCTCGTCGCGGTCCCCGAGGTGGTCGAGCACCTGGTTGAGGTTGGTGATCAGCGAGGTGATCACGTCGTCGCGCTCCGCGAGCGTGCTGGTGACCGAGGCGGTGTGGCCCAGGAGGCTCTCGAGGGTGCCGCCCTCGCCCTGGAAGACCTGCACGATCTCGTAGGACAGGGTGTTCACGTCGGAGGGCGAGAGCGCCTCGAAGAGCGGCTTGAACCCGTTGAAGAGCACCGTCAGGTCCAGCGCCGGGCTGGTGCGCTCGATCGGGATCGTGTCGCCCTCCTCCAGAGGCGTGGTGTCCCCGACCCGGTCGTGCAGGGCGAGGTAACGCTGCCCGACGAGGTTGCGGTAGCGCACCGTGGCGTGGGTCGACCCGCTGACGACGGCGTCCTTCGCCACCGTGAACGTGACGCGGGCCCGCGAGCGGTCGACGACCTCCACGTCCTCGACGGTGCCGACCTTCACCCCCGCGATGCGGACGTCGTCGCCCTTGTTGACGCCGGTGACGTCGGAGAAGACGGCGCGGTACTCGCGGGTGTCGGCGAAGGAGAGGTTGCCGACCATCACGATCAGCACCGAGGTGGCCAGGGCGGTGACGACCATGAAGACGGCCAGCTTGGCCAGGTCGCCGCTCGTACGGCGGTCCAGCAGCTTCATCGCAGCGTCACCTCCGCGCCGCGCGCCATCGGGGCGAGCAGCAGCACCCCGAGGTCGTCGACGTCCTCGGCGGCGGTGCCGGTGGTGGTGCCGAGCAGCTCGCGCAGCAGCGCGTCCTCCTCGAGCGTGCCGCTCACGCCGTCCCCGCCGAAGCCGGTCGGGACCCGCATGGTGCCCTTGCCGGTCGGCTCGTCGACGCCGTCGTCCATGTCGGGCTGGCTGCGCAGCGGGTTCTCCTGGCTGTTGTCGGAGTCCGGCAGGCTCAGGCAGGCCGGGCCCCGGTCCTCCCCGAACCGCGGGGCGTCCTCGGCGGTGTAGGCCCGCGGCTGGTTGGGCAGCAGCTCCAGCACGATGTGCAGGGTGTAGCCGCGGAACGCCTCGGCCTGGCGCTCGCCCGCGCCGACGATGCCGTTGATCAGGCACGGGAAGCCGGGGGCGTACTTGGCGAGCAGCCCCACGACGTCCTTGCCGACGTCGCCGAGCCGGATCAGGTTGTCGCCGTTGTCCTCCAGGAACGTGCGGGCGGTGCCGGAGAACGCCGTGACCTCCGTGAACAGCCGGGCGAGCTCGGTCTCGCGGTCCTCGAGCGTGCCGGTGGTGGTGATGGTGTCCTCCAGGATCTGCGCCACCTGCGGCAGGACGTCGGTGTAGACGTCGGAGACCTCGGCGGTCAGGCGCAGGTCCTCGATCAGGGCGGGGATCTGCGGGTTGAGCCGGGTGAGGTACCCGTCGAGGGTCTCCAGGCTGGCGCCCACCTGGTCGCCACGCCCTTCCAGCGCGGTCGCCAGCGCGTTGAGGGTGGCGTTCAGCTTCGCCGGCTGCACCGTGCGCAGCAGCGGGTAGAGGTCGGAGAGGACCTCCTCGACCTCGGTGGCCACCTCGGTGCGCTCGATGACCGCGGCCGGGGCGATCGGCTCGGAGGCGGGACGCGGAGGGACCTCGAGGGAGACGTACTTCTCGCCGAACAGCGTCTTCGGGACGATCGACCCGGTGACGTTGGCCGGGATCGTCTCGCGCTCGCCGGGGTGGATGCCGAGGGTGAGCTCGGCGCCGTCCGCGTCCGCCCGGGTCTCGAGCACCTCGCCCACGATCACGCCGCGGATCTTGACGTCGGCGCGCTGCGGGAGCTGCAGGCCGATGCTGGAGGTGCGCAGCGTGACCTCGTCGTACTCGGCGAACTTCTTGGTGAAGATCGCGTAGGTCAGGTAGCCGGCGAGGAGGAGCAGGGCCAGGAAGACGACGCCCAGCAGCTTGGTCCGACGCAGGATCATCGCGCTACCCCGCCAACCGCACGGTCGTGCCGGTGCCCCAGATGGCCATCGAGAGCATCAGGTCGATGACGTTGATCGCCACGATGCTGGTGCGCACCGCCCGACCGACCGCGACGCCCACACCGGCGGGACCGCCCGAGGCGTGGTAGCCGTGGTAGCAGTGGATCATGATCACGACCACGGCGAAGACCAGCACCTTGCCGAAGGACCAGAGCACGTCCTCGGGTGGCAGGAACGTGTTGAAGTAGTGGTCGTAGGTGCCGGTGGACTGTCCGTAGAACTGCGTGACGACGGTGCGGCTGGCGACGTAGGACGACAGCAGCCCCACGACGTAGAGCGGGACGATCGCGATCATCCCGCCGATCACCCGGGTGGCGACGAGGAACGGCATCGAGGGGATCGCCATCACCTCGAGCGCGTCGACCTCCTCGGAGATCCGCATCGCCCCCAGCTGTGCGGTGAAGCCGCACCCGACCGTGGCCGCCAGCGCGATCCCGGCGACCAGCGGGGCGATCTCGCGGGTGTTGAAGTAGGCGGAGATGAAGCCGGAGAACGCCGCGGTGCCGAGCTGGTTGAGCGAGGCGTAGCCGGACAGGCCGACCTGCGCGCCGGTGAAGAACGTCATGCCGAGGATGACGCCGACGGTGCCGCCGATGACGGCCAGCGCGCCGGACCCGAGGGTGACCTCGGCGAGGATGCGCATGATCTCGCGGGGGTAGCGCACCAGCGAGCGGGGCATCGCACGCAGCACGCGCAGGTAGAACGCGAGCTGGGTGCCCAGGGAGTCCAGGGAGCCGAGCGGGCGCTGGTAGACGCTGCGGAGGTTGGCCATGTCGTCGCTCAGCCCGTCTTCGGCGGAACGATCTGGAGGTAGATCGTGCTGAGGACGAAGTTGGTGATGAACAGGAGCATGAAGGTGATGACCACCGACTCGTTGACCGCGTCGCCGACGCCCTTGGGGCCGCCCGCGGCGTTCATGCCCTTGTAGCAGGCGACGATCGCGGCGATCAGGCCGAAGACGAGCGCCTTGAGCAGGCCGATCCAGAGGTCCGGCAGCTGGGCGAGCGCGGTGAAGCTGGCGACGTAGGCACCGGGCGTGCCGTCCTGGAGCACCACGTTGAAGACGTAGCCCCCGGCCACGCCGACGACGCTCACCATGCCGTTGAGGAAGACGGCGATCAGCATGCAGGCCAGCACCCGCGGCACGACGAGCCGCTGGATCGGGTCGATCCCGAGCACCATCATCGCGTCGAGCTCCTCGCGGATCTTGCGCGCGCCGAGGTCGGCGGCGATCGCGGAGCCGCCCGCGCCGGCGATGAGCAGCGCGGTGCCGATCGGCGCCGCCTGCTGGATCACCGCCAGCACCGAGGCCGAGCCGGTGAAGGACTGGGCGCCGAACTGCTTGATCAGCCCGCCGACCTGGAGCGCGATGACCGCACCGAAGGGGATGGCGACCAGCGCGGTCGGGATGATCGTGACGGAGGCGATGAACCAGGCCTGCTGGATGAACTCGCGCAGCTGGAAGGGCCGCTGGAACAGCGCACGACCGACGTCGAGCGCAAAGGCGAAGAGCTTGCCGGCGGTCCCGATCGGGCGCAGCACGCGGGACGAGGTGAGGGAGGCCAACGTCGTCCCTCAGCCGCCGGTGACCATGGACATGGCCCCGTCGAAGGAGCCGGGGGGCGCGACGATGCCGTGCTCGCGGCACCAGGCGCCGGGCTCGCGCTGGGAGCGGCGCGGGATGCCGTTGGACGGCTCGAGCTGCAGCGGGATCGGCGGCAGCGCCGGGAGCTCCTGGTCCTTCTCCGCGGCGAGCTCGTCGGCGTCCTTCTCCTCCGACATGCCGATCGGCCCGACCCGCTGGGCGTTCAGGAACTGGCGCACCACCGGCTCCTCGGAGCTGAGCAGCATCTCGCGGGGCCCGAACATCGCGAGGTGGCGGTGGTAGAGCAGCCCGATGTTGTCGGGCACGGTGCGCGCGGTGTTGATGTCGTGGGTGACGATGAGGAACGTCGCGTCGATCTGGGCGTTGAGGTCGACGATGAGCTGGTTGAGGAACGCCGTACGGACCGGGTCGAGACCCGAGTCGGGCTCGTCGAAGAGCACGATCTCGGGGTCGAGCACGAGGGCACGGGCCAGCCCGGCGCGCTTGCGCATGCCGCCGGAGATCTCGCCGGGCAACTTGTCCTCCGAACCGACCAGGCCGACGAGGTCCATCTTCTCCATGACCACGTCGCGGACCTGGGACTCGCTCAGCCGGGTGTGCTCGCGCAGCGGGAACGCGACGTTGTCGTAGAGGTTCATCGAGCCGAACATCGCGCCGTCCTGGAACAGCACGCCGAAGAGCTTGCGGATCTCGTAGAGGTCCTTCTCCGAGCAGGAGGCGATGTCGGTGCCCTCGATGAGGATCGAGCCGCGGTCGGGCTTGATCAGTCCGATCAGTGTCTTGAGGAAGACCGACTTGCCGGTGCCGGAGGGGCCGAGCATCACGCAGATCTCCCCGGCAGGCACGGTGAGCGAGACGTCCCCCCAGATCAGCTGCTTGCCGAAGGACTTGGTGAGTCCCTCGACCGCGATCTCCACACCCATGACGCGACTCCCTCTCGTCCCGGCCACTCCCGTTGGCCGGAACCCGCTCCCGCGAGTGGGACGCACGCCCCACTCGTCGGTGACAACGCGGGGACCGGCGCGAGGTTACGCACGGCCGTGCCCGATCTCCTGGGCCCCACGCTCTCCCCCAGCGGTCGCCGCCGCCCCTACCGCGCTGCCGTCTACCCACGGGCGCGCCGGCGCCACACGCAGGCCCCGGAAATGCGGCGAAGGGCGGCCACCCGGAGGTGGCCGCCCTTCGGCGGTGGTGCAGGTGCCACCGGGCGCAAGCGCCCGGTGGCGAGGTGTCACTTGAGGGTGACGGTGGCGCCGGCGCCCTCGAGGGCAGCCTTGGCCTTCTCCGCAGCGTCCTTGGCAACCTTCTCCAGGATCGCCTTCGGGGCGGCCTCGACGAGCTCCTTCGCCTCCTTCAGACCGAGGGAGGTGAGGGCGCGCACCTCCTTGATGACGTTGATCTTCTTCTCGCCGGCCGACTCGAGGATGACGTCGAACTCGTCCTGAGCAGCAGCCTCCTCGGCACCACCAGCGCCACCGGCGGCCGGGGCGGCAGCAACGGCAACGGGGGCAGCGGCGGTGACGCCGAAGGTCTCCTCGAACTCCTTCACGAACTCGGAGAGCTCGATGAGGGTCATCTCCTTGAACGCGTCGAGGAGCTCGACGGTGGTGAGCTTCGCCATGGTGGCGGTTCCTTCCATTCGGTGGCCGGTTCCGCAGTGCGGGCCGGCCGGGGTTTCAGGTGGTGTGCTGCCGTGATCTGAGCGGGTGCTCAGGCCTCGGCGGTGTCGCCCTCGGCGGCGGCCGGCGCACCGGCACCACCTGCGAGGATTTCAGCGGAGTCCTGCCCAGACTCTTCGAGCTTCGCCTGCAGGGCGCCGGCGAGCCGGGCAGCCTGCGAGAGCGGAGCGTTGAGCAGGTAGACGGCCTGGCTGAGCGACGCGAGCATCGCGCCGGCCAGCTTGCCCAACAGGACCTCGCGCGACTCGAGATCGGCCAGCTTGGCGATCTCCTTCGCGTCGAGGATGTTGCCGTCCAGGACGCCACCCTTGATGACCAGGGTGGGGTTGGCCTTGGCAAAGTCACGCAGACCCTTGGCCGCCTCGACCACGTCGCCGTTGATGAAGGCGATGGCGGTCGGACCGGTCAGCAGGTCGTCGAAGCCGGAGATGCCCACCTCGTTGGCGGCGATCTTGGCCAGCGTGTTCTTGACCACGGCGTAGTTGGCGTTCTCGCCGAGGGAGCGCCGCAGGTCCTGCAGCTGCTTCACGGTGAGACCGCGGTACTCGGTCAGCACAGCACCGGCGGAACCGTTGAACGACTCAACGATGTCCGCGACGGCTGCCTGCTTGTCTGCCCGCGCCATGGGTCTCCTTCCGGACTGGCGAGACCACCGCCCAATCCCGGAGAAAGACGAACGCCCCGAGCACAGGTGCTCAGGGCGTGGACTGCGGGCCGAGGCCCGGGTCTTGCTCTTCAACACCTGCGCTGGTCGTCCGCTCTCGCGGAGCCTTCGGCCGCAGCGCTGGTGCGCCACGACAACCGGCGGTCTCTGGTTTCAACACAGACTGTACGAGGCGCCCGGCGTACTGGCCAAATCGTGAGGCACGCGGCACTGGGCGTCCGCAGGAGGGGATCACCTGTGCTGCAGGCCGACGCGGCTGGCAGGATCGCAGTATGAGTGACCGTGCCCCTCTCGCGACCCTGTCCCCCGACGAGCTCGCCGCGTACCGCACGGCGAGGGAGTCCGACTACGCCGCACTGAAGGCCCGGGGGCTCCGCCTCGACCTGACCCGCGGCAAGCCGTCCTCGGCCCAGCTCGACCTCTCCGACGACCTGTTGCGCCTGCCCACCGGCACCCGCGACCGCGCCGGCACCGACGTGCGCAACTACGGCGGCCTGGACGGCCTGGTCGAGCTGCGCGAGATCTTCGCCGAGCTCCTCGAGGTCGACGTGGCCCAGGTCGTCTGCGGCGGCAACTCCAGCCTCACGATGATGCACCAGGTGATCAGCTTCGCGATGTTGCACGGCGCACCCGGCTCCGAGCGTCCGTGGAAGGACGAGCCGGTCGTGAAGTTCATCTGCCCGGTGCCCGGCTACGACCGGCACTTCTCGCTCCTCGCCGACCTGGGCATCGAGATGCTCACCGTGCCGATGACCCCCGATGGCCCGGACGTCGACGCCGTCGCCGAGCTGGTCTCCGACCCCGCGGTCAAGGGCATCTGGGTGGTCCCGACCTACGCCAACCCCTCCGGCTCGATCTGCACCCCCGAGGTCGCCCGTGCCCTGGCCTCGATGCCGACCGCGGCACCGGACTTCCGGATCATGTGGGACAACGCCTACGCCCTGCACCACCTCACCGAGGACGAGGTGGTCAGCGCCGACATCCTCACCCTGGCCACCGAGGCCGGCAACCCGGACCGCCCGGTGCTGTTCGCCTCGACCTCCAAGATCACCTGGGCCGGTGCCGGCGTCGCCGCACTCGCCGCGTCGCCGACGACGCGCGCCTGGTACCTCAAGCACCTCGGCATCGCCTCGATCGGGCCGGACAAGGTCAACCAGCTGCGCCACGTGGAGTTCTTCGGCGACGCCGAGGGCGTGCGGGCCCTGATGCGTCGCCACCGCGACCTGATCGCGCCCAAGTTCGCCGCCGTCGACACCGCGCTGCGTGCCGAGCTGGAGGGCCTGGACGTCGCCGAGTGGAGCCACCCGACCGGCGGCTACTTCGTCAACCTCGACGTCCTCGACGGCACCGCCTCCCGCGTCGTCGAGCTCGCCCGCGAGGCCGGCATCTCGCTCACGCCGGCCGGGTCGTCGTTCCCGCACGGCCAAGACCCGCGCGACCGCAACATCCGCCTGGCACCGACCTTCCCCGAGCTGCCCGAGGTCGAGACCGCCATGGCCGGCGTCGCGACCTGCGTGGCCCTGGCTGCGGCGGAGAAGCTCGCCGGCGCCTGACGCCGGACCCGCAGATACGACGAGGCCCCGCCCACCGGAAGGTGAGCGGGGCCTCGTGCTGTGCGGTGGGACCTGATCAGGCGATGGCCTCGTCCTCGACCGCGACGTTGCGCGTGCGGTTCGGGTCGACCTGGATGCCGGGGCCCATGGTCGTGGAGACGGTGACCTTCTTGATGTAGCGGCCCTTCGAGCTGGCCGGCTTCAGTCGCAGGACCTCCTCCAGCGCCGCGGCGTAGTTCTCCGCGAGCTGGGTCTCGGTGAAGGAGGCCTTGCCGATGATGAAGTGCAGGTTCGCGTGACGGTCCACGCGGAACTCGATCTTGCCGCCCTTGATGTCCGTGACCGCCTTGGCCACGTCGGGGGTGACGGTGCCGGTCTTCGGGTTCGGCATGAGGCCGCGGGGGCCGAGGACGCGGCCGAGGCGACCGACCTTGCCCATCATGTCGGGGGTCGCGACGACGGCGTCGAAGTCGAGCCAGCCGCCGTTGACCTTCTCGATCAGCTCGTCGCCACCGACGATGTCGGCGCCGGCCTCACGGGCGGCCTCGGCCTTGTCCGCGTTCGCGAACACGAGGACGCGGGCGGTCTTGCCGGTGCCGTGGGGCAGGTTGACGGTGCCGCGCACCATCTGGTCGGCCTTGCGGGGGTCGACGCCGAGACGCATGACGACGTCCACGGTCTCGTCGAACTTCTTCTTGCTGGTGCTCTTCGCGATCTTGATCGCGTTCAGCGGGGCGTAGAGCTCGTCCTTGTCGAACGCCTCAGCCGCCGCGCGGTAGGTCTTGCTGCGCTGCATGTCTGGTTCTCTTCTCTGTCCAGGTGTGGTCTGAAGGTGGGCCAGCGCGGCCCTGCCACAGGTGGGTGCGGTCTGATCAGTCGGTGGTGACGCCCATGGAGCGGGCGGTGCCCTCGACGATCTTCATCGCGGCGTCGATGTCGTTGGCGTTGAGGTCGGGGAGCTTGGTCTGCGCGATCTCGCGGACCTGGTCCTTGGTCAGCTTGCCGACCTTCTGCGTGTGCGGGACGCCCGAGCCCTTCTGGAGGCCAGCGGCCTTCTTGATCAGCTCGGCGGCCGGCGGGGTCTTCGTGACGAAGGTGAAGGAGCGGTCCTCGTAGATGGTGATCTCGACGGGGATCACGTTGCCGCGCATGGACTCCGTCTGGGCGTTGTACGCCTTGCAGAACTCCATGATGTTGACGCCGTGCGGACCGAGCGCGGTACCGACCGGCGGGGCCGGGGTCGCGGCGCCAGCCTGGAGCTGCACCTTGACCAGTGCAGCGATCTTCTTCTTGGGAGGCATGTCAGCTTCTCTTTCTCGTTCGTGGTCTTGACGAAGACGCGGGGTCTTCTGCCACCTGGGTACTACCTGGGTCGCGCGGCGCAGGCGCCGCGAGGCCCGGTGGAGCTTCTCAGACCTTCTGGATCTGGCTGAAGCTCAGCTCGACCGGGGTCTCCCGGCCGAAGATCTCGACGAGGGCCTTGACGCGCTGGGACTCCGCGTTGATCTCGGTGATCGTCGCGTGCAGCGTGGCGAACGGACCGTCCACCACCATGACGGAGTCGGACACGTCGAAGTCGGCGACCTCGACCGGCTTGCGGGCGGTGGTCGCACCGGCGCCGCGACCCGAGCCGGCCGCCGCGGCGGCGGCAGCTGCCTCGGCCTCGGCCTGGGCGACGACCGCGGGAGCCAGCATGGACTCGACCTCGGACATGCTCAGCGGGACCGGCTGGTGGCTGTGGCCGACGAAGCCGGTGACCGAGGGCGTGTGGCGCACGGCGGCCCAGGACTCGTCGGTGAGGTCCATGCGGACCAGGACGTAACCGGGGAGAACGGTGCGCTTGACCATCTTGCGCTGGCCGTTCTTGATCTCCGCGACCTCCTCGGTGGGGACCACGATCTCGTGGATGTAGTCCTCCATGTTGAGGGAGATGATGCGGTTCTCGAGGTTCGACTTCACCCTGTTCTCCATGCCGGAGTAGGTGTGCACGACGAACCAGTCACCGGGCTTGGCCCACAGCTCGCGGCGGAACGCCTCGAGCGGGTCCTCGGCCTCGGCCTGCTCGTCGTCCTCGTCGGAGTCGGCGGGGGCCTCGTCACCCTCCGCGGCGCTGAGCTCGTCGGAGGTGGCGCCGTCCGCCTCGGCGTCGTCGAGACCGAGCTTTTCGTCGGTGTGCTCGTCGGTGACCTCGGTGTCGAGGGCACCCTCGGCCTCGCTGCCACCCTCATCGGGCTGACCGAACTCGTCCTCGAGGCGTGCCTCGGGGTTCTCGTCGACCTCGAAGGGGTCCTGCTGCTCCGACACGTGGTGCTCCATCAGTTCGCTGTGGTCGTCTGGGACGTCCGGCTGCGCCGGGGAAGTCATGGACCTCGTCGCGGTCGCCGCCGGGGCGAGGCCTTAGTCGTTCGGGCCCGTGAAGATCGCGAACGCGAGCCGGCCGAAGGCCAGGTCGAGCGCCGACACGATCGCCATCATGATCAGGACGAAGACGAGCACGACGACGAAGTAGGACGAGAGCTGCTCGCGCGTCGGCCAGACGACCTTGCGCAGCTCCGCGACCACCTGGCGGTAGAACGTCGCCGGACCGGTGCGCTTGACCGGCTCGCTGTCGCGGGGCCCGCGGACTGCGTTGCTGTCCGACACGCCGTCACCTCTCGTAGTTCGTCCGCCGGTCGTGCGACCGGTTCGTCTCGCAGGGCACGAGGGACTTGAACCCCCAACCTTCGGTTTTGGAGACCGATGCTCTGCCAGTTGAGCTAGTGCCCTTCACGGGGAGACCCCACCGACTCGGGCATGCCGAAGCCTGTGGGAAAACCACCAGTCGGGAGTCTACGTGCACGACCACGGACTCGTCCAAACTCACGGCGACCCTACGATGGCGACATGACCCCATCACCCGCTGCCGGCCTTCGCCCGTGAGCGGCGGACGGGGCCCGGCCCGCGACGTCCACCGGCTGCCCAAGGCCCACCTGCACCTGCACTTCACCGGCTCGATGCGGCACTCGACGCTCCTCGAGCTGGCCGAGCGTGACGGCATCGTGCTGCCCGACCAGCTGGTCGAGGAGTGGCCGCCGCGGCTCTCGGCGGCCGACGAGAAGGGCTGGTTCCGCTTCCAGCGGCTCTACGACGTCGCGCGCTCGGTGCTGCGCACCGAGGACGACGTACGACGGCTGGTGCGTGAGGCGGCCGAGGACGACGTGGCCGACGGCGGGCGCTGGCTGGAGATCCAGGTGGACCCCAGCGGCTACGGCGCCCGGTTCGGCGGGATCACCGCCTTCACCGACCTCGTCCTGGACGCGGTCCGCGACGCCTCCGCGTCCACCGGCCTGGGCATGGCGGTGGTGATCGCCGCGAACCGGACCCGCCACCCCCTCGACGCGCGCACCCTCGCGCGCCTGGCCACCCAGTACGCCGGGCGCGGGGTCGTGGGGTTCGGGCTCTCGAACGACGAGCGCCGCGGGACCACCACCGACTTCGCCCCCGCCTTCGCGATCGCGGAGCGCGCCGGCCTCGCGCTGGTGCCGCACGGCGGCGAGCTGCGCGGCCCCGACCACGTGCGCACCTGCCTGGACCACCTGCACGCCGACCGGCTCGGTCACGGCATCCGGGCCGCCGAGGACCCCGAGGTGCTCGACCGGATCGTGCAGGCCGGGGTCGCCCTCGAGGTCTGCCCGGTGTCCAACGTGGCGCTCGGCGTCTACTCCGACCTCACCTCGGTGCCGCTGCCCTCGCTGCTCGCCGCCGGCGCCACCGTGGCCCTCGGCGCCGACGACCCGTTGCTCTTCGGCTCCCGGCTGGCCGGCCAGTACGCCACGATGCGCGCCGCCCACGACCTGAGCGACGCCCAGCTGGCCGAGCTGGGGCGGATGTCGGTGCGCGCCTCGCGTGCCCCCGACGAGGTGAAGGCCGCGATCCTCGCCGAGGTGGACGCCTGGCTCGAGGCCCCGGCGGAGGCCTGACCGCGTCCGTCGCCGCTTCGGTGAGACACGCACCACAGGGCTGCCATCATGGGAGCCATGACCGGCCCCGACGACCCGCGCGACGATGACCGCTCCGAGGAGCTGCCGCCGACGCACCAGCCCTACGGCCAGGACCCCGGTCCCCCGCCCCAGCCCGGGCAGGCGCCGTGGAGCCCGCCGCCCCCGCCCGGGCAGCCGCCGTACGCCGGCGCCCCGCCGGCTTACGGCTACGGTCCCCCGCCCCCGCCGATGCACCCACAGGCGACCACCTCGATGGTGCTCGGCATTGCCTCGCTCGCCGGTCTGGTGACCTGCGGGCTCCTGCTCGCGCTCGGCCCGGTCGCGTGGGCCATCGGCTCGCGGGCCTGCCAGGAGATCGACGCGACGCCGGGGCGGTGGCAGGGACGCGACCAGGCCAACGCCGGGCGGATCATGGGCATCATCGCGACCGTGCTGCTGGTGCTCAGCGTGCTGTCGATCGCCGCGTTCATCGTGGCCGCCGTCGGGTTCGGGGCGTTCGACGGCTGGGACAGCGACCCGGGCGTGGACGTGGACGTCAACGCGCTCGCGGCACTGGCCTCAGCGGGGTGAGGTGCGCGGGGTGAACGACACGGGTCGCGCGGCGTGCGCAACCCGTCTCAGAGCTCGCAGCCGACCAGCACGGGCTCGTTGACCAGTCGGATCCCGAAGCGGGCCTCGACGCCGTCGCGGACCTCGCGGGCCAGGGCCAGCACGTCGGCGGCGCTCGCGCCACCCCGGTTGGTGAGCGCCAGCGTGTGCTTGGTCGACAGCGAGGCGGCCGGGCCGCCGTACCCCTTGGTGAAGCCGGCACGCTCGATCAGCCAGGCGGCGCTGGTCTTGACCAGACCGTCGGCGACCGGCCAGGCGGGCGCCCCCTCGGGGACGCGGTCGGCCGGCAGGATCGGGTTGGTGAAGAAGGAGCCCGCGCTCCAGGTGTCGTGGTCGTCGGGGTCGAGCACCATGCCCTTGCCGGCACGCAGGCCGAGCACCGCGGCGCGTACGTCGGCGAGCGGGGCCCGCTGACCGCTCTCGACGCCGAGGGTACGGGCGAGCTCGGCGTAGCCCACGGGCGCGGAGAGTTCACCGGTCCGCAGCTGGTAGGTGACCGCCAGTACGAGGTGGCGCGCCGGGTCGGCCTTGAAGCGGCTGCTGCGGTAGCCGAAACCGCAGTCGGCGGCCGCGAAGCTGCGCACCCGGCGCTCCACGCGGTCCCAGGTGCGGACCCGGGCGATGGTCTGGGCGACCTCCTGGCCGTAGGCGCCGACGTTCTGCACGGGCGTGGCGCCGACGGTGCCGGGGATGCCGGAGAGCGCCTCGATGCCGACCCAGCCGCGCTCGCAGGCGAGGGCGACCAGGTCGTCCCACCCGGCGCCGGCGCCCGCGGTGACGCTCACGCCGCCGCAGGCGGGTCCGTCGTCGTCGCCCTCGACGGTGACCTCGTCCATGGCCAGCTCGACGACGACTCCCGCGAAGCCCTCGTCGGCCACCAGCAGGTTGGAGCCGCCTCCGAGGACCAGCACCGGCTCACCGCGGTCGTCGGCGGCCGAGACGGTCGCCACCGCCTCGTCCTCGGTGGTGGCGCGCACCCAGCGGGCAGCCGGCCCGCCGACGCGCAGCGTGGTGTGGTCGCGCAGGTGGTGGACGGGCTCAGGCACGGACGACGGCCTTCGGCATGCCCAGCACCTTCGCGCCACAGCAGGTGACCTCGAGCGCGATCGCGGCCCGGCCGTCCTCGACCGACTTCACGGTGCCGGCGACGCGCACGACGACGCCGGTGTCGTCGTCGGGCACCACAACGGGGTTGGTGAACTTGCAGCCGAGCTCGAGCACCTCGGCGCCGTCGGTCCAGGAGGCCACCGCGCGTGCGGCCAGGGCCATGGTGAACATGCCGTGCGCGATGACACCGGGCAGGCCCACCGAGGTGGCCACCCGGTCGGACCAGTGGATCGGGTTGAAGTCGCCGCTGGCGCCGGCGTAGCGGACCAGGTCGGCGCGGGTCACGGCGTACTCCTGCGGGGCGAGGGTGTCCCCCGCACTCAGCGCGCTCATGCGGCGGCCCGGTGCACGAGAGTGGCGGTGGTCGAGCAGACCAGCGCGCCGTCGCCGTCGCGGACCTCGCTGGCGGTGCCGATGATGTCGTTGCCGCCGATCTGGCGCAGGCTCCGCACGGTCAGCGTGGCGGTGAGCAGGTCGCCGGGGACCACCGGGCGCTCGTAGACGAACTTCTGCTCGCCGTGGACGATGCGGAACAGGTCGATCTCCTCGGCCGCCAGGAAGGCGTTCATCGCGTCGAAGGCCAGCACGATCGGGAACGTTGCGGGGGCCGGGCCACCGTCGTAGGTGGCTCCGGTGGCGGAGGCGAACTCGCGGATCTTCTCCGCGGAGACGGCGTACGGACGGGTCGGGGGGAAGGTCTTCCCGACCAGGGCGGCGTCGACGGGCATGGCCTCCACCCTAGTGGCGTCCCCACCAACGACGACGACCCCGTCCGATCGCTCGGACGGGGTCGTCGTGGAAGACGTGTGCGCTGTGATCAGCGGGTCTCGCGGTGCGCCGTGTGCGTCCGGCAGCGGGGGCAGAACTTCGCCAGCTCCATGCGGTCGGGGTCGTTGCGGCGGTTCTTCTTGGTGATGTAGTTGCGGTCCTTGCAGTCCACGCACGCGAGCGTGATCTTGGGGCGAACGTCGGAGCTCTTGCTGGCCACGGGAAGTCCTTGTAGGTCGTCGAGAATGCTGCTGCTCGGTGGTCTTGGTAGCGGGGGCGGGACTCGAACCCGCGACACCACGATTATGAGCCGTGTGCTCTAACCACCTGAGCTACCCCGCCACATAGGTCGGGTTGCGCCACCATCGTACGACCGCGGCGCAACCCTCACCTAGAGCCCCTTTACGGAATCGAACCGTAGACCTTCTCCTTACCATGGAGACGCTCTGCCGACTGAGCTAAAGGGGCAACGACAGAGAAGATTACACAGGTCCCTGCGGGACGTGAAATCGAGGGTCCTGTTAAGACAAAACCGCAGGTGGGAGGGCCTCTTCGAGCTCGAGGGCGAGCGCCAGCAGCAGCCCCTCGCGACCCAGTCCGGCCCCGATCATCATGCCCTGGGGCAGGCCGGCGGAGGTGGTCGCGAGCGGGAGGGAGACCGCCGGGTCGCCGGTCACGTTGTGCCACGGGGTGAACGCCACCCAGTCGAGCAGCCGGCCCATCACCACGTCGTAGTCCTGGGTGGGGTCCAGGTGGCCCACGAGCGGCGTCGGCGTGGCCACGACGGGCGACAGCGCGACGTCGTACTGCTCGTGGAAGCGGCGCGAGAGCTCCCGGGTGGCGCGCAGGCGCCGGATCGCCCCGGGCAGGCGGTGCAGGTGGCCGCGCAGGTGCCGCTCCAGGCCGAGGGTGAGGTTGTCCAGGCGGGTGGGGTCCCACTGGCGTCCGTGCGTCAGCCGGCCGGTGCGCACGATGGCGGCGGCGAGCATCGCCCAGTACAGGACGAAGTCGTCGGGGAAGGTCGGCGGCGCCGGGACGGCCGCCTCCTCGACGTGGTGGCCGAGGTCGGCGAGCAGCTTCGCCGTCTGCCGCGTGAGATCCGCCACCTCCGGATCCGCGTCGCGGGCCACGCCGGTGGTGTGGACCGCGACCCGCAGCCGGCGGCGCACGGGACGCGTGATGTCACCGATGGGCGGGAGCTCGAGGGAGCGGTAGACCTTCTCGGTCTCGCGGTACACGGCAGCGGTGTCGCGCACCGAGCGGGTCAGCACGCCGTCGGCGACGATGCGGATGGGCATCTGGCGGTTCAGCCGCTCGCTGGGCAGCCGGCCGCGGCTCGGCTTGAGCCCGACCAGGCCGTTGACCGAGGCCGGGATGCGGATCGAGCCACCGCCGTCGTTGGCGTGCGCGAGCGGCACCGCGCCCGCGGCCACCAGGGCTGCGGAGCCGGCCGAGGAGGCGCCGGCGACGTGGTCGGTGGACCACGGCGAGCGCACCGGTCCCTGCCGGGGATGCTCGGCGGCGGCGCTGAAGCCGTACTCCGACATCCTGGTCTTGCCCAGCGGCAGCAGCCCCGTCGCCAGCAGCGCCCGCGCGACGTCGCCGTCGGCGGTGGCGGGCGCCCCGGTGAACGCGTCGGCGCCGTGCTGGGTGGGCATGCCGGCCACGTCGATGTTGTCCTTGAGGAACGTCGGCACGCCCGCGAAGAACCCGCCACGGGGCTCTCGCGCCTCGGCGCGCGCCCGGTCGTACGCGGCGTACGCCACCGCTCCGAGGGGCGCATCGACCGCCTCGGTGCGCGCGATGGCCGCCTCCACCACCTCGGGCACCGACACCCGCCTCGCCTGGATTGCGGCGGTCAGCCCGACCGCGTCGAGGTCACCCAGGGCGTCATCAGAGAAGGCGTGGACCCGCGTCATGGGGCCCAACTTAGGGGGACGCCGGGCGGGCGGGTCCCGGGCGGGCGGGGGCGACGCGGCGGCCAGCTGTCACGCGGGGGTTTGTCGACGCTCCACACGCGTTGTACGGCGGGGAAGCGTCGACACCACGGTGGAAGTGGGGACGGCGCCACCACTGGCCCCGACTCGGCGAATGGGTCAGCGGCGGCGGTGGGCCTCGAGGTGGAGGCCCCAGGAGACACCGGCGGCGACCACGCCGACGAGCAGGAGTGCGAGGCCGATCGTGAAGCATGCCCACCCGATGCCGAGCGGGCCGCCGGGGTCGGTCACCATCCACAGTCCGGCGAACACGAGCACCGCTCCGGGCACGATCGCGGCGATGGGCGGCCCGGGAGGGTCGTCCGGCGTCGCGGCGCAGGTCGGCTGCGGGGTCTCGGCAGGCGTGGTCACACCAGCAGGGTCCCACGTCGGGCGCGCCCGCTGAGGGCGATCGGCCGACCCGGTCCCAGGTCACAGCAGCCCGGCGAACCGGGAACCCGTCAGGCGGGGCGCGCCGCAGCCGGTGGCGCCTGCGCGACGTCGGTCCACACCTCGGTCATCCGCGAGATCCGGCCGTCCCGGGACGTGGCGAAGCTCGCGACCTCGAAGTGCAGCAGCCGCTCCTCGGCGTACCCCGTCACGTGGCAACGGGCGGCGGCCCGGTCGCCCTCGCCGACCAGGTCCTCGACGAGCAGCCGGTCGAAGCCCGGGTACTCGGCGTTGAGCCGCACCCACGACTCCCGGTCGAAGGTCTCCCCGGTGTGCACGTAGCGGCACTCGAAGTCGTCGCTGAGCAGCGGGACCAACTCCGGCCACCGGCGGGCGTCGATGAGCCGGCACAGCCGGGCCAGCAGGTCGGGGGCGTCCATGCCGGCCAGCCTCGCACGCCGCGGCGTCGCCGCGCCCTCAGAGCAGGAACGCCGCCAGCACCGGGAGCGCCAGGCTGGTGGCCAGGGCGGTGAGCCCCATCGAGAGCCCGGCGAACGCGCCCTCGGTCTCGTTCTCGGCAAGGGCGCGCGAGGTGCCGATGCCGTGGGAGACAGCGCCGAGCGCCAGACCACGGGCCCGGCGCTCGCGCACCCGGGCCAGCGTCAGCACCGCCGGACCGAGCACGGCGCCGACGATGCCGATCAGGATCGCCAGCACGGCGGTGAGCGGCGCGATCGCGCCGAGGCTCTCCGACAGCGCGATCGAGACCGGCGTGGTGGCCGCCTTCGGCGCCATCGTCCGCTCGAGCAGTTCGCCGCCGCCGAGCGCCCGGACCAGCAGGACGCCGGTCGTCACCGAGACCACGACGCCCACCGGGATCGCCACCAGCAACGGCAGCACGAAGCCGCGCAGGCGCGACAGCTGCCGGTGCAGCGGTACGGCGAGGGCCACGGTCGCCGGCCCGAGCAGGAAGACCAGCACCTGGGTGCCGTCCAGGTACGTCGCGTAGTCGATGTCCAGCGCGGTGATCGCCAAGGCGACCGTGATGATCGCGACCAGCGCCGGCTGGGCGAGCGCGTGGCCTGCGGTGCGGTCGCGCACCTCGCGGCCCAGGCGGTACGCCGCGAGCGTGAGCAGCAGCAGGAAGACCGGCGACTCCAGGACCTCCCTCACGGCCCGGCCTCCACAGTCCCCGCGGCCCCCTCGGCCGGGTGGTCGCGGGTCAGCAACCGCGCGGTCCACCCCACCGCCAGAAGTCCGACGAGCCAGGAGCCGAGCATCGCGACGGTGATCGGCAGCGCGTCCTCACGGATCACCGCGACGTAGGCGACCACCCCGACGCCGGCGGGCACGAACAGCAGCTGGAGGTGGCGCAGCAGCCCGTCCGCGGCGCGCACCACCGTCGCGTCGTCGCCGGACCGACGCAGGACCAGCAGCGCCAGGAGCACCGCCATCCCGACGACCGGTCCCGGCACGGGCAGGTCGGTGAGGCGGACGACGACCTCCCCCACCAGCTGGCAGCCCAGCAGCCACATCAGTCCGTTCACCATCGCCGCCCATCCAAGCACGGGCCGAGCACGGGCCAGGACGGCGCCGCTCCGGCGCCACGACGCCCCGGGGCCGCCCGGCGCGCCTACGGTGGGGCCGTGCCCTCCCCTTCCGCGCGACGCGTCCTGGACCCTGCCTCCCCCGACGTCGACGCCTACCGGTGGCTGACCGACCTCATCGTGCCCCGCCCGATCGCCTGGGTCTCGACGCTGTCGGCCGACGGCATCGGCAACCTCGCGCCGCACTCGTTCTTCACCGTCGCCTGCGCGCAGCCGCCGATCGTCCAGTTCACCTCGGTGGGCGACAAGGACACGCTGCGCAACGTGCGCGCCACCGGCGAGTTCGTGGTCAACCTGGTCAGCCGGCCGCTGCTCGAGGCGGCCAACGCCAGCAGCGCGTCGTACCCCCGCGACGTGGACGAGGCCGACGAGCTCGAGATCGCCACCGAGCCCAGCGAGCGCGTCGCCCCGCCCCGGGTGGTCGCCTCCCCCGCCTCGATCGAGTGCGTGCTGCACTCCACCCTCGGCCTCGGCGACTCCACCGTGGTGCTCGGCCGGGTCGTGCGGATCACCGTGCGCGAGGACGTGCTCGTCGATGACCGGCCCGCGATCGCGCTGCTCGAGCCGCTGTCGCGTCTCGGTGGCTCGCAGTGGGGCCTGCCGCCGGAGCCGGTGCAGGTACGCCGCCCGCGCTGAGCGCTCAGCCGAGGTGCGCGCGACCGCGCCGGTGGCAGCCGACCAGGTGCGGGTCGAAGATCCCGATCGCCTCCATCAGCGCGTGCATGGTGGTCGGGCCGACGAACACGAAGCCGCGCCGCTTGAGCTCCTTCGACAGCGCCAGCGACTCCGGCGAGGTGGTGGCGACCTCCTCGACCGTGGCCGGCGCCGGGGGCCGCTGCGGGGCGAAGGAGGCGATGAGCGCGGGCAATCCCTCCTGCTCGCGCAGCGCGACGGTGGCGCGCGCGTTGAGGATCGCGGCGTCGATCTTGCGGCGGTTGCGCACGATGCTGGCGTCGCCCATCAGCCGGACCACGTCGGCCTCCCCGAAGGCGGCGACCGCGTCGGCGTCGAAGTCGCAGAACGCCGCCCGGAACGCCGGGCGCTTGGCCAGGATCGTCGACCACGACAGCCCCGACTGGAACGCCTCGAGCGTCAGCCGCTCGAGGTGGGCGGCCTCGCCGTGCACCGGCCGGCCCCACTCGGTGTCGTGGTAGTCGCGCATCGTCCCCGGGCCCCCTGCCCACGGACAGCGCGCGAGACCGTCCTCACCGATGACGGGCCCGGTCCCCGGGCCCGCAGGCAGGGCCACGCTCAGCCCCGCTCGCGCAGCCGCGCGTTGGGCAGCGGCGGCGCCGGGATCGGGGGCAGGCGGTCACCGACGACCACGCCGAAGCGCCCGGGTCGCACCCGCTGGGCGTCCGTGACGACGCCGTCGCCCGCCCGCACCTGCGCCTGCCACTCCTCGCGGTGGGCGACGACCTCCTCGTGGGAGCGGCCGACGAAGTTCCACCACATCACGATCCGCTCGCCGATCGGCGTGCCGCCGATCAGCAGCAGGCGGGTCGGGGCGTCGCCGGCCAGGAGGACCAGCCGGTCGCGCCCGGTGGGCACGTGCGCGAGCTCGCCGCGCTCGACCTCGTGGTCGTCGACCCGCACCGCGCCGGTGTCGACGAGGACGCCGTGCTCGAAGGCGGGGTCGACATCGAGCTCGAGCCGGGTGCCCGGGCTGAGGAGGAGCTCGGCGCCGAGCAGCGGCGTGAACGTCGGCACCGGCGAGGTCGAGCCGAGCAGCGAGCCCAGGAACACCCGCGCCTCGTGGCCCTCGCCGCGCACCGGCTGCGGGACGTGGTGGACGAACCCGGGATCGGTGTCGCGGTGCTCGGCGGGCAGCGCGACCCACAGCTGCGCACCGTGCAGGGTGCCGGTCGCCGCCGTGGAGACCTCGGAGTGGCTGATGCCGCGACCCGAGGTCATCAAGTTGAGCTCGCCGGGGCGCACCATCGCGTGGTTCCCGGCGCTGTCGCGGTGCTCGATTTCGCCGGTGAACAGCCAGCTCACCGTCTGCAGCCCGGTGTGCGGGTGCGGCGCGACCTTCATCCCGCCGTTCACCGCGACGTCGTCGGGGCCGTAGTGGTCCAGGAAGCACCAGGCGCCGATCAGTGATCGGCTGCGCGAGGGCAGGGTGCGCCGCACGCGCATGGCGCGCGGGCCGCCGAGCGGCACGTCGCGCGGGGCGAGCACCTCGATCGTCGCCTCACCGGTGCTGGTGCAGGTCACCAGGTCGGGGTCGCGTTCGGGGTTGGTCACCGGGCCATCGTGGCACGGCTACCGTGGACCGGTGCTCGAACGCGTGCCCGCCGCCCTGGAGTCCCTGCTCGACGTCCCCGCGACCGCCGCACCGGCAGTGCTGGACGACCCGCTCGCCCGCTCGCTGCTCGTCAGCGACGTCGACCTGCCGTCGGTGTCGGTCGAGGCGGTCGGCCCGCCGGTCACCGTGGTGCTCACCGGCGGCGCCGGGCAGGTGACGGGCCCGGCGGCGTACTGCACGCGGGTGGGGCTGGCGCTGAGCGCCCTGGTCGTCACCCTGCGCGACCTCGGCGACCTGGCCGGCAACGCGCGCCGGGTGGTCGCGGCCGTGGACGCCGCCCGGGCCGAGGGTGCGCTCGCCGAGGACGCCACCGTGCAGGTGGTGCTGCCGGCCGAGGACCCGACGTACGCCTGGCTGGCGGCGGCCGACGAGGTCGCCGGTGCCGAGCTGGGCCTGCGGTTGTCGCTCGGTGGAGCGGGCCGTCCCCCGGTCGCGCCCGCCACGCTCGCCGCCTGGATCGACGCCGCGCTGGACCGGGAGACGCCCTTCGCGGTGGCCGGTGCCGGCACGGCGTTCGGCGACACCGGGCGGGGCGTGCTCGGGCTGCTCCGCGCGACCCTGGCCGCCTTCGACGGCGCGCCGCGCGACGAGGTCGTCGGGCTGCTCGGGGAGTCGGCGCCCGACGAGCTGGACCTCGACGAGCTGGCCCGCGCCCGCCGGTGGTGCACGTCGGTGGAGTCCGCCGACCTCAGCGCCGTGCGCGAGGACCTGCGCGGGCTCGGGCTGATCGACCGGGCCTGAGGCGACCTCGAGGCCCCGACCCGGGCCGCCGCCGCTGCGTGAGCGGGACGGCAAGCACCACGGTGGCGGCGTCCGGACACCGCGCGCCGGCCAGCAGGGCGGGCCCACCGGGGCCGGCACCTGGTGGCGGACTCCACACGTGGGCACAGCCGTGACGCTAGGCGCCCGGACCGACGCCACGGTGAACGCGCGGTGTCCGTCGACCGGCGGGTGGTCGACGGAGGGGTCGGTCCGATGTCGGGGAAGTCACCCGAAAGTGGGACGCGCTCCGCACCCCCGCCCGTAGCCTGCGCGGATGCAGCTCGGCCAGTACCCCACCCCCACGCACACGGTCGCGCACCTGAGCGACCCCCACCTGCTCACCGAGGGCCTGCACCAGTACGGCGTGATCGACACCGAGGCCGGGCTCTCCCGCGCCCTGGAGCACCTGCGCCGCCTCGACCCGGTCCCCCAGGCGCTGGTGTTCACCGGCGACCTCGCCGACCGAGGGGACCCCGCGGCGTACGCCCGGCTGCGCGAGCTGGTCGAGCCGGTCGCCGCGGACCTGGTCGGACCCGGCGGGCGCGGCGCCGAGGTGGTCTGGGTGATGGGCAACCACGACGAGCGCGCGGCGTACTCCCACGGCCTCTACGACGCCGAGTCCACCGCTCCCCAGGACCGGGTGCACGACGTGGCCGGGCTGCGGGTGGTCGCGCTGGACACGAGCGTGCCCGGCTACCACCACGGCGACCTGACCGAGGAGCAGCTGGACTGGCTGGCCGAGGTGCTGGCCACCCCGGCCGAGCACGGCACCCTCCTCGCCCTGCACCACCCACCGATCCCGGTCCCGATGATCGAGGCGGCGGCGATCATCGAGCTCGCCGACCAGCACCGGCTGGCCGAGGTGATCGCCGGCACCGACGTGCGCGGCATCCTCGGCGGCCACCTGCACTTCACGACGTTCTCCACCTTCGCCGGCGTCCCGGTCTCGGTGGCCTCGGCCAGCTGCTACACCCTCGATCCCGCCCCGGTCGGGCGGTTCATCTCCGGCATCGACGGCAACCAGGCCTTCACGATGGTGCACGTGTACGCCGACCGCCTGGTGCAGAGCGTCGTCCCGCTCGCCGACGCACCCGAGGTCACCGGCTACGCCGCCGACGCCGCCGAGCAGCTCGCGGCGCTCACCCACGAGGAGCGCCGCGAGCTGCTCTCGCGCAAGGACTCGCCGTTCAACGCCACGTGGGAGGACCACACCTCCCCGGCGTGAGGCTCTCCTCGCAGGGTCGGCGGCCCGGACCGAGGCCCTGTCGGCCGCGTCGTCGCGGTGCCACACTGCCGGAATGAGGCAGGAGACACGGTCGCAACGATGCCGCGCACCGGGACGCCTCCGGCTAATCTGTTCAATGTCTTCCAGATTTATCGACTAGAACGGAATACGTGACATGGCTGAGCCCCGTCGCCCCCGCGCCCACCGACCCACCGTCGCGATCGTGGGCGCCGGTGCCGCCGGGTCGCTCGTCGCCCTCCATCTCACCCGCACCGCCGCCCGGCGCAGCACCGGCGTCGACATCGTGCTGATCGACCCCGCCGACCACCGCGCCCGCGGCGTCGCCTTCGGCACGACCGACGACCAGCACCTGCTCAACGTCCCCGCCTCCGGCATGACCGCGCTCCCCGAGGACCCCGGCCACTTCGTGGCCTGGCGCCACCGCGAGGACCCGGACGCGCACACCGACCCCTACGACTTCGCCCCGCGCCGGCAGTGGTCGCGCTACCTGGACGAGACCCTCGAGGAGGCGCTGCGCGGCGCGCTGGGCGAGGTCGGCGTACGCCACGTGCGCAAGCAGGTCGTCGGCGTGCGCCGCACCGACACGGGGGTCGCGCTGCGCACCGCCGACGGCGCGGAGGTCACCGCCGACGCCGCGGTCGTCGCCCCCGGGCTGCCCGCGGCCGGCCACTCCTGGGCGCCGCCGTCCCTGGCCGCGTCGGCGTTCTTCGTCCCCGACCCGTGGGCGCCCGGCGCGCTCGACGTCGTACGCCGCGACCGCGCCGGACTGGCCGACGTGCTGCTCGTCGGCGCCGGGCTGACCATGGTCGACGTCGCGTTCTCCCTCACCGACGACCGCAACCGTGCCGACCGGGTCGTGCATGCGATCTCGCGCACCGGCCGGCTGCCCCGTCCGCACGCGCCCCGCCCGCTGCTCGCGGCGATCCCCGACATCTCCGACTGGGGCAGCACCCTCGACGAGGTGCGCGTCGAGGTCGAACGCCACGTCGCCGAGGTCGCCGCCACCGCCGGCGACTGGCGCCCGGCGATCGACGGCCTGCGCTTCCGGGTGCAGGAGCTGTGGAGCCGGTTCAGCGACGAGGACAAGCTGCGCTTCCTCGCCGAGGACGCCGGACGCTGGAACATCCACCGCCACCGGATGGCGCCCAGCAGCACCACCCGGATCGCCGGCCTGCGCGAGGACGGACGCCTGCAGGTCGCCGCCGCGCGGGTCGTCGACGCCGAGCCGCTGCCCGCCGGCGGGCTGCGGGTGGCGCTCTCCGACGGCACCTCCCGCGAGGTCGGCTGGGTGGTCAACTGCACCGGGCCGCAGACCGACCTGCGCCTGCTGGGCAACCCGGTCATCGACGACCTGCTGCGTGAGCGCGGGGGCGCGTCGCTGGCCACCGCCGACGTCGGCGGGCTCGGCGTGCGCACCCGTGAGGGCCGGCTGCTCGCCTCCGACGGCGAGGCCGACGCCCCGCTGTGGACGCTCGGCGCGCTGCGTCGCGGCGAGCTGTGGGAGACCACGGCGGTGCCCGAGATCCGGGTGCAGGCGGCCGCGATCGCCCGCGACGTGCTCGACGCCGTCGCCCCGCTCCCCCGCCGGCTCGCCGACGGGCGCCTGGTCGGCGGGCACCACCCGGTCGCCCGCCCCCGCGACCCGCTGGGCCTGCCGCTGTCGACCACCACCGAGGCCGCCGCGGCGTACAACGCGGGGCTGGAGCGCGTCATGCGCCTGCAGGACGGCGCCGAGGCGCTGCTGCGCCGGGCCACCGAGCTCGACCCCGGGTTCGCGCTGGGCCACGCGGCGCTGGCGATGCTCGGCCACGAGGCCGGCGCCGACGCCGACGTGAAGGCGTCGCTGGAGGCCGCCCGCAAGGCGGTGCGCCAGCGCGGCGACGAGCGCGAGCGCAGCCTCGTTGACGTCGTCGGGCTGCGCGTCAAGGACGTGCGGCGCACCGGCGCCGAGGCGCTGATGAACCACATCGCCGCGCACCCCCGCGACGTGCTCGCGGTCTCCGCAGCCGTCCCGACCATCGCGTTCTCCGGTGTCACCGACGTCCAGCAGGAGGCGTGGGACCTCGTTGAGGGCCTCGCCCCGGCGTACGGCGACCACTGGTGGTACATCTCCCTGCTCGCCTTCACCCGCCAGGACCAGGGGCGCTTCGAGGAGGCCGGGCTGCTCGCGGAGTCGGCACTGTCGTGCGAGCCGTCCTCGGGGCACGCCGTGCACGCGCAGACCCACGTGCTCTACGAGACCGGCCAGCACGAGCCCGGCCGGGTGTGGCTGGACCACTGGGTGGCCGAGAGCGGCCGCGGCGCCAGCCACCGGGCGCACTTCTCCTGGCACGCGGCCCTGCACGAGCTCGCGATCGGCGACACCGAGGCGGTCCGGCGCCGCTACTACTCCCAGCTCGCGCCGCCGGACGTCTGCGGCGTCCGGGCGCTGATCGACTCCGCCTCCTTGCTGTGGCGCTGGCGGGTGACCACCACCGACTGGGACGGCGCGGTGGCCGACGCGCTGCCGGGCGCGCCCGCGGTGTTCTCCGGGGAGACCGCGCCGCCACCGGTCGAGCCGGTGCTGGCCGCTGTCGACGCCGCCCTGCTGACCCGTCCGCAGACCCCCTTCGTCGCCCTGCACGCGGCCATCGGCCTGGCCGCCGCCGGCGAGACCGCTCGGCTCGACGCGCTCGCACGCCAGTGCCGGCGCTCCTCCGACGCGATCCTGCGCGGCACAGTCGCCACCGTCTGCGACGCCCTCGGCGCCGCCGCGGAGGCGCAGTGGGGCCGGGCCGCCCAGCTCATCGAGGACGTGCTGCCCACGCTGGTCCGCGTCGGCGGCTCCGCCGCGCAGCGCGAGGTGGTCGAGGAGACGCTGCTGCTCTGCCTGGTCAACGACGGCCGCGCCGCCGACGCGGCCCGGATCCTCAACGCGCGCCTGGACCGCCGCCCCTCGCCGCTGGACCTGCGCCGCCAGGTCTCGCTGCAGCCCGTGCGTCACCCCGAGGCCGCGGCGTCCCTGCCTGGCGTGCCCAGCTGAGGCCGGGCAGCGGGTGCCGCGACGCGGCAGCAGGTCCCCGAGCAATTGCTAGGTTGGGGCTGCCGCGCGGCGCCCGTCCGCGCCGTACGACCAGGAGCGCCCCATCACCACGCCGACCACCAGTCCGACCAGCACGCCGGCCCTGCACTCGCTGACCTTCCGGCTCAGCTATGCCGACACCGACCCGGCGGGGATCCTCTACTTCGCGGCCTGGTTCCCGTGGATGGAGCGGGTCCAAAGCGAGTGGTTCCTGCTCAACGGCCTGCGCCAGGACCGGCTCAAGGACGAGCACGGCTTCTGGACCGTCACCTGCCACACCGAGTGCGACTACCTCGTCGCGGTCGGGCTCTTCGAGGAGATCCGGGTCGAGCTGCGGCTGGGCCGGGTCGGCGGCGGCAGCTTCGACATGGTGCACCAGATGGTGCGCACCAGCGACGGCGTCGTGGTGGCGCGCGCGCTCATCACGATCGTGACCGTCACCCCCGAGGGATCGGCCCGCGCGATCCCGCCGCTGCTGCGCGAGCACCTGGACAGCTGGGCGCGCGGGGTGCCGCTCGCCGAGCTGGCCCCGGCAACGGCAGGACAGGGGCCCGGCTGAGCGCCGGACCCCTGCCACTTCGACCCCTGCTCAGGCGTCGGGGAGGCCGTCGAAGAAGTCGCAGTTGTGCTCCTCCCGCAGCCCCGTGACCACCCGGATCCGGGGCGCCAGCTTGAGCGCCCGGTCGCCGGCCACGGTGTAGCGCGGCCAGAAGACCTCACCTCGCGGGCGCGGGCGACCGGTGCGCGCGAACGCCGTCCAGTAGTCCTGCATCGAGCGCGCCAGGCGCCGCTCACGCGCGGTCAGCGGGCGGTCGCCGAGGGTGAAGTCGAACAGGTAGGCCAGCTCGGCGCTGTGCGCGCTGGACATGTCGGTCCCGGCGGGCTGGAACCCGAACAGGGTCGGGCTGGTCGGGTCGTCGAACTCATAGCGGTAGACCGGGACCCGCTGGCCGGCGAACAGACGCGCGTTGGCGTCCATCGTGCAGCCGGCGCCCGCGTCGGTGCGCATCGCCGCCAGCGCGTAGAACGGCTTCTCGTAGTCCTCGGCCGGGTACTCCTCGAGCACCATCCGCCCGGCCTGCTCACCGAACTGCGCGATCACCATCGCCTCGTACTCCTCGGCGCCGATGGCGGCGTACTGCTGGTTCTGCAGCTTCTGCTCCCAGCGGGTGTTGCCCATCATCACCGGCACCTTGTGCCAGCGGCCCGCGGCGATCGCGTCCCCCGGAGCCTCCGGGAGCGCCGCTGCACCGACGTACGCCGAGGGCCGGCTGGTGGCGAACTGCCGGACCATCGCGGCCGGCCACGCGTGGCGCAGGCACCGCAGCTGGTCCGGGCCGGCCGGGCAGCCCAGCGCCGCGGCGTACGCCTCGCTGCGCTGGTGCGCCTCCTCCGCCGTGGTGCCGCCACCCAGGCAGGGTGAGCTCTGCATGACGGCCCGGTGGAACATCCCGCGAGTCAGCGGCGTCGCCAACAGGTTGCAGACCGCGCGCGACCCGGCGGACTGGCCGAAGATGGTCACGTTGCGACGGTCGCCACCGAAGGCGCCGATCGACTTGCGCACCCAGCGCAGCGTCTGGACCTGGTCGAGCAGGGCGAAGTTGCCGCCGGTGGCCGGATTCTCGGTGTCGAGACCCGGCAGCGCGAGGTTGCCGGACGCGCCGAGCCGGTAGTTCGTGCTGACCACGATCACGTCGTTGCGCTCGGCCATGGTCTGGCCGCCGTAGAGGACACCCGACCCCTGGGTCCCGGCCCCGCCGTGGAAGAACACCATCACCGGCAGCCGCCGGCCCGCCGGGACGCGCGAGGGGCGGTAGACGTCGAGGTAGAGGCAGTCCAGGCTGGTCGGCTGGCCGTTCTTGACCCCGGTGGGCTCGAACTGCAGGCAGGCGGCCTCCTGCTCGGTGGCGTCGCGGACCCCGCGCCACGCGGCGGGCTCGACCGGGGCCTTCCACATCCGCCCGTAGACCGGCGGCTTGGCGAACGGGAGCCCCAGGAACGCCTGCGCGCCCCCGACGGACCTGCCCCGCACCGCGCCGTACGGCGTGCGGACGACGAGGTCGGCGGCCGCGGCGCGCATGCCCTCGTCGCGCTCACCGGAGGCAGGTCCCGGCGCGAGCACGGAGAAGGTGGTCGCGACGACGGCGCCGAGCGCCAGCGCCGCTGCCCAGGAGTGCCGCCTCGAGCGGCCGGTGCGTGAGCGCACCATGGGTGGACGGGTCATGAGGACAGCTCCCTTGCTTCCTTCCCCGGGACCGGGGAACACCGAGACCGGACCGGCCGAGCGCCGCAACCGGGCGGCGGGAGCCGTTCACCGACGGTGGCAGCGCGGCCGCAGGCCGTCAAGAGTCGACGACTATCCGCCACCTCCACGGGTGAGGCCATGCAAAACGTTCATTGGTTGATGATTCTTCGGCCAGTTCGGCAATCCTTGACAGCCCTGAAGTCACCTCCTAGCCTCCCGAATGTGATACGCGTCACATCCTCGGCGGCGGAGGCGCCGGGACCCACTCGTCGGTTCCCGGGCTCCGCGGTGCTTCACCGGGAACGCCTTTCTCGGAGGAGACCAGGGTGAGAAGAGAACGATGGAAGACCCTGCGGGTCGCCGTGCTCAGCGCGGCCCTCGCGACGGCTGTGACAGTGCCGGTGAGCGCGCTCGCCACCGGCGCTCCCGATGAGCAGAAGACCCGGACCTCGGCGCGCGACGCCTTCCGCGGTCAGCACCCCGTCGTCCGCACCGACAAGGGATTGGTGCGCGGCGAGGCGGCGGCGATGGTGACGTCGTTCAAGGGCATCCCGTACGCCGCGCCGCCGGTGCGCGACCTGCGCTGGCGGGCACCCCGGCCCGCGCAGGCCTGGTCCGGGGTCCGCGACGCCACCGAGTTCGGCGGATCCTGCGTGCAGGGCACCGGCTGGGACCCCGGCTACGACAAGCCCACCCTGACCGAGGACTGCCTCTACCTCAACGTCTACCGCCCCAGCGGCAGCCGCTCGAAGAACCTGCCGGTGTTCGTGTGGAACCACGGCGGCGGCAACGTGGGCGGGGCCGGGCGCGACACCGATCCGTCGAAGTTCGTGACCCGCCGAGACGTCGTCTACGTGACCATCAACTACCGCATCGGCGCGATGGGGTGGCTGGACACGCCGGCACTGGAGGCCGACAACCGGGACGGCTCGACCGGCAACTTCGGACTGCTCGACCAGCAGGCCGCGCTGCGCTGGGTCGAGCGCAACATCCGGTCCTTCGGCGGCGACCCGAACAACGTCACCCTCGCCGGGCAGTCCGCCGGCGCCAGCAACACGGTGGCGCAGCTGGCCTCGCCCGGCGCCCGTGGCCTCTTCGACCGCGCCGCGCTCCACAGCGGCGGCGGCAACCCGGCGCGGACCCTCGAGGCCGCCCGGACCAGTGGCGAGCGGTTCGCCGCCGAGCTCGGCTGCGCCGCCCCCGCCACCCAGGTCGCCTGCCTGCGCGCCGCCTCCCCCGCCGAGGTCCTGGCCGCACAGACGACCGTGCGCCAGTCCGGACCGGTGGCCGGGACCCGGGTGCTGCCGAGGGACCCGGTCGAGCTGATGAAGGCCCGCCGCCTCACCGACCTCCCGGTCATCGTGGGCGCCAACTCCGATGAGTCGCAGCAGAGCGTCTTCGGCGCCTACGACTACGTCGGCAACCCGATCACCCCGGAGATGTTCGACGAGCTCCTCACCACGACGTACGGCGAGCAGGCCGACCGGGTCCGCGCGGCGTACCAGGTGGAGGACTACTTCTCCCCGACCGTCGCATGGGGTGACGTCCAGAGCGACCAGCGGGCGTGTCGGGACCAGACCCTGCGCGACCGGTTGGGCGCGGACACCACGACCTACGCCTACGAGTTCGCCGAGCAGGACGGGCCGCCGTTCACCTCGATCTGGCTCCTCGACACCGACTACCCCTTCGGCGCGACGCACGTGAACGAGCTGGGCTACCTGTGGGACTACCTCGGGACCTCGCTGCCGCTGTCCACCGACCAGCTCGCGCTCTCCGACCAGATGATCAGCTACTGGGGCGAGTTCGCCCGCGATGGCAGCCCCGACCCGCGCTACGCACCGCACTGGCCGCGCTACCGCCCCCAGGGGCGGATGCTGCAGTTCACCGCCCCCACGGCACGGGTCGTCACCCACGCCGCGATCGACGCGCAGCACGGCTGCGGCCTGTGGGACGAGGTCGCACCGGCGCCCTGAGACCGACAGGGGGCGCCTGGACCGCGAGACCTGTGGCAGTCCGAGATCGTCGGGTCGCTCAATCGGGCGCAGCTCCGGCTCAGCGGAGTGATGATCGGCCACTGGCCACGACCGCGAGCAGCGGCTGCCGTTCCTCGCCGGCGGGCGCACCCGGGTGATCGCGGGAGACGCGTTCGTGACCGAGCACCACTGCGACATGTGGCTGGGCTGAGCCCGAGACGACAGTCCTGCAGCGGACGTACCGAGCGCCCCCGGTCCTGGTGGACCGGGGGCGCTCCACATGGCGTCCGGGGTGGCAGCCGCGGGCCCCGGGTCCCTCAGGACCAGTGCGCCAGCACGTCCTCGACGGAGGTCACCCACCCGAAGGTGAAGCCGATCGTGGTCAACGCGTGGTCGTGGCGCGCCACGTCGTACTCCGCGCAGGCGTCGGCGGGCACGTGCACCCGGTAGTCGCGCTGCCCCGCGTCGCGTGCGGTGGTCTCCACGCAGATGTTGGTGGTGACGCCGGCGATCACGAGCTGCCGGATGCCCTGGCTGGTGAGCACGGGCTCGAGCTGGGTGCCGTAGAAGGAGCTGGGACGCGACTTGTCGATGACCACCTCGCCGGATCGCGGCGTCAGGGCCGGGATGATCTCCGCATCCCAGGTGCCGGTGACGAGCGCGTCGACCTCCCGCATCTGCGGGAGGAGCTCGGTGGGCAGCAGTCCGCCGTCGAGGTGGCCGGGCAGGTACACGTAGCGCGTGAAGATGACCGGGATCCCGGCCGCGCGGGCGCCGGCGACGAGCCGTTCACACCCCGCGATCGCCGGCTGGAGGCTCTCGTGGGGCATGCCCATCCTGGCCATGGACCCGGCGGGGTCGAGGAAGCCGTTCTGCATGTCGACCACGAGCAGCGCGGTCGCGTCGCCGGACAGGGACATCCTCACCTCACGGGAGCGGGGCGTGTCGGTCGCCCGGGAGGCGCCAGTGAACCGCAGGGTGGTCTGACGTTTCAAGGACCCTGCTTGCCACGGTCGCCGTGGCGCGGACCTGTCGAGCGCATGCGGGCGCAGACCGGTAGTCCGACACACCAGGGTCGTCGATCGCGGATTTCTCGACCCCTGTGTGGCGGACTATCCGAACGACGCCGTCCGCGAGCGCTGCGTACCCGGAAAACCACAAGCGCCCCCGGTCCTGGTGGACCGGGGGCGCTGCTGTGGCAGGTGAAGGATTCGAACCTTCGAAGGCGTAAGCCGACGGATTTACAGTCCGCTCCCATTGGCCGCTCGGGCAACCTGCCTCATGGTGCTGCCGGCCCGGCTTGGCGGGACGACAACGAGACGAAACAATAGCGTAGGCACAACCGCAGATGAAAAATGCCGGGGTGTCCGTCCCGGTCGGGACGGTCCCGGCCCCAACCGAGGAGCAGTCATGGCCGACTCGTCGTTCGACATCGTGAGCAAGATCGACCGCCAGGAGGTCGACAACGCGCTGGGCCAGACCGCGCGCGAGATCGCCACCCGCTTCGACTTCAAGGGCACCGGTGCCACCATCGAGTGGGCCGGCGAGCACGCCATCGAGATCTCCGCCTCCGCCGACGACCGCGCCAACGCGGTCCTCGACGTCTTCAAGGGCAAGCTGGTCAAGCGCGACGTGAGCCTCAAGGTCCTCGACGCCTCCGAGCCCCGCCCGTCGGGGCAGCTGTCGAAGATCTCGATCACGCTCAAGGAGGGCATCTCCTCCGAGGACGCCAAGAAGATCTCCAAGCTCATCCGCGACGAGGGCCCCAAGGGGGTCAAGGCGCAGATCCAGGGCGACGAGCTGCGGGTCAGCTCCAAGAAGCGCGACGACCTCCAGGCCGTCATCTCCCTGGTCAAGGGCCAGGACCTCGACTTCGCGGTGCAGTTCACCAACTACCGCTGAGCCGTACGCCGGGGCGCTCGCCCGTCTTCGCACGCACTGTCGACGCTTCGCACGCCGTACAACGCGCGTGAAGCGTCGATAACCCCGCGTTACCAGCGGGGGCAGGGACAGGACCGCCCGCCTGAGAAGGGGTGCAGTCTCCTCAGGCGGGCGGCGAGCACCCCTCCGCTCCCGTTAACTCCGAGGACCGACCACAGGGTGCTCGGACTCGCGACGAGACAGCCAATTGCACGCGTACTGTGCGCCACGTGGAGTCTCTGCGCTTGGTAGATCACCTACACCAGCATCTGGGCGGGCCAGTGTCACCATCGAACGAGCACGCATTCCGGTCACTGGTGCTTGAGCGTGCGACGATCCTCGACTTGACGATGAACGACGTCCTAGCGGTCCGAGCGGCGCGGCACATCTTCCTTGCCTCAGAGCTCGCTGCTGAGGTCTACAGCCGGTTACCGGCGAGCGTGCGCATCGACATGATCGAGAGCATCATCCGGCGCCACGACCCCGACCGGTGGCCCTTTGTCGTCCCGGTGCTCACTCGAGTCATCGCTCTTCGCAACCAGTTGGCCCATGGGATGCCCACCTGGGAGCAGGGCGAGATGCACGTTCACTCCTACAACCGTGGCAAGCACACCGTGCGTAGGTACAAGCCGGATGCCCTCGGGTGGCTCGTCTGGCAGGCAGAGGTCGTGAGCGGAGAACTCAATCAGCTCTGGGCCCACCTGGTCCCTGCCGACGAGGAATGGCATCGCACCCACCCGGTTTACGCGATCTGAACTCCCACCACTGACCGCTATGGGACGGGCCGCAAAGCCCACCAGAGTGGCCGCGGGACTAGCGTCGACTGGCCGCAACGCCAAGCTCGCCTGCGCTGTCGACGCTTCGCACGCCGTAAACACGTGCGAAGCGTCGATAACCCCGCGTTGCACGGGACCGAGACAGGACCGCCCGCCTGAGGAGGGATGCAGTCTTCTCAGGCGGGCGGCGTTCAGGGGGTGGCGGGACTAGCCCGCCACGGGGACCAGCGCCGTCGTGGTGCCGACGGCTCGCCAGTACGTAGGTCCGCGAACGCACAGCAGGCGAAACGCGACCGGAGCCTGCCCGGTTCGCCCCGACGGCCCGCCGACAACCAGCGAGGCGAGCGACGATGACAGCAGCCCAGGGTCCGCAGTCATCGCAAGATCGCGTAACTGCTCACCCAACGCGCATCGCGTCCCGCAACCGAAACGGGACTTCCACCAGAACGTTGCCACCGCGCTGCCTAAAGGACGGCACCTGCGCCAATCCGCCAGGCGGAGGACCGGCATGCCGAGCGCCGCCACAAGAACGCCGATCACTCACAACCGAGTACCACCGTCAGGAACCGGCAGCCTGCCAGGGATACACGCCTAGAAACGGTCACCCCATTCTTGGCGCGCGTCCTGATAGGGGTCGGACATTTGAATCCGCTTACCTGCTTGTTGAGAGATGAGGAGCCGCTTTACCTCCCGAACGACCCCGTCCCGCGCTGCCCGATGGGCGTCGAAGATCGGGATCACCTCGAGATAGATCCCATCCCAACCGGCCTCGCTCAGAGGCGTATATTCGCCGAACCCGTCGATCGTTCGAGCGTCCTGGAGGGCGACGGCCGTGCGGCAGAACGTCGAGTACGCGCGCCGCATTCCTTTTAGACCCACCCCCCGAGGGGCGTCTGCTTCCAGTTTCGTGAACAGCCACCCCAGAGCAACCATCTCGCGGTCATGCGCCGCGAAGGCGGCGTCGATGAGTCGATGCGCGTCGCTGATGCCCTGGTGCCACGCCAGTTCCGGCGTCCCGGACTCGTACTCGTACTCGTAGACCTCGTTCTTCTGTGCGGGGGTGAGTTGCCATGTCTCACGCGCATGAAGGAGTTTCTGGACCGCCTGATCGATCGCGTCCAGAGAGCCCCGCTCTTTGATGAGCACCTTCTCCCCGAGTTCGATCAGCGTCGCCTCCCAACGCTCGTTACGGCGGCGGCGGATATCCACCCGGGGAACAATCACGAGTTGCACGACAGCGCTCACGACGAGAGCAAGCAAGGCCGAGATAACGGCGGCGGCGACAGCTTCCACCCGCTCACTCTCCCGCATCTGCGCCTTGCCCGTAGGGAGCTCCGGCCACCTAAGCTCACAATTCCGCTCTACCGACAGCATGGGCGCGTCGACGTCGCGCCGATGTGGAAGGTGGCGGACACTCGTGTCCGTCACAGAGCGAGCGTTGCTCAAGCGGCCCACAGCCGATTCGGTCGCGTAGTCCATGCTGGAGATCTGCGGCGCCAATGGAGCACAGACCCGGGCAGACACTGCCCCTCAATGAGAGGCATCCGCCGCGGCATCCCGGGGGCAAATGGCGAGCCGCAGCGTACCGATGGGCCCGACTCGGGCGTACGGACGGCCCGACCCCAACGGTGCGGACCCTCGACCCGACGCAGCCCCGGACGCAGGACCGCCCGCCTGAGAAGGGGTGCAGTCTCCTCAGGCGGGCGGCGTTCGGGGGTCGCGGGCGTCAGCCCGCCACCGGGACCGGGGCCGTGGTGGCCCCGGCGGCAGGAGCCAGCCAGACCTGCTGGCCCTCGGCCAGGCCGAGCTGACGTACGCCGGTGCGGGTCATGAGCACGGTGACGTCGCCCTGGGCGGTCGTGACGGTGATGCGGACCTCGAAGCCCACCCGCAGCAGGCGGGTGATCGTGCCCGGCGTGGACAGCGGGTCCCCGGGCACCAGCGCGACGTCGATGTCGTGCGGGCGCAGCCGGAGGTTGTCCAGCACCGTCACCTCGCCGAGGAAGCCCATCACGAAGTCGTTGGCCGGCTCGTCGTAGAGCTGGTCGGGGGTGCCGATCTGCTCCACCCGCCCCTCGTTGATCACCACGATCTCGTCGGAGACCTCGAGAGCCTCCTCCTGGTCGTGGGTCACGAAGACCGTCGTCACGTGCACCTCGTCGTGCAGGCGCCGCAGCCAGTCACGCAGCTCCTTGCGGACCTTCGCGTCCAGCGCACCGAACGGCTCGTCGAGCAGCAGCACGGACGGCTCGACCGCCAGGGCCCGCGCCAGCGCCATGCGCTGGCGCTGGCCGCCGGAGAGCTGCGCGGGCAGCCGGTGGGCGAACTGCGAGAGGTGCACCAGGTCGAGAAGCTCCTCGACCCGGCGGGCCACGTCGGCCTTGGGCCGCTTGCGGATCTCCAGGCCGAACGCGACGTTCTTGGCGACGCTCATGTGCTTGAACGCCGCGTAGTGCTGGAAGACGAAGCCGACGTTGCGCTTCTGCGCCGGCAGGTTGGTCGCCTCGACGCCCTCGATGAGGATGCTGCCGGTGTCGGCCGACTCGAGGCCGGCGATGATCCGCAGCAGGGTGGACTTGCCGCCACCGCTGGGGCCGAGCAGAGCGGTCAGCTGACCGCTGGGGATCGACACGCTGACGTCGTCGAGCGCGACGAAGTCACCGAACCGCTTGCTCACTCCCTTGACTTCGATGCTCATGGGTTCACGAACCTTTCGGGGTACGCCGCGCGGCGCGGGACGAGGAGGAAGGCGGGCCCGGACCGGGGACCGGTCAGGCCGCTCACCTCTTCTCCTCCTTGGGACGGATGATCGCGACGATGACGATGCAGGCGACGGAGACCATCGCGAGCAGGAAGGCCACCGCGTAGGCGCCCTGCTGGTCGAAGTTGAGGTACTTCTCCTCGACCACGAGCGTGGCGGTCCGGGTCTCGCCCAGGACGTTGCCGGACACGACCTTCACCGCGCCGAACTCGCCCAGGGAGCGGGCCATGCTGAGGACGACGCCGTAGACGACCGCCCACTTGATCGCCGGCAGGGTGATGCGCCAGAAGGTCTGGGCCGAGCTCGCCCCGAGGCTGCGGGCGGCCTGCTCCTGCTCGGTGCCGATCTCCTCGAGCACCGGCACGACCTCGCGGATGACCAGCGGCAGCGCCACGAAGGCGGTCGCCATCACCAGGCCCGGGGTGGCGAAGATGACCTGGAACCCCGCGCTCTCCAGGGCCGGACCGAACCACCCGTCGCGCCCGCCGTACACCAGCACGAGCGCGACGCCGACCACGATCGGGGACACCGACAGCGGCAGGTCGATCAGCGCGCTCAGGATCCGCTTGCCGGGGAACTGGTAGCGCACCAGGAGCAGCGACATCCCCACCCCGAAGACGGTGTTGATCACCACCGAGCAGACCGCGACCAGCGCGGTCAGCCGCAGCGCGGTCGTCACGTCGGGGTCCTCGAGGATCTCGCGCACCGAGGTCAGCCCGTCGTCGAAGGTGTGGGTGCCGACCAGCACGACCGGCCAGGCGACCAGCAGCACCAGGTAGGTCACCACGACCAGCCGCATCAGGTACGTCGCGGGGCTCTTCGGGCGCCAGCGTCGCCGCGGCGCCCGCGGCGGAGCGACGCGGACCGGGCGATCGGCCACGTTGGTCTCAGCCACGGGACGCCACCTTCCGCTGGATGACGTCGAGGGCGACGATCACGGCCAGCGAGATCACCAGCAGCACGGTGGCCACCGAGGCCGCGCCGGCCAGGTTGTCGTTCTCGACGCTGCCGAGGATGCGCACCGAGACCACCTCGGTCTTGAACGGCAGGTTGCCGGACAGCAGCACCAGCGAGCCGTACTCGCTCACTCCGCGCGCGAACGAGAGCGCGGCGCCCGCGGCGATCGCCGGGACGAGGCTGGGCAGGATGACACGGCGAAACGTCGTGAACCTGCTGGCGCCGAGCGACGCCGCGGCGTCCTCGACGTCCTTCTCCAGCTCCTCGAGCACCGGCTGCACCATGCGCACCACGAACGGCAACGTGACGAACAGGAAGGCCAGGAACACCGAGGAGCGCTGGTTGGCGACGTCGACGCCCAGCGGGCTGTCGGTGCCGTACAGCGAGAGCAGCACGAGGCCGGCCACGATCGTGGGCAGCGCGAACGGGATGTCGATGAGGACCTCGAGGGCCGCCTTGCCGGGGAACCGGTCACGGACCAGCACCCAGGCGATGAGCGTTCCCATCACGACGTTGACGAGGGTGACGAGGGCCGAGGTGAGGACGGTCAGCCGGATCGCCGAGGCGGTCTGCTCGTTGGTGATGGTGGCCCAGAAGCTGGCCCAGCCACCCTCGGCGGCGGTGATGATCACCGCGCAGAGAGGGATGAGGACGAGCAGGCTGAACCAGATCATCGCCACACCCAGGCCCAGGCCGGAGGCCTTGGTCAGGTTGGTGGGCGTGGACGACCGGCGGGGACGCTTCCCCGCCGGTCGACCACTCGCGACAGTGGTCGTGGCCATGACGAACGCCAGCCGAGAGACTGGTCAGTCCGCCTTGCCGGAGGCCGCGATGGCCTTGGTGATCAGGCCGTCCTCCTCGTCGAAGAACTTCGTGGAGACCGTGTCCCAGTCACCGAAGTCCTTCTCGACCGTCAGCAGGTTGGGCACGGCCGGGAACGGGTCGCTGGGGTCCTTCGCGCCCTCCACCGTGCCGCCGTAGTCCACGTCGTCGCGGATCGGGCGGAAGCCGGTCAGCGCGAACTGGCGCTGGCCCTCGTCGCTGAGCACGAAGTCCAGCCAGTCCTGGGCGACCGGGTCGGCGTCCTTGAGCACGGCGCCCGGGTTCTCGATCAGCAGCGTGGTCTCCGGGATGATGTACTCGAAGCCCTCGTCGTTCTGCGCGGCGAGGATGGCCTCGTTCTCGTAGGCCATCAGCACGTCGCCGGTTCCGCCGAGGAAGCTCGTGGTCGCATCGCGTCCGCTGCCGGGCAGCGAGACCACGTTGGCGAAGAACTTGTCGACGTAGGTCTTCGCGTCGGCCTCGGTGCCGCCGTTCGCGACGACCTGGCCCCAGGCGGCGAGCGCGTTCCAGCGCGCCGCGCCGGAGGAGGCGGGGTTCGGGGTGACGATCTCGACGCCGGGCTTGATCAGGTCGTCCCAGTCCTGGATGTCCTCGGGGTTGCCGTCGCGAACACCGAAGACGACCACCGAGCGCGACACGACGCCCTTGTTGTCCCCCGCGTCCCAGTCGGCGTCGACCAGGCCGGCGTCGACCAGGCGGGTGACGTCGCTGGCGACGGAGAAGTGGACGTAGTCGGCGTCCAGCCCACTCTCGACCGCACGGCTCTGGTCGCCGGAGGCGCCGTAGGAGGTCTTGAACCGAATCCCCTCCCCCTCGTCGGTCTTGTTGAACTCCTCGCCGATCGCCTTGTTGGCCGCCTCGGGGACGGCGAAGCCGACGATGCTCAGCGTGTCGCTGTCGCCACCGTCGGCGTCCCCGCCGCATGCCGCGAGCGACAGCGCCAGGCCGCCGGCGAGGCCGCCGGCCAGCCAGGTCTTCAGGTTCCGCTTCATGATCTGCACCCTTTCGTCGCCGCGGCACTCACCGAGGCTCATTACTTAACTCGCCCAGATTACTCATGTTTGTCGTCTTGGTGCACATCAACCCGCCGAAAAGGTCGAGATCGGTCTGGACCGATCGAGCGGCGCGCAGCGCGGGAGCTCGCCAGAGGCAGGCCGGAGGAGGGGGAAGGTCGAGACGGCGACCACCCGTCCGGACAGGTGAGACGAATCGGCTCGGCCGCGTCGGCGAACTATCGTGGTGAGGACCGCATCGACCGGAGCGCGGGATCGTATATTCGATACGACCTACTCCTAGTACGATCGGCTGGACGTCTGGTCGACCGAGGCATCGGCGGCCAGCAGGCGACTTAAGACAGCAAGGGAAGTGGGCGCGAGGTGTCCAGCGAGACCACCAAGCCGGTCAAGCAGCTCGACCGGGTGATCATCCGTTTTGCCGGTGACTCCGGTGACGGGATGCAGCTGACGGGTGACCGATTCACCCAGGAGTCGGCGTCGTTCGGCAACGACCTGGCGACCCTGCCGAACTTCCCCGCCGAGATCCGGGCCCCTCAGGGCACGATCCCGGGGGTGTCGTCGTTCCAGGTGCACTTCGCCGACCACGACATCCTCACCCCGGGCGACGCCCCCGACGTGCTGGTCGCGATGAACCCGGCCGCGCTGCGCGCGAACCTCGGCGACCTGCCCAAGGGCGCGACGATCATCGTGGACACCCACGACTTCACCAAGCGCAACCTGGACAAGGCCGGCTACAGCGTCAACCCCCTCGACGAGGACGACGACACGCTCGCGGAGTACGCCGTGCAGCCGGTCGACCTGACCGGGATGACGATCGAGGCGGTCAAGGAGTTCGGGCTCTCGCGCAAGGACGCCGCGCGTGCGAAGAACATGTTCGCCCTCGGCCTGGTCTCCTGGATGTACGGGCGCCCCACCGACTCCACGATCGCGTTCCTGACCCGTCGTTTCGCCAAGGTCCCCGCGATCCGGGACGCGAACATCACCGCGTTCAAGGCCGGCTGGTACTTCGGTGAGACCACCGAGGCGTTCGCGGTCTCCTACGAGGTCAAGCCGGCCCCGGTGGCCGCGGGCACGTACCGCAACATCACCGGCAACCTCGCGCTGGCCTACGGCCTGGTCGCGGCCGGTGTGCAGGCCGACCTGCCGGTGTTCCTGGGCACCTACCCCATCACCCCGGCCTCCGACATCCTGCACGAGCTGAGCAAGCACAAGTCGTTCGGCATCACCACCTTCCAGGCCGAGGACGAGATCGCCGGCATCGGTGCTGCGATCGGTGCGTCCTTCGGTGGCGCACTCGGCGTGACCTCGACCTCGGGTCCCGGTGTGGCGCTGAAGTCCGAGGCGATCGGGCTGGCGGTGATGACCGAACTGCCGCTGGTGGTGGTCAACGTCCAGCGCGGCGGCCCCTCGACCGGTCTGCCGACCAAGACCGAGCAGTCGGACCTGCTGCAGGCGATGTTCGGGCGCAACGGTGAGTCCCCGGTCCCGATCGTCGCGCCGCAGTCACCCGGTGACTGCTTCGACGCCGCGATCGAGGCCGCCCGGATCGCGGTCACCTACCGCACCCCGGTGATGCTGCTCTCCGACGGCATGCTCGCCAACGGCTCGGAGCCCTGGCGGGTGCCCGAGACCGCCGACCTGCCCCGCATCGAGGCCAACTTCGCCACCGGCCCCAACCACGTGTCGGCCAAGAACGCCAAGGAGAACGGCCCCGACGCCGAGCCCGACGAGTTCTGGCCCTACCTGCGCGACGAGGAGACGCTCGCGCGCCCGTGGGCCATCCCCGGCACCGCCGGCATCGAGCACCGCATCGGCGGCCTGGAGAAGGCCGACGGCCACGGCAACATCTCCTATGACACCGACAACCACGACAAGATGACCCGGCTGCGCCAGGCCAAGATCGACCGGATCGCCGACTCGCTGCCTCCGCTCGTGGTCGACGACCCCTCGGGTGCCGCCAAGGTCCTCGTCATCGGCTGGGGCTCCACCTACGGCCCCATCGGCGCCGGCATCCGTCGCGTCCGCAAGGCCGGCTTCAACGTCGCCCAGGTCCACCTGCGCCACCTCAACCCGTTCCCGAAGGACCTCGGGGAGATCCTGAAGCGCTACGACAAGGTGCTGGTCCCCGAGATGAACCTCGGCCAGCTCTCGCTGCTGCTGCGCGCGGAATACCTCGTCGACGCGATCGGCTACAACCAGGTCCGCGGCCTGCCGCTGAAGGCCGCCGAGCTCGCCGAGACCATCGCCGAGCTCGTGGCGAAGGCCGAGGGCGTCCCGGTCGACCTGTCGAACACCGACACCGACGACACCGACGCCAACCCCGTCAGCACCCACACCGCTCAGATCGCGGAGGCGAAGAAGTGACGACCACCGACCCCGGCACCGACCTCGGGCTGCCCGCGCTGCGCACCGGCACCGAGCTGGTCCCCAGCACCGACGCCACCCAGACCGGCAAGGACTACACCTCCGACCAGGAGGTGCGCTGGTGCCCCGGCTGCGGCGACTACGCCGTGCTCAAGGCCGTCCAGGGCTTCCTTCCCGGCCTCGGGCTGCGCCGCGAGAACATCGTGTTCGTCTCCGGCATCGGCTGCTCCAGCCGGTTCCCCTACTACCTCGACACGTTCGGGATGCACTCCATCCACGGCCGCGCGCCCTCGATCGCCACCGGCCTGGCCACCGCGCGCGAGGACCTCTCCGTGTGGGTCGTCACCGGTGACGGCGACGCCCTGTCCATCGGCGGCAACCACCTGATCCACGCCCTGCGCCGCAACGTCAACATGACGATCCTGCTGTTCAACAACCGGATCTACGGCCTCACCAAGGGCCAGTACTCCCCCACCTCCGAGGCCGGCAAGGTCACCAAGTCCACTCCCATGGGCTCCGTCGACCACCCCTTCAACCCGGTGTCCCTGGCCCTGGGCGCCGAGGCCTCCTTCGTGGCCCGCACCATCGACTCCGACCGCAAGCACCTCACCTCGGTGCTCTCCGCGGCCGCCGCCCACCGCGGCACCTCGCTGGTCGAGATCTACCAGAACTGCCCGATCTTCAACGACGGCGCGTTCGACGCGATCAAGAACAACGACACCAAGCACGACGCGATCATCCCGCTCGTGCACGGCGAGCCGATCCGCTTCGGCGCCACCCTCGAGGACGGCCTGGGCCACAAGGGCCTGATCCGCGACCCCGCCACCGGCGGCGTCACCGTCGCCGAGGTCTCCGAGGTCGGCACCGACGCGATCCTGGTCCACGACGCCCACAACCCCGACCCGTCGATCGCCTTCGCGATCTCGCGGCTCACCGAGATGGGCTACCTCAACCAGACCCCCATCGGGATCTTCCGCCAGGTCGAGCGCCCCACGTACGACGACCAGGCCCGCGCCCAGATCACCACCGCCAAGGGCGGGCACGACGACAACCCCAGCGACCGCCTCGCCGCCCTCATCGGCGGCGGCGACACCTGGACCGTCGTCTGAGCACCGTCTGAGCAACAGCACGACCACCGGGGCCCCCGCCGATCGGCGGGGGCCCTGGTGCGTCCGGGCACCGCGCTGTCCCCGTCGTCCGCCACGCCCCCCGTGGGACGCCTGACGACGACACGTAGCCGCCGCCTATCCTGCTCGGGTGCTGGAGCATCGTCGGGGTCTGCTGTTCGGTGCCGCGGCGTACCTCATGTGGGGCGCGTTCCCGCTGTACTTCCCGCTGCTCGAGCCCGCGGGCGCCGTGGAGATCCTGGCCCACCGGGTGGTGTGGTCGGCGGTCACGATGGGCGTGATCGTGCTCGTGCTGCGGCGCGTGGGCGCCGTGCGCGCGGTGCTGGCCGACCGGCGCAGCACGCTGCTGCTGGGGCTCGCGGCGGTCGTGATCAGCGTCAACTGGGTGACCTACATCTGGGGCGTCAACAACGGCCGGGTGGTCGAGGCCTCGCTGGGCTACTTCATCAACCCGCTCGTGACGGTCCTGATGGGCGTCATGCTCCTCGGGGAGCGGCTGCGCCCCCTTCAGTGGGGCGCGATCGGGGTCGCCGCGACCGCGGTGGCGGTGCTGACCTGGGACTACGGGCACCCGCCGTACGTCGCGCTGGTGCTGGCCTTCTCGTTCGGCAGCTACGGACTGATCAAGAAGACCGTCGGTGTCGGCGCGATCGAGAGCCTCACCGTGGAGACGGCCCTCCTGGCGCCCCTGGCGACGGCGTACCTGGTCGTGCTCGGCGTGGGCGGCACCGCGCAGCTCGGCCAGCACGGGATCGGCCACGTGCTGCTCTTCATGAGCGCCGGGGTGGTGACCGCCGTGCCGCTGCTGTGCTTCGGCGCCGCCGCCACCCGGATCCCGATGGTGACCCTGGGGCTGCTGCAGTACCTCACGCCGGTGCTGCAGTTCGCCTGCGGCGTGCTGATCTTCGGCGAGCAGATGCCGCCCGCGCGCTGGGCCGGCTTCGCCCTCGTCTGGCTCGCGCTGGCGGTGTTCACCGTCGAGGCGCTGCGCCACCGCCAGCGTCAGCTGCGGCTGGCCGTCGACGCGAGCACCGCGGCCTGACACCCCGAGACCCGACGCCCCGAGACCGGGCCGCCGGGTCAGTCGGTCGGGGTCAGGTGCTGCGGATGGCGACCGCGTCGGCGAACGCCTCGAGCGCGTCGCGCACCGGCCCCTCGGGGACGGCTGCCAGGCGCGCCTTGGCCTCCTGGGCGCGCGCGACGACGTAGGCACGGGCCTGGTCCATCGCCGGGTGGCGGCGCAGCAGCTCCAGCGCCTCGGCGTGCAGGGCGTCGTCGCTGAGGTCGGCGTCGAGGAGCTCGAGCAGGCGGGCGTCGGCGGGGTCGGTGGAGGCCTTGGCCATCAGCACCGGCAGCGTCGGCACGCCCTCGCGCAGGTCGGTGCCGGGCGTCTTGCCCGACTCCGCGGTCTCCGAGGCGACGTCGAGGATGTCGTCGGAGAGCTGGAAGGCGCTGCCGACGATCTCGCCGTACTCCGCGAGCGCCTCCTCGACCTCGCGCGGGGCACCGCCGAAGCGGGCGCCGTAGCGCGCGGAGGTGGCGATCAGCGAGCCGGTCTTGCCGGCGACCACCTCGAGGTAGTGCTCGAGCGGGTCCTCGTCGGGCCCCGGCGCGACGGTCTCGAGGATCTGGCCCTCCACCAGGCGGGTGAAGGTCTCGGCCTGGATGCGCACCGCCTCGGAGCCGAGCGTGGCGGTGAGCTCGGAGGACTTCGCGAACAGGAAGTCACCGGTCAGGATCGCGACCAGGTTGTCCCAGCGCGCGTTGGCCGAGTCGGCCCCGCGGCGCAGGGCCGCCTCGTCCATGACGTCGTCGTGGTAGAGCGACCCGACGTGGGTGATCTCCACGATGCAGGCCGCGGTGACCACGGCGTCGTCCGCAGGCCGCGGGCCGGTCTCGGCCGCGAGCAGCACGAGGAAGGGGCGGAACCGCTTGCCGCCCGCGTCGAGGAGGTGGCTGGCCGCCTCCGTGACGTAGGGGTAGCGGCTCTGGACGTGTGCGTAGAGGGCCTTCTCGACGACGGCGAGGCGTTCGCGCAGGCGCGCTTCCAGGGCCGGATCGGTGACGGGCAGGGCCAGTGTGGAGCTCACCTGAGGAATTGTCCCGCATGGGCCGCGAGATCGAGCACGGGGCCGGGCACCAGACCCAGGACGAGCGTCCCGACCACCCCGATGGCGATCACCGCGGAGGTCGCCAGCGACGGGGTCACCACGCTGGCGACCTCGCCCTGCGGCTCGGTGAAGAACATCAGCCGGATCTGGCGGACGTAGAAGAAGATCGCGATCGCGCTGGCGGCGATGGCCACCGCGACGACCGGCCAGGCACCCGCCGACATGGCCACGGTGAACACCGCCCACTTGCCGACGAAGCCGGCGGTCAGCGGGATGCCGGCCATCGAGAGCAGCAGCAGCGCGAAGCAGCCGGCGACCAGCGGCGAGCGCCGGCCGAGGCCTGCCCACCGCTCGAACGACGTCGCCTCGCCGCCGGCGTCGCGCACCAGCGTGACGATGCCGAAGGCCGCGACCATCGCGAAGCCGTACGTCGCCAGGTAGAACAGCACCGCCTGGAGCGAGGTGACCTCGCCGACCGCGAGGTCGGAGGTGGCCTGCACCCCGAGCACGCCGGTGAGCAGGAAGCCGGTGTGCGCGATCGAGGAGTAGGCGAGCATCCGCTTCACGTCGCGCTGGGCGACGGCGAGCACGGCGCCGACCAGCATGGTGAGGATCGCGACCACCCACAGCATCGGCTGCCAGTCCCACCGGTTGGCGCCGAAGGCGACGTGGAAGAGGCGCATCAGGGCGCCGAAGGCCGCGATCTTGGTGCACGCGGCCATGAACGCGGTGACGGCGGTGGGCGCACCCTGGTAGACGTCGGGGGTCCAGGCGTGGAACGGCGCGGCGCCGACCTTGAACAGCAGGCCGACGGCCAGCATCCCGATGCCGATGAGCAGCAGCGCGGAGCTGCCGCCGCCGTTGCGGACCGCCTCGGCGATCCGCTCCAGCTGCATCGACCCGGCGTAGCCGTAGGTCAGGGCCACGCCGTAGAGGAAGAACGCCGAGGAGAACGCGCCGAGCAGGAAGTACTTCAGCGCGGCCTCCTGGCTCAGCAGGCGGCGACGGCGCGCCAGCCCGCAGAGCAGGTACAGCGGCAGCGAGAGCACCTCGAGGGCGATGAACATCGTCAGCAGGTCGCCGGAGGCGGGGAAGAGCATCATGCCGCCGATGGCGAACATCATCAGCGGGTAGACCTCGGTGTGGTCCAGGCCCTGGTTGGACGCGCGCCGCTCGGCCTCGGTGCCGGGCAGCGCCGCGGCCTGGCCGGCGAAGGCGGACAGCCCACCCTCCAGGCGGCGCTCGGAGAAGAGCATCAGCCCTCCGGCCGCGAACACCAGGATCAGGCCCCACAGGAAGACGCTGGGGCCGTCGACCACGACCGTGCCACCGGCGGCGACCAGGCCGCGCGCGGCGCCGTCGGCGATCACGTCGAGCCGCGTGGCGACCCACACCGTGGCGGCGAACGCCGCGATCAGTCCGACACCGGACAGGGTGAGCTGGATCGGGCGGCGCAGCGGGCGCGGCGCGAACGCCTCCACGAGGACGCCGACGACGGCCACGGCGAAGACGATCAGCAGCGGCGCCAGCTCGGCGTACTCGATGGTGGGCTTGACGAACTCCATCAGTGGCCTTCCTCGGTCTCGCCGACAATGGCGGTGCTCTCGTCGACCTCCGGCGGGTCGTCACTGACCCCGACGTGGCTGAGCAGGGACTCGACGGTCGGGTTGCTGACGTCGAGCATCGGCATCGGCCAGAAGCCGAACAGCACCAGGCCCACGACCAGCGGTGCGGCGGCGACGACCTCGCGGACGCTGAGGTCGCGGGTGGTGAGGGTGTCCGTCGGGGCGCGCGTTGCGACCGACGGGGCGGTGCCGGGCGCGGGAGCGCCGGCCGGTGCGCCGACGGCCACGGGGGTGCCCGGCTCCCCGATCGGCTCCCCTGCGGTCGCCTCGACCTCCGGGCGGCCCGGGCCGGTCATGATCCGCTGGTAGGCCCACAGCACGTAGATCGCCGCGAGCACGATGCCGGTCACGGCCACCGCACCGGCGAGCCAGTGGTAGTCGAACGCGGCCACGATGACCAGGAACTCCGAGACGAACGGGCTCAGGCCGGGCAGGCTCAGGGTCGCGAGACCCGCGATGAGGAAGAGCCCGGCGAGCACCGGCATGGTGCGCTCGTAGCCGCCCATCTCGCTGATCAGCGTGGTTCCGCGGCGCCGGATCAGGTAGCCGGCCACCAGGAACAGCGCGGCGGTGCCGAGGCCGTGGTTGACCATGTAGAGCACCGCACCGCTGCCGCCCAGGGTGCTCATCGCGAAGATGCCCAGGGTGATGAAGCCGAAGTGGCTCAGCGAGGTCAGGCCGATCAGGCGCAGGATGTCGTCCTGCCCGATGGCCACCAGCGCGCCGTAGACGATCGAGATCAGCGCCAGCACGACGACCAGCGGGGTCGCCCACTGCGAGGCCTCGGGGAAGATGCCGAGGCAGAAGCGCAGCATCCCGAAGGTGCCGATCTTGTCGAGCACGCAGACCAGCAGGATCGAGGTGCCCGGGGTCGCCTTCTCGGTGGTGTCGGCCAGCCAGGTGTGCACCGGGAACAGCGGCGCCTTGATCGCGAAGGCGATGAAGAACCCGGCGAACAGCCAGCGTCCGGCGGTGGTGTCGATGTCCAGCGCCATCAGGTCGCTCAGGAGGTACGACGGGGTGCCGGCGTCGGCCGACACGACGTAGAGGCCGATGACCGCGGCGAGCAGCACCAGGCCGCCGACCAGCTGGAACATCAGGAACTTCACCGCAGCCGCCGAGCGGCCGACCTTGCCGAAACCGCCGATCAGGAAGTAGGCGGGGATGAGCGTGGCCTCGAAGACGACGTAGAACAAGAACACGTCGGTGGCGGTGAAGACCGCCAGGGAGAGGCCCTCGAGGGCCAGCGTCCAGGCGACGAAGGCGCGGGGGTTCTCCGCCCCGTCGTCCCAGGCGCCGAGGAGGACCACCGGGACGAGCACCACGGTGAGCAGCACCAGCAGCAGGCCGAGCCCGTCGATGCCGAGGGCGTAGTGGACGCCGAAGGCCTCGATCCAGGTGTGGGTCTCGGTGAGCTGCATGCCGCCGTCGGCGTCGAACTGGGCGGCGATCGCCACGGCCACGGCAGCGCTCAGCAGCGCGACGCCGATGCCGACCTGCTTGAGCAGGGTCGCGGAGGAGCGCGGCAGGAACGCCACCACGAGCGCGCCGAGCAGCGGGACCGCGAAGAGGACGGTGAGCCAGGGAAGGTCGGACATCAGATCGTCACCGCCAGGAGGGCCAGGACGACCAGCAGGCCGCCGCCGAGCACGGACAGGGCATAGGAGCGGACGTAGCCGTTCTGGGCCCGCCGGAGCCCGCGGCCGAGGCCACCGACCCCCGCCGCGATCCCGGTGAAGAAGCCGTCGACGACGCGGCGGTCGGACGTGGTGAGGCCACGGGCCAGCGCGGCGCCGGGGCGGACCACGAGGGCGTCGTTGACGACGTCGCCGTACAGGTCGGCGCGGGCCGCCCGGGTGGCGAGCGAGACCCGCTGCGGCGGGGTCACCGGCACCTCGTGGCGACCGACGAGGAACCAGGCGAGGGCGACGCCGACCGCGACGACGGCGACCGCCAGCGCGGTCACCGCCAGCACCGGGATCGGCGGCTCGTGGTGCTCGGCGGTGCCCACCACCGGCGCGAGCCAGTCGACGATCCAGTCTCCGAGCAGCAGCACGCCACCGAGGACCGAGAGCGCGGCCAGCACGATCAGCGGCACGGTCATCACCGCGGGCGACTCGTGGGGGTGCGCGTCGTCGCGCCAGCGCTTGGAGGTGAAGAAGGTGAGCAGCATCAGCCGGGTCATGTAGAAGGCGGTGATGCCGGCGCCGAGGAGGGCGAGCAGCCCGACCAGCCAGCTGTCGGCGAGCGCGGTCTCGATCAGCTTGTCCTTGGACCAGAAGCCGGAGAAGCCTGGGAAGCCGATGATCGCCAGGTAGCCCATCGAGAAGGTGAGGAAGGTGATCGGCATCGCGTGGCGCAGGGCGCCGTAGCGGCGCATGTCGACCTCGTCGTTCATGCCGTGCATGACCGAGCCGGCGCCGAGGAACATGTTGGCCTTGAAGAAGCCGTGGGCGAGCAGGTGGAAGATCGCGAAGGCGTAGCCCGCGACGCCGAGCCCGGCGCCGAGCATCATGTAGCCGATCTGGCTCATCGTCGAGCCGGCCAGCACCTTCTTGATGTCGTCCTTGGCGCAACCGATGATCGCGCCCCACAGGAGCGTGACCACGGCGACCACGACGACCGCGGTCTGGGCGTCGGGAGCGCGCTCGAAGACGAAGTTGGAGCGGACCACCAGGTAGACGCCTGCGGTGACCATGGTCGCGGCGTGGATCAGGGCCGAGACCGGGGTCGGGCCCTCCATCGCGTCCAGCAGCCAGGCCTGGAGCGGCACCTGGGCGGACTTGCCGCACGCGGCGAGCAGGAGCAGCAGCCCGATCGCGGTGAGCGTCGACTGCGACGCGCCGCCGGCCAGGGCACTCACGCCGCTGAAGCTGGTGGTGCCGAAGGTGACGAAGAGCAGCGCGATCGCCAGGGCCATGCCGATGTCGCCGACGCGGTTGATGACGAACGCCTTCTTCGCCGCCGCGGCCGCACTGGGCTTGTGCTGCCAGAAGCCGATCAGCAGGTACGACGCGAGGCCCACACCCTCCCAGCCGAGGAACAGCACCAGGTAGTTCTCCGCCAGGACCAGCACGAGCATGGCCGCGACGAACAGGTTGAGGTAGGCGAAGAAGCGCCGGCGCCGCGGGTCGTGGCTCATGTAGCCGATCGAGTACACGTGGATCAGCGCGCCGACGCCGGTGATCAGCAGCAGGAACAGCGCCGACAGCGGGTCGTAGAGGAGGTCCATCCCGACGTCCAGGCCGCCGACCTGGATCCAGTCGTAGAGGTGGCGGACCACCTGCCGGTCGTCGTCGGGACGGCCCAGCAGGTCGATGAAGAGCACCACGCTCATCACGAAGGAGCCGGTGATGGTCGCGGTGCCGAGCCAGTGGCCCCAGCGGTCGGTGGCGCGGCCGCCGAGCAACAGGACGACGGCGCCGGCCAGCGGCAGCGCGACGACCAGCCAGATCAGCGACTGGACGCCGTCCGCCGCGGCCGGGTCGACCAAGGGGACGCTCTCTGCGAGGGCATACATCGAGGCGGGCTCCTAGTACTTCAGCAGGCTCGCGTCGTCGACCGAGGCCGAGCGACGGGTCCGGAAGATGGTCATGATGATCGCGAGCCCGACCACCACCTCAGCGGCGGCGACGACCATCACGAAGAACGCGGCGATCTGGCCGTCGAGGTTGCCGTGCTGCTTGGCGAAGGTGACCAGCGCCAGGTTGCACGCGTTGAGCATCAGCTCGACGCACATGAAGACGACGATCGCGTTGCGGCGCACCAGCACGCCGACGGCACCGATCGTGAAGAGGATCGCGGAGAGCGCGATGAACGGAACCGGGTCGTTCACGCCTGCTCCTCCTCGGTCGTGGCGGGCGCGGGTCCCGGGCCGGCGGCGGGGACGCCGAGCGAGCGCTGGACCTCCTCGATGTCGTCGGCCAGGTCCGGCGCCGAGCGCACCACGCCCCGGGCGACGAGCACCCGGGAGACCGACGAGGCCAGCGGCGAGCCGTCCGGCAGCAGGGCGGGGGTGTCGACCGCGTTGTGGCGGGCGTAGACGCCGGGCGCCGGCAGCGGCCCGAGGGGCGCGCCGGTCTCGGCGTACTCACGCAGCCGCTGCGCGGCCCGGTCGGCCTGGGTCTGCTTGGGGGTGAGCCGCTCGCGGTGCGCGAGGACCATCGCGCCCATCGCCGCGGTGATCAGCAGCGCGCTGGTCACCTCGAAGGCGAAGACGTAGCGGGAGAACAGCACGTTGGCGATGCCCTGGATGTTGCCACCGCTGTTGGCCGCCTCGAGACCGACGACGGTGCCCAGGGAGATCTGGGAGATCCCGATCAGGAGCAGCACGCCGAACAGGACGCCGAACACGCCGGCGGTGACCCGCTGCCCGGGGATCGTCTCCACCACCGAGTCGGAGGCGTCGACGCCGACCAGCATCAGCACGAAGAGGAACAGCATCATGATCGCGCCGGTGTAGACGATGATCTGCACCGCGAAGAGGAACGGCGCCTCGAGCACCGCGTAGAGCACCGCGAGGCTGATCATCACCACGGCCAGCAGGAGCGCCGCGTGCACCGCCTTGCGCACGAAGAGGATCGCGGTGGCCGCGGCCACCATCACCGGGGCGAGGATCCAGAACGCGGTCATGCGGTGCCCTCCCCACGGGGTGCGGCCTCGGCGGTGGAGACGCGCGCGGCGAACGTGCCCCGGTAGTAGTCGCCCTCGTCGTCGCCGAGCAGCATCGGGTGCGGCGGCTGCTCCATGCCGGGCAGCAGCGGCGCCAGCAGGTCGGACTTCTCATAGATCAGGTCCGCGCGGTTGTCGTCGGCCAGCTCGTACTCGTTGGTCATCGTCAGCGCGCGGGTCGGGCATGCCTCGATGCACAGCCCGCACAGGATGCAGCGCAGGTAGTTGATCTGGTAGACGCGGCCGTAGCGCTCGCCGGGGCTGTAGCGCTCGGCCTCGGTGTTGGAGCCGCCCTCGACGTAGATCGCGTCGGCCGGGCAGGCCCACGCGCACAGCTCGCAACCGATGCACTTCTCCAGGCCGTCGGGCCAGCGGTTGAGCTGGTGCCGGCCGTGGAAGCGCGGGGCCGTGGGCTGCTTCTCGAAGGGGTACTGCTCGGTGACGACCTTCTTGAACATCGTGCGGAAGGTGACTCCGAACCCGGCGACCGGGTCCCAGAACTGCTCCTTGAGCGTGGCCATCAGGCTGTGCCTCCTTGTCCGGCCGCGCCGGGTTCGCCGGCCGGGACGGTGGATCGCTGGTCGAAGGTCAGGGGGCTGGCCGCGCCGCGGACGGCGCCGCCCGCCGGCATCGGCGGGACCGGGAAGGCCCCGGCCCGCGGGGGCGTGGCGGCGGGGGCCTGGCCGGCCTCCTCCTCCTCGTCCTCGCCGAAGAAGAAGAGCGCCAGCGACAGCACCAGCAGCACGCCGGCGCCGATCGCCGCCCAGCGCAGGTCGATACGGTCCTCCAGCGCACGGACGGTGGCGACGGCGACCGTCCACAGCAGTGCGGCCGGGATCAGACGCTTCCAGCCGAACGCCATGAACTGGTCGTAGCGCAGCCGCGGCAGCGAGCCGCGCAGCCAGATGAACAGGAAGATGAAGAACAGCACCTTGCCGAAGAACCAGAGCACCGGCCACCAGCCCTCGTTGAAGCCGGCGTAGAGCTCGTCGATCCAGAACGGCGCGTGCCAGCCGCCGAGGAACAGCGTCGTGGCCAGCGCCGAGACCGTGGCCATGTTGATGTACTCGGCGAGGAAGAACAGCGCGAACTTGATCGAGGAGTACTCGGTGTGGAAGCCGCCGACCAGCTCGCCCTCGGCCTCGGGGAGGTCGAACGGCGCCCGGTTGGTCTCACCGACCATCGAGATCATGTAGATCACGAACGACGGCAGCAGCACCAGGCCGAACCACAGGTCGTCCTGGGCGGCGACGATCTCCGAGGTCGACATCGACCCGGCGTAGAGGAACACCGCGACCAGCGCGAGGCCCATCGCCACCTCGTAGGAGATCATCTGCGCGCTCGAGCGCAGCCCGCCGAGCAGCGAGTACGTCGAGCCGCTGGACCAGCCGCCGAGCACGATGCCGTAGATGCCGATCGAGGCCATCGCGAGCACGAAGAGCACCGCGACCGGCATGTCGGTGAGCTGCAGCGGGGTGACGGTGTCGGTGAACGGGATCGTGACCTCGGGCCCGAACGGCACCACGGAGAAGGTCGCGAACGCCGCGACCGCGGCGATCACCGGGGCGATCAGGAAGACCACCTTGTCGGCGGCCGCCGGGATCAGGTCCTCCTTGAACATCAGCTTGGCGCCGTCGGCGAGCGACTGGAGCAGGCCGAAGGGACCGTTGACGTTGGGGCCGATGCGGTGCTGCATCCGGGCCACGACCCGGCGCTCCCACCAGATGTTGAACAGCGTCAGCAGGACCAGCACCACGAAGATCAGCACGGCCTTGATCGTGATGACCCACCACGGGTCGGCGCCGAAGGCGCCCAGCCCGATGTCGCTGGGGATCTCGCTGGAGATGTCGGTGCCGAGCATCATGCGTGCCCTCCGATGACGCGGACCCGGGACCCGGGTGAGGCGAGGCCGGCCAGGACGCCGCGGCCGAAGGAGTTGGCGGGCACCCAGATCACGTCGTCGGGCAGCTCACGGTTGATCACCGTCGGCAGCGTGGCGCGTCCGCGGTCGCCGATGACCGTCATCAGGTCGCCGACCTGGTCGTAGACCGCCCGCGGCACGCGGGCGACCGGGATCCGGGCGGTGGCGCGCAGGTGGTCCTCACCGTCGAGCAGCGAGGCGTTGTCGATCATCTGCTTCCAGGTCGCCAGCCGCAGGCCCTCGGTCGGGCCGGCGTCGGCGGGCCGCTCGGTGGCGGTGACCCCCGCCGTGCCCGGGGCCGCGGCGTCCAGCACCGGCCGGGCACCGTCCCAGGGGCCCATCTCGACCATCCGGGCGCGGGCGTCCTGCACGGTGCGGAACCCCAGCGGGGTGCCGACGCCGAGGGCGGCGAGCTCGTCGGCGATGCCGGCGAGGATGCGCAGGTCGGGCAGCGAGGCCGGGTTGGCGAAGACCGCCTCGAAGGGGCGCGGGCGTCCCTCCCAGGTCACGAACGTGCCGGCCTTGTCGATCACCGGCGCCACCGGGAACACCACGTCGGCGGCCCGGGTCACGTCGGTCTCGCGCAGCTCCAGCGCGACCACGAAGCGCGCGGCCTCGATCGCCGCGCGGGTGGCGGCGGGGTCCGCGGTGTCGTCGGGGTCCACGCCGCCGATGACCAGGCCGCCGAGCTCACCGGTGAGCAGCGCGGCGACGATCGCGTCGGCGTCGCGGCCGGGGGTCTCGGGCAGGTGGTCCACGCCCCAGGCGGCGGCGGCGTCGACACGGGCGGCGGCGTCGGCGACCGGGCGGCCGCCGGGGAGCAGGTGGGGCAGGCAGCCGGCCTCGACGGCCCCGCGGTCCCCGGCCCGGCGCGGCACCCAGGCCAGCCGGGCGCCGGTACGACGGGCCAGCGCGGCGGCCGCGGTGAGCGCGCCCGGCGAGGTCGCCAGCCGCTCCCCCACCAGCAGCACGGTGTCGCTGTCGATGCCGTGCTCGGCGTGCTCGGCCAGGGACTCGATGACCGCGGCCTCGTCGCCGGGTCCGGCCACGATCACGCGACCGCGCATCTTGCGCAGGCCGCGGCTGCGGTACGGCGCCACGGCGAGCACCCGGGTGCCGCCTCGGGAGGCCTTGCGCAGCCGCAGGAAGAGCGTGCCGGCCTCCTCCTCGGGCTCCAGGCCCAGGAGCACCACGCTGCGGGCCTGCTCCAGGTCGGCGTAGGTGACCCCGCCGTTGCCGGGCGCGGTGAGCACGACCTCGGCGGCGAGGAAGTCGGCCTCCTCGGCCGAGAGCGGCCGGGCCCGGAAGTCGACGTCGTTCGTGCCGAGCGCGAGCCGGGCGAAGGTGGCGTAGGCGAAGGCGTCCTCCGCGCTGACCCGCCCGCCGGGCAGCACCGCGGCCGGACCGGCGGCGGCGAGGCCGCGCGCGGCGACCGCGAACGCCTCGGTCCACGACGCCGGGCGCAGCTCGCCGTCGCCGCCGTCCTCGACCCGGTCGCGGACCATCGGGTAGGAGATCCGGTCCGGACGGGTCGCGTAGGTGAACGCGAACCGGTCCTTGTCGGTGATCCACTCCTCGTTGACCTCGGGGTCGTTGCCGGCCAGGCGGCGCATCACCCGGCCGCGGCGGTGGTCGACGCGGATCGCGGCGCCGCAGGCGTCGTGCTCGGCGACCGAGGGGGTGGAGACCAGGTCGAAGGCGCGGGCCCGGAAGCGGTACTCCGCCGAGGTGAGCGCGCCGACCGGGCAGATCTGGATGGTGTTGCCGGAGAAGTAGCTCTGCAGCGGCTCCTTCTCATAGATCCCGACCTGCTGGAGCGCGCCGCGCTCCACCAGGGCGATGAAGGGGTCGCCGGCGATCTGCTCGGAGAAGCGGGTGCAGCGCGCGCACAGCACGCAGCGCTCGCGGTCCAGCAGGACGTTGGCGGAGAGGTTGATCGGCTTGGGGTAGGTGCGCTTGACGCCCTCGAAGCGGGACTCGCCGCGCCCGTTGCTCATCGCCTGGTTCTGCAGCGGGCACTCGCCGCCCTTGTCGCAGACCGGGCAGTCGAGCGGGTGGTTGACCAGCAGGAACTCCATGATCCCCTGCTGCGCCTTGTCGGCGACCGGGCTGGTGGCCTGGGTGCTGACCACCATGCCGTCGGCGACCGGCAGCGTGCAGGAGGCCTGCGGCTTGGGGAACCCGCGGCCGTTGCCGGCGTCCGGGACGTCGACCAGGCACTGGCGGCAGGCGCCGACCGGCTCGAGGAGCGGGTGGTCGCAGAAGCGCGGGATCTGCACCCCGACCTGCTCCGCGGCCCGGATCACCAGGGTGTCGCGCGGCACGCTGACCTCGACCCCGTCGATGGTCAGCGTGACCAGGTCGGTGTCGGCCTGGACGTTGTCCGGTGTGGTCGTCACGAGACCCCCTCGGTCGCGAAGACGGTGGAGGCCACGGGGTCGAACGGGCAGCCCCCGTGGCTGAGGTGGGCGAGGTACTCCTCGCGGAAGTGCTGCACCGAGCTGGTGATCGGGCTGGTGGCGCCGTCGCCGAGGGCGCAGAACGCGCGGCCCAGGATGTTGTCGCACTGGTCCAGCAGCAGGTCGAGGTCGGCCTCGGAGCCCTCGCCGCGCTCGAGCGCGGCCAGCGTCTGTGCCAGCCACCAGGTGCCCTCGCGGCACGGGGTGCACTTGCCGCACGACTCGTGCTTGTAGAACTCCGTCCAGCGCAGCACCGCGCGCACCACGCAGACCGTCTCGTCGAAGATCTGCAGCGCCCGGGTGCCGAGCATCGAGCCCGCGCCGGCGACCCCCTCGAAGTCGAGGGGTACGTCGAGGTGCTCGGCGGTCAGCAGCGGGGTGCTGGAGCCGCCGGGTGTCCAGAACTTCAGCTCGTGTCCGGCGCGCACGCCGCCGGCGAGGTCGAGCAGCTGGCGCAGGGTGATGCCGAGCGGCGCCTCGTACTGCCCGGGGCGCTCGACGTGCCCGGAGAGGGAGAAGATCCCGAAGCCGGCGGACTTCTCGGTGCCCATCGAGGAGAACCAGCCCGGGCCGTTGCCGACGATGCTGGGCACCGAGGAGATCGACTCGACGTTGTTGATCACCGTCGGGCTGGCGTAGAGCCCGGCGACCGCGGGGAACGGCGGGCGCAGGCGCGGTTGGCCGCGCTTGCCCTCCAGGCCCTCGAGCAGCGCGGTCTCCTCGCCGCAGATGTAGGCCCCGGCGCCGGCGTGGACGACCACGTCGAGGTCGTAGCCCGACCCGTGGATGTCGGTGCCGAGGTGGCCGGCGAGGTAGGCCTCCTGCACGGCGCGCTGCACCCGGCGGATCACATGCAGGACCTCGCCGCGGATGTAGATGAACGCCTTGTTGGCGCGGATCGCGTAGGAGCTGATGATCACGCCCTCGACCAGCGTGTGCGGGCTGGCCATCATCAGCGGGATGTCCTTGCAGGTGCCCGGCTCGGACTCGTCGGCGTTGACCACGAGGTACTTGGGGCGCGGGTTGTCCTGCGGGATGAACGACCACTTCATGCCGGTCGGGAAGCCCGCCCCGCCGCGGCCGCGCAGGCCGGAGTCCTTGACCGCGGCGATCACCGCGTCCGGGCCCATCTCGAAGGCCCGGTCGACGGCGCCGTAGCCGCCGCGGCGCTCGTAGGCCTCGAGGGTCCAGGACCGCTCCTGGTCCCAGTTGTCGGTGAGCACCGGGGTGAGCACGTCAGGCATCGCGGACCTCCTCCTCGATCGTCTCGGACTCCGCACGGGAGGTGTCGGCCTCGGAGGCCGCGGCCGCCTTCTGCGCCGGCTCCTCGGGTACGTCGTGCCCGTCGAGCTCCGGGGACCCGGTCTCCGGCGCGCGCCAGCCGCGCTCGCGGGCGATGCCGAGGCCGGCCAGCGACGCCGGTCCGGCCGCGGGGCCCTCGTCGGCGCGGTCGTCGGGGAACCCGGCCAGCACCCGCTCGGCCTCGCGCCAGGTGCAGATCCGAGGGCCACGGGTGGAGCGGACCTCGGCGCCGCTGCGCAGCTCCTCGACCACCTGGACCGCCGACTCGGGGGTCTGGTTGTCCATGAACTCCCAGTTGACCATCATCACCGGGGCGTAGTCGCAGGCCGCGTTGCACTCGATGTGCTCGAGGGTGATCGCGCCGTCGGCGGTGGTCTCGTCGTTGCCGACGTCGAGGTGCTCCTTGAGCCGCTCGAAGATCAGGTCGCCGCCCATCACCGCGCACAGGGTGTTGGTGCAGACACCGACGAGGTAGTCGCCCACCGGCTTGCGCTTGTACATCGTGTAGAACGTCGCGACGCCGCTCACCTCGGCCGCGGAGATGCCGAGCACGTCGGCGCAGGCCTCGATGCCCTCCGGGGTGATCCGCCCGGCCACCGACTGCACCAGGTGGAGCATCGGCAGCAGCCCGGACCGCGCCTCGGGGTAGCGCGCGGCGATCTGCTCCAGCTCGGCGTACGTCGCGTCGTCGATCTCGTGGGTGGCGCTCACCGGTCGACTCCTCCCATGACGGGGTCGATGGAGGCGATGGCGACGATGATGTCGGCGACCATGCCGCCCTCGCTCATCACGCTCGTGGCCTGCAGGTTGGTGAAGGACGGGTCGCGGAAGTGGACCCGGGCCGGCCGGGTGCCGCCGTCGGAGACGATGTGGGCGCCGAGCTCGCCGCGAGGCCCCTCGAGCGGGACGTAGGCCTGCCCGGCCGGGACCCGGAAGCCCTCGGTGACCAGCTTGAAGTGGTGGATGAGGGCCTCCATCGACTCGCCCATGATGTGGCGGATGTGGTCGAGGGAGTTGCCCATGCCGTCGGAGCCGATCGCGAGCTGGCTGGGCCAGGCGATCTTCTTGTCCGCGATCATCACCGGCGCGCCCTCGAGCCCGGCCAGCCGGTCGGCGGCCTGCCCGACGATGCGCAGCGACTCCCACATCTCGTTGAGCCGGATCCGGAAGCGGCCGTAGGCGTCGGCGGTGTCCCAGGTCTGCACGTCGAACTCGTAGTCCTCATAGCCGCAGACCGGCTCGCTCTTGCGCAGGTCCCAGGGGTAGCCGGTGCTGCGCAGGACCGGTCCGGTCATGCCGAGCGCCAGGCAGCCCTCGAGGTCGAGGTGGCCGACTCCCTCGAGCCGGGCCTTGAAGATCGGGTTGGCGTTGCACAGCGCGGCGTACTCGGGCAGCCGCTTCTTCATCAGCGCGATGAAGGAGCGGATCTCCTCCAGCGCCCCGACCGGGAGGTCCTGGGCGACGCCGCCGGGGCGGATGAACGCGTGGTTCATCCGCAGGCCGGTGATGAGCTCGAACAGGTCCAGCACCAGCTCGCGCTCGCGGAAGCCCATCGTCATCACGGTCAGCGCGCCGATCTCCATGCCGCCCGTCGCGATCGCGACGAGGTGGGAGGAGATCCGGTTGAGCTCCATCAGGAGCACCCGCATGACCTGGGCCTTCTCGGGGATCTCGTCCTCGATGTCGAGCAGCCGCTCGACGCCCAGCACGTAGGTCGCCTCGTTGAACAGCGGCGCCAGGTAGTCCATCCGGGTGCAGAAGGTGACGCCCTGCACCCAGGAGCGGTACTCCATGTTCTTCTCGATGCCGGTGTGCAGGTAGCCGATGCCGCAGCGGGCCTCGGTGACCGTCTCGCCCTCGAGCTCGAGGATCAGGCGCAGCACGCCGTGGGTGGAGGGGTGCTGGGGGCCCATGTTGACCACGACGCGCTCGGCGCGCTCGCTGTCGGGGTCCTCCGCGAGGCCGGCCGCGATCTCGTCCCAGTCCTGCCCGGAGACGGTGAAGACCCGCCCCTCGGTCGTCTCGGACGTCCCGGCGTAGATGTCATGAGCCATTACGTGTAGCTCCTGCGCTGGTCGGGAGGCGGCACCGAGCCGCCCTTGTACTCCACGGGGATGCCGCCGAGCGGGTAGTCCTTGCGCTGCGGGTGGCCGGGCCAGTCGTCGGGCATCAGGATCCGCGCCAGGCCGGGGTGACCGTCGAAGATCAGGCCGAACATGTCGTAGGTCTCCCGCTCGTGCCAGTCGGCCGTGGGATAGACCGCGACGACCGACGGCAGGTGCGGGTCGGCGTCGGGGACGCCGACCTCGAGCCGGATCCGGCGGTTGTGGGTCATCGAGAGCAGGTGGTAGACCGCGTGCAGCTCGCGCGCGGTGTCGCCGGGGTAGTGCACGCCGCTGACGCCGGAGAGCAGCTCGAAGCGCAGCGCGGGGTCGTCGCGCAGCACCTTGACCACTGCCAGCAGGTCCTCGCGGCGCACGTGGAAGGTGATCTCGCCGCGGTGCAGGACCACGGACTCCACGGCGTGCTCGATGCCACCGGCGCGCAGCCGCTCGGCGAGGACGTCGGCGACCTCGTCGTACCAGCCGCCGTACGGGCGCCGGGCCGGGGCGGGCAGCGTGACGGCCTGGCGCAGGCCGCCGTACCCGCTGGTGTCCGGGGTGCCGCTGACGCCGAACATGCCGTGCCGCTCCCCGACCTGGTGCACCTCGCCGGGGGGCGCCGGGACGTTCTCGGGCGACTGCTCGACGGCCGGCTGCCCGGGGCCGGCGGTCTTCTCCGGCGTGCTCTCGGGATCACTCACCGCAGCTGCCCCTTCATCTCGGAGGTCGGCAGCGCCCGCAGCGCGGCGGTCTCGAGGGTCTCGATCTCGGCGGCGCGGTGGGCGCCGAGCTTGGCGTGCTGCACCTGGTCGTGGAGCTTGAGGATCGCGTCGATCAGCATCTCCGGGCGCGGCGGGCAGCCGGGGAGGTACATGTCGACGGGGACGACGTGGTCGACGCCCTGGACGATCGCGTAGTTGTTGAACATGCCGCCGCTGGAGGCGCACACGCCCATGGCCAGCACCCACTTGGGGTTGGGCATCTGGTCGTAGATCTGGCGCAGGACCGGCGCCATCTTCTGGCTGACCCGGCCGGCGACGATCATCAGGTCGGCCTGGCGCGGGCTGGCGCGGAAGACCTCCATGCCGAAGCGGGCCAGGTCGTACTTGGGCCCGCCGGAGGTCATCATCTCGATGGCGCAGCAGGCCAGACCGAAGGTCGCCGGCCAGAACGACGCCTTGCGCATGTAGCCCGAGAGCCCCTCGACGGTGGTGAGCAGCACCCCGCTCGGCAGCTTCTCCTCGATACCCATGTCCCCGCTCCTGTTCCTGCGTCTGTCCGCCTCAGCCGTGGTGCCGGGTCGCTGCCCGGCGCCTCCGGCCGCCCTCAGTCCCACTCCAGTCCGCCGCGGCGCCACACGTAGGCGTAGGCGACGAAGACGGTGGCGAGGAACAGGACCATCTCGACCAGGCCGAACAGGCCCAGCGCGTCGAAGTGGACGGCCCACGGGTAGAGGAAGACGATCTCGATGTCGAAGACGATGAAGAGCATCGCGGTGATGTAGTACTTCACCGGGATGCGCCCGCCACCGACCGGTTGCGGCGTCGGCTGGATGCCGCACTCGTAGGAGTCCAGCCGCGCGCGGTTGTAGCGGGCCGGGCCGATCACGGCGCCGGCGGCGACCGATCCCACGGCGAAGAGGGTCGCGATCGCGACCAGGACCAGGACCGGCGTGTAGAGCTCCATACCGACGGTTCCTCCTTGCGCGTGGCGACCGGGTCCGCACTACTTGTGACCTTGTGAAACGAATCACGAAGTGGCGTTGCCCACATACTGCCACCGCGCGGAACGCGACGCACGCCGGGGGGTGACTTTCCTGCTCCGCGTCGCCCTCACCCTCCCCCGAGTCGGGGCTGATGGTTGCCCGAGTCGGGGCTTGTGGTTGCCCGAGTCGGCGAGGGGTCAGGCGGTGGCGCGGTGGAGGGCGACGATGCCGCCGGAGAGGTTGCGCCACTGCGGCGCCTGCCAGCCGGCCTGGGCGACCAGGTCGGCGAGGCCGCGCTGGTCGGGCCAGGCGCGGATCGACTCGGCGAGGTAGACGTAGGCGTCGGGGGCCGAGGAGATGGCGCGCGAGATCGTGGGGAGCGCCTTCATCAGGTACTCCAGGTAGACCAGGCGGAACGGCGCCCAGGTCGGGTGGCTGAACTCGCAGACCACGAGGCGTCCACCGGGCTTGGTGACGCGGTGCATCTCGGCGAGGCCGGCGAGCGGGTCGACCACGTTGCGCAGCCCGAAGGAGATCGTCACCGCGTCGAAGGTGTCGTCGGCGAACGGCAGCTTGGTGGCGTCACCGGCGGTGAAGGGCAGCGCGGGACGCGCCTGCTTGCCGACCTGCAGCATGCCGAGGGAGAAGTCGCACGGCACCACCGTCGCGCCGTGGTCGGCGAACGGCTGGCTGGAGGTGCCGGTACCGGCGGCCAGGTCGAGCACGAGCTCCCCGGGGCGGGGGTCGACGGCGTCGATCACGTCCTTGCGCCAGCGCCGGTCCTGCCCGAGCGAGAGCACGTCGTTGGTGAGGTCGTACCGCTTCGCCACGGTGTCGAACATCCGCCGGACGTCGATCGGCTGCTTGTCGAGTTCTGCGCGGGCCACCCGCGAAGCCTAGGCGGTCACCCCCGGACCAGCCCGAGCAGGTGCGGATCGGGGTCCGGGTGACGATGCGCCGACCCTGCGCCGACACGCACAGCGGCCCGGGTCCTCGATGGAGGAGCCCGGGCCGCTGCGGCGTTCGGGTGGTCCGGCGACGCCGGACCCGGCGATCAGCCGGCGAGGTCCTGCAGGACGGAGACGGCCCGCTCGGCGGGGACGCCCTCGGCCTCGACCTGCCAGGTGGCGTCGGTGTCGCTCAGCTGGCAGCGCACGAAGACGGGGTCACCCTCGGGGATCTCCTGGCCCTCGGGCACGGCCTGGGCCCACAGCACGTTGCACACCGCACCGTCGACCTCGACCAGCTCGCTGGAGAGGCGCTCGGCGCCGACCAGCGCCGGGTCGTACGGCGGACCGTCGGGCAGGAACGGGCCCGGGGCCTCGTCGACCGCGACGATGCGCAGCTGCTGGGCGCCGCTCTCGTCGGCGTACATCCGCACCGCGGCCGGGGCGCCGAAGAGCGCCTCGAGCTGCTCGGCGGACGCGCCGAAGAGCTTGCCCTGGAGCTCGGGGTCGGTACCCGGGCCGGCAGCCTCCTCGTCGTCGCCGTCGCGGGGAAGGTCGACGGCGGTGAAGCCACCGGGCAGGGTCTCGGGCAGCTCGATGGAGTCCTCGGCGGTGAGCTTGGGCAGCACCACCGCGAGCACCACCAGGAGCCCGAGGAGGACCGCACCGAGGACGAGGCCGCGGACGCGCAGAGCAGGAGGCGTGGAAGTCACGCACGCGACGGTAACGGCCCAGGCTGAACGACACCTGTGCGACCCCCGGTCGACCGGCGGCCGGGTGACGTGGCTCTCGCGCGTAGTCTCGTGCGGGTGACGACGAGCGCGACCGCCGGGGACCAGGCACAGGCGGGCACCCTCGTGGCCCGGACCCGGCCGCTGGACCTACCCACCGCCGACGCGCTGCTGGACCTGCTTCCGGCCGAGCGCCCGCTGACCTGGCTGCGCCGCGGCGACGGGCTGGTGGGCTGGGGCGTGGCCGCGGAGCTGCGCACGAGCGGCAGCACCCGCTTCGCCGATGCCGCCAAGTGGTGGACCGAGACGACCGCCCGCGCGGACATCCGCGACGAGGTGCGCGAGCCGGGCACCGGGCTGGTGTCGTTCGGCGCGTTCGCGTTCGCCGACGAGCCCGGCGACTCGGTGCTCGTGGTCCCCTCGGTGCTGGTCGGGCGGCGTGGCGACCGGGCCTGGATCACCACCGTCGGTCGCGGCGAGCCCCTCGAGGAGCCCGCCCTCACCCCCACCGACCTGCCCGCGCCCCCCGCCGGGGTGACCTACGCCGACGGCGCGCTCAACGGCGAGCAGTGGATGTCCGCGGTCGCCGACGCGGTCGCCCGGATCAGCGCCGGCGACCTGGAGAAGGTCGTCCTGGCCCGCGACCTGATCGCCACCGCCACCGAGCCGGTCGACGTGCGCTGGCCGCTGCGCCGCCTCGCCGCCGGCTACCCGATGTGCTGGACCTTCCACGTCGACGGCATGTTCGGCGCGACCCCGGAGATGCTCGTGCGCCGCGAGCGCGGCCTGGTCACCTCCCGTGTGCTGGCCGGCACCATCCGGCGTACCGGCGACGACGAGCGCGACCTCGCCCTGGCCGCCACGCTGGCCCGGTCCTCCAAGGACCTGGAGGAGCACGAGTACGCCGTGCGCTCGGTCGCCGACGCCCTGGAGCCGCACTGCTCCTCGATGAACGTGCCCGAGGCGCCGTTCGTGCTGCACCTGCCCAACGTCATGCACCTCGCCACCGACGTGAACGGGGTCGTGCACGACGCGGCCACCGTCTCCTCGCTCCAGCTGGCCGAGGCGCTGCACCCCTCCGCCGCCGTCGGCGGCACCCCGACCCCTGCCGCGACCGAGCTCATCTCGCAGATCGAGGGCATGGACCGCGGACGGTACGCCGGACCGGTGGGCTGGATGGACGCCAGCGGCGACGGCGAGTGGGGCATCGCGCTGCGCTCGGCCTCCCACGAGGGCGCCACCATCCGGCTCTTCGCCGGCTGCGGCATCGTCGCGGACTCCGACCCGGAGTCCGAGCTGGCCGAGTCGCAGGCCAAGTTCGTGCCGGTGCGCGACTCGTTGGTCCCCTGAGGGCTGCGCAGAACCTGGCCCGGAACCGCTCGGCGCGTGGGGGCGTCGTAGCCCCATGAGCCGAGTCCTGGTCGCACCCGCCCTCGCCGCGGCCGCCCTGGTCGTGCCGGCGCTCACCGCGCCCGGCGCCGCCGCACTGTCCTGCGCGATGCCCGAGCCGCTGATCCGGGACGCCGACGTGCTGGTCACCGGCCGCATCGTCGACGGTGCCAGCGACCAGGACGGCAGCCGGATCCTGGTCTCGGTCGACGCGGTGAACCGGGCGCCGGCGGACACCCACGTGCCCGAGCGGTGGTGGCTCGACGTCGATCTGGTGGGCTGGTCGGCCTGGATCGACGACAGCGGCGCGATCCCCGCGGGGTACTCGAGCCCGCAGCGCTGGGTGTTCGCGCCCGCCGAGGGCGAGGTCAACCCGTGCACGGCCTGGCCGGCAGGATCGGTGCGAGTCCCCGCCGGCGACCCCGTCGGGACTGCGGTCGCACCGTCAGTCCTGCCTCACGACGACCGCACCACCCCCGACACCCGCGCCGCGTGGACGTGGGTGGGCGCCGGGCTCGGCGCGAGCCTGCTGGGGCTGGGTGCGGTCGCCGCGGCGTCCGTCGTACGACGCCGCCGGACCTGAGGCGTCAGTCCAGGTCCTCGCCGTCCGCGCGCCGCAGGAACTCCTGGCCGGTGCCCAGGAGGGCACCCATGTGCTGCGCGAGGATGCCGAGGCCGAAGTCGGAGTAGACCCGGTCGTGGATCGCCAGGTTGCGCGGGGCGCCGACCTCACGGGCGAACTCGATCGCCTCCGAGCTCTTCAGCCACGGCGCCGAGGACGGCACCAGCAGCACGTCGACGTCCTGGCGCGGGGCGACGAGGGAGTCGCCGGGGTGGTAGACCGAGGTGTCCCCACCGGTGAGCACGTAGCCGCTGTTGTGGATGCGCGGCATCTCGGGGTGGATCACGGCGTGCCTCTCCCCCACCACACGAACCCCGAGGCCGCCGAGGTCGAGCCGCTGGCCCGGGGCGACGACGGTGACCCGTTCGGCGACGTCGGGAGCGTCCTCGCGGATCTTCGCCGCGACGTCGGCGATCGTCCAGATCGCCGCGTCGGTGCCGCGCAGCAGCTCCGGGGAGTAGTGGTCGGCGTGCTCGTGGGTGATCAGCACCGCCTCGGCGCCGTCGAGCGCCTCCGGGGTGGCGAAGATGCCGGGATCGAGGACGACGGTGGTGCCGCCGTGCTCGACGCGGACGCAGGCATGTCCGAACTTCGTGATCCTCATGGGCCCACGCTAGTGGCCCCGGCGCCCCGCGAGCGGCCGCTGTCCGCGCCCGGGCCGAGGCTTCGTCGGGGCTCCGCGCCACGCACGTCTGCCTAGGCTGGCCGCCATGAGCGCCCCCGGAACCCCCGAGACCGAGACCGGCCCGAGCGGCGCCGGCACCCTCGCCGTCACCGGCGTCACCGGCGCCTTGGGCGGGCTGGTCGTACGCCGACTCTCCGATGACTTCCGCATCGACCTGCGCCTGCTGGCGCGCGACCCCGACCGCGCTCCCGACCTCGACACCGACATCCGCGTGTGCGAGTACGGCGACCTCGACGCCGGGATCGCGGCGCTGCACGGGGTCGAGACGCTGCTGATGGTCTCGGCGTCGGAGTCCGCCGACCGGCGCACGGAGCACCGCACGTTCGTGCGCGCCGCGGTCGAGGCCGGCGTGCGCCACATCGTCTACACCTCCTTCGCGGGGGCCGCGCCGGATGCCGGCTTCACCCTCGGCCGCGACCACTTCGACACCGAGCAGGCGATCCGCGGGTCGGGCCTGGAGTTCACGTTCCTGCGCGACAGCTTCTACCTCGACGTGCTGCCGCACTTCGCCGACGCCGACGGGGTGATCCGCGGTCCCGCCGGCGAGGGCCGGGTCGCCGCGGTGGCGCGCGCCGACGTCGCGGCCGTCGCGGCCGCGGTGCTCCGCGACCCGGGCGCCCACCGCGGCGCGACGTACACGCTGACCGGGCCGGAGGCGCTCACCCTCGCCGAGGTCGCCGCGCGGGCCGGCGCCGTGCTGGGCCGCGAGCTGCGCTTCGTCGACGAGAGCACCGAGGCGGCCTACGCCTGGCGGCGCGAGCAGTACGGCGCCCCCGACTGGCAGCTCGACGCCTGGGTCAGCACCTACACCGCCATCCGCGACGGCGCGCTCGCCGAGGTCAGCCCCGACGTCGAGCGCGTGGCCGGCCACCCGCCCCGCACCCTCGAGGACACCCTCACCGACGGTTGAGTCGAGGGTTGTGACGGTTGAGTCGAGACCTCCGACCGTCGAGTCGAGAGTGGCGTGGCCGGAAGTCTCGACTCGACGGGAGAAAGTCTCGATTCAACCCGCGGGTCAGGGGCGCAGGGCGCGGAGGGCGCGGTCGAGGTCGCGGCGGGTGTCGCGGCGTACGACGGCCTCGACCACCTCGATGCCGCCGTTGGGGCTGGCGAGGGCGTGCTCGAGCTCGGGCAGGGAGTCCACGCGCCAGTGCGGGGTGCGGGTCGCGGCGCAGAGCGAGGCGAGGTCGACGCCGTGCGGGGTGGCGAAGATCTTCTCGAACGGGTCGGCGTGCGCCGGCGCGCCCTGCTCGAGGGTCGCGAAGATCGAGCCGCCGTCGTCGTTGACCACGACGATGGTGAGGTCCGGGCGCGCCTCGGCCGGGCCCAGCACCAGCCCGTTGGAGTCGTGCAGGAAGGTCACGTCGCCCACCAGCGCGAGGTTGCGGGTGCCGCGCGGGCGCCCGAGCGCGGCCCCGATCGCGCTGGAGAGCACGCCGTCGATGCCGGCCAGGCCGCGGTTCGCGACCACCTTGCGGTGCTGCCCGACGGGGTGACGGGCGGCCATCAGGTCCAGGTCACGGATCGGGTTCGAGGCGCCCACCCACAGCAGCCCGCCGGCCGGCAGCGCGCGGCTCACCGCGCCCGCCACGGCGTACGGCGTGAGGTCCGGGCCGCTCTGGACGAGCGCGTCGACCTGCGCCGAGAGCGCCCGGTCGGCCTCGCGCCAGGTGGCCAGCCAGCCGCCGTCGACCGCGCCCTCGCTGCCGGAGACAGCCGCGCCGAGCGGAGCACCGGTGAGCCCTGGCACGGCGTCGAGCATCGTCGCCGGCCACGGCGGCCGCGCCCACGCACCCGGGTGGCGCACCGCCAGCACCTCCACGTCCGGACGCGACAGCAGCCGGCTGACGGGCCGCGACAGCGTCGGGCGTCCGACGACCACGACCCGCTCGACCTGCGCACCGAGCTCGGTGTCCAGCAGCAGCCGATAGCTGCGGACCGCATGGGTGCCGGTGCGCGCCCCGCTGGTCGGCTCGGCCAGCAGCGGCCACCCGGCGCGCTCGGCCAGCACCCGCGCCGCGGGCCCGGCGCCGTCGCCGGCCACCACCACGGTGCGCTTGTCTCCGACCTCGAGCGTCACCTCGCCACTCAGCTCCACCCACTCGCGGGGCCCCGGCGCGGCGGCCGCGCCGCCGGGCGTCGGCAGCCACCGGTCCTCGGGGACCAGCGGCTCGTCGAGCTGGACGTTCCAGTGCGTCGGCCCGTCCGCCACCAGGGCGGGCAGCCCGGACCCGTCGAGCACCTCCGCGTCGAGGTCGGCGGTGGCCACCAGCGGGCCGAAGATACCCACCTGGTCGGTGGTCTGGTTGGCGTCGGTGCCGCGCAGCCGGGCCGGACGGTCGGCGGTGAGCACCACCAGCGGGAGCCCGGAGTGGGCGGCCTCGAGCACGGCCGGGTGCAGGTTCGCGACCGCGGTGCCCGACGTGCACAGCACCGCGGCCCGCGCGCCGACCTTGGTCAGCCCAACCGCCAGGAAGCCCGCGGAGCGCTCGTCGAGCCGGGTGTGCAGCCGCAGCCGCCCGGTCGCGGCAGCGTCGAAGGCCGCGAACGACAGCGGCGCGTTGCGCGAGCCCGGGGAGAGCACGACCTCCCGCACGCCCGCCTCCAGCAGCGCCTCGACGACGGCGCGCGCGAGGGCGGTGGCGGAACGGGTCACGTGGCCCGATCCTTCCGTACGCCGCGGACCGCGGCGAGCCGGGCCTGCCAGTGCGCCACCCGGTCGGGGCCGGCGGCGAGCCTGGCGAGGGAGTCGAGGTCCACCTCGACCGGCGCGACCGGCAGCATCCCGTCGACCGGCAGCAGCGGCTCGCGAGCCACGTCGTCGGTGAGCAGCTGCACGGTGGCCAGCCCGCAGGCGTGCGGCAGCTCCGGCAGCGCGGCGGCCAGCGCGACGCCCGCCGCGATGCCGACCGACGACTCCAGCGCGGAGGAGACCACGATCGGCAGCCCGATGTCCTCGGCGATGCGCAGGCAGGCGCGCACCCCGCCCAGCGGCTGCACCTTCAGCACCGCGATGTCGGCGGCCTCCAGGTCGCGCACCCGGTAGGGGTCGGCGGCCCGGCGGATCGACTCGTCGGCGGCGATGCGCACCTCGACCCGACGGCGTACCGCGGCCAGCTCCTCGACCTCCGCGCACGGCTGCTCGACGTACTCCAGCCCGCGCGCGGCCCGGTCGAGCGCCCGGATCGCGGCGACCGCCTCGTCCACCGACCAGCCGCCGTTGGCGTCGACGCGCACCTGCCCGGCGGGCCCGATCGCGTCGCGCACCGCCTCCACGCGCGCCACGTCGTCGGCGAGCGTCTGCCCGGGCTCGGCGACCTTGACCTTCGCGGTCGCGCAGCCCCCGCGGCGCACCACCGCGTGCGACTCCTCCGGACCCAGCGCCGGCACGGTGACGTTGACAGGCACCCGGTCGCGCAGCGGCGCGGGCCAGTCCCCGGCGCTCGCCTCCTCGGCGGCGCGCAGCCACGGCTCGGCGATCTCGGGCGAGTAGTCCAGGAACGGGCTCCACTCCCCCCACCGGCCGCTCTCGGGGTCGCGCAGCAGCATCCCCTCACGCACCGTGATCCCGCGGAACCGCGCGCGCATCGGCACCGACCACACGTGCACCTCGGGCCCGCTCATGCGTCCTCCTCCGCGGCCAGCGCGCGCAGCCGCAGCCGGTCCGGCTTGCCGTTGGCCAGCAGCGGTACGTCGTCGAGCGCGACCAGCTGTCGCGGCGCCCAGGAGCGCGGGTGCTCAGCCGCCACCCAGTCGCGCAGCCCAGCCAGCCCCACGTCCCCGACCACGAACGCCACCACCCGGTTGCCCCACTCCTCGTCGGGCACCCCGAGCACCTCGGCCTCCCGGACGCCGGGGTGCGCGCGCAACCGTGCGGCGACCGCCGGCCCGGGCACGTTGACGCCGCCGGTCACGATCACGTCGTCGAGGCGGCCGAGCACCTGCAGCCGGCCGTCCTCGTCGAGGCGCCCGGCGTCGGAGGTGAGGAACCAGCCGTCGACCAGCACGGACGCGGTCAGCCCGGGGTCGTCCTCGTAGCCATCGAACAGCGTCGGCCCGCTGATTCGCACCCGCCCGTCGTCCCCGATCGCGACCGCCACCCCGTCCAGCGGCAGGCCGTCGTACACGCATCCGCCCGCCGTCTCCGCCGAGCCGTACGTCGCCACCACCCGCACCCCGGCCGCCCGGGCGCGCTCGCGCAGCGCCGGGTCGATCGGGCCGCCGCCGAGCAGCACCGTGTGGAACGTCGCGAGCGCCGCCGCGGACTCCGGGTCCGCGAGCAGGCGCTGGAGCTGGGTGGGCACCAGGGAGACGAACCGGTCTCCCGCCGGCATCGCCGCGGCCGCCGCGGCGAACGACGGGTGGTCCTCGAGCAGCACCGGCTCGTGCCCGGCGACCAGCGAGCGACAGACGACCTGCACCCCGGCGACGTATGCCGCGGGGAGCGCGAGCAGCCAGCCGCCAGAGGCGCCGACGCGACGCACGGAGGCCTCGACCGAGGCCAGCACCGCGCGGCGCGACAGGCGCACCCGCTTGGGCCGGCCCGTCGACCCGGACGTCTCGACCACCCAGGGTGCCGGCTCGTCGTGTGACTCCAGCCACGCGCGGAGCGTGGCCACGGTGGCGGCGGTGGACGCGGACGTGAAACTCACGGGACGAACGCTATCCCCGCGTGCTCTGATCTCCCCGTGCCATCCCGTCTGGACCAGTTCAAACCGCCCACCCCGCTCGCCGGCCGCCTCTCGGTCCAGTCGGTGCTCTACGCCGTCGGCGACGGCACCTTCATCACCGCCAGTGCCGTCTTCTTCACCACCGTCGTCGGTCTGACGCCCGCCCAGGTCGGTCTCGGCATCACCCTCGCCGGCGTCGCGTCGTTCCTGGTCGCGGTCCCGGCGGGCAAGCTCGCCGACCGGATCGGCCCGCAGCGCACCTGGGCGCTCGGCGCGGTCGGCACCGCGCTCACCTACGCCGCCTGGCCGTTCATCGACGGGTTCGCGGCGTTCCTCGTGGTCAGCATCCTGCTCGAGGTGGTCAACAGCGCGGGCGGTGCGGCCCGCGGCGCCTACGTGCTCGACCTGGTGCCGCGCGCGGAGCGGGTCGCCTCGCAGGCCTACATGTACGCCGCGCTCAACCTCGGCTTCACCGGCGGCGCGGCGATCGGCGGCATCGCCCTGGCCTTCGACAGCGACGCCGTGGTGACCGCGCTGCCGGTGTTCACCGCCGTGCTCATGCTCGGCAACGCCTACTGGATCACCCGGCTGCCGAAGGCGCCCCACCGCGAGCGTCCCAGCGCCTTGGAGCAGGCGGTCAGCGGGGCGATCGAGGACGCCGAGGCCGAGCGCCTCGTGCCGGGCGCGCTGCGCAACCCCGGCTACCTGCTCACCTCCTTCTTCGGCGGCGTGCTGGGCACCAACCAGGTGCTGCTGCACACGGTGATCCCGCTGTGGCTGATCGCCGAGACCGACGCGCCCCGGGTGCTGCTGGCGCTGCTGTTCGGCACCAACACGGTGATGTGCATCTTCTTGCCGATGATGGTCGCGCGCACGGTGCGCGGCCTGCCCACAGCACTGCGGGCCTCGCGGATCAGCAGCGGGTTCTTCGTGGTCTCCTGCCTGATCACGCTGGTCACCCACGACACCCTCGGCTGGACCACGATCGTGCTGGTGTGGCTGGGCCACATCACCGTCACCGGCGCGGAGCTGTTCCTCTCCGCCGCCGGGTGGGCCTTCGAGTCCGAGCTCTCCGACCCCGACCGGCGCGGGGAGTACCAGGGCGCCGGCAACCTCGGCAACACCCTCGGCTACGTCTGGGCGCCGGCCGTCTACACCTACCTGGCGATGGAGTGGGGCGCGACCGGCTGGCTGCTGATCGCCGCCATCATCGTGCTCGCCACGGTGCTGATCCACCCCTCCTCGCGGATGGCCGAGCGGTTCCTGGAGCGCCACGAGCTGGACCCGGCCGCGTGAGCGGCGCCGGGGGCGGGTTGAATCAGTCCTCGTGGCTCCCTCGACTCCGACGCCGGCCCAGTGGCTCGCCGGCTCCCGCCCCCGCACCCTTCCCGCCGCGATCGCACCCGTCCTCGTCGGCTCCGGCGTCGCGGCGTACGCCGGCGGGTTCGTGTGGTGGAAGGCGCTGCTCGCCCTCGGGGTGAGCCTGGCGCTGCAGGTGGGCGTCAACTACGCCAACGACTACTCCGACGGCATCCGCGGCACCGACGACGACCGGGTCGGGCCGATGCGCCTGGTCGGGTCCGGGGTGGCGACGCCGGGTGCGGTCAAGCGCGCGGCGTTCACCGCCTTCGGGGTCGCCGGTGTGCTGGGCCTGGCGCTCGCCGCCACGACGGCCTGGTGGCTGGTCGCCGTCGGCGTGATCTGCGTGCTGGCCGCCTGGTTCTACACCGGCGGCTCGACGCCGTACGGCTACCTCGGGCTGGGCGAGGTCATGGTCTTCGTCTTCTTCGGGCTGGTCGCGGTGGTCGGCACGACCTACGTGCAGACCGAGACCTTCGAGGTCGCCGCGCTGCTCGCCTCGATCGGCATCGGCGCCCTGGCCTGCGGGGTGCTGGTCGTCAACAACCTGCGCGACATCCCCACCGACACCGTGTCCGGCAAGCGCACCCTCGCCGTACGCCTCGGCGACCCCGCCACCCGCGGCCTGTACGTCGCCCTGGTGGCCGTCGCGGCCGCCTCCGTCGTCGCGGTCGCCGCGGTGACGACGTGGTGGGCGCTGGTCGGGCTGCTGTTCGTGGTGCCCGCGCTGCCCGGGCTGCGCACGGTCCGCTCGACGGCGACCGGGCCGGCGCTGGTCCCGGTCATCCAGTCCACCGGCCTCGCCGAGGTCGCCTGGGCGGTCCTGGTGGCCGCCGCGCTCGTGCTGGCCTGAGGCCGCGGCGCGGGTCAGCGGATGGTGCCCGTGCCGCTGCCGTCGAGGCGCTTGCGCAGCAGCATCTCGCCCTTCGCGTCGACCGGGACGGCCTCGGCGGTGAAGGTGATCGGCGAGTCCTTCTGGTAGATGAAGTTCTGGGCGTAGGAGTAGGTCTCGCCCGTGTCGAAGGTGTACACCGCCGGCTCGCGGTAGCCGTCGGGGCCCAGGGCTCCGATGTTCACGCCGAGCTCGTCGAACTGCTCGATGTCGAACACGCCCTCCATGCCGATCAGCTGCGTCCAGTCGTCGTAGCGGGGCGTGATCTTGACCAGACTGGGTCCCAGGTCGATCGGGTCGCCGTTGTTGGTGATCACGTAGTTGACGAACACGATCTCGTCGCCCTCGGCCAGCAGCGGCTCCTTGGTCTCGGAGTCCACGAAGGTGCCGTCCCGGTCGGCGGTGGAGGTGCCGACCTGGTGCACCTCGACGGTGATGTCGCCGACCTCGAAGGTGGAGATCAGCTCACCGGCGGTGGCCAGCGGGTACGCCCAGTCGGGCTGCCCCTCGGCCGGCGTCGCCTCGGCGTCCGCGGCGGTGTCCTCGGCAGCGTCCTCCGCGATGTCGCCGGCCGGCGCCTCGCTGCTCCCGCCCTCCTTCGCCTCCGGCTCGGAGTCCCCCGAGCAGGCGGTCAGCGAGAGCAGGCCGGCGCAGGCGAGGGCGGCGACGGAGCGACGGACAGAACGGGCATGGCGCATGAAGGATCCCCCGGTGCTGGATGGAGGTCGCCGTACGGCGGCGCCGCTGATCGAGACGACCTCCCCTTATGCCTGCCTCCGGCCCGAGGCGCACAAACGTGCCCGTGGCCACAGCGGCGCGGGTGGCTCGTGGGGGTTGCCGCGGGGTGGCGTGCGCGCAACTGCGCCGAGAAGCACCTACCCCGGGGAGCGGAGGAGCAGGAGGAGGAGCGCGTCAGCGCTCGTCGTCGTCCTCGCTGGCCGCGCGCTCTTGGAACTTCGCGGCCGCCCGGTCCGCGCGCTGCTGCACCCGCAGGGCGAAGGCCTCGCGGTACTTGTCGAGCAGGACCAGCGAGCTGAAACCGCTGATCAGGAACGCCACGATCACGGCGAAGAACAGGTCGACGCCGCCCGTGATCAGCCACCACACCACCGACACGACGCCGAGCGCCGCGACGAAGAGCAGGGCACGCAGGCCGGTGTAGATCCAGAACTCCTTCACCCCTTCAGGGTATCCGCCGCCCTGGGTCCGACCGGCCCCGGCCTAGGCTGGGGGCGTGCTCAAGTTCCTCCTCGTCGTCGCCATCTTCGCTGCGGTGACCTACCTCGCTGTCCGTGCCATGCAGCGCTCCGGCCAGGGCCCCGGTCTTCCGACCCGCCGCCCGCGCCCGCAGCCGCCGCGGATCATCGCCCCCGACGACGACGAGGACTTCCTGCGCGACCTCGAGCGCAAGCGCCGCCACCCCGAGGATCCCGAGAGCCCCTCGGCCGGCTGAGGCGCCGCACGCAGGCCCCCACACACACGGACGGGCCCCGACCACCAGTGGTGGTCGGGGCCCGTCTGCGTCCGCCCGCGGCGGGGACGGCTCGAGTCGCTAGCCGGAGGCGCCCGGCGTCACCGGGGCCACCGCGCTCGTGCCGGCGCCCAGGTCGGGCGCGGCGTAGGAGTGCTGGCTGGTGGAGGAGAAGAAGTTGATGCCGATGAAGTTGAACCACAGCGTGGCCAGGCCGACCAGCGCCAGGATCGCGGCGTTGCGCCCCTTCCAGCCCGCCGTGGCCCGCGCGTGCAGGTAGGCGGCGTAGATGACCCAGGTGATGAACGCCCAGACCTCCTTGGGGTCCCAGCTCCAGTACGAGGCCCAGGCCTGGTGCGCCCAGATCGGCCCGGTGATCAGCACCGCGAAGGTCCACACCGGGAACGCGAAGGCGTGCATCCGGTAGGAGATGAGGTCCAGGCGGGCCGGGGACGGCACCCGGGCGAGGTAGCCGCCGGTCAGGCCCTTGGCGACCGCACGCTCCTTGAGCAGGAACAGCACCGAGCCGATGCCGCCGAGGGTGAAGGCGCCGGTGGCGATGATCGCGGAGACCACGTGGATCACCAGCCACGGCGAGTCGAGCGCCTCGGTCAGCGGGGCGACCTCGTCGTGCAGCCAGATCGCGGCCGCCATCAGCACCGACACCTCGAGGCCGGCGACGATCGGGCCCATCCAGGCCAGCGAGAAGCGGCGGTAGGCCAGCAGGTAGCCCAGCGCGAGCACGAAGGTCGCCGAGAGCGTGAACTCGAACATGTTGCCCCACGGCACCCGGTTGGGGTCAGCGGCCATGCCACGCGAGACCAGCGACACCGCGTGCACGGCGGTGGCGATGATCAGCAGCAGCAGCCCCAGCCGACCGAAGAGGGTGGTACGGCGGACGACGTCGTCGTCGACCGGCTCCTCCCCCACCCCGTCAGGGCCGCCGGTGGCGACGGCGACGCTGCCACGGCCGGACTCCGCCGGCGCGGTCACCGATCCCGCCGAGGCGGGCAGCTTGCGCAGCGCCGACCACTCGATGAGATGGGACAGCAGGGCCAGGAAGTAGACAGCCCCACAGACGACGAGCGCCTGGTTGCTGAGGGTCTCCCACGCTGCGTTGCTCACGAGTCCTCCTTGGACCGGGGGTGGTGCTGGGGGTGGTGCTGGGTCGGGTGCTGCGGGTCGTACGGGCGCTCCTGGTCATCGGGCGCGCCGAGCGCCTCGAGGAGCGCGTCGATCTCGGTGGACACGTCGCCGCCGCCGGAGCGGTCCAGCGCGGCGACCTCCACCAGTGTCACCCCGCCCTCGCGACGGGCACGCACCCAGACGCGTCGAGGGCGGATGAACAGCGAGCCCAGCAGGCCGACCAGGGCCAGGACCACGCCGGTGAGTGCGACCATCTTGCCGGGGGTCTGGCTGATCTGGAGCCGGTTCCAGCGCTCGACGCCCTCGAAGCTGACCGAGCCCAGGCCGTCGGGCAGCTGCACGGTGTCGCCGGGCTGCATGTCCAGACGCAGCGGCGTGCCGTCGGGGTTGGTGACCTGCTCGGCGTCGCCCTTGGGCAGCACGTAGACCGACTGCGGCACGCCGTCGTCGAGGCCCAGGTCGCCGGTGTAGACGAGCACCGAGAGCAGCGGGTTGGCGAGGTCGCCGAAGACGTTGACCGGGTCGCCGTCCGGGGTCATCGAGAACGTCGGGTAGAACACGCCCTCCAGGCCGACCTGCCCGGTCGGCGAGTCCGGCGCCTTCACGACGCCGAAGGAGAACAGGCTCATGTCCTGAGGCAGGAAGATCGTCGGCCCGCTGTAGGTCACCTCGCCGTTGCCGTCGCGGATCGTGATCACCGGGGCGTAGCCGTGGCCGATGAGGAAGACCTCGGTGTCGCCGATCGCCAGCGGGTGGTTGACCCGCAGGTCGTACTCCTTCTCCTCGCCGTCGCGGCCCTCCTTGTAGCGCAGCGCGGCGTTGAACTTCTGCGCCATGCCGGCGCGCGGGCCGGTGGTCAGCCAGTCCACGTCGAAGTCCTCGACGGTGAAGGAGAACGGCTCCATCTGGTCGGCGTCGAAGAGGTCGCCGGGGACGAAGTCGTCGTACTGGGTGAGGCTGTTGGAGAAGCCGTTGCCGACCACCAGCAGCACGCCGCCGCGGTAGCCGAACAGCGAGCCCACGGCGAAGCCGACGAGCACCACGATCACCGAGACGTGGAAGAGCAGGTTGCCGACCTCGCGCAGGTAGCCCTTCTCGCTGGCCACCGCGGCCTCGCCCTCGGGGTCCAGCGCGGCCGGGCGCACCCGATAGCGGCGCCGCTTGAGCACGCCGCGGGCCCTCTCGAGCACGTCCTCGACGCTGTCGGCGGTCGTGTACGACGCGTGGTCGGGCAGCCGGGAGAGGTTGCGCGGGGCGCGCGGCGGAGGCTTGCGGATGGCCTTCGCGTAGTGGAACGTCCGCGGCAGGATGCACCCGATCAGCGAGAGCATCAACAAGATGTAGATCGCGGAGAACCACACCGTGCCGTAGACGTCGAACAGGCCCAGCCACTCATAGACCGGCGTCAGATCGGGGTGCTCGTCCTTCCACTGCGAGGTGGCGAGGGAGTCCACGCCCTCCTGCGGGATGATCGAGCCGGGCACGGCCGCCAGCGCCAGGAGCAGCAGCAGCACGAGCGCGGTGCGCATCGAGGTGACCTGGCGCCACACCCAGCGCAGCAGCTCGCCGATGCCGAGCTCGCCGGCCCCGCGTCGGGGCGCGCCGTCGCCCCCTGAGCCTCCGGTGCCTCGAGGACCGCCGGGGACCCCGGCACCGCCGGAGGGGTCGAGAGGCTCGGACGTCTCGCGGGTGATTCCGGGAGCGCCGGGCTCGTGGGACGTGGGTGACATCAGACCGCCACTTCGAAATCGGAGATCAGGTGGATCTGGAGCCAGCTGACGGCGTAGTCCCACCAGCCGGTGACGAGCGCGAGGCCGACCAGGATGAGCATCCCGCCGCCGAGCCGGGTGATCAGCAGCTGGTGGCGACGCAGCACCTTCAGGGCGCCCAGTGCGCGGTCCCAGAAGATGCCGGCCACGATGAACGGCAGCCCGATGCCCAGCGAGTACGCGCCCAGAAGCAGCGCGCCGCGGCTGGCGGTGCCCTCGGCGTAGGCCAGCGTGGTGATCACCCCGAGGGTGGGGCCGGCGCACGGCGTCCAGCCCAGGCCGAACAGAAAGCCGACGACCGGGGCGGCGGCCAGGCCGACCGAGGGGATCTTGTGCACCCGGACGTCACGCTGCAGCAGCGGCACCAGGCCCATGAAGGCCAGGCCCATCACGATGGCGATGACGCCGAGGACCAGATTGAGGGTGCCCTGGTTGACCTGGAACCAGCGGGCGACCCCGCCACTGGCCAGGCCGAGCATCACGAACACCGCACTGAAGCCGAGCACGAAGAGCAGCGACCCGAGCGCCATCCGGCCGCGGCGCACCTGCCCGGTGGCGAGGTCCGCGCCGGAGAGCCCGGTGGAGTAGGAGAGGTACGCCGGCAGCAGCGGGATCACGCAGGGCGACAGGAACGCCACCAGCCCGGCGAGGATCGCCACCGGGACCGCCAGGATCAGCGACCCCGACCCTGCGGTCGAGGTGAACCAGTCGACCATCGCTCAGGCCTCCTCGGCCGCGATCTCCTCGACGACGTCGGTCAGGGTGACCTTGCCGGGGATCGCTCCGTTGATGAGCGCGGCCACGCGGCCCTCGCGGTCCAGCACGATCGTGGTGGGGACGCTGCGCAGGTTGGTGACGTGGGAGAAGGCGAGCAGGGCCTCGCCGTCGACGGCGTAGATCGAGGGGTAGTCGACGCCGAAGGAGCGCTCGAAGGCCTGGCCCTGTGCGGGACTGTTGTCGCGGATGTTGATCCCGACGAAGGACACGCCCTCCTTCGCCAGCTCCTTCTCCGCCTCGACGAGCATCGGCATCTCGGTGCGGCACGGCGGGCAGCCCGACCACCACGTGTTGACCACGACCACGTCGCCGCGCAGGTCGGCGAGGTCGAGCTCCTCGCCCTGGAGCGTCTCCCCCGCGAACTCGACGGCGTCCGAGCGGTCCGCCGGGTCGTACTGCACCACGGCCCCGTCGCCGGTGATGTAGCCGCCGGAGTTGGTGCCGCTGATGGAGGTGCACGCGGTGAGCGCCACGAGCGCCGTGGCGAGCAGGATGACCAGCAGGGCGCGGGGGTGGGGCTTGGTCACGGGGTGGCGGTGGGTCACGGCCTGCGTTCCTCGGGTGCGCCGCCTGCGGAGAACGGCGCCTTCTTGTCTGCGGTGGGGATCAGGTCACCCGCGGGCTCGGAGTAGCTGACCTGGGCCAGCCGGTCGCCCACGAAGTGGAAGGAGGTCAGCGAGCACAGCGTGCACTGGCGGCTGCGCGGGTCGTGCAGGAACGAGCGCTTCTCCGCGGCCAGCCGGGTCGTCCAGATCGGCAGCTGGTGGGAGACGATCACGGCCTCGTGGCCGGCAGCGGCCACCCGCGCGTCGTGGACCGCCGACATCATCCGGTTCACGATCTCGGTGTAGGGCTCGCCCCACGAGGGCCGGAACGGGTTCCACAGGTGGCGCCACAGCTTCGGGCGCTTGACCAGCGTCATCGGGCCCTCGCCGAAGCTGATCCCCTCGAAGGCGTTGCTCGACTCGATCACCCGCGGGTCGAGGGTGACCTCGAGCCCACGCGCGGCGGCCAGCGGCGCCGCGGTCTCCTGGGCGCGCTCCAGCGGGGAGGAGACCAGGTGGGTGATGTCGCGGTCCTTGATGGTGTCCGCGACCCGCTGGGCCATGGTCCGCCCGAGCTCGGACAGGTGGAAGCCGTCGCGGCGCCCGTACAGCACGCCGCCGGGGTTGTGGACCTCCCCGTGGCGCAGCAGGTGGACGATCGTGTCGGGGGTGGCGCTCATCGCTGCTCCTCCTGCTCCTGCGCCCGGGCGGCCGCGCGGGCCGCGCCCGGAAGCGCGTCGAGCACCGTCTGTACGGCGCGGTCGTCGTGGGCGGCCGAGAGGAACCACGTCTCGTACGCCGAGGGCGGCAGGTAGACCCCCGCCTCGAGCATGGCGTGGAAGAACGCGGCGTACGCGCGGTCGTCGGTGCGCGAGGCGTCGGTGAAGTCACGCACCGGGCCCTCGCAGAAGAAGACGGAGAACATCGTGCCGGTGCGCTGCACCGTGTGGGTGACGCCCGCGGCGCCGAGCGCGGCGGCGGCGGCCTCGCGGACGGTGGCCGCGGCGGCGTCGATGTGGGCGTAGACCTCGGGGGTGGCCAGGCGCAGCGTGGTGAGCCCGGCGGTGGTGGCGACCGGGTTCCCCGAGAGCGTCCCGGCCTGGTAGACCGGCCCCTCCGGTGCGAGGTGGGCCATCACGTCGGCGCGACCGCCGAACGCCGCGGCCGGGAAGCCGCCGCCCATCACCTTGCCGAAGGTGGTCAGGTCGGGCGCCCAGCCCTCGACGGCGCCGTCCAGGCCCCACTGGCCCTGGCGCGAGGCACGGAAGCCGGTCATCACCTCGTCGCTGACGAACAGCGCACCGTGGCGCGCGCAGGTCTCGGCGAGGAAGGCGTTGAAGCCGGGCTCGGGCGGGACGATGCCCATGTTTCCCGGGGCGGCCTCGGTGATCAGGCAGGCGATCCGGTCGCCGTGCTCGGCGAACGCCGCCTCGACCGCGGCCCGGTCGTTGTAGGGCAGCACCAAGGTGAGCTCGGTCGAGGAGACCGGCACGCCGGGGGTGCCCGGGACGGCGAAGGTGGCCAGGCCGGAGCCCGCGGAGGCGAGCAGCGAGTCGACGTGGCCGTGGTAGCAGCCGGCGAACTTCACGACCACGTCGCGGCCGGTGAAGCCGCGCGCCAGCCGGATCGCCGACATCGTGGCCTCGGTGCCGGAGGAGACGAAGCGGACCCGCTCGACCGACGTGCGGGCGACGATCTCCTCGGCGAGCTCGACCTCGGGCTCGGTCGGGGTGCCGTACGACGTGCCGCGCGCGACCGCCTCCTGCACCCGGGCGATGACCTCGGGGTGGGCGTGGCCGAGCAGCATCGGGCCCCACGAGCCGATCAGGTCGACGTAGTCGTTGCCGTCGACGTCGGTGAGCCGGGCGCCGGCGGCGGAGCGGATGAACCGCGGGGTGCCGCCGACCGCGTTGAACGCGCGGACCGGGGAGTTCACCCCGCCGGGGGTCACCGCGCGGGCGCGGTCGAAGAGGTCGGCCGACGTGGCGGTGACGAGGGGACTGCTCGGCGTGGTCGCCTGAGGCGTGGAGGCAGGCACCGGATCATTGTCGCCCAACGAGCCAACCGCTCCCAGCCGGGTGCGATCCGTCCCCGATCGGCGATGCCTCGCAGATGACGGACCCCAGGGGGTTTGCATGACGTGGATCACGCGGAAGGATGGCCGACAGGCGGTCCGGGTGTCCTCGGGCACTCCCCATGGCCCGCCTGAGGTCACCGGGGCGTAACCCCGGGCGCGAGAGGTCGTTACCAAGGTCACACGGCCGCCCGCACCGTCCGCCGTCGCACCCGCACCGCCAGCACCACCTGCACCACCGCCGAGCACAGCTGCACACCGAACGTCGACCGAGGCCCAGGAGAGCGCATGTCCGCCACGAGACTCAGCCGGGTCCAGAAGGCCACCGCCCTGGTGCCGCTCGCCCTGCTCTCGGCCGCCTGGACCGCCAGCCTGGCGGGCGCGGGCGCAGGCGGGGCCAACCTGGCCTCCTCGACCTCGGACCCGAGCTCGTCGGCCCGGCTGCCCGACGGCACCAGCGTGCCCGGTCGCGCGATCGAGGCCCCGGCGAGCGTCTCCGCCCCGGAGAGCATCGTCCCGGGCTCCGCACGCCGCGGCGCCGCCCGGATCACCGACGTCTCCGCCGCCGCCATCCCCGCGGCGGCGCTGTCGGCGTACCAGCGCGCCGAGACCGTGATCAATGCTGCCGACACGTCGTGCAACCTGCGCTGGCAGCTGGTCGCCGCGATCGGGCGCATCGAGTCCGACCACGGCCGCTACGGCGGCAACCAGCTCGACACCGACGGCGTGGCGGTGCCGGGCATCTACGGCATCGCCCTGGACGGCACGCGCAACACCGCCCGGATCTCCGACACCGACGCCGGGCAGTTCGACAACGACACCCGGTGGGACCGCGCGGTCGGCCCGATGCAGTTCATCCCCTCGACCTGGTCGGTCGTGGGGGTCGACGCCGACGGCGACGGCCAGCGCAACCCCCAGGACGTCGACGACGCCGCCCTGGCCACGGCGGTCTACCTCTGCTCCGGCGAGGAGGACCTGTCCACGCTGGCGGGCCAGCGCTCCGCGGTGCACCGCTACAACCACAGCGACGCCTACGTCGACGCGGTGCTGGCGGTCATGAACTCCTACCTCGCCGGCAACTTCACCTCGACCCCGAACAGCACCACCACCGCCGGCTACCTGGTCCCCGACACCGACCCCCGGCCCGGTCAGGCGGGCCCGGCCGGCGCCGCGAAGGGCGAGGGCCGCGACGGCCCGCGCCCCGGCAAGGGCGAGGCCGTCATCGCCGCGCCGCAGCCCAGCCAGCCGACCGCGGCGCCGACCCAGCCCTCCGGCGGCGGCGGTGGCGGTGGTGGCGGCGGTGGCGAGAACGGCAGCGGTGGCAATGGCGGCGGTGACAGCGGCGGCAGCAAGGGCGGGCTCGGCATCCCCGGCGCCCCGACGGTCTCGCTGCCGGCCCTCCCCTCGACCGGCGTCACGCCGCTCGACGGCGTGCTCTCCCACGCGCAGGCGGTGGTGCAGTGCACGCTCGACGGCTACTTCGACAACATCTTCAAGACCGACGACCCGTTCGACCGGTGCGTGCAGCGGTACACGTCGCCCTGACCCACCCCGCCCTCACCCCAGCGCCTGCACCACGTAGACCCCCGCGAGGGCGAGGGCGAGACAGCCCAGCAACCGACGCAGCGCGATCTCGGGCAGGCGCGGCTGGAGCGCGGCGCCGAGCCAGCCGCCGGCCAGTCCCCCGATCCCGGCCGCCACGCCCAGGCTCCAGTCGGGGCCGATCGGGCCGGTCGGGTCGCCGGAGGACACCGCCAGCACGGCGTACGTCGCGACGCCGACCAGCGAGGCGACCCAGGTGGCCAGCAGCGCAGCGGGAGCCACCGTGCCCACCGCCATCCCGGCACCGACCAGCAGCGGGCCGATCACCGAGCCGCCGCCGATGCCGTAGATCCCGCCCACGACGCCGGTGGCGAGCGCGAGCACCCGGACGGTACGCCGGCCGAGCCGGCGCCCGGACGCGCCGGGAGCCGGTCGGCGCAGGATCACCAGCCCGACCGGGGCGAGGACGGCCGCCGCGAGCAGCCGGAACGCGTCGGGGTCGGTGACCAGGTGCACCCGCAGCAGCGCGCCGAGGACCACCCCCGGCACCGATCCGACGACCAGGGACCGGGCCAGGTCACGGTCCAGCCGGCCGCGGCGGAGGTGGCGCAGCAGCCCGCCCGGGGCCGAGACGACGTTGAACAGCAGGTTGGTGGGCGTCACCCGCGGGTTCGGCACGTCGAGCACCGAGAGCTGCACCGGCAGCAGGAAGACCGCCCCCGACACCCCGACCGGCGTGGTCACCGTGGCCACCACGAACCCGAGGAGCAGCGCGAGGAGGTCGCGCTGCCAGTCCATGGTCACGCATCCTGACGGCTCCGGGCCCCCGGCACGGCCGGACCCGGCCCGACACGCCGTACGGCGCCGTCAGCGGCGCGCGAGCAGCCGGGCGGCCTCGCTGGCCCAGTAGGTCAGCACCACGTCGGCACCGGCGCGCCGGATCGACAGCAGCGTCTCGAGGATCGCGGGCTCCCGGTCGATCCAGCCGTTGGCGGCGGCGGCCTCGACCATCGAGTACTCCCCCGAGATGTTGTACGCCGCCACCGGGACGTCCACCGCGTCGCGCACCTGGCGCAGCACGTCGAGATAGGCCAGGGCGGGCTTGACCATCACCAGGTCGGCGCCCTCGGCGACGTCGAGGAGCGCCTCGCGCACGCCTTCGCGGGCGTTGGCCGGGTCCTGCTGGTAGGTGCGCCGGTCGCCCTCGAGCGCGGAGCCCACGGCCTCGCGGAACGGGCCGTAGAAGGCCGAGGCGTACTTCGCCGAGTAGGCCAGCACCGAGACGTCGCTGTGGCCGGCCGCGTCGAGCGCGGCCCGGATCACCGCGACCTGACCGTCCATCATCCCGCTGGGCCCGACCATGTGGACGCCGGCGGCCGCCTGGGCGCGCGCCATCTCGGCGTACGCCGCGAGCGTGCGGTCGTTGTCGACGCGCCCGTCGTCGCTGAGCAGGCCGCAGTGGCCGTGGTCGGTGAACTCGTCGAGGCACAGGTCGCTCATCACGGTGAGCGCGTCGCCCACCTCGGCGACCACGTCGGCGATCGCGACGTTGAGGATGCCGTCGGGGTCCAGGGCACCGGAGCCGGTGGCGTCACGCTGCGCGGGCACCCCGAAGAGCATCACGCCGCCCAGTCCGAGCTCCGCGGCCTCGGCCGCCGCGGCGCGCAGCGTGTCGCGGGTGTGCTGCACGACGCCGGGCATCGAGGAGATCGGCACCGGGGCGTCGATGCCCTCGCGCACGAAGACCGGCAGCACCAGCTGGCGCGCCTCCAGCGAGGTCTCGGCGACGGTACGGCGCAGCGCCGCGGTGGTGCGCAGCCGGCGCGGGCGGATGACGGGCGGAGTGAGGGGAGGAGTGAGGGGAGGAGTGACGGCGGGGGCGGACGGCTGGCTCTGGGGGGCGTGGTCCATGGGCCCCATCCTTGCGCGGCCCTGGTCGGGGCGCGCCGGGTGGTCCGGACGCCCGAGACCCCGCAGGCGCCGGGGCGCGTGCGGGGTCTCGGGGCGGTGCAGGTGGTGCGGGGTGCTACTCGGCGCGGGCCTTGCGCGAGCGCGCCGAGGGCTTGCGGTCCGAGGGCTTCGTGACCGGCTGGCCGGCCTCGACGAGCGCGGCACGGCGCGCGGCGCCGAAGTCGGCGAGCGCGTCGGCGAGCAGCTCGACGTCCGGCTTGGGGGCCATCACGTCGACGCGCAGGCCGTGCTCCTCGGCGGTCTTGGCCGTGGCGGGGCCGATCACCGCGATGATCGTCGAGGGGTGCGGCTTGCCGGCGATGCCGACCAGGTTGCGCACCGTCGAGGACGAGGTGAACACGACCGCGTCGAACTTGCCGGACTTGATCGCGTCACGGGTCGGCGCCGGCGGCGGGGTGGCCCGCACGGTGCGGTACGCCGTGACGTCGTCGCACTCCCAGCCCAGGTCGATCAGGCCGGCCACCAGGTTCTCGGTGGCGATGTCGGCGCGGGGCAGGAAGACCCGGTTGATCGGGTCCAGCACCTCGTCGTACTCGGGCCAGTCCTCGAGCAGCCCGGCCGCCGACTGCTCGCCGGACGGCACCAGGTCGGCGCGCAGTCCCCAGGCAGCGATCGCCTGGGCGGTCTTGTCGCCGACCGCGGCGATCTTGAGCCCGGAGAACGCGCGGGCGTCCAGGCCGTACTCCTCGAACTTCTCGCGCACCGCGCGGACGGCGTTGACCGAGGTGAACGCGATCCACTCGTAGCGCCCCTCGACCAGGCCGCGCACGGCCTTGTCCATCTGCTGGGGGTTGCGGGGCGGCTCGACCGAGATGGTCGGGACCTCCTCGGGCACCGCACCGTAGCCGCGCAGGCGGGTGGTGAGCGGGCCGGCCTGGTCCTTGGTGCGGGGCACCAGCACCCGCCAGCCGAAGAGCGGCTTGGTCTCGAACCAGGACAGGGTCTCGCGCAGGTCGACGACGTCGCCGATCACCGTGACGGCGGGCGGGGCCATCCGGGCCGCGCGGGCGTCCTCGGCGATGCTGGCGAGGGTCGAGGTGACGGTCGCCTGGGTGGTCGTGGTGCCGACCCGGGTCATCGCGACGGGGGTGGTCGCCTTGCGCCCGGCCGCCAGCAGCGCCTTGCTGATCTCGCCGATCTGCCCGACCGCGGACAGCAGCACCAGGGTGCGGTTGTCGGCGTACTGGGTCCAGTCGATGGTGCCGTCACAGGTCACCACCGCCACCTCGCGGTGGTCCTTGGTCGTGAGCGGGATGCCGGCGTACGCCGGGACCGCGTTGACCGACGAGATGCCGGGGACGATCTCGAAGCCGATGCCGGCCTTCACGCACGCCTGGGCCTCCTCGGGCCCGGAGGCGTACACGAACGGGTCGCCGGTCATGAGCCGGAGGACCCGGAGGCCCTTCTTGGCGTGCTTGAGCACCACCTTGGCACGCGCGGCGTGGGTCAGCGGCTGGCCGTCCTCGCCGAAGCCGCCGTCGACGATCGTCGGTCCCACCTGCTCGGTGGGCTGCTCCTCGTCCTCGGCCGGGGGCTCGGGCAGCCCCAGGACCACCCGGACCATCTCGGCGTGCTCGGGAGCCTCGGTGACGACCACGTCGGCCAGTCGGAGCAGTTCCACGGCACGGACGGTGAGCAGGTCCGGGTCGCCCGGCCCGCTCCCCACGAAGGACACCCAGGCTCGGGTCGGCGCCTCGGACGTACTGGTCTTGCCTCGCGTCATGCGTTTCGCACCTTGTCTGACTCTCGGACTGCTTCGTCTTCTGTCTGCACCGCAGTGAGCCCACCGGCCCCGTCTGCAAGCATTTCCTCGCCCAACCGGATCCCGACACCTGTGGCATCGCCGGGCGCTCCCGTCGCGGATCTCCGCACCGCGAGCGCTCCGTCGGGTGAGAGCGCAACCGCCCGCACCCAGAGCTCCTCCCCGTCCTCGCCCTCCACGACCTCGGCGAGGGTGCCGATCGGTGCCGAGCACCCGCCCTCGAGGGTGGCCAGGACCGCCCGCTCGGCGTCGACCGCCGCACGCGTGTGCGGGTCCTGGACCGCGGAGAGCGCGGTGGCCAGGGGGTCGTCGCTGCGGCACTCGATGCCCAGCGCGCCCTGCCCGGGGGCGGGCAGCAGCTGGAGCGGGTCGAGCACCTCGGTGATCACGTCGAGCCGGCCGATCCGCGCCAGCCCGGCACGGGCCAGCAGGATGGCGTCGTACTCGCCGTCGCGCAACTTGCGCAGGCGGGTGTCGATGTTGCCACGGATCCCGGCGATCTCCAGCCCGAGACCGAGCGCGTGCAGCTGGGCCGCGCGTCGCGGCGAGCCGGTGCCCACCCGCGAGCCGGCGGGCAGCTCGGCCAGGGTCAGCCCGTCGCGGGCGACCACGACGTCGCGCGGGTCCTCCCGCATGGGGACCGCGGCGAGCGCGATGCCCTCGGTCGGGTAGGTCGGCAGGTCCTTGAGGGAGTGCACCGCGACGTCCACGTCGCCGCGCAGCAGCGCGTCGCGCAGCTCGGCCACGAACACGCCCGTGCCGCCGTACGACGCCAGCGGGGTGCCGGCGGCCTGGGTGCGGTCGCCGTCGGTGCTGATCTCGACGAGCACGACCTCGCGGCCGAGGCGCTCGCGGATCAGGTCCGCGGCCCAGCCGGCCTGGGTGGTGGCCAGGAGCGAGGCACGGGTGCCGATCCGGATCGGCGCCCGGTCCCCCGTGGTCGGAGCAGTGGTCTGGGAGCTGGTCACTCGAGGCCCTCCGGTCGGGTCACGGCGTCCACGGCGCCCGGGTCGAGCGCGAACAGCTCGGCGAGCGCCTCGGTGTAGGAGACGACGCCGGTGTTCGCGAGCTCCTTGACCCGCACGGTCGGCTCGTGGAGCAGCTTGTCGGCCACCCGCCGCACGGTGTGGACCACCTCGGCGCGGATCGCCTCGTCGAGGTCGGGCAGCCGGTTGGCCAGCCGCTCCATCTCGGTCTCCACGACACTCGTCGCCATCGAGCGCAGCGCGACCACCGTGGGGGTGACGCTGGCCTGCCGGCGCGCGGCGAGGAACGCCGCCACCTCCTGGGTGACGATGCGGCGCACCTCCGCGATCTCGCGACCGGCCGGGCTGGCGTGCAGCGCGGCGGCCAGGTCGGCCAGTCCGACGAGGGTGGCCCCGGGGACCTCACGGACCTCGGGCTCGATGTCGTGGGGCAGTGCCAGGTCGACCAGCACGGCCTCGCGGCCGCCGGCCAGCGCCTCGCGGACCATCGGCGCGGTGATCAGCGCGCCGCGGGCGCCCGCGCAGGCCAGGACCACGTCGGCCCGGCCCAGCTCGGTGGCCAGGTCGTCCAGCGGCGCCGGGCGCCCGCCGTACTCGCGGGCGAGACGCTCGGCGCGCTCGGCGGTGCGGTTGGCGATGACCACGTCGGTGGCGCCGCGCCGGGTCACGGTGGCGGTGGCCAGCCCGGCCATCGCGCCGGCGCCGACGACGAGCACGCGGCGGCCGGTGAGGTCCGGGCAGCCGACCCGGTCCAGGGCCGCGGAGACCAGCGAGGGCGCGACGGTGTCCACGCCGGTCTCGGTGCGCGCCCGCTTGCCGACGCGCAGCGCCTGCTGGAACAGCACGTTGAGGGTGGAGCCGACGGTGCCGAGCTCCTGACCCAGGCGCAGCGCGCTGCGGGTCTGGCCGAGGATCTGGCCCTCGCCGACCGCCATGGAGTCCAGCCCGGCCGCGACCTGGAACAGGTGCGAGACGGCGGCGTCGTCGTAGCGGACGTAGAGGTGGGGCACGAAGATCTCGGGGTCGCCGCCGGCACGCTCGACGAGGTGCGCGGACAGCTCCTCGACCGAGCCGTGGAAGCGCTCGACCTCGGCGTAGATCTCCAGGCGGTTGCAGGTGGCGATCGCCGCCGCCTCGCTGACGTGCTCGCTGCCGCTCACGTCGGTGATCAGCTTGCGCAGGCCGTCCGCGTCGACGGCGAGCCGCTCGAGGAGCGCGACGGGAGCGGTGTTGTGGGAGATGCCGACCACGAGGACGCTCATGCGGTCTCCCCCTGTGCGGCGACGCCCGCCTCGCCCTGGGCCTTGCGCTGCTCGTGGTAGGCGAGGATCTGCAGCTCGATGGAGAGGTCGACCTTGCGGACGTCGACCCCGTGCGGCACCGCGAGCACCGACGGCGCGAAGTTGAGGATGCTGGTGATGCCGGCGGCGACCATCCGGTCGGCCACCGACTGGGCGGCCAGCGCCGGGGTGGCGATGACGCCGATCGAGACGCGGCGCTCGAGCACGATCTGCTCGAGGTCGTCGAAGGGGCGTACGGCGACGCCGGCGACCAGCTCGCCGTGGCGGGCCGGGTCGGCGTCGAGGAGCGCGACGACCTGGAAGCCGCGGCTGCGCACGCCGGAGTAGTTGGCCAGCGCCTGGCCGAGGTTGCCGATGCCGACGATGACGACGGGCCAGTCCTGGGTCAGCCCGATCTCGCGGGCGATCTGGTAGCGCAGGTACTCCACGTCGTACCCCACCCCACGGGTGCCGTAGCTCCCGAGGTAGGAGAGGTCCTTGCGGAGCTTGGCGCTGTTCACGCCCGCCGCGCTCGCGAGGTCCTCGCTGGAGCATGTCGTGGTCCCGCCATCAGCGAGGGTCGACAGCGCCCGGAGGTAGATCGGGAGCCGAGCGATGGTGGCCTCCGGGATGTCCCGGGGGCTCTCGCTGGGTGTCCGTGGGGTCACGACTTCTTCTCTCCATGCCACTGGGGCAAGCGCGCCGTGGCGCAGGGCCGGCCCGGCCCGGGGTTTCGTCCGACGGCTCCGTCACTGTAGGAGTTTGTGAACGTGAGAACAAACCGTCGCCACCCCCGTCCCGACCCGTGGGCTACCACATGTGATATGGCCCACGCGTAGCGGGGTGCCCGCTCTGGCGCCTGCCCGGAGCCAGTCCCAGCGCCGGTCCTGACCGCCCGGGGCCGGGTCAGCCGGAGAGCGCGCGGCGCAGTCGCTCGGGGTCGACCCGCCAGAAGTCGTGCTGGCGACCGTCGACGAGGGTCACCGGGATCTCCTCGCCGTACCGCTCGGCCAGCGCGGGGTCGTCGAGGATCGAGATCTCCTCGAACTCCTCGCCGAGCTCGGCGCAGACGGCCGCCACGACCGCGCGAGCGTCGTCGCACAGGTGGCAGCCGGGCTTTCCGTAGAGCGTCACACGCGGCGTCGGGGACATGGCTCTATTCCAGCAGGCCGAGCACACGGCGCCGTTCATGACCCCGCAGCCGCCCCTTCTGCACCTTGCCGGTGACGGTGCGCGGCAGCTCGCCGACCACCTCGACGCGATGGGGCTGCTTGAAGCGGGCCAGCCGCTCGGCGCACCGGGCACGCACCGCCCCCTCCACCGCCTCCGGGTCGCGGCCGGGGGCCACGACGTAGGCCACGACGGCCTCGCCGGTGCGCTCGTCGGGGGCGCCGACCACCGCCACCTCGGTGACGCCGTCGACGTCGGCGACGGTGTCCTCGACCTCCACCGGATAGACGTTGAACCCCGAGACGATCACCAGGTCCTTGAGCCGGTCCACGAGCGTCAGGTCCCCGGCCGCGTCCAGCAGGCCCACGTCGCCGGTGGCCCACCACCCGTCCGGCCCTGGTCCGTCGCTGCCGTCGGGCCAGTAGCCGCTGAACAGGTTGGCGCCCCGCACCTGGATCTCCCCGGGGTCCTCCCCCGTCACCTCGCGCCCGGCGGCGTCGACCAGGCGCAGGTCCACCCCGGGCAGCGCGGCGCCCACGGACCCGGGCTGCGGGGCGGCGCTCACCAGCGTGCTCGTGACGACCGGGGCGGCCTCGGTCAGGCCGTAGCCCTGGTGCACCGGTACGCCGGTGCGCGCGACGAAGTCCTCCACCACCTCGGCCGAGAGCGGGGCGGAGCCGGACAGCACCAGCCGCGCCGGGCCCAGCCGCTCGGCGAGGTACTCCTCGGTGCGCCAGTGCGCGAACGCGGCCGGCGCGAGCGGCAGCACGCTCACCGCCTCGTCGTCGATGACGTCGAGCACGGCCTGCGGGTCGAAGCGGTCGACCAGCACCAGCTTGGCGCGGTGGCGCAGCACGGCACCCAGGACGGCGTTGAGGCCGTAGACGTGGAAGAGCGGCAGCACACCGAGCACCACGTCGTCGCCGTGGATCATCGGCGGCTCGACCTGGGCGGCCTGCTCGATGTTGGCGAGCAGCGCGCGGTGGGTGAGCATCGCGGCGCGCGGGCGCCCGGAGGCGCCGCTGGTCCACAGCAGGCAGGCGAGCTTCTCGGGGTCCTGAAGCGGCAGCACCGCCCGGGCGGCGCCGGCGCGCAGCTCCTCCCAGGCGAGCTCGCCGGGCGCGGGGTCCGCCCCGACGAGGACCACCCGCGGCGCGACCGGCAGATCGACACCGGCCAGCGCGGTACGCACGGCGGCGGCGCTCTCGGAGTCGCAGATCACCAGCCGGGAGCCGGACTCGACCACGAAGCGGGTCAGCTCGGCGGGCGTCGAGCCGGGGTTGACCGGGACGGCGACCGCCTGGGCCCGCAGCACGCCGAGGTAGCCGGCGACCATCTCGATGCTGTTGCCCATCGCCAGCACGACCCGGAGGCCGGCGACGACACCCAGCGAGCCCAGCCCGGTGGCGACCCTCGCCACCTCGCCGGCCAGCTCCGACCAGGTCACGCTGCGTCCGCTCGCCTCGACGAGGGCAAGCTTGTCCGGGCTCTCGGCGGCGGCGAGGAGCACCAGGTCCGAGAGGTCTCGCAGGTCGGGTCCGGCGGGCTCGTCCGCTGCCCCGGCCACGTCCTGCACGGCATCGGAGGAGGACATGCGCGGGATACTTCCACACCTCCTCGCGCCTGTCCCCCCGTGACGCGGATCGCACTACATTGGGGCTCGTGACCCCGCACGCTCCCCGACGCACCCTGCCGGACCTCCGGCAGCGCTCCCGCCTGGCCGGCGAGGCCGCCGCGGCGATCGCCGAGGTCGAGACCGCCCTGCACACCCCCGCCGACACCCGGGGAGCGGCGTTCTTCGACGTCGACAACACCGTGATGCAGGGGGCCAGCATCTTCCACCTCGCACGCGGGCTGCACCGTCGCGACTTCTTCACCACCCGCGAGATCGCGGGGGCCGCCTGGAAGCAGCTGTACTTCCGCGTGGTGGGGGTCGAGGACCCCGACCACGTCGCCGAGGCCCGCGCCTCGGCCCTCTCCTTCATCGCCGGGCACACCGTCGAGGAGCTCGAGGAGCTCACCGAGGTCATCTTCGACGAGGCGATGGCACACCGCATCTGGCCCGGGACCCGGGCCCTCGCCCAGCTCCATCTCGACCGGGGCCAGCGGGTCTGGCTGGTCACCGCCGCCCCCATCGAGATCGCCCAGGTCATCGCGCGGCGCCTCGGGTTGACCGGCGCGATGGGCACCGTGGCCGAGCACGAGAACGGTGTCTACACCGGGCGCCTGGTCGGCGACCTGCTGCACGGCCCGGCCAAGGCCGAGGCGGTCCGCGCGCTGGCCGAGCGGGAGGGGCTCGACCTGACCGCGTGCTCGGCGTACTCCGACTCCGCCAACGACCTGCCCATGCTCTCCCTGGTCGGGGACCCGGTCGCGATCAACCCCGACGCCCGACTGCGCGCCCACGCCCGCGCCCTGGGCTGGCGGGTCCGCGACTACCGCACCGGTCGCAAGGCGGCCCGCGCCGGCGCCGTCGTCGGTGCGGTCGCGGGAGCGGCCACGGGCACCGTCGCGGCCGGCGTGGCGCTGCGTCGCCGCCGCTGACTCCCGCCCGGCAGGCCGGGTGCCCGCGAACGGTTTCGCCCCGAGTGTGTCGGGGGTAACATCCCCCACGCTCGGACAGAGCCACGGGAGGGCGACACATGTCACCGGACGGGGAGTGGACCGCACGCGGGCTCGACCGCCTGCGCCGGGCGCTGCTCGACGCCCTGACCTCCCCCGACCTCCTCCCCGCCGGTCACCTGCCCGCCGGCCCCGCCTCCGGTGGCGGCCGGCTCGCCGCGGTCGCCGACGACGGGGCTCGCGGCACCGCCACCTCCCGCCCGCACGAGCCGCACCCTGCCGGGGGCGCCGGTGACCGCCCTGGTTCTGGGGGTCCTGGGGACCACGACGACTCGGACCTGGCCGCCTCCTCGGAGGAGTCCGCGACCGAGCGCCAGCGCCTGATCGCCCTGGTGGAGCTGGCCCGCAGCGGCGACGCCGACGCGTTCGGGCTGCTCTACGACCACTACCACCTCGCGGTCTACCGCTTCCTCTACTACCGCACCCGGTCGAGCACCCTGGCCGAGGACCTCACCTCGGAGACCTTCTTCCGCGCGCTGCGGAGCATGAAGGGCTTCCGCTGGCAGGGCAAGGACTTCGGCGCCTGGCTGATGACGATCGCGCGCAACCTGGCGACCGACCACTTCAAGGCCAGCCGGACCCGCCTCGAGCTCACCACCGAGGACATGGGCACGCACGACGACGTCACCGAGGGCCCGGAGTCGGCGGTGCTGGCCAGCCTGACCAACGAGATGCTGCTCAGCGCGCTGACCCGGCTGCCCGACGAGCAGCGCGACTGCCTGGTGATGCGCTTCCTGCAGGGCATGAGCATCGCCGAGACCGCGGCGGTGCTCGGCCGCAGCGACGGCGCGGTCAAGCAGCTGCAGCTGCGCGGGGTGCGCAACCTCGCCAAGCTGATGCCGGAGGGGATCCGATGAGCGCGGCCGGCCTCCCTCCCGCGCCCGCGTCCCGCGCCGGGGGCGACCGGCGGGTGCGCGTAACCCAGTCGGGCGTGGCGTCGTTGACCACGGTGTCGGGTCCGGTGCGAGCACCGGTCACGGCGTGGCACGAGACGACAGGACAGAGACGATGAGTCCGGTGTTCGCGGCACGGCGGCGCGCGGAGGAGTTCGACGCGCTCGTGCAGCGCGCCCCGGGCGAGGCCCCGCTGCGCCCCGAGGACGCGCGGTACGCCGAGCTGCTGGAGCTCGCCGGCGCCCTGCGCGCGGTGCCCGCCCCCGAGCCCCGACCGGAGTTCGCCGCCGCGCTGCGGGACCGGCTGATGAGCGCCGCCGCCGAGATGGCCGCGGAGCCGGCGACCGAGCCCAAGGTCCAGCCCAAGGTCCAGCCCAAGGTCCAGCACAGCGTCGAGGACCGGCTGACGCTCCCGCCCCGGCGTACCGGCCGCGAGCGGCGTCTCGCGATCGCCGTCAGCGGGTTCGCGATCGTCGGCGCGAGCACCTCGATGGCCGTCGCCTCGCAGTCGGCGCTGCCCGGCGACGCGCTCTACCCGATCAAGCGGGCGATCGAGAACGCCCACGCCGGCGTCAGCCTGGGCGACCAGCAGAAGGGCTCCACGCTCCTGGGCAACGCCCGGGCGCGGCTGGGCGAGGCGACCGAGCTGGCCCGCGAGGACCCCGAGCGCCAGGACAGCGAGGCCATCCGCGCCACGCTCGACGACTTCGGCAGCCAGGCCGGCGAGGCCTCGGGCCTGCTGCTCGGCGGCGACGACGACCGCGCGGCGGTGGAGACCCTCCAGACGTTCACCGCCGAGAGCCTGTCCTCCCTCGATGAGCTCTCCGGCCTGGTGCCCGACGACGCCCGGGACTCCTTGGTCGACGCCGGCAACGTCCTGCTCGGCATCGAGCTGGCGCTGCAGCAGGCCTGCCCGGAGTGTCCCGACACCCTCACCCAGATCCCCCAGTGGCTCATCACCCAGGCGGCGGGACCCCTCGACCCCACCGCCCCGACGTCGGAGCCCGGCTCCCGACCGCCCGGTGAGGACGACCGCGAGGCCGAGCGGGAGAGGGACCGACTCGAGGCCTCCGGGACCACGACGTTCGCGCCCGTCCTGCCCACCGACATCCCCAGCGACCTGCCCGGGACGGTCGGGCCGCCCGCGGCGGAGCCGGGCGGCACCGGGGGCGGCACCGGGGGCGGCAGCGCGAAGGGCGACGGCGACACCAAGGCTCCGAAGAAGGGCCTTGTCGGCAATCTGGTCGAGGGCCTCACCGGGGGCGAGGACAATCCGCTCCCGGTCGTCCCCGAGCTGCTCGCCGGTGTCGGCGAGCTGCTCGACGCGGTGACCTCGCCGCTGCTCGGCGGCCTCACCGGCCAGGACAAGGCCCCCTGACCCGCTCCCGGACGGCGGCGCAGCGGCAGCCGGTGGGCCCTCAGCCGAAGACGGAGTCGCGCTGCATCAGCAGCGAGTACAGCGTCTGCTGGATCGACTCACGGACCTGGTCGGTCACGTTGAAGACCAGCATCGGGTCCTCCGCGGCGCCGGGCTCGAAGTCGTCGGTGCGGATCGGCTCGCCGAACTCCATCAGCCACTTGGAGGGCAGCGGCACCATGCCGAGCGGGCCGAGCCAGGGGAACAGCGGGGTGATCGGCACGTACGGCAGGCCCAGCAGCCGCGCCAGCGAGGGCAGGTTGGCGATCATCGGATAGATCTCCTCGGCGCCGACGACCGAGAGCGGCACGATCGGCACCCCGGTGCGCAGCGCGGCGCCCACGAAGCCCCCGCGGCCGAAGCGCTGGAGCTTGTAGCGCTCCGAGAACGGCTTGCCGATGCCCTTGAAGCCCTCGGGCCACACCGCGACGAGCTCGCCGCCGCGCAGCATCCGCTCGGCGTCCTCGTTGCAGGCCAGGGTGGCGCCGCCCTTGCGGGCGAGCGTGCCGACGCCGGGCAGCCGGAAGACCAGGTCCGCGCCGAGCGGGCGCAGGAAGCGCCCGGTGTGGTCGTGGACCGAGACCATCGTCATCAGCCCGTCGACGGGGATGGTGCCGGAGTGATTGGACACCACGAGCGCGCCGCCCTCGGCGGGGATGTTCTCGACCCCACGGACCTCGATGCGGAACCACTTCTGCGCGAGCGGGCGCAGCGCCGCCATGACCAGGCGCTCGGTCACCTCCTGGTCGAAGCCGTACTCGTCGACGACGTACTCGCCCGTCGCGCGGCGGCGCAGGAAGGCCAGGAAGCGGGCCAGCTGGGGCTCCCACTCCTCGCCGAAGACCTCGCGGGCGCCGACCTGGAAGGCGGCCAGCCAGTCGCTGACCGGGATCCCGCCGAGCGGATGGCGCTCCGAGGTCCGCACCGCGGGGCGTACGGCGGCCGCCGCGGGCTCCTCGACGTGGCCGGCCGCGGGGCGGGTGGAGCCCTTCTTGGCCGCGGGCCGGCGCGCGGACGCCTGGTCGGGCGCCGCGCCGTCACCGCGCAGACTGCGGGCGGCCGACGACGCCGAACGCCCGGTGCCACGACCGGGTCGGCCACGAGTGCCGATCGGGATGATCTCGGCGTCACCCATGGACGTCACCTCCGATGAGCTGGCGCTCCGCAGCGCGCAGGCCGCGCTCGGCGTACGCCGCGGGCGGGGGCATGGAGGCGATGAAGTCGGCGAACGCCTCGTGGGTCGTGTGGGCCGGGGTGAAGCCGAGCACCTCGCGCATCCGGGTCGTGTCGACCCCGCGTCCGTAGGTGAGGAACCCGAGCTGCTCGGGTGAGAAGTCGGCCAGGCCCGCCGAGCGGAGCGTGGAGCCGAGGTTGCCGACGGCGATTCCGGGCAGCGGCAGCCAGGGGCGGCGCAGGCGGCGTACCGCCTGGGAGAGCATGAGGATGCCGGAGCCGGCGACGTTGAACGTGCCGGCGACGTCGGCGAGCACGGCGTGACGCAGCACCGCGTAGAGGTCCTCCTCGTGGAGGAACTGCATGCGCGCGTCGTGCCCGAGCACCGTCGGGATCACCGGCAGCCGGAAGTAGGAGCTGATCGGGCTGCGCACCTGCGGGCCGATCACGTTGGCGGCGCGCAGCAGCGTCACCCGCACGTCGGAGCGCCGACGGCCGAAGCCGCGGACGTAGCTCTCGATCTCCGCGACGTCCTTGGCGTAGCCCGAGCGGGGCGCGCGACGCGGCCCCATGTCCTCGGTGAACATCGCGGGGTCGCGGCTGCTGGCGCCGTAGACGGTCGTCGTCGACTTCACCACGAGCGAGCGGAGGCTCGGCGCCTTCTGGCACGCAGCCAGCAGCTGCATCGTGCCGATGACGTTGAGCTCCTTCATCGTCCCGCGCCCGCCGGCGGAGCCGGGCGTGGAGATGATGCTCATGTGGACGACGGTGTCGACATCCTCCTTGGCGATCACCTTGGCGATCACCGGATTGCGGATGTCGGCCCGCACGAACGAGACGTCGCCGATGTCGCCGCGAGGCGGCACGACATCGACGCCGATCACCCGCTCCACGGAGGGGTCGGCGGCGAGGGAGCGCGCGAACGTCCGGCCGAGGTCACGGGAGACCCCGGTGACGAGGACGACGCTCCCGGTGCTCATGCCGACCGTCCCCCGGGAGGGGCTACTTACCGAGCTTGCGGCGCTGGACGCGCGTCTTCTTGAGCAGCTTGCGGTGCTTCTTCTTGGCCATACGCTTGCGCCGCTTCTTGATGACAGAACCCACGGGATACCTTTCAAAAGCCGATCAGGCCACTCGAGCACAGCGCCCGGAGGACCGGGCTAGCCTAACGGCCCGCTGGTGGAGGTCAGAATCCAGGCCCCCGGAACACGTCGTTCCGGCGGCGAGACCACGGCGTCCGGCGTCTCAGCCCGCGTCGTAGAAGCTGCGGCGGATGTACTCGTCGGCGTCCTCTTCGCGGACCCGGAACGAGCGGCCCACCCGCACCGCCGGGAGGTCGCCGTTGTGCACCAAGCGGTAGACCGTCATCTTCGAGACCCGCATCATCGCTGCGACCTCGGCCACGGTCAGGAACTTCGCCTCGGAGATGTCCCCCCGGGAGTTGGCTGCCATCGAGCACCGTTCTTTCTCTGCGGCGCGCCACCGGCTTCCCCACCGGTGATGACACGGCCACGTAAGCGTGAGGATAGGGGCAGAAGTGACTCGTGGGGAAGAGTAGAGGTGAAATTAGGCACGCCACACGGCGTGTCGGCTTGCATGGTCCCCGTCGACCCACCCTACGCCGCCTACGGAGAGACGGTCCGCGCCCTCAGGGCATCGGGTCGAGGCCGTGCAGGGGGAACGCCTCGAGGCGGGTGGCGTGGATCGCCCGGTCCAGCCAGGTGTCGGGGTCGTAGCCCCCGCTCCAGTCGCGGTAGGCCGGCGTACGCCCGTCGGTCATGCGGTACGGCGCGGAGAGGTCGAGCACCTCCCGGACGTGCTCGCGCCAGGCATCCGAGGTCTCGCGCTCGGGGTCGACCGGGTTGCCCGCGACGATCGAGAGCAGGTGGGTCCAGGCGCGAGGCACCACGTCGACGACCGCGTAGCCGCCACCACCCACGGCGACCCAGCGCCCGTCGGCGACCTCGTGGGCGAGGTCGTGCAGCGCCAGGTAGGCCGCGCGCTGCCCGTCGATGCTCAGCATCATGTGCGCGAGCGGGTCGTCGGCGTGGGAGTCGCAGCCGTGCTGGGTCACCAGCACCTCCGGGTCGAAGGCCTGCAGCAGCGGCGGGACCACCGCATGGAAGGCGCGCAGCCACCCGGCGTCCGACGTACCGGGCGGGAGGGCGACGTTGACCGCGCTCCCCTGCGCCTCGGGACCGCCGAGGTCCTGGGGGAAGCCGGTGCCGGGGAAGAGCATCTGCCCGGTCTCGTGCAGCGAGATCGTGAGCACGCGCGGGTCGTCCCAGAAGATCCGCTCCACGCCGTCGCCGTGGTGCACGTCGACGTCGACGTAGGCGACCCGCTCGGCCCCCGCGTCGAGCAGCGAGCGGATACCGACCGCGATGTCGTTGTAGATGCAGAAGCCGCTGGCCCGGTCGGGCATCGCGTGGTGCAGGCCGCCGGCGATGTTGGCCGCGTGCAGCGACTCCCCGCTCCACACCTGCCGGAACGCCTCGAGGCTCGCGCCCACGACGTGGGCGGAGGCCTGGTGCATGTGCCGGAAGATCGGGTTGTCCTCGGTGCCGACGCCGCGCAGCGCGTCGGGGGCGGCGGTGGTCCCGGCCCGCATGACCGCCTCGATCAGGCGCGGGTCGTGGACGGTGACCAGCTGGTCCTCGGTCGCCACCTCGGCCGGCACCAGGCGCACGCCGTCGAGCACGCCGAGGTCGCGGGCGAGGCGCATCGTGAGGTCGACCCGCAGCGGCGACATCGGGTGGTGCGGACCGAAGTCGTAGCCGGTCAGGACCGGGTCGTAGACGACCGTCGCCGGCCCCTCGCAGGTGGACATGCGGGGACGCTACCGCGTGACGCCGATCGCTGCTCGGCGGCCCATGATCCACCTCACGGGAACCGGCTCGGCGCGCCTTTGGCGCCGACTCGGCGAGGGGTCAGTCGCCGGCGGCGAGGGCGCGCGAGCGGTCGCGGGCGGCCTCCATGGCGGCGAGGAACGCCGCGCGGACCTTGTGCACCTCGAGCTCGCGCAGGGCGGCGGCCGTGGTGCCGGCCGGGGAGGTGACCTGCTCGCGCAGCACGGCGGGGTGGGTGCCGGTCTCGCGCAGCATCTTCCCGGAGCCCACGACGGTCTGGATCGCCAGCTGGGTCGCGGTCGCGCGCGGGAGACCGAGGTGGACGCCCGCCTCGATCATCGACTCCACGACGAAGAAGATGTACGCCGGGCCGGAGCCGGAGATCGCGGTGACGGCGTCCTGCTGCTTCTCGGGGATCCGCAGCACCTGGCCCACCGAGGCCATCAGGCTCTCGGCCTCGAGGAGCTGGTCCTCGGTGCAGTGCGAGCCGGGCGAGATCGCCGACATGCCCTCATCGACCAGCGCCGGGGTGTTGGGCATGACCCGCACGACCGCGACGCCCTCGGGCACCCGCTCCTCGATGTACGCCGTGGTGATGCCGGCGGCCAGCGAGACCAGCAGCTGGCCGGGGCGCAGGTCGGGGGCGATCTCGGCGAGCACGTCGCCCATGTCCTGCGGCTTCACCACGAGCGCGACGGTGCTGGCCTCGCGGACCGCCTCGCGGTTGCCCACGACCGAGACGCCGTAGCGCTCCTCGAGCTCGCGGGCGCGCTCCTCGCGCTTCTCGCCGACGAGGAGCTGGTCGACACGGCGACCGGCACGGACGAGGCCCGACAGCAGGGTCTCCCCCATGACGCCGGCACCGAGGATCGCGGTCTGCGACATGGTGGTCCCACTTCTTTCCGGGATCTCCCGGCTCAGCGTTTGGAGACCAGGGAGGTGATGAACAACGACAGGTTGCGCGGCCGCTCCGCCATCCTCCGCACGAGGTAGGGGTACCACTGCGAGCCGTAGGGAACGTACACCCGCACGTGCTCGCCCGCCGCGGCCAGGCGGCGCTGCTCCTCTGGTCGCACGCCGTAGAGCATCTGGAACTCATAGCTCCCCTGCGGACGGCGGTGGCGCCCGGCGAGCGCGAGCGCGACCTCGATCAGGGTCGGGTCGTGGGTGGCGATCATCGGGTGGCCCTGCCCGGCCATCAGGATCTTCAAGCAGCGCACGAACGCGCGGTCCACGTCGTTCGGGTCGGTCCAGGCGACCGATTCGGGCGCGGCGTAGGCGCCCTTGCACAGCCGCACCCGCGAGCCCTCGTGGGCCAGGCCGCGGCAGTCGTCGAGGGTGCGGTGCAGCTGGGCCTGGAGCACCGCCCCGGTCTCCGGGAAGTCCTTGCGCAGCTCGCGCAGCACGCCCAGCGTCGCGTCGGTGGTGGTGTGGTCCTCCATGTCGACGGTGATCGTGGTCCCGGCGTTGCGGGCGGCCCGGCAGATCGTGCGGGCGTTCTCGAGGGCCACCCGGTCGCCGTCGGGCAGCGCCAGCCCGATCGCGCTGAGCTTGACCGAGACCTCCGCGCTGCGGCTCAGCCCGCGCGCGGGCAGGTGGCCGAGCAGCTCGAGGTACGCCGCGACCGTCGCGTCGGCCTGGTGCAGCTCGCGGGTGTCCTCGCCCAGGTGGTCCAGGCTGGTGGAGAGCCCGTCGGCGGCGAGCTCCTCCGCCACCGCGAGCACGTCGTCGGTCCCGGTCCCGGCGACGTAGCCCGCCACCATGCGGGCGGTCGCCGGGAGCCGGGTGAGGAGGTCCTGGAGTCGGTCGCTGCGGGACAGCAGCAGGATCGGCTGGCGCAGGAGGGACATGTGACCGAGATTACGCGGTGGCGCCCGTCAACGGGTCGCTGACGACGCCTCCATGCCCGCCCGATCGGCGCGGGAGCGGTTCAGCAGCACCGCCGCCAGCACCGCGACCACGATGCCGATCAGCGGCGGGATGCCGATCTCGGCCTCCTTCGATCCCCACGCGGCGAGGCTGCCCAGGGCGTACGCCGCGACGTTGCGCAGGTCGAGCGGGACGGTGCGCTGCCCGGTCGCGATCCCCCGGCGCCAGCGCAGGAAGAAGTCGGCGATGATCACCCCGCCCAGCGGTGGGATGAAGGTGCCGAGCAGGCCGAGGTAGTCGACCAGGTGGTTCTGCACGCCGGTGAGCGCCAGCGCGGTGCCGATGATCGAGCCGCCCACCACGAAAGGGGTCTTGCGAGGTCGCTCGAAGAGCTCGGCCCCCGCGACGCCGAAGGCGTACGCCGTGTCGGCGTTGGACTTCCACAGGTTGCCGAACAGCAGGAACACGCCCCAGCCGACCAGCCCGAGGTTGTAGAGCACGAGCACGAAGTCGCCCTCACCGAAGGTGATCGCGCCGATCGCGCCGAACAGGATCATCAGCCCGTTGCCGATCAGGAACCCGATCAGGCAGGCCCACACCGCCTGGCGCCCGGTGCGGGCGAACCGGGTCCAGTTCGGGGCCTGGGTGCCGGCCGAGACGAACGTGCCGACCACCGTCGTGATCGCGACCGGGATCGCCATCGTCGCGGTCGGCTCGACCGCGAACAGCCCGGAGAGGCCGTCGACCTCCTCCAGGGAGCGCAGCACGACCCAGAACGCCAGCACCAGGATCAGCGGCGTGGACACCAGCGAGACCCAGTACATCCCGCGGTAGCCGTAGCAGGCGGTGGCGCACATCAAGACGCTGGTGAGCACCATGATCGACGCCTTGGCGCCGTAGGACTCCCAGCCCGCCGCGCGGGCGGTCAGGTCGCCGATGGTGCCGACGACCACGCCGTACCACCCGATCTGGGTGCCGCCGAGCAGGATCGAGGCGAGCTTGGAGCCGCCGTGGCCGAAGGTGTAGCGGGCCATGACGACGGTGGTCAGCCCGGTGCGCGCCCCGACGTAGCCCATCAAAGCGACGTAGGCGCCGAGGATCAGGGAGCCCCCGAGGATGACCAGCAGCAGGTCGCCGAAGGTGAACGCCGGACCGAGGGCGGCGCCGGCGAGCATCGTCGGGGTGAAGACGGTGAAGCCGAGCAGCACCACGGCCAGCGACAGGAACGACTTGCGGGCGTGCAGCGGCACCGGGGTGACCGGGTAGTCCGGGTCGACCGGCTCCTCGGCCGCCGTGCCCGGACCGGTGGCACGGGCCTCGGGCGTGGTGCTCACGACTCCTCGCCGATGTCCTCGGCCCACAGCTGGGGGCGCTCGGTGATCATCCGCTGCATCAACGCCACGCAGGCGGCGTCGTCGACCACGTCGACCTGCACGCCGCGGCTGCGCAGCCAGTCCTCGGAGGCCTGGAAGGTCTGGTTCTCCCCGACCACGATCCGCGGGATGTCGTAGAGGACCGCGGTGCCGGCGCACATGAAGCACGGCGAGAGCGTCGTGTAGAGCACGCTGCGCCGGTAGACCGACGCCGGCAGCCGGCCGGCGTTCTCGATGCAGTCGGTCTCGCCGTGCCGGATCGCGCTGCCGAGCTGCACGCGACGGTTGCGTCCGACCGCCAGCACCTCGCCCTCGTGGACGAGAGCGGCACCGATGGGGATCCCACCCTCATCCCAGCCGAGTCGTGCCTGCTCGATCGCCAGATCGAGGAATGTCCGGTCCTGGTCGTCCATGGGGGCTCCTTGAGGTGCGGGATCGCGGATCTCCACCCGACCAGAGGCCCGCGGAGCCCAGCAAGGGACGAGATGTCAGGCCCGGGACGCGCGATGCCTGACACCCTGTCACGTCAGCCGTGTGACAGGCCGCCGGTGGGGCACCACGATGGGCACGTGCTGCCGACCCTGCGCGAGGTGCTCGCGCTCCCCTCGTTCCGTGCCGCCGCCCCCGAGGTGCTGGGCGGCCCCCTCCTCGATCTCGACGCCGTCAGCGTGCGCTGGGTGCACTCCTCGGAGGTCTACGAGATCGCCGGGCTGCTCGCCGGCGGGGAGGTGCTGCTGACCACCGGCCTCGGGCTGCACGGGCGGACCGCGGCGCAGCTCACGGCGTACGTCGACCAGCTCGCGGACGCAGGCTGCGCGGCGCTGGCCCTGGAGATCGGCCGCTCGTTCTTCGAGGTGCCGGCGCCGATCGTGCTGGCCGCCCAGCGCCGCGGGATCCCGCTGGTCGCCCTGCACACCGTGGTGCCGTTCGTGCGGATGATCGAGGACTTCCACGACCTCGCCGTACGCCGCCGCCCCGACGCGCCGCGCCTCGGTGAGCGGGTCTGGCAGGAGGTGCTCGCGCCGGTCGTGCACGGCCAGGGGATGCGCGCGCTGCTCGACGCCGCTGCCCGCCTCGCCGGATGCAGCGTCGAGCTCGTCGACGTCGACGGCACGCTCGTGGAGCGCAGCCGGGTGGCGGTCCCGGAGTGGGCGGGCGAGTGCGTGAGCGCGGACGTGCGGGGCCCCGGTGGTCCGGCCGGCCAGGTCGTGCTCCGCGGACGCGCCAGCGCGCGGCGCGGCGCGGTGCTCCAGCGCCTCGCGGTGGCGGTGGCCCTCGAGCTCGGCCGGCACCCGGGCGGGGAGCAGCGGCCCTCGCTCGCCCAGGCGGTCGTCACCGACCTGGCCGCAGGTGCCATCGCCTCCGCCGCCGACCTGCGCGACCGACTGGCGGCCGCGGGGTGGCTCCCGACGCCGGGTCGGCACCTGCTCGTCGCGGCGCTCGACGTGGACCCACGGGTGCCCGCGCACGAGCTGGTCGCCCCGCTGCGCGACGCGCTCACCGCCGAGCTGGGCCCGGTGGTCGTCGGCGCCGCCGGCAGCCAGGTGGTGGGGCTGTGCCAGGGCTGGAGCCGGCCGCTGCCGCAGCGGGTGCGCGCCACCCTCACCGCGGCGTACGACGCGCTCGGCACATCGGGCGGGGGCGCCCGAGTGCTCGCCGCGGCCGCACCGGTCGCCGACCTGGCCGACGTGGGCGCGGCGGTGGCGCAGGTCCGGGAGGTCGTGCAGGTGGCCCGGCGCGTCGGCACCCGCGCCGGGGTGGTGCTGGCCCGCGACCTCGGGGTGCCGCGACTGCTGGCCGCGGGCTCCACTCCGACCGCGACCGCCGCGTTCGTCGCCGAGCAGCTCGGGCCGCTGCTGGAGTACGACATCGCCGCCACCGCGGACCTGATGCGCACCCTCGACGCGTTCGTGGCCCACAGCACGAGCAAGTCGCGCACCGCCGCGGCGCTCGGCATCCGCCGCCAGTCGCTCTACGCCCGCCTGGAACGGATCGAGCGGCTGCTCGGGGTCTCCCTCGACGACCCCACCCAGCTGACCTGCCTGGCGGTCGCGCTCACCGCCTGGCGGATGCGCACCGGGCTGGACCCGCAGACCGCCTTCGGCTGACGCCTCGGGCGAGGACAGCCGTCGGGGTCGCCGCTCAGGGGGCGGCGACGCGGAGGTGCTGGCGGGCGAACTCCAGGGACTCCGCCAGGTCGGCGGCGCGCTCCTCGGGGCCGGGGCAGCGCCGGGTGTTGATCTCGACGACGATCTCGCCGGCGAAGCCGGTGCGCGCGAGGTGCTTCAGGAAGGCCGCGGAGCCGACCGTGCCGCGGCCCGGCACGAGGTGCTCGTCCTTCGCCGACAAGGTGCCGTCGGTCAGGTGCACGTGGCACAGCCGGGGACCGAGCCGCTCGGCCATCGCGACGGGGTCGTCGCCGGCGATCGCGGCGTGGGAGAGGTCGATGGTCGCGTGGGCGAACGGCTCGTCGGAGGGATCGCGCGAGGGCAGGTACATCTCCACCCCGCGCTTCTGCGAGGCCCGCCACGGATACATGTTCTCCACCGCGAAGGCGATGCCCGTGGACTCCTCCAGCGCCGCGATGCCGTCGACGAAGCCCGCGGCGTACTCCCGCTGCCACCGGAACGGCGGGTGCACCACGACCACCTCGGCGCCGACCGCGTGCGCCATCTCCGCGGAGCGCTCGAGCTTGCCCCAGGGCTCGGTGCCCCAGACCCGCTGGGTGAACAGCAGGCACGGCGCGTGGACCGAGGCGACGGGGATCCCGTGGTGCTCGGACAGCTGCTGGATCGCCGCGGTCTGCTGGGAGAGCGCGTCGATGCCCACCATCACCTCGACGGTGTCGTAGCCCACCTGCGCGGCGTAGGCGAAGGCGTGCGCCGTGGACTCGGGGTAGACCGAGGAGGTGGACAGGCCGATACGGTTCACGCGTCGTCCAGCACGCTCAGCTGGTCGAGGCGTTCGAGGATCACGCCCTCGCGCAGCGCCCAAGGACAGATCTCCAGCGCGGTCAGCCCGAACAGGTCCATGCACGCCTCGGCGACCAGCGCCCCGGGCACGACCTGGTGGGCGCGGCCCGGAGAGACACCGGGCAGCTGGCCCAGCTCCTCGATCGTCATGGCGGCCAGCTTGGGGATCCACGGTCGCAGCTCGGCGAGCGGGAGCGAGCGCGGGACCAGTGGACCCTCGCCGGAGGCCGCCGCGCCGCAGATGCGGGCCAGCGAGCGGAAGGTCTTGGAGGTCGCGACGGCACGGTCCGGGGCGCCCCCACGCAGCAGCCGCCCGGCGTCGCGGGCGATCTCCGCGCGCACCGCCTTGCGGACCTCGCGCACCCGGTCCTCCTCCAGCGGCGTCCCAGGCGCGCCGGTGACCGGGTCGGCGAAGTGGGCGCGTGCCAGCCGGGCCGCGCCGATCGGCAGCGACCAGGCCACCTCGGGCGCCTCGTCGGCGCCGCCGGCGATCTCCAGCGACCCGCCGCCGATGTCGAAGACGGCCAGTCGGCCGGCCGACCACCCGAACCAGCGGCGTACGGCGAGGAAGGTCAGGCGGGCCTCGTCCTCCCCGGAGAGCACCTCGATGGCCACGCCGGTGCGGGCGCGGACCTCCTCCAGCACGGCATCGGCGTTGGTGGAGTCGCGCACCGCGGAGGTCGCGAAGGCCAGGATCTCCTCGCAGCCCTGGTCCTCGGCCACCCGCATCGCCTCGGCGGTGAAGCCGGCGAGCGCGTCGATACCGGCCGCGGAGACCAGCGTGCCCGGCGTGCCGGGGCTCGCGTCGTCGGCGGCAACGAGGTGCTCGGCCAGGCGCAGCGGCTGCTTGAACGACGAGGCCGGCAACGGGGCGGCACCACCGTGCGCGTCAACGACCAGGAGATGACCGGTGTTGGAGCCGATGTCGAGGACGCCCAGGCGCATACCTCCAACGTACTCGCCGTCCCCCGGGGACCCGTAGGCTGACCGGGTGCCCGAGGTCGACCTGGTGTTCCCCCGCGCGTGGGTGGAGTTCGTCAACCCCGACGACCCCGACGAGGTCCTGCGCTGCGACCTCACCTGGCTGACGTCGGCCTGGACGTGCATCTTCGGCCAGGGCTGCCCCGGGATCTACGCGGACGCCCCCGACGTCGGGTGCTGCACGCTCGGCGCCCACTTCTCCGACGAGGACGACGAGCGCCGGGTCGCGGGCTTCGTCGCGGACCTGACCCCCGAGCAGTGGCAGCTGCACCCCGGCCGTGAGGTCCGCCCCGAGGACTGGGTCGAGACCGACGACGAGGGGGCCCGCAAGACCCGCACCGCAGAGGTCGACGGCCAGCAGGCCTGCGTGTTCCAGAACCGGCCCGGGTTCGTCCCGGGCACCGGTCCCGGCGGCGCCGGCTGCGCCCTGCACGGGCTCGCCCTCGAGCGCGGCCTGCACCCGCTGGAGACCAAGCCCGACGTGTGCTGGCAGCTGCCCATCCGGCGCGCCTTCCGCGAGGTCGAGCGCCCCGACGACACGACGTACACCGAGGTGACGATCGGTGAGTACGACCGCCGCGGCTGGGGCCCGGGCGGGCACGACCTGGACTGGTACTGCTCGGGCAACACCGAGGCCCACGTCGCCGCCGAGCCGGTCTTCCGCACCCACGCCGCCGAGCTCACCGCGCTGATGGGCGCCGCGGCGTACGCCGAGCTGGTGCGCCACTGCGAGGCGCACCAGCGGACTCGTTCGGCGCTGACGCTGCACCCGGCCACTTCTGCGCAATTGCGCCGATAAGTACCGGCACCGGCCCTGGCCACCCCTGGGCGGCGCGTTCCAAGAGCACGGCCTACCTCTCGACGTCAAGAGACCAAGACCCCAATGTCGGGGTGCCGTGAGGCCTCGCCCACAATCGGGACATGCGCCTGGACCATCTCTCTTTCGCTGCCGGACCCGACGGACTGCGGGGCACTGCCCAGCGCATCGGGGAGCTCCTCGGACGCGAGTTCGTCGACGGCGGGGTGCACCCGCGCTTCGGCACTCGCAACATGATCCTGCCGCTGGCCGGCAACACCTACCTCGAGATCGTCGAGGCCCTCGACCACCCCGCCTCCGACAAGGCGCCGTTCGGGCAGGCCGTGAAGGCCCGCTCCGCGCTCGGTGGCGGCTGGCTCGGCTGGGTCGTCGCGGTCAAGGACATCTCCGTGGTCGAGCAGCGCCTCGGCCGCCAGGCAGTGGCCGGCAACCGCCACCTGCCCGACGGCAGCGAGCTGCGCTGGCACCAGATCGGCATCAACGGGCTGATCGCTGACCCCCAGGTCCCCTACTTCATCGAGTGGGACGCCTCCACCGCCCCGCACCCCAGCACCGGCGCGGACCCCGCGTGGGCGCTCGCCTCGCTGGAGATCGCCGGCGACCCGCACCGGGTCAGCGAGTGGCTCGGCGAGACCGTCGAGGCGCCGCTGGAGGACGTGAAGGTCGACTGGGTCGCCCCCAACGGCACCCCCGGCGTCCTCGCCATCCAGGTGCAGACCCCGCGCGGCCTGGTCCGGATCTGAGCCTCCCGGCGGGGGCTCGCCCGAGCCCCAACATCTGGCACCACACCGCGACCTACGAGCTGGAGAACCACGCCGTCGATCCCGACGGCGTGATCGAGGCCGCCATGCGCGCCGTCCTCGGCGCCGGTGGCTGGACCGGGCGCACGGTCCTCGACGTCGGCTGCGGCACCGGGTTCCACCTGCCCCGGTTCGCCGCCGACGCCGCCGCGGTGATCGGGGTCGAGCCGCACCCCGACCTGGTGGCGCTGGCGCGCCGCCGTACCCGGCGGTTCCCCACGGTCGAGGTGCACCAGGGCACCGCGCAGGCACTGCCGGTCCCGGACGCCTCCGTCGACGTGGTCCACGCCCGCTGGGCCTACTTCTTCGGCCCCGGCAGCGAGCCCGGGCTGCGCGAGCTGGACCGGGTCGTACGCCGCGGCGGCGCGGCGTTCGTGATCGACAACGACCCGACCCGCTCGACCTTCGGTGTCTGGTTCCGCCGCGGCTTCCCCGAGGTGGACCCGGACGCCGTCGAGCGGTTCTGGTCGACCCACGGCTGGGACCGCACCCCGCTGGACATCCGTTGGTCGTTCTCCTCGCGGGCCGACCTCGAGGCGGTGGTGCGCATCGAGCTGCCCCCGGCCGCGGCCGAGGAGGCGCTCGCCGGGCACGACGGCACCGAGGTCGACTACGCCGTCAACCTCTGGTCGCGCCGGTACTGACGCCTCCCGGGACCGCACTGTCGGCGCCGTCGCCTAGCGTCTGGCCCATGTCGAAGACCGGTGCCCGTGCCTCCCGCCCGAGCTATCGCTGCACCGAGTGCGGCTGGGAGACCGGCAAGTGGGTCGGCCGCTGCGGGGAGTGCCAGGCCTGGGGCTCGGTCGCCGAGGCCGCCGCGCCCGTCGTGCGCGCCGCCGCGGCCCCGGTGACCACCGCCGCCGTGCCGATCGGGCAGGTGTCGGTGTCCGAGTCGGCCTTCCGCACCAGCGGCGTCCCCGAGCTCGACCGGGTGCTCGGCGGCGGCCTGGTCCCCGGGGCGGCGATCCTGCTGGCCGGCGAGCCGGGCGTCGGCAAGAGCACGCTGCTGCTGGAGGTGGCCGCCCAGACCGCCCGCTACCGCCACCGCACCCTCTACGTCACCGGCGAGGAGTCCGCCTCCCAGGTGCGGCTGCGCGCCGACCGCACCGGCGCGGTGCAGGACGAGCTCTACCTCGCGGCCGAGACCGACCTGGGCGCGGTGCTGACCCACATCGAGCAGGTCCGGCCCACGCTCCTGGTCGTCGACTCGGTGCAGACCATCGGCGCGTCCGGCATCGAGGGCGTCCCCGGCGGGGTCACCCAGGTCAAGGAGGTCGCCGCCGCGCTGGTGCGGGTGGCCAAGACCCGCAACATCACGACCGTCCTGGTCGGCCACGTCACCAAGGACGGCTCGATCGCGGGTCCGCGGGTCCTCGAGCACCTCGTCGACGTCGTCCTGCACTTCGAGGGCGACCGCAACTCCCGCTTCCGGATGGTGCGGGCGATGAAGAACCGCTTCGGCCCGGTCGACGAGGTGGGCTGCTTCGACCTCGGCCCCGAGGGGATCACCGCGGTCACCGACCCCACCGGGCTGTTCGTGGAGAACCACCACGGCCGGGTGCCCGGCACCTGCGTCGCGGTGACCATGGAGGGCCGGCGCCCGATGCTCGCCGAGGTCCAGGCGCTGGTCACCCACAGCCCGCTCGAACGCCCCCGGCGCACCACCTCGGGCCTGGACTCCTCACGGGTGGCGATGGTGCTCGCGGTGCTCCAGCAGCACTGCGGCGTGCGGCTGCACAAGATGGACGTGTTCGCCTCGACCGTCGGAGGCGCACGACTGCAGGAGCCGGCGAGCGACCTCGGGGTCGCGGTGGCGCTCGCCTCGGCCTCGCTGGGCAAGGCGGTCCCCCACGGCGTCGTGGCGATGGGCGAGATCGGTCTGGCCGGCGAGCTGCGCCGGCTGCGCGACCTGCCGCAGCGGGTGGCGGAGGCCGAGCGGCTCGGGTTCCGGGTCGCGGTGGTGCCCTGCGAGCCCGGCAGCGGCGACTCGCAGGTCCTGCGTGCGGGCGCACCGGCGGTCTCCGACGGCATCCGGATCATGGAGGTTCCCGACGTCGCCTCCGCCCTGCGGGTGCTCCGACTCAGCCAGCAGCCGGGCTAGGTCACGCGCCCACGCTCTGAGCACTAGGATTCCCCTGCGGCAGGCTGCCGCCGTGGAGAAGGGACAACGCCTCGTGGCCACCGATCGCTCGGACGATGCCCGGATGCGCGAGACGCTCGCCGCCATCGCGCCCGGAACCCCGATGCGCGACGGCCTGGAGCGGATCCTGCGCGGCCGCACCGGCGCGCTGATCGTGCTCGGCATCGACAAGACCGTCGAGTCGATCTCGACCGGCGGGTTCCAGCTCGATGTCCCCTTCACCGCCACCGGGCTGCGCGAGCTGGCCAAGATGGACGGCGGCATCATCGTCGACAAGGACATCACCCGGATCAGCAAGGCCGCTGTCCACCTGATGCCCGACCACACCATCCCCTCCGAGGAGACCGGCACCCGGCACCGCACCGCGGACCGGGTCGCCCGCCAGACCGGATACCCCGTCATCTCGGTGTCACAGTCGATGCAGATCATCGCGGCGTACGTCGGCGAGCGCCGCCACGTGCTGGAGGACTCCGGGCAGATCCTGTCCCGCGCCAACCAGGCCCTCGCGACCCTCGAGCGCTACAAGCTGCGCCTCGACGAGGTGTCCAGCACCCTCTCCGCGCTGGAGATCGAGGACCTGGTGACCGTGCGCGACGTGGCGGTGGTCGCCCAGCGCCTGGAGATGGTCACCCGCATCGCGCGCGAGATCGAGGACTACGTGCTCGAGCTCGGCAGCGACGGCCGGCTGCTGGCGCTCCAGCTCGAGGAGCTCATCACCGGCGTCGACGCCGAGCGTGAGCTGGTCATCCGCGACTACCTGCCCACCGGCAAGCGCAGCAAGAGCCCCGAGGAGCTGCTCTCCAAGATCGAGGCGCTCTCGGCGACCGAGCTGGTCGACCCCGCCTCCACCGCCCGGGTGCTCGGCCTCGGCAACGGCGAGCACCTCGACGGCGCGGTCGCACCCCGCGGCTACCGGCTGCTGGCCAAGGTGCCGCGGCTTCCCGCCTCCGTCGTGGACCGGCTCGTCGACCACTTCGGCACCCTGCAGAAGCTGCTGTCCGCCGGCATCGACGACCTCCAGGCCGTCGAGGGTGTCGGCGAGCTGCGGGCGCGCAGCGTGCGCGAGGGCCTCTCCCGCCTCGCCGAGTCCACGATCCTCGAGCGCTACGTCTGAGCCGGCGGGGCTGCGCGCCCCGCCCGGTGCCGCTCAGGAGCGGTCGTCGGCCTCGGAGTCGGGTGCGGGCGCCGCGCGGCGCCCGGCCTCGCGACGGGCGGCGGTCCGGCCGGCCGGCCGCTGACGGCTCGAGGCGTCCCCGCCGGGACCCAGGAGGAGCTCGAACTGCACGTCGGCCGGCTCGCCGGCGAGGGCGGCGGCAGTGACGTGGTAGAAGCCCGGCAGCGCCCAGCCGCCCTGGGGCGAGCAGTCCTCGTCGGAGCGACGGGCGTTCCACCGGAGGGTGACCGGGGTGCTCACCGTGCGCCGCACGGTGACCTCCTGGGCCGGGATCGCGGCGGGGCACTGCTGGCTGGACCAGATGTCGTCGTTGCCGGAGGTGATCTTGACCGACAGGGTCCGCGGGGAGACCGACCAGGTGCAGGCCTCGGCCGTCAGCGTGCGCAGCGACAGCACGATGTCCGCGCCGTTGTGGGGACCGGCGATCGCCGTGCCGACCTCGGGGGTGACCGCGATGTCGCGGCCCACGCACGGGCCGCTGGGCTCGGCCAGCACCGGCTCCACCGGGCGGGCGGGACGCTTGCGCTTGCGGACCCGGACCGGCTGGGACGGCTCGGAGGTGGGCCCGGCGCTCGCGGCGGGCTCCGGAGTCGCCTCGGCGGCGCTCAGCGCCGCCGAGGCCTTCGGCTCGGCCGGGTCACCGTCACCGCCGAGGAGCTGCATGGCCACCGCCACCACGACCACGAGGACCACCAGCAGGACCAGGCGACGTCGCCAGTAGACCGCGGCGGGCAACGGCCCGCGCGGGGCCAGGGGTGAGGGCCGCGAGCTCATGGGGGTCACGTTATCGAGACCCGGGCGCTGTTCCGGGGCCGCCACACCGCACGCACCCGCACCCGCGCAGAATGAACCGGTGAGCGCCCTGCACGAGCCACTCCTCCAGTGGTACGACGAGCACGCCCGCGACCTGCCTTGGCGCTCCCCGTCGGCCACCCCCTGGTCGGTCATGGTCTCGGAGTTCATGCTCCAGCAGACCCCGGTGGTCCGGGTGCTGCCGGTGCACGCGCAGTGGCTCGAGCGCTGGCCGACCCCCGCCGACCTGGCCGCGGAGACCACCGGCGAGGCGGTCCGCGCCTGGGGCCGGCTCGGCTACCCCCGTCGCGCGCTGCGCCTGCACGCCGCCGCGTGCGCCCTCGTGGAGCGCTTCGACGGAGCGGTGCCGCCCGACTACGACGACCTGCGTGCGCTGCCCGGGATCGGCGACTACACCGCGGCCGCCATCGCCACCTTCGCCTTCGGGCGACGCCACGTCGTGCTGGACACCAACGTGCGCCGGGTCCTGGCCCGTACCGTGCGCGGCGAGGCGATGCCGGCCCCCGCGGTCACCCGGGCCGAGCGCGACGTGGCCGCCGAGCTGCTGCCGGTGGACGTGGCCGACGCGGCGACCTGGTCGATCGCGACCATGGAGCTCGGTGCCCTGGTCTGCACGGCCGCGCGCCCGCGCTGCGAGGCCTGCCCGGTCGCCGACCTGTGCGCCTGGCGCGCCGCCGGGCACCCGGCGTACGACGGGCCGCAGCGCGCCACGCAGGCGTGGGCGGGCACCGACCGGCAGTGCCGAGGCCGGCTGCTCGCGGTGCTGCGCGACAGCGAGGGACCGGTGCACCGCAGCTCCCTGGACGCGGTGTGGAGCGAGGAGACCCAGCGGCTGCGCTGCCTGGCCGGGCTCGTCTCGGACGGGCTGGTCGCCCGGCTCTCCGCGGACACCTACGCCCTGCCCTGAGCCGGGCTGAGGAGCCCGCAGACGGCCGAGGCCCCGACTCCCTCACGGGAGCCGGGGCCTCGGATGCTGCGGGACTGCTCAGTCCTTGTCGCTCGACTTGGGGACGTCGACGGGACCCTCGCTGTCGTCGGGACCCTCGACCGTGCCCTCACCGAGCGCCGCGGTCTCCAGCGGCGGCACGTCGGGCAGGGCGTTGACCTTCTGCCCGTCGAAGGTGAACGTGGCCGTCGGCCCCTCGCCCTCGACGTCGACCAGCACGATCATGCCGGGGCCGACCTCGCCGAAGAGCATCTTCTCGGCGAGTGCGTCCTCGATCTCGCGCTGGACCGTGCGGCGCAGCGGACGCGCACCGAGGACCGGGTCGAACCCGCGCTCGGCGAGCAGGTCCTTGGCCGCCTGGGTCAGCTCGAGCTGCATGTCGCGGTCGCGCAGCCGCAGCTCGACGGAGGCGACCATGTTGTCGACCATCTGCACGATCTGCGCACGCGAGAGCGGCGGGAACACGACGATCTCGTCGACACGGTTGAGGAACTCCGGGCGGAAGTGCTGCTTGAGCTCGTCCGCGACCTTCGCCTTCATCCGCTCGTAGGAGCCCGCGACGTCACCGGACTGCTGGAAGCCGAGGTTGACCGACTTGTTGATGTCGCGGGTGCCGAGGTTGGTCGTCATGATGATGACGGTGTTCTTGAAGTCCACGACCCGGCCCTGCGAGTCGGTCAGGCGACCTTCCTCGAGGATCTGCAGCAGGCTGTTGAAGATGTCCGGGTGGGCCTTCTCGACCTCGTCGAAGAGCACGACCGAGAACGGCTTGCGGCGCACCTTCTCGGTGAGCTGGCCGCCCTCCTCGTAGCCGACGTAGCCGGGGGGCGAGCCGAAGAGCCGCGAGATCGTGTGCTTCTCGCCGAACTCGCTCATGTCGAGCTGGATCAGCGAGTCCTCGTCGCCGAAGAGGAACTCCGCGAGCGTCTTGGACAGCCACGTCTTGCCGACGCCCGAGGGGCCCGCGAAGATGAACGACCCGCCGGGACGCTTGGGGTCCTTCAGACCGGCACGCGTACGCCGGATCGCCCGGGAGAGCGCCTTGACGGCCTCGTCCTGGCCGATGACGCGCTTGTGCAGCTCGTCCTCCATCTTGAGCAGCCGGGTCGACTCCTCCTCGGAGAGCTTGACGATCGGGATGCCGGTGGCGACCGCGAGGACCTCGGCGATCAGCTCCTCGTCGACCTCCGCGACCTCGTCCATGTCGCCGGCGCGCCACTGCTTCTCGCGGTCGGACTTGGCGAGGATCAGCTGCTTCTCCTCGTCGCGCAGACGGGCGGCGGCCTCGAAGTCCTGGCCGTCGATCGCGGCCTCCTTGCGCTGGCGCACCTCGGCGATCTTGTCGTCGTACTCACGCAGGTCGGCGGGCGCGGTCATCCGGCGGATGCGCAGGCGCGAGCCGGCCTCGTCGATGAGGTCGATCGCCTTGTCCGGGAGGAACCGGTCGGAGATGTAGCGGTCGGCCAGCGTCGCCGCCGAGACCAGCGCCTCGTCGGTGATCGTGACCCGGTGGTGGGCCTCGTAGCGGTCGCGCAGACCCTTGAGCATCTCGATGGTGTGCGCGATGGAGGGCTCGGCCACCTGGATCGGCTGGAAGCGGCGCTCCAGCGCGGCGTCCTTCTCGAGGTACTTGCGGTACTCGTCGAGGGTGGTCGCACCGATGGTCTGCAGCTCGCCGCGGGCCAGCATCGGCTTGAGGATGCTGGCGGCGTCGATGGCGCCCTCGGCCGCGCCGGCACCGACGAGGGTGTGGATCTCGTCGATGAACAGCACGATGTCGCCGCGGGTGCGGATCTCCTTGAGGACCTTCTTCAGCCGCTCCTCGAAGTCACCGCGGTAGCGGGAGCCGGCGACGAGCGCGCCGAGGTCGAGGGTGTAGATCTGCTTGTCCTTCAGCGTCTCGGGCACGTTGCCCTTGACGATGTCCTGGGCCAGGCCCTCGACGATGGTCGTCTTGCCGACGCCCGGCTCGCCGATGAGGACCGGGTTGTTCTTCGTGCGCCGCGACAGGATCTGCATCACGCGCTCGATCTCCTGCTCGCGCCCGATGACCGGGTCGAGCTTGCCCTCACGCGCGTCCTGGGTGAGGTTGCGACCGAACTGGTCGAGCACGAGGGAGGAGGAGGGCGCGTCGCCGGCGGCACCGGTGGCGGCGGCCGCGGACTGGGCCGACTCCTTGCCCTGGAAGCCCGAGAGCAGCTGGATGACCTGCTGGCGCACCCGGTTGAGGTCGGCGCCGAGCTTCTGCAGGACCTGGGCGGCGACGCCCTCGCCCTCGCGGATCAGCCCGAGCAGGATGTGCTCGGTGCCGATGTAGCTGTGGCCGAGCTGGAGCGCCTCGCGCAGCGAGAGCTCGAGGACCTTCTTGGCGCGCGGCGTGAAGGGGATGTGGCCGCTCGGGGCCTGCTGGCCCTGGCCGATGATCTCCTCGACCTGGGCGCGGACGGCCTCCAAGGAGATGTCGAGGCTCTCGAGCGCCTTCGCGGCGACGCCCTCGCCCTCGTGGATCAGCCCGAGCAGGATGTGCTCGGTGCCGATGTAGTTGTGGGAGAGCATGCGGGCCTCTTCCTGGGCCAGCACGACAACTCGTCGGGCTCGGTCGGTGAACCGCTCGAACATGCGCATCGCTCCTGAACTTCGGGGCCACCCGACCACGGGGCGGCAGGGTGGTATCGAGAGAACTAACCCCACGGACAGCCTACGCGTTCCCGCCACAGCCCCTGTCGGCATCCGCTGAGAGCGAACACGGACGAGGAGGGCTGCCGCGGCGATGGTGCGCCGGTGCGGCGTGGGGGTCCGGTGGAGCGTCCCGGACCGACGGCGCCCGAGACACGGGGGCCCGTCACCCACGAGGAGTGACGGGCCGTGACCGTGGCTCAGGTCGGCTTCGCAGGCCCGGTCCCGTGGGGGTCGATCGGGGACGGGCCCTCGAGGTCAGTGCGCGGCGTTGTAGGCCTCGCGCACGTCGGCGGAGACCCGGCCGCGATCGGGCACGTCGTAGCCGTTCTCGCGCGCCCACTCGCGGACCTCGCGGGCGCTGGGACCCGAGGTGTTGTTGGCGCCGCTGCTGCGGCGCGCGGTGCGTCGACCGGCACCGCTCACCTTGCGGCCGTGACCGACGTAGGGAGCCAGCGCGTCGCGCAGGCCCTGGGCGTTCGCGTCGTTGAGGTCGATCTCGTAACTGGTGCCGTCGAGCGCGAACGACACCGTCTCGGTGGCCTCGCTGCCGTCGAGATCATCCTCGAGCACCACATGGATCTTCTGCGCCATCGTGATTTCCTGACCTTTCAGGAGAAGAAAAACGAACGGTCCCCGTATTCGAAATGCATCATAACCACGGGAAGCGGGCTCGGGGCAATCAAAGACTTGAACCCATCCACCCCTGTCCAAACCCCGGTGGCATCGGCTCGCGATCACACCGCCCACTTCCGGGCAGGGGCAAGCGGCTTTGCTCAGCGATTGCGCTCGAAGACCAATTCCAGGCCGCGCAGGGTCAACCACGGCGAATGCGCGGTGAAGCAGGTGCATTCGGCGAGGACCAGCGGTGCGAGATATCCGGTGGCGACGACGCTCACCTCGGCTGCCGGGACGTCGAGCTCGGCCAGCATCCGCGCCACGATTCCGTCGACCTGGCTGGCCACGCCGAACACCAGCCCCGACTGGAGCGCCTCGACGGTGTTCTTGGCGATCACCGACCGGGGCCGGGCGATCTCCACGTGGCGCAGCTGCGCGCCACGGCGGCCCAGTGCCTCCAGGGAGATCTCGATTCCCGGAGCGATCGCGCCCCCGACGTACTGACCGGCGGCGCTGACGACGTCGAACGTCGTGGCCGTGCCCCCGAAATCGACGACAATGGCCGGCCCGCCGAATTCGCTCACCGCCGCGAGCGCATTGACGATCCGGTCCGAGCCGACCTCGCGGGGGTTGTCCATCACGACCGGCACGCCGGTGCGGACTCCCGGCTCCACGACGACGTGCGGGGCGTCCGGGAAATGCCGCGCGATCATGTCGCGCCATTCGTGCAGAGCCGCAGGGACCGTGGCACAGACGGCGATCTTGTCGACCTCTGCGTGCCGCTCGCCCAACAGTCCGCGCAGCAGCACCGCCCATTCGTCGGCCGTACGCCGCGTCTCGGTGCCGACCCGCCAGTCCGCGACGACCTCGCCGCCGGGGCCGTCGGCGAGCAGTCCCAGGACGGTGTGGCTGTTGCCGATGTCGGCGGCGAGGAGCATCAGTCCTCCCGCAGGTCCAGGCCCAGGTCGAAGACGCGCACCGAGTGGGTGAGCGCCCCGACCGAGATGAAGTCCACGCCGGTGCCGGCCACCTCCCGGGCCCGCTCGAGGCTCAGCCCGCCGGACGCCTCGAGCACCGCGCGGCCGGCGGTGATCCGCACCGCCTCGGCCATCATCTCGGTGGGCATGTTGTCGAGCAGGATCTCCTCGCAGCCGACCTCGAGCAGCTCGCGCAGCTCCTCCAGCGTGCCGACCTCGACCTCGACGCGGAGCCCCGGGTGGGCAGCGCGGACCGCCTCCAGCGCCGGCACCACCCCTCCGGCGGCGACCACGTGGTTGTCCTTGACCATCGCGCGGTCGGAGAGGCTGAGCCGGTGGTTGACGCCGCCGCCGCAGCGCACGGCGTACTTCTGCAGCGCGCGGAAGGTGGGCAGGGTCTTGCGGGTGTCCAGCACCTGCGCGCGGGTGCCGGCGACCGCGTCGACCCAGGCGGCCGTGGCGGTGGCGACACCGGAGAGGTGGCTGGCGTAGTTGAGCGCGGTGCGCTCGGCGGTGAGCAGGCCGCGGATCGGCCCGGCGACCCGCATCACGACGTCGCCCGGCGCCACGCGTGTGCCGTCGGGGACCCGGTCGGTGACCACCACGTCGTCGCCGAGCACGAGGTGGAAGACCAGCGCCGCGACGCCGAGACCGGCCACCACGCCGGGCCCGCGGGCCCCGAAGTCGGCCACCCCGCGGACCTCCGCCGGGATCGTCGCCTCGGAGGTCACGTCGCCCCCGGGCAGGTCCTCGGCCAGGGCCAGCAGGATCTGCTGGTGCAGCGCGCGCGGGTCCAGTCCGGCGTCGGCGAGCTCGGCGAGCAGCTCGGCGGGCAGCGCGTCGTACGCCGTGGTGGGGAAGGTCGTCGTGGGGTCGAGCGTGGTCATCGTGCGCCGCCTGCGGGTTCGGTGGGGAGGTCGGTGGGTGCGGTGGCGACGAACGCGACGTTCACGCCGTCGCCGTCGCGGGGGCCGAGGGTGACGTCGACGTGCCCGGACCAGCGCACGTCGTCGCGATCGGGATGGTCCTCGCGCCAGTGCGAGCCGCGGGTCTCCTCGCGGGCGCGGGCAGCGGCGACGAGCGCGGCGCTGACGGTCAGCAGGTTGGTGGTCTCCCAGGCGGCCTGGCCCACGCCGTCCTCGTCAGCGGCGAGCCGCTCGAGCGCGGCCTCGGCCTCGGCGAGGCCCGCGGCGCTGCGCAGCACGCCGGCGCGGGCGGTCATCGTCTCCTGGAGCTCGGCGCGGGCACGGCCCGCCACCAGCCCGGGCACGCGGTGGTCGGGGGCCGGGGTCGCCCACGGGCGCAGCTCGCCGGGCAGGACCGTCGCGATCCGCCGGGAGAAGACCAGCCCCTCCAGCAGCGAGTTGGAGGCCAGTCGATTGGCGCCGTGCACGCCGGAGCAGGCGACCTCCCCCGTCGCGTAGAGCCCCGGCACGTCGCAGCGGCCCCACAGGTCGGTGCGCACGCCGCCGGAGGCGTAGTGGCAGGCCGGGGCGACCGGGATCAGGTCGCGCACCGGGTCGACGCCGTGGGAGCGGGTGGTGGCCAGGATCGTGGGGAAGCGGCGCTCCCAGAAGTCCGCGCCCAGGTGGCGGGCGTCCAGCCACATGTGCGGGCGGCCGGTCTCGTGCATGCGCCGGGTGATGGCCTTCGCGACCACGTCGCGCGGGGCCAGGTCGCCGAGCTCGTGGACGCCCGCCATGATCCGGCGCCCACCGTCCTCCGGCGGGCCGTCGACCAGGAACGCGCCCTCGCCGCGGACCGCCTCGGAGATCAGCGGCTGCTGGCCCACCGAGTCCGGCCCGAGGTACATCACGGTGGGGTGGAACTGGACGAACTCCAGGTCGCGCAGCGTCGCGCCGGCGCGCAGGGCCAGCGCCAGGCCGTCGCCGGTGGAGACGGCCGGGTTGGTGGTCTGGGAGAAGACCTGGCCCATGCCCCCGCTGGCCAGCACCACCGCGCGGCAGTGCACGGCGCCAACGCCGTCGCGCTGGCCCTCCCCCATCACGTGCAGGGTCACCCCTGCCACGCCGCCGTCCGCGGCCAGCAGCAGGTCGACGGCGAGGGCGTGCTCGATCACCTCGATCTCCGGGGCCTGCTGCACGGCCGCGATCAGCGCCCGCTGGATCTCCGCACCGGTGGCGTCGCCGCCGGCGTGCGCGATCCGGTCGCGGTGGTGACCGCCCTCGCGGGTCAGCGAGAGCTCACCGTCGAGGCCGAGGTCGAAGCGCGCGCCGAGGGCGATCAGCTCGTGCACCGCCTCCGGCCCCTCGGTCACCAGCACGCGTACGGCGTCGAGGTCGCAGGCGCCCGCGCCGGCCACCAGGGTGTCCAGCTCGTGCTCCGCCGGGGTGTCCCCCGGGCCGAGCGCGGCGGCGATCCCGCCCTGCGCCCACTGCGTGGAGCCCGCGGCGAGCTGGTCCTTGGTGACGACCAGGACCTTGTCGACCTGCTCGCGCAGCCGCAGCGCCGCCGTCAGCCCGGCGATGCCGGAGCCGATGACGACGACGTCCGCGCGGGTCGTCCAGCCCGGTGCCGGCGCGGTCAGCCGGCGCGGCACGCGGCGTACCGCGGTGGTGGGCATCGCCGCAGGCTACCGGCCCGCGACGGTGTCGCCCCGGACGAGACCGGTGCCCGCGAGCGCCTCCGCCGGGTCGAAGCCGGTCGCCATGATCTTGTTGTCGGCGTCGACGAAGACGACGCGGGGCTGGTACGCCTTGGCCTCCGCGGTCTCCATCTGGCCGTAGGCGATCAGGATGACCAGGTCGCCGGGCTGCACCAGGCGGGCGGCCGCGCCGTTGATCCCGATGATCCCCGAGCCCCGCTCGCCGGCGATCGTGTAGGTCTCCAGACGGGCGCCGTTGGTGATGTCGACGATGTGCACCAGCTCGCCGGCCAGCAGGTCCGCCGCGTCGAGGAGGTCCTCATCGACCGTCACGGAGCCGACGTAGTGGAGGTCCGCCTGCGTCACGGTGGCGCGGTGGATCTTGCTCTTCATCATGGTGCGCAGCATCAGCTGCCTCCCTGCCTGGTGTGCGTGTTCTGCGTGTGCGTGCCCGCCACGGACGTGGTCGAGCCGGGTTCCGCCCCCAGGACCAGGGGGAGGTTGTCGATGAGCCGGGTGGCGCCGACCCGCGCGGCGACGAGGATGCGTGCCTCGGTGCCGGGCGGGACGTCGTCGGGGAGCTCCTCGAGATCGGGGGTGGTGAGGACGAGGTAGTCCAGCGCGACCTGCTTGCCGTGGCGCAGCTCCGCGCGTGCCTCGTCGAGGGCCACTGCCGCGCCGTACGCCGCGTTCTCCTGGGCGACGCGCAGGGCGCGGCTGAGCCACAGCGCCTCGAGCCGCTCGCTCTCGGAGAGATAGCGGTTGCGGCTGGACAGCGCCAGCCCGTCGGGCTCGCGGACGGTCTCGGCGCCGACGACGTCGACCCCGAGGCAGAGGTCCGCGACCATCCGGCGGATCAGCACGAGCTGCTGGTAGTCCTTCTGGCCGAAGACCGCGACGTCGGGGCGGACCAGGCCGAACAGCTTGGCGACGACCGTCAGCACGCCGCGGTAGTGGCCGGGGCGGGTGCGGCCCTCGAGCACGCTCGCGAGCGGGCCGGGGTCCAGGGTCACCTGCGGGTCGCCGCCGGGGTAGACCTCCTCCACGCTCGGGGCGAAGACGACGTCCACGCCCTCGCGCGCGCAGACCTCGAGGTCCTCCGGGAGGGTCCTGGGGTAGCGGTCGAGGTCCTCGCCCTCCCCGAACTGCATCGGGTTGACGAAGATCGACACGACCACCGGGCCGTCGCCGACGCGCTCGCGGGCGGTGCGCACCAGGCTGGCGTGCCCCTCGTGGAGCGCGCCCATCGTGGGCACGAGACCCACGGGACGTCCGGCGGCGCGGGCCTCGGCGAGCAGGGCGGCGAGCTCCTCGCGGGTGGAGGCGAGGACGGGACGAGCACTCACGACAGCCCGGCCCCCGTTCCGGTGGCAGGATGCGCGACCGGCGTCGCCGCGTCGAGGGCCTCGCGGATGCGCGCGGCGCGGATCGGCAGCAGCCGCCCGTCGGTGACCGCGCGGGCCAGGGTGGCGCGGGCGAGCGCCAGGTAGGAGCCGAGCGTCTGGGGTGCGTTGGCGACGAGGTCGGCCAGGTGCGCCTCGACGGTGCCGACGTCGCCGCGCACGATCGGGCCGGTCAGGGCGGCGTCGCCCTGGGCGAGGGCGTTGTCGAGCGCCGCCGACAGCAGCGGGCGCAGGGTGCCCGCCGGGTCGTCCGCGCCGGCGGCGGAGAGCATCTCCATCGCCTCGGCCACGAGCGTGACCAGGTGGTTGGCGCCGTGCGCGAGACCGGCGTGGTAGAGCGTGCGCATCTGCTCGGGCACCCACATCGGCCGGCCGCCGAGGTCGGCCACCAGCGCCTCGACCAGCGGGCGCTCGCGGACGTCGGCGGTCAGCCCGAAGACGCAGCCGGCGAGCCGGTCGAGGTCGACCTCGGTGCCGGTGAAGGTCATCGCCGGGTGCATCGCGGCCACCCGGGCGCCGAGCTCCGCGGCCGGCGCCAGGACGTCGAGGCCGTGGCGCCCGGAGGTGTGCACGACGTACTGGCCCTCGCGCAGGGCGCCGCTGGCGGCGAGCACCGCCACGACGTTGGGCAGGCTGTCGTCGGGGACGGTGAGCAGCAGCAGGTCGCACCCGCGGGCGACGGCGCTCGGCTTCGCGACGGGCGTGCCGGGGAGCAGGGCGGCGATCCGGCCCCGGGAGGCGTCGGACTCGCCGGCGGCGGCCACGATCTCGTGGCCCGCGCCGCGGAGGGCTGCGGCGAGGACGGCGCCGACGCGGCCTGCGCCGACGACACCGACCCGGAGGGGCTGCGTCATGGTTTTCGAACCTTACGTTTCAGTCCCTCCGCCACCTCCGCGCTGCGGAGGCCGGGACGGGTACCGGACGGTGCTCGGACTGTGCTGTGCGGTTGTGCTGGAGGGTGCTGGATCGCCGGAGGGTGAGGCGGGAGGCGATGGGTCCCCGTGTCGGGTGACCCTCACCGCGCCTGAAGCATGACCCAGGCGACCTGGCACCCAGAATCTACGCCCGTGTGTCCCGCCTGGGAACGGCGCCGCCCATGACCTGGGACACACGGACCCGCGCGCCCCCCGACCGGACCCGCGCGGGGTCCGGCCGGAGGCGCAGCGGACGGGTCAGGCCGGGGCGAGCCCGCGGCGGGCGCGGAACCGCTCGGCGGCCGCGCGCCAGCGCTCGCACTCGGGGACCGGGAGGTCCAGCCAGGGCTTGCCGGAGCCGACGTAGTGGACGATGCCGCCCTCGCCGACCCGGTCGTACGTCGGCCAGGCGTTCCACTGCTCGGGCAGCGCGGCACGGTTCGCTCCGGCGTAGGCGTTGAAGACGTCCTGGTCGTTGAGACCGTAGGCGGTCGCCATCGGGACGAACTCGTGGCTGAAGCGGTCGGCGCGCAGGCGGGCGAGGTCGAGGACCAGCACGCCCGCGTTGAAGGTGCGGGCGCCGTAGGCGTGGCGGGCCGCCATCGCCCGCCGCAGGTCGGAGGCGGCCTGCGCGGACAGGTCGTTGCCGGCGTTGCGCCAGTGCAGCGCCTGGGTCACGAAGCTGGACCGGGCCGCGAGCGGGTGCCCCGCCAGGTCGGTGCGGGCCAGCTCGCAGACGTCACCCTGCACGACCGTGTCGCCGTCGACGTATGTCACCCGGTCGAGGTGGTCGAGCACCTCGGGCAGCAGCAGGCGGTCCATGGTGGCCACGGTGATGTGCTTGATCATCCGCGAGACCTCGCCGTAGTCGATGCCATCGCACGGCAGGAACGTCATCGCCACCTCCGGGAAGGACTCGGCGAGCCACTCCTCGTAGGCGGTGCCGACCTCGCGGGTGGTGATCCACAGGCGCAGCGGGCCCGAGGCGTTCTCCACCAGGGTGGACAGCGCCACCGGCACGATGTCGCGGAAGTTGGCGTCGGTGCTCATCGCGATGTCGGTGACCTCGCCCTCCACGACGACCTCGTGGGGGCCGTAGCGACGGGAGCCGGCGCGCACGGCGGCCACCGCGGCCTCGACGTCGAAGTCCTCCAGCGGCGTGTCCAGGGGCGCGGCCAGGCGCTCGCGGGCCTCGCGGACCAGCGGCGCGGTCACCTCGCGCCAGTGGGCGCGGATCCGGTCCTCGGACTCGCCGGCGAGCACCAGCTCCCAGGCGCCGGCGAGCAGCGCGCGGATGCTCTCGCGCATCCCGAGCAGCTCGGGGCTGTCCGGGCGCATGCCGAGCAGGCCGTCGTAGCGCACGTCGCCGGTCTTCGGCGGGAGCAGGCGGGTCGGCACGCCGAGCGAGGAGGCCGGCAGGTAGCAGTGCAGGCGGCTGGTCACCAGGCGCCGGAAGCGCTGCTGGTAGTCCTCGAGGAGGTCGATCGCGGCGCGCACCCCGTCGACCAGGCCGATCATGCGGTACTCCGGGCCGTCGTGGCGCACGATCTCGACGGACTCGGCGGAGTCCGCGACCTTGCGGGCCTGGCGCGGGCGCAGGTCGACGGCACCGACGATGCGGTTGCCGTCACCGGGGGTGCGGTCGGGGAACACCGCGTCGCTGGTGGTGGTCAGGCAGCCGGTGAAGAACGCCTCGACGTCGGCCGAGAGGAGCAGGTCGACGGTCGTCCAGTCGCGACAGCCGATCGGGCCGTTGGCGCGCAGGTAGTCGAGGGTCTCCTCGTCGAGCAGGCCGAGGTCGTTGATGTGGAAGGAGACGAAGAGCGGCTTGACGTGCGGGTGGTACGGCATGCCGTAGCGCACCTGGAACGACGGGTGCATGTGCCAGCCGAAGACCACCGTCCAGGTGTCGGGCGGCAGCTGGTCGCCGACGCTGAAGTCACGGTTGACCTCGACCAGGCGGACCTCGGCGTCACCGCCGGGCAGCTGCAGCTCGGGACGCACCCGGCCCTGCACCTCGGTGGCGAGCTCGCCCAGGCCGCCGGCACCGGTGAACCGGGTGCCCCGGAACCGGGCCAGGTTGCCGAGCAGGGCGAGGGTCTGGACGTAGTCGCCGACGTTGCGCGAGGCACGCTCGACGTCGGGCTGGTCGTAGCTGATCAGGCCGACCGAGATGGTGCCGGCCGGCAGCTCCTCGGCGGGCTCCGGCTCGATCCAGCGGCGCAGGTTGTCGAGGGCCTGCACGGCGCGCTCGGGGAGCTCCTCGGCGCGGGCACGGGCCGCGGCGGCGGCCCGGGCGGCGTCCTCGGTGCGCCCGAGCACGACCAGGCGACCGGCCAGCTCGACCCACACCTGCGGGTCCTGGGCGGGGTCGGCCACGGCGAGCGCCGCGATCGCGGCGGCGCGGTCGTCGCCCTCGGCCGTGCGCAGGGACATCGCCGCGGTCATGGCCTCCACGGGCGCGAGGGTCGCGAGCACCGTGTCGTCGACCTCGCTGAAGCGCTCCCAGGCGAGGTCGGCGCGCCCCATCGCCGCGAGCAGGACGACGCCGTCGCTGACCGTCAGCGCCGTCTCGCCCTCGGGGTGGTGGCGCAGGCTCAGCGCGAGCGCCCGAGCCTCGTTGACAAGCCGCGCCTCGCACATCGCCCGCACCGCCGCGACCTGCGCCTTCGGCAGCGGGTCGCCGGCCAGCAGGCGCTCGGTGAGCACGGAGAAGCCGAGCGCGCGCCGGGTGGCGCTCGCCATCTGCTCGAGCACCTCGGGGTCGAAGCGCACCTCGGCGGCCGAGCGCGGCAGCGCGTCACGACCGAGCAGCTGGCGTCCGAGGCCCCAGTAGGTGCGCACGAACGGGTAGCCGGCACTGCCGGGGACGATCACGTCGGTGTCGGTCCCGGCGGCTGCCTGGTCCGCCTCGCCCCCCTGGGCTGCGGCGCCGCCGTTGCTCGTGGCCAGGCGCTCCGCGGCGGAGGCGGCGGCAGCGGTGCGCGCACGGAGGGACCGAGCCGCGCGACGTACGACGTCGCGGGACTCCGGCAGGGACGGAAGGGGGGACATGTGACCTCTTCGTTGAGACTGCGGTAGACCGACCATGGACGGTATCGCGCGGGGGGCGTCATCGCTGCGCCCACAGGTAGGTTGCGGGACGTGAGATTGCTCCGCCGCCGTCCGAGGAACCCTGTCGTGAGCCTGGTCGTTCCTGCCTACGACGTCGCCGACTTCCTGCCCGCCTGTCTCGACAGCATCCTCGCCCAGACCTTCGAGGACCTCGAGGTGGTCGTCGTCGACGACGGCTCGCCGGACGCCTCCGGCGACATCGCCGAGGCCTACGCCGCGCGCGACCCCCGGGTGCGGGTGCTGCACATCGCCAACCGGGGCCTCGGCGGGGCGCGCAACGAGGGCATGCGCCACGTGCGCGGCGAGCTGCTCGGCTTCGCCGACTCCGACGACCTGCTGCCGCCGGACGCGATCGCGCGGATGGTCGAGGCCCAGCGCGCGGACGGCGCCGACTTCGTGGTCGGCGGCGTCGAGCGGCTCCATGGCGACGGGGCCGACGTCGAGCTCGTCGGGCTGCCCTGGATGCGCCGGCTGCATCGCGAGCGGCGCACCGTCGCCATCGAGGAGCACCCCGAGATCCTCGGCGACGTGTTCGCCTGGAACAAGCTCTTCCACCGCGACTTCGTCGCCGCCGGGGCGCTGCACTGGCCCGAGGGGCTGCGCTACGAGGACCAGCCCGCCACCACCGAGGCCTACCTGCGCGCGCGCCGGTTCACGGTGATCCCCGAGGTCGTCTACCACTGGCGGCTGCGCGAGGACGGCGGCTCGATCACCCAGCAGCGCGCCACCCTGGCGGACCTGCGCGACCGGTGGCGGACCAAGCAGATGAGCCTCGACGCGGTCCAGGCCCACGGCTCGGCGAAGGTCACCCGGATCTTCCGCAACCGGGTGCTGCCCGGGGACCTGGCGCGCTACTTCACCGAGATCCCGGGCTGCCAGGACGAGTGGTGGAAGGAGCTGCGGGAGGGAGTCGCCCACTTCTGGGACGCCGAGTGGCCGATCACCGACACCCGGATGGCGCCGGTCTTCCGGCTGGTCGGGTGGCTGGTCCTCCAGGACCGTCGCGAGGACGCCGCGGCGGTGGTGACCTACGCCCGCGAGCTGGGCCGCCCTCTGGACCGGGTCCGCGAGGCCGACCACGTGCGCATCGACGTCCCGGTCCTCGACCTGGCGGGTGTGGATCCCGCAGCGCTGCGCCTGCACCCCGAGGAGACCTGAGCGAGCCGAGCCGCCGCGCCGCGGTGCCCGGTCAGGAGACCAGGCCCTGCTCCTGCAGCCACTCCTCGGCGACGTCGTCGGCCTGCTCCCGGTCGACGGTGACCCGGGCGATCAGATCGCCGAGCGTCTCGTTGTCGAGGGCGGCCATCAGCTCGTCGAGGCGCTCCTCGACGTCCGGGTGCTGCTCGAGGAACTCCTGGCTGATGAGCGGCACGAGGTTCTGCGCGGGCTGGATGGACTCGTCGTCCTCGAGGAGCACCAGGCCCTGGTCGTCGAGCGTGCCGTCGAGGGTGCCGGTCTGGCCCAGGTCGGCCTCGCCGTCGAGCACCGCCTTGAAGGTCTGCGGCGAGGCGAAGCCCAGCGGCAGCACCTCGGTGACGTCGATGCCGTAGGTGTCGACCAGCCCGGCCTCGCAGTCGGGCCGGCCGGGGCAGTCCTCGGCCGCGGCCAGCACCACCGAGCGGCCCTCGAGGTCGGACAGCGCGGTGACGCCCTCGCTGTCGGCGAACTCCTGGGTCACGAAGTAGGCGTTCTGGGAGGTGGCCGGGGACGGCTCGAGCAGTACCAGGCCCTTGTCCTCGAGGAGCGGGGTGACCGCCTCCACCGTCTCGGTGGTGTCGCTGGTCGTGATCGGCTCGGCCTCGGCGCCGTTGACGGTGGTGTTCATGAAGTCGGCGATGCCGCCGACGTACTCCGGGGCGACGTCGACCTGGTCGGGCATCTGGTTGACGTAGATGTCGCGGCGCCCGACCTCCTTGACGGTGACGTCGTAGCCGGCGTCGTCGAGGACCTGCTCGTACATCGCGGCGACCAGGACCGCCTCGTCGAAGTTCTGGGTGCCGATGGTGACCTCGCCCCCGGCCTGGGCCGAGGCGGAGGTCGAGGGCTCGTCGTCCTCGGCGAGGTCGTCACCGGCGCAGCCGGCGGAGAGGGCGAGGGCGCCGACAGCGGCGAGCGACAGCAGGGAGCGGCGTACGTGCATGGGTCCACCTTCGTGCGGTCAGCGACCGGGCTCCCCGGCCGGGGACTCCACCCTAGGGGCGTGCGCCGACGCTGTCCCCCGCCTCACCGCGCGCCGGTGCGGCGTCGCGAGCCGCTGCACCAGCGCCGCGAACACCTCCAGGCCGAGCGCGACGATGGCCACCACCACCGCCCCGGCGATGCCCTTGCCGTAGTCGTTGGCCGCGAAGCCGTCGGTGATCACCCGGCCCAGCCCGGGACCGGCGACCAGGGCGGCGATCGTGGCGGTCGCCCAGACCTGGACCAGCGCGAGGCGCAGGCCCGAGAGCACCAGCGGCAGCGCCAGCGGCAGCTCGGCGCGGGCGAACAGCTGCCAGCCGGTCATCCCCATCCCGCGTGCGGCCTCGACGACGTCGCCGGGCACCTCACGGACCGCGACGTAGGCGTTGGTGATGATCGGTGGGAGCGCGAACAGGGTCAGCGCGATCAGGGTCGCCAGCCCGGCGCGGCCGTAGGGGCCCAGGGAGGCGGTGCCGGGCCAGTCGGCGGTCACCAGCAGCGCCAGCAGGGCGAAGGTCGGCACCGCCCGGCCGATGTTGGACACGTTGATGGCGAGGAAGCCACCCCGGCCCAGGTGGCCCAGCGCGAGCGCGACCGGCAGTCCGATCAGCGCCGCGAGGGCCAGCGCGGTCACGCTGAGCAGCAGCTGCTCGAGGAGGAGCGCCAGCATCCCGCCGCTGCCGGTCCAGCTGGCGGGGTCGCTGAGGTAGGCCCAGGTGTCGGCGAGGATCCTCACGGGCGCGCTCCCCTGGTCTCCCTGCTCCAGGGCGTCAGCAGCCGTTGGGCGCCGACGATCAGGGCGTCGAGGAGCAGCGCGAGCAGCACGCACAGCACGGACGCGGTCAGGAGCTCGGCGCGGAAGTCGCGCGCGACGCCGTGGGAGATCAGGTTGCCGAGGCCGCCGTAGGACACCAGCGTGCCGACCGTGGTCAGCGCCACCGTGGAGACCGCGGCGACCCGCAGCCCGGCCATCAGCACCGGCAGTGCCAGCGGCAGCTCGACCCCGAGCAGCAGCCGGGTGGGGCCGTGGCCCAGCCCGCGCGCCGCCTCGCGCACGTCCTCCGGCACCGCGCGCAGGCCGTCGAGCACCGCCCGGACCAGGATGGTCAGCGCGTAGAGCGCCAGCCCGAGGATCACGGTGGCCGCGGACAGCCCGGTGAACGGCAGGAACAGCGGGAAGAGCGCGAGCGAGGGGATCGTGTAGATCCCGGTGCTGACCCCCAGCACCGCCGACTCCAGGCGCGGGTAGCGGCGGGCGATCAGCCCCAGCGGCAGCGCGACGGCGACCGCCAGCAGCAGCGCGGCCAGGGTGATGGTCACGTGCTGGGTGGTCGCGTCGATGAGCTCCTCGCGGCGGTCGGTGACGTAGTCCCAGCAGAACCAGTCGTTGCGCAGCTGGCTGTAGCAGGTCGGCCCGCTGGCCTGCTGCACGGGCGCTCCGGGCGACAGTAGGGTCACCGCATGGACGCTACCGGCACTCCGGACGCCCCGGCGATGATCCGGCTGAGGGGTGTCGCGAAGACCTACGACGACGGCACCCGCGCCGTGCAGGACCTCGACCTCGAGGTCCGCGCGGGCGAGCTGGCCTGCCTGGTCGGCCCCTCCGGGTGCGGCAAGTCGACGACGCTGAAGATGGTCAACCGGCTGATCGAGCCGACCCGGGGCACCATCGAGGTCGACGGCCGCGACGTCACGCACGGCGACCCGGTGGCGCTGCGCCGCAGCATCGGCTACGTCATCCAGCAGGTCGGGCTGTTCCCGCACCGCACCGTCGAGGCCAACGTGATGACGGTGCCGCGGCTCCTCGGCCGGGCCGGTCGGGGCGCCCGGCGCAACCGCGAGCGGGCCCGGGAGCTGCTGGAGCTGGTCGGGCTCGACCCCGCGGCCCACGGCGGGCGCTACCCCCACCAGCTGTCGGGCGGTCAGCGGCAGCGGGTGGGGGTCGCCCGCGCCCTCGCCGCCGACCCTCCGGTGCTGCTGATGGACGAGCCGTTCGGCGCCGTCGACCCCGTCGTACGCCTGCGCCTGCAGGACGAGTTCCTGCGCCTCCAGCGCGAGCTGGGCAAGACGGTGCTGCTGGTCACCCATGACATCGACGAGGCGGTACGCCTCGGCGACCGGGTCGCGGTCCTCGCCGCCGGTGGCCGGCTGGCGCAGTACGCCACCCCCGCGGACCTCCTCGCCCGGCCGGCCGACGACTTCGTCGCCGACTTCGTGGGCTCCACCAGCGGCCTGCGCCGGCTGCGGGTGACCACCGTCGACCCGGCCCTGCTCGAGCCGCTCGACGGGGTGCGCGCCGGCGACCTCGGCGGCGCCATCGACGTCGGCGCGACGCTGGAGGAGGCGCTCGCCGCCATGCTGCGCGACGACCGGCCGATGGTCGGCGTCCGCGATGGGGTCAGATTCCTCGGCGTACTCACCCCCGCCGGCGTGCACCGCACGCTGCGCGCCAGCCTGCGGACGGCCTGACGCTCCTCGGCGACCGGTGGCCCGGGGTTGCGCAGAACCGCCCCCGGCCGCGCCCCGGGTGGTGCCCCCCGGAGGGGCGAGGCTCAGTCGGGTACGACGACGTCCCGGTGCCAGGACTCGGTGATGTAGCGGGTCTCCCAGCCGAGGGAGGTGTAGAGCTTCTCGGCGCCGGTGGAGGAGTCGGCGTCGACCTCGAGGCCCACGCGGTTGCGGCCGCGCGAGGCGGCGTCCGCGATGATCGTGTTGAGCAGGCCCTTGGCCACGCCGCGACCGCGGGCCGAGGCGCGCACGCCGATGTAGGAGACGTAGGAGCCGTCGGGGCCCTCGGTGCTCTCCGAGACGGTGCCGATCAGCGCGCCGACCGGCTCGGGCGTGCTGCCGTCGACGAGCTCGGCGAGCCACCAGTGGTCCCAGCGGTGACCGGGGTCCTCGCGCAGCCGGTGGATGAACTCGTCGAACGTCTCCTCGCGGGAGTTGAAGTGGTCGAGGAACGCCTCCTCGAGCACGTCGTGCACGGCACGCAGGTCGTCCTCGTCGGGCATCCCGTCCGCGGCGCGACGTACCTGCCGGAAGCGGACGCCGCGGTCCTCCCACAACTCGATGTCCGGCACCTGGGCGGCCTCCTCCGGGCCCACGGGGCGGCTCATCTGCCACCAGGTGCGGACCTGCTCGAAGCCGGCGTCGGCGAGCCACTTGTGCTGGCGCTCGTCGTCGGCGAAGGCGCCGGTGTCGATCTGCTGGAGCTCCAGCCCGCGTGCGGCGCCGACGGCCTTGGCCTGGCCGACCGCCCACTCGACGAGGACGTCGGAGCAGGCCTGGGCGACCCGCTCAGGCAGGTCGCGCTCGACGATGTGGACGTAGAGCATCCGGCCACCGGCGCGGTCGTGGACGCTGCCCCAGGCCCGGATCTCGCCGGCCTCGTCGCGGACGACGACGTTCTCGCGGGTGCGCAGTCCCTGCTCGGAGACCTCGACCAGCACGTCGTCGACACCCGAGCCCGCCCAGCCGCGCCCGTGGCTCTCGTGGGCACGCAGCAGGTGGGTCAGCCGGGCGATGTCGAAGCGGTCTCCGGGGTCCGGGCTCGCGATCTGCCACCCGTCGGGGAGGCTGGGAGCCTCCGCCACGAGCTGGTCGGGATCACTCTCGAACCGGGAGTCCTGGGGAATCACAGTCATTGATTCTGCCCGACCGGCCCAGGGGTACACCCGGTGGGACCGTGAAGGAGGTCACCCGGGCGGGCGGGATCCGCCGGCGCGTCGCGCCGGGGATCGAGGTGTCAGGCGCGCTTGCGGACCAGCTCGGCCTCGCGCCAGGCGGCGGTGACCGTCTCGAGCTCGGCGCGCAGGACGAGGACCTCCTGCTCCAGCTCGACCATCCGCACGATGGCGTCGGCGGCACGCGACTCGGCGTCGTCGAGACGGGCCGTGATGCGGTCGCGCTCGTGCTCGGCGACGTCGCCGCGCCGGGCCTCGGCGTTCATCTTGCGGGTGACGTCGGCGGCCCGCTTCTGGGTGGCGCCGAGCTCCTCCTGCAGGACGACCAGGGTCTCCTCACGCTCCGCGATCCGGCTCTGCATCTCCTCGACGTACGCCGCGTGCTCGGCCGTGCGCTCCTCGGTGAGGCGCCGGTAGGCCTGGGCCTGCTCGGCACGGTCCCGCGCGGCGTCGCGGCGCGACTGGAGCAGCTCGGAGTGGGTGATCTTGGTGGCCGCGGCGCCCAGCAGCACGCCCAGCGGGGCGGCGAGGCAGACCAGCAGCCACGAACCGCTCAGCACGGCTCCGATCACGGCGACCGCGGCGATCACGAGGAGCGAGACCGCGACCGTCAGACGGGTGCTGCGCTGACGTCGACGGGTCACTCGTGATGCGGTTGCGGAAGCCATGGGGATCAGGTTAGGCGTCTTCGTCGTCGGAACGGACGCGACACGCACGTTCGAGGAGCAGCCCGCACACGATGATCGCCACACCGGCCAGGACGGACAGTCCGGACCACAGGATCCGGGCGCGCGCGAGGTCGCTGTCGACCCCCAGCCAGCTGACGGCGTACCCGCCGTAGCCGCCGGCGAGCAGCGCGCCGACGTAGGAGCAGGCGCGGGCGAGCGCGAGGCGGTTGAGGGCACGTCGCGGGTCCAGCCGCTCGTGGCGCACCTGCACCGCACGCCAGGTGAACCAGGCGGCGAGGCCGAGGATCAGCGCCACGACGAGGAACGCCGCGGGCTGCACCCACGTGACCACGGGTGCGTAGCCGCGCACCGACTCCACGAGCGGGTGCAGCAGCCAGCCGCCGATCAGGCCGACGACCGCGCAGGTCGTCAGGACGGCCGGCGAGGCCGGGCGGACCCGGCCGCCGCCCGGGGGCCCCGGGGGGTCCTCGTCGGGCGGGAGCGGCGGCTGGTCACGCACGTCGGTGCGCGCCGGTCACTCGACGACGAGCTCGAGGTCGTCGCGCCGCACCAGGCCGTCGACACCGACCTTGGCGAGGAGCTCGGAGATCGGGCCCTTGCCGGGCAGCTCGGCGTCGGGCTCGAGGTCGAACCACGGCTTGAGCACGAACGCGCGCTCGGCGGCACGCGGGTGCGGCAGGCGCAGGAAGTCCTCGTTGCTGCGTCGGTCGCCGACGGCGATCAGGTCGACGTCGAGGGTGCGCGGGGCGTTCGGGGTCTCGCCGCGCTCGCGCTCGAAGGCGTCCTCGATCGCCAGCGCGCGGTCCATGAGGCGCGTCGCGGCGAGCGTGGTGTCGATGAGCAGGATGGCGTTGAGGAACGGCTTCGCCTCCGGCGGGCAGTCCACGGGCTCGGTCTCGTAGACCGGCGAGACGGCGGTGACCCACACGTCGGGGGTGTCGGCGATCGCGTTGATCGCGCCCTGCAGGCTCGCCATCCGCTCGCCGAGGTTGGATCCCAGCGCCAGGACGGCGCGACGGATCGGACGCATCTCACCGGTGAGGGTGTCGGCGTCGATGATGTGCGGGTTGGGAGTCTCAGTCACTTGTCGGCCTCGCGTCTACGGGTGATCGTGAGGGTTACGTCGGTGAACGTTCCCTCGATGGGTGCGTTGGGCTTGTGGACCGTGACCCGCGCCCATTGAACACGCAGGTCCAAGAGGCAGACATCGGCGATGCGCTGGGCCAGGGTTTCGATCAGGTCGACCGGATCGTTCTCCACGGCGGTCCTCACCGCGGCCACGAGACTTCCGTAGTCGACGGTGTCGTGCAAGTCGTCCGAGCCGGCGGCCGGGCGGGTGTCGATGCCGAGCACGAGGTCGATGACGAAGGTCTGTCCCTCGCGCCGCTCGAAGTCGAAGACGCCGTGGTGGCCGAGGCACTCGATGCCGAGGACGGCCAGCTCGTCAGGGTCGCCCGGGGGGCTGGCAGCGGGTGTCCGGAGTGTTCCGGGGGTCACGACGGGTCCTCTCGGTGGTACGGCGGGGTGGTGAGCATCTGGTGGGCGGCGAGGGCGTCGCGACTGGCCCGGACCTCGTGCACCCGCACGCACCAGACCTGCTCGCGCGCGCAGTGCAGGGTGATCGCGACGTTGGCGTACTCGCGCTCCCCCACCGGTCTCGGCTCCCCGTCAGGATCGGCGAGCAGCCGGCCCAGGAAGGTCTTGCGGCTGGCGCCGACGAGCACCGGGAAGCCCAGGTCGCGCAGCCAGGACAGGTCGCGCAGCAGCTCCCAGTTGTGCTCGCCGATCTTGGCGAAGCCCAGCCCGGGGTCCAGCACGACCTGCTCGTCGCGCACACCGGCGGCGCGCATCGCCTCGACGCGCTGCGAGAGCTCCTCGCGCACCGCCGCGACGACCCCGCCGGGGCCGTCGTAGCGGGCGAAGTCGTTCATGTGGTGGGAGTGCGCGCGCCAGTGCATCGCGACGTACGTCGCCCCGGTCGCGGCGACCACGTCGAGGATCTCGGGGTCCGCCAGGCCGCCGGAGACGTCGTTGACGACGACCGCGCCGGCCTCGATCGCGGCCGCGGCGACCTCGGCGCGCATGGTGTCGACCGAGACCACCGCACCCGCGGCCGCCAGCTCGGAGATCACGGGTACGACGCGGGAGAGCTCCTCGGAGACCAGCGGCCGGGTCGAGCCCGGCCGGGTGGACTCACCGCCGATGTCGAGCAGGTCGGCGCCCTCGGCGAGCAACCGGCGGCCGTGCGCCACGGCCGCCTCCGGCTCGACGTAGCGGCCGCCGTCGGAGAAGGAGTCAGGGGTGACGTTGACGATGCCCATCACCGCGGGACGGGTGAGGTCCCGGAGCTCGGGGGGCAGCGTCGACACGGCCTTGACGCTACCGGGCCGCGGACGGCGCCGGCACCACGGGTCAGCGGCGCGGGCTGCTGATGAGCGCCATCGCCTCGCTGCGCGTCGCCGGCTCGGTGAGCATCGTCCCCCGCACCGCGGAGGTGATCGTGCGGGCGCCGGCCTTGCGCACGCCGCGCATGGTCATGCACAGGTGCTCGGCCTCGATCACGACGATCACGCCGCGCGCCTCGAGGATCCGCATCAGCGCGTCCGCGACCTGGCTGGTGAGGCGCTCCTGCACCTGCGGGCGCTTGGCGTAGACGTCGACGAGGCGGGCCAGCTTGGACAGCCCGGTGATCTTGCCGGTCTCCGCGGGGATGTAGCCGACGTGGGCCACCCCGGTGAACGGGACGAGATGGTGCTCGCACATCGACCACAGCTCGATGTCACGGACCAGCACCATCTCCTCGTGGCCGAGGTCGAAGGTGGTGGTCAGCACCTCCTCGGGGGTCATCCGCAGGCCGGCCGTCAGCTCGGCGTAGGCGCGGGCCACCCGCGCGGGCGTCTCCCGCAGGCCCTCGCGCTCGGGGTCCTCGCCGATGGCGTACAGCAGCTCGCGGACGGCCGCCTCGGCGCGCGGGTGGTCGTAGGCGGGGAGCTCACCGGGAGCGCGGTCGGGAAGGCTCACCGGGTCCGTCACACCGCACCCGGAGGGGTCGAGGATGAACCGGACGAGGGCGGGGTGGGCGTGCTGCCACCGCCACCGAGACCGGGGTCGCCGTGCACGTCGCCGCCGGGACCGGGCGGGGTCACCACGACCGAGGAGCCGTTCTCCTCGACGCGTCCGCCGTTGTGGGCGCGGGCGCGGATCTCGGCCGGGATCTCGACCGCGGGACGGTCCGAGGGGCGTCGCGTGGGCGACCCGGTCCATGCGGGGCGCACGGGGCGCCGGCGCAGCGGCTCGAAGATGCGGGCCACCTCGGCCTTGTCGAGGGTCTCCTTGTCCAGGAGCTCCAGGACGAGCTGGTCGAGCACGTCGCGGTTCTCCTCGAGGATGTCGAAGGCCTCCTGGTGCGCCGCGGCCAGCAGCTTCTTGGTCTCGTCGTCGACGATCGCGGCGACGTCCTCGGAGTAGTTGCGCGCGTGGCCCATGTCGCGGCCCAGGAACGGCTCGCCCTGCGTCTCGCCCAGCTTGATCGCGCCGAGGCGCTCGGTCATGCCGTACTGGGTGACCATCGCGCGGGCCAGGTTGGTGGCCTTCTCGATGTCGTTGCCGGCGCCGGTGGTCGGGTCGTGGAAGACCATCTCCTCCGCGGCGCGGCCACCGAGCATGTAGGCCAGCTTGTCGAGCATCTCCGCACGGGTCTGGGAGTACTTGTCCTCGTCGGGCAGCACCATCGTGTAGCCGAGGGCACGACCGCGCGGGAGGATCGTGATCTTGTGCACCGGGTCGGTGCCCGGCAGCGCCGCGGCGACCAGGGCGTGGCCGCCCTCGTGATAGGCGGTGATGAGCTTCTCGTTCTCGCTCATCAGCCGGGTCCGGCGCTGCGGGCCGGCGATGACGCGGTCGATCGCCTCGTCCAGGGCGGCGTTGGTGATCAGCTTCTGGTTGGTGCGCGCGGTGAGCAGCGCGGCCTCGTTCAGCACGTTGGCCAGGTCGGCGCCGGTGAAACCGGGCGTACGGCGCGCGACGGAGCGCAGGTCGATGTCGGGGGCCATCGGCTTGCCGCGCGAGTGGACCTGGAGGATCTGGTGGCGCCCGGACAGGTCGGGGGCGTCGACCTGGATCTGGCGGTCGAAGCGGCCCGGCCGCAGCAGCGCGGGGTCGAGCACGTCGGGACGGTTGGTCGCGGCGATGAGGATGACCCCGCCGCGGACGTCGAAGCCGTCCATCTCGACCAGCAGCTGGTTGAGGGTCTGCTCGCGCTCGTCGTGACCGCCGCCCATGCCGGCGCCGCGGTGGCGGCCGACGGCGTCGATCTCGTCGATGAAGACGATCGCCGGGGCGTTCTCCTTGGCCTGCTCGAACAGGTCGCGGACGCGCGAGGCGCCGACGCCGACGAACATCTCGACGAAGTCGGAGCCGGAGATCGAGTAGAAGGGGACGCCGGCCTCGCCGGCGACGGCGCGGGCCAGCAGGGTCTTGCCGGTGCCGGGCGGGCCGTAGAGCAGCACGCCCTTGGGGATCTTGGCGCCCACGGCCTGGAACTTGGCGGGCTCCTGGAGGAACTCCTTGATCTCGCCGAGCTCCTCGATGGCCTCCTCGGCGCCGGCGACGTCGCTGAACGTCGTCTTCGGCATGTCCTTGGTGATGAGCTTGGCCTTGGACTTGGCGAACTGCATGACGCCGCGGCCGCCGCCGCCCTGCATGCTGTTGATCAGCCAGAAGAACACCACGACGATCAGGATGATCGGCAGGAAGGTCAGCAGCAGCGAGCCGAGGAAGCTGGCCTCCGCGACCTCGGTGTTGTACTCCTCGATCTCGTCGGCGTCGATCTGACGCTGCACCTCGTCGGCGATGCCGGCCTGGGTGCCGTTGAGCCAGTGCGTCATCACCTCGTCGCCGTCGTCGCGCACGCCCTCGTCGAGGGTCGCGCGGATCTCCTGGTCACCGTCGACGAAGGTGATCTCCTTGACCTGGCCCGCCTCGATGTAGGCGGTCATCTCCGAGGTGCTGATCTCGTCGCCACCCGCATTGGGAGCGAGGTACTGCAAAGCGAGCAGCACACCGACCACTGCGACGACGATCCAGACCCAGGGACCCTTGAATATGCGCTTCACTGACTTCTCTCGACTCGAGCACGACTGAAGTGCCGACGGTACAGCCCGTCGACAATCATGATTCTCTCAGGAACCCGGCGCACCCGGGCCGACGTCCGCCGGCGCCCGGCGCTCAGGAGTAGACGTGCGGCGCCAGGGTGCCGATGTCGCGCAGGTTGCGGTAGCGCTCCTTGAAGTCCAGGCCGTAGCCGACCACGAACTCGTTGGGGATGTCCCAGCCGACGTACTTGACGTCGACCGGCATCGTCAGCGCCTCGGGCTTGCGCAGCAGCGTGCAGATCTCGACGCTCGCGGGGTTGCGCGAGGTGAGGTTGCTGGTGAGCCAGGACAGGGTCAGGCCGGTGTCGATGATCTCGTCGACGACGATGACGTGACGGCCCGAGATGTCGGTGTCGAGGTCCTTGAGGATGCGGACCACGCCGCTGGACTTGGTGCCGGAGCCGTAGGAGGACACCGCCATCCAGTCCATCTCGATGTGGCGGGAGAAGGAGCGGGCCATGTCGGCCATCACCATCACCGCACCGCGCAGGATGCCGACGATGAGGAGGTCCTCCCCCTCGTAGTCCCGCTCGATCTCGCGGGCGAGTTCACCGATCCGCTCCTGGATCTGGGCCTCGGTGAAGAGAACGTTGACGAGGTCCTGCTCGACGTGGGCTGCGTCCATGGGCGACACCCTAGACCCGCCGGCCGGGTGGTCCCGACGGCGGGCGCGGGGGCGGGCGGCCGCCCCCGCGACGGCTCACCGGCGGAAGGTGACCGCGAACCGCACCACGGCGGCCGAGGAGGCCTTGAACTGGGTCGATCCGGCGTAGGAGACCCGGACCGAGTAGTCCCGCTTCTGCGGCTGCACGGGGCAGCGCTTCTTCTTGCGCTGGGCCTTGGTGCAGGTGACCTTGGCCGGACCGGCGAGCTTGGCGGTGCGCACCCGGACCGCGCCGTTGCGCAGGGTGGCCGTGCCCGCGTCCACGGTCTTCCCGCCCGCCTTCACCAGGTAGGTCACCTTCCCCGCGGGGACGAGCGTGCTGCCGGCGCCGGGTGCGACGCGCACGGTGAGAGCCGCCCGGGAGCGGTTGCCGAGGGTGCTGCGCACGGCCTTCGCCGTGGTCCGGGAGGCGACCTTCTGGTACCGCACGGTGATCGGGTCGAGCTCGAGCACCTCGCGCCGCTTGAGCTCGATGCCGTCGTCGACGCCGACCCAGGTGGTGCGGATCGGGTGCGCGGAGTCGGGGCCGGTGCTGACCCGGAGCATGTACAGCGCGTCGGGGCCTCCGGGCAGCCGGTAGAGCTCGAAGTCCCCGCCGTACGTCAGGCCGCTGGACATCACGCCGTCGACCTCCTCCCAGTAGTCGTAGGCCTCGACGCGGGCGTTCTCGACGGGGTTGCCGGAGGGGTCCACGACGGTGCCGAAGATCCAGCCGCGGCCGGGGTCGGGCTGGCCGGCCAGCTGGGCGGCGCTGAGGGTGGGTGCGGCGAAGCGGGGTGCGTCGCCGCCGTCGACGGCCTGGGCCGTGACGGGGCCGAGGCCGGCGGCGAGCAGCCCGGTGAGGGTGAGTGCGAGCACGCCGGAACGGCGGGGGCGGAGGGCCATGAGGGGGAGGTTCCTTCGTGAGATCGGGTGCCCGGGACCCGGGCCGACCGAGCCTAGGGCGGCCCGCGGGGTCGGGGCAGGGAGAACTCCCGGAATGACCCGGCCGCGCGCCGCCTGGTCCAGATGGGCCAGCGTGCGCGCTCCCGCCCGCGCACCCGTTCGCGCCATCCTCGTCCCAGCCCTCCCGCCGCTCGGTCAGCCGGCCGGTGTACCGACCGAAGGACAGCCCATGAACCGCCCCCTCGCGACCGCTGCGGTTGCCGCCACCGCGCTGCTCACCCTCACCGGCTGCTTCCGGCTCGACCTCGACCTCGCGGTCGACGCCGGCGATGTCGTGTCGGGCACGATCGTGACCGCCGTCGACACCGAGGTGCTCGAGGAGCTGAGCACGGTGTTCGCCGACCTGGAGGACGCCTTCCCCGAGGGCGGCGCCGGCGGGGAGACCGGCGGCGAGGCCACCGACCCCGCCGAGGGCTTCCCGGGCTTCGAGGGCCTGGCCGACTCCGATGAGCTCTCCGCGGAGACCGTCGAGTCGCTGAAGGCCCAGGGCGCGCAGGTCACCGTCACGGAGTACGCCGAGGACGGCTTCGCCGGCGACGAGGTCTCCTTCACCGACCTGCCCCTGGCCGGCCTCACCGAGGCGTTCACCGACGGGGACGGCGAGGAGACCCTGGAGATCACCCGCGACGGCGACACCTACCGGGTGGCGATGGTCCTCGACCTGAGCGACGCCGCCGGCGAGAGCCCGGTCGAGGAGATGGACCCCGCAGCGCTGGGGATGCGTGCGCCGGAGGCGCGGGTCAGCGTCACCCTGCCCGGGCCGATCGTCGAGGCCAACGGCGAGATCGACGGGAACACCGTGACCTGGGAGCTCGCCGCGACCGAGGGCAACGAGCTGACCGCGACCGCGACCCTCGCCGACGAGACCGGCCCGGCGGCGGCGCAGGAACCCGCGGAGGACTCCTCGAGCACCGGCGTGGTCGCGGCGGTGGTGGGCGGAGCGGTCCTGCTCGCGCTGGTCGGCGGGCTGGTGCTCGCGCGGTCGCGCCGCCGGTCTCAGGCCTGAGCGGCGTCCGGCGGTCCGTCTCCCGGGCGGTGGGCCGCCACCCGCAGCAGCCCGGCCGAGCGCGTCCCCCGCACGTGGCCCGGCAGGTCGACCCACTTCTGCCCCCGCCACCCGGTGACGAGCGCGTCGAGGGCGAGCACGTGGTCGTGGAAGAGCTCCGAGGCCGGTGAGCCGGCGGCGAGCGCGGCCAGCCGCAGCACCCGGCGGCGTACGGCGTCGGGCAGCGCGGCCAGGCCGGCCACCGCCATCCCGTCGGCCGTCCCCTCGGCGGGCCGGCCGGGCACGAGGTCGGCGTAGGCCTGCTCGGCGAGGTCGTCGAGCAGGTCCATGTCGACGCGCAGCTGGTCGGCCGTGCGCGCCAGCGTCGCGGCCACGCCGGGGCCGAGGTGCTCCTCGAGCACCGGCAGCACCGAGCGGCGCACCCGCACCCGTGCGTAGCCGGGGTCGTCGTTGTGCGGGTCGTGCCACACCTCGATCCCCTCGACCTGGCAGGCGGTCACGGTGTCGTCGCGGGTGACGTCGAGCAGCGGGCGGCGGTAGCGGTCGAAGCGGCGGCGCATCCCGGCCAGCGAGCGCCCGCCCGAGCCGCGGGCCAGGCCCAGCAGCACGGTCTCGGCCTGGTCGTCGCGGGTGTGCCCGAGCAGGACCGCGGCCGCGCCGAGGTGGGTGGCCATCTGATCGAGCACCGCGTAGCGCGCCCGGCGCGCGGCGGCCTCGGGGCCGAGCCCGGCGCCCTCGACCTGCACGCGCGCGGAGATCGTCTCGTCGGCGCCGAGTCGCGCCATCTGCTGCACCACGCCCGCGGTGACCTCGGCGGAGCCGGTTTGCAGGCCGTGGTCGACGCTCGCCCCGGCGACCCGCAGCCCGGCCCGGTAGCCCTCGAACACCGTTGCGGCGAGCAGCGCCATCGAGTCCGGGCCGCCGGAGCAGGCCACGAGGACCGTCGCGCCGGCGTCCAGGTCGGCGAGGTCGCGTCGTACGCCGCGGCGTACGGCGGCCACGGCAGGGTGTAGGCCCACCGCGTCAGAGGACCCGGCGCAGCCAGGCGTCGGGGTCGTGGATCTCCGCGGTGGTGGGCAGGTTGGCCGGGCCCTCCCAGACGGCGTTGAACTGCTCCATGCCCGCGGTGTCGACGACGTGGCGCACGAAGCGCGCGCCGTCGCGGTACTGCGCCATCTTGGCGTCGAGGCCGAGCAGGCGGCGCAGCAGCCGGTCGAGGGTGCCGACGCCCTGGCGCCGCTGGTCGAAGGAGGCGCGGATCCGCGCGACGCTCGGGATCACGGTCGGCCCGACGCCGTCCATCACGACGTCGGCGTGGCCCTCGAGCAGCGACATCACCCCGGTGACGCGGTCCACGATCTCGCGCTGGGCCGGCGAGCCGAGCACGTCCATCAGGCTGCCGCGGTTGCCCCCGCGCAGCGCCTCGACGACGCGCTGGAGCCCGGTCTCGACCAGCTCGGTGGAGTCGATGGTGTCGGCGATCGCGCCGATCTCGGAGAACAGGTGCCCGCGCATCCACGGCACGGCGGTGAACTGCACGCGGTGGGTCTCCTCGTGCAGGCAGACCCAGAGCCGGAAGTCGCGCGGGTCGGCGTCGATGGCCTGCTCGACGTGGACGATGTTGGGCGCGACGAGCAGCAGCCGTCCGTGCGGGTCGTGGAAGGGATCGAACTGCCCGAGCACGCGCGAGGACAAGAACCCGAGCAGCGAGCCGACCTCGGCGCCGGTCACCTTGGAGCCGACGCTGAGCGCCAGGCCGGACGGCGGGCGCTTGGCACTGAGCTGGTCGATGATCGGCGCCAGGACGGTGCGGAAGCCGTCGGCGTTGGCCTGCACCCAGCCGGGCCGGTCGACCACCAGCACCGGCGCGGTGTCGTCGGGGGCGTCGAGCCCGGTGAACTCCCGGACCAGGTCGGTGGAGCGCCGCGCCCCCTCGCGCAACTCCGCGACCGTGGCCGCGGCGGACTCCCGGCTGACCTGCGGGCCGTCGCCGGCGATGCGGGAGCCGACCTTGACCGCGAAGCCCCAGTCGATCATCTCGGGCGCGGGCGGGAGCTGCTGAGTCATGTCCTGAACGTACCTGTGGGTACCGACTCGTCGGTCACGGCGAGCTCGCGCAGCGGCACGCGCCGAGCGCGGCAGCCGCCTCGTCGAGCGCGTCGCGGGCGTCGAGGGTGTCGTCCACGGCCACCTTGTCGGCCATCAGCACGAACACCACGGGGACGCCGTCGAGGGTGGTGGCGGTGCCGGCCAGGCTGCTGACGTTGGTGAGCGTGCCCGTCTTGGCGCGCACCCGCCCGCGCCCCTCGGGGGCCCCGGTGTCGAAGCGGTCGGTCAGCGAGCCCGAGAACGCCGCCACCGGCAGGCCGGACAGCAGCGAGGAGAGCTCCTCGCGCGGGTCCGTGGCCGCCACCCGCAGCACCCCGAGCAGGGTCTCCGGGCGCAGCCGGTTGGCGCGCGAGAGCCCGCTGCCGTCGAAGATCCGCGCCCCGGCGATGGGCACCCCGAGGCCCTCGAGCACCTGGAGCACGGCCCTGGTGCCGGCCTCGAAGCTGCCGGTCCCGGCGACCGCGAGCCCGACGTGGTGCAGCACCACCTCGGTCGTCTCGTTGTCGCTGACCAGCACCAGGTGCTCCACCAGCTCGCGCAGGGTCGGCCCGGTGACCGAGGCGACCGGCGTCGCGTCGGCGCCGGCGCGGCGGTGCTTCGGCTCGCCGAGCACCCGCACCCCCGCGCGGCGCAGCGCCGCGGCGAACTCGTCGGCGGCGGTGCGCGCGGGGTCTGCGACCCGGCCGAACCCGGTCTGCGGCCGCCCGCCGTCGACCCAGAGCGCGCCGATCGGGGCGACCACCCCGTCGGGCAGGTAGCTCGGCTCCCAGCGGGTGCTGGCCGGGGGGCCGGTGAACAGGAAGTCGTCGTAGGACAGGCGCACCGCGGTGCGTCCCTCGGCGGCCAGCGCGGCAGCGGTCTCCCGGGCCAGGGTCACCACGTCGGCACGCGGCGGCCAGCGGGTCTCCCCCTCCTCGACCGGGCGCGAGGCGAGCAGCGGGTCGCCGCCGCCGACCAGGGTGATCCGAGCCGGGCCGGTGCCGTTGCCCGGCTTCTGCACCACGCGGGTGACGAAGCCCGTGTCGGGGTCGAGCACCGCCAGCGCGGCCAGCGAGGTCAGGAGCTTGGTGGTCGAGGCCGGGATCGCGGTCGCGCTCCCCCGCCGTACGACGACCGGGGCACCGCCGCGCAGCGGAGCGACGGCGGCCAGGACGTGCGGGCCGAGGTCGTCGTCGCGCAGCCCCGGCTCGAGGGCACGGCGTACGGCGCGGAGGTCGAGGCGACCGGTGTCCGCGGTGTCGATCGGGTCGGCGAGGGGCGCCGGCGACACCACCGGGGCGAGCTCGAGCCCCTCGGGCGGGTCGACCTCGGCGGGCGAGGCGGCCTCGCGCGGCCCGAGCCACTCGTCGAGCAGGCCGTCGGCCGCCTGGAAGCGGTAGGTGGCCACGCCGCCGGCCGCGAGCACCAGGACCAGGAGGAGCACCAGCCAGGTCGTGGCCCGCCCCTGTTCGGGCGCGCCGCCGTGGCGTCGGTCACGTCGAGGCACCCAGTCACTCCCATCAAGTGTGTGTTGCGGCCATTGTGCGCGAGACTGACCCGGTGCATCCCCGGCGGGGGTGACACCCTGATCTGCAACACCCCGACCAGCAACGGCTGGTCACGACCAAGTGGGCCCGTCGGCCCGGACCCAAAACGCGGAGGAATGACGTGCTCGAGTTCGACGTGCTGGTGGAGATCCCCAAGGGCGAGCGCAACAAGTACGAGGTGGACCACGAGTCCGGCCGGCTGCGCCTGGACCGGACGCTCTTCACGTCGACGCAGTACCCCGCCGACTACGGCTACATCGAGGAGACCCTCGGCCAGGACGGCGACCCGCTGGACGCGCTCGTGCTGCTCCAGCAGCCGACCTTCCCCGGCTGCCTGATCCGCTGCCGCGCGATCGGCATGTTCCGCATGACCGACGAGGCCGGCGGCGACGACAAGGTCCTGTGCGTCCCGGCGACCGACCCGCGCCTGGAGCACCTGCGCGACATCAGCCACGTCTCGCGCTTCGACCGCCTGGAGATCCAGCACTTCTTCGAGGTCTACAAGGACCTCGAGCCCGGCAAGTCCGTCGAGGGCGCCGAGTGGGTCGGCCGCGCCGAGGCCGAGGCCGAGGTCCTCGCCTCCTTCGAGCGTGCGAAGGAGACCGGCGGCCACTGAGCCCCGACAGTCGAACGACGAGCGCCAGTGCCCCGCGGGGCCCTGGCGCTCGTTGCGTCTGGCTCAGCCCACGAGGTCGGGGCTGCGCAGCATCGCCGGCGGGATCGCGAAGGCGTCGACGAGGTCCTCGGCCAGCGGGCGCACCCGGCGGCACAGGCTGCCGATCTCCCGGGTGATCGCCTTGGAGCGGGCGACCGAGAGCCGGCCGTGCTCCAGGAACCAGGCCCGGTCGGCCTCCAGCGCGCTCAGCGCGTGCAGGTCGCACAGCAGCGCCATCGCGACCTTCTCCTCGCCCTCGGGCATCGCGCGCACCTTCGCGACGAAGGCCTCGAGGACCAGCCGCTCCACGTGGGCGTGGGCCGCGCCGATCACGTGGTCCTGGACCCGGGAGAAGACCTCGCCCGGTGCCATGCCGTCGTCCATGCCGCGCTTGAGCCGGCGCGCGGCTCCGCTGATCATGTGCTCCTCGCGGAAGCGGAACATCGCCAGCTGGTAGTCGGAGTCGAGGATCCCCGCCTCCTGATCCCAGTCGTCGCCGCCGGGCAGCACGTCCTTGATCCGCTCGAGCAGCTGGTGCACCCGAGTCCTCTCCACGACCGTCTCGACCGCGAGGCCGGCGACGAAGCGCACCAGGCCGAGCTGGTCCATGTCCTCGAACTCGCTGGCGTAGTCGGTCAGCAGGCCCTTGGCGACCAGCTGGAGCAGCACGTGGTTGTCGCCCTCGAAGGTGGTGAAGACGTCGGTGTCGGCCTTGAGCGCGGCGAACCGGTTGACCGCGAGGTAGCCCGCCCCGCCGCAGGCCTCGCGGCACTCCTGGATGGTGCGGGTGGCGTGCCAGGTGCCGAGCGCCTTGGTCCCGGCGGCGCGTGCCTCGAGCTCGCGCTTCGCGTGCTCGTCGGTGACCAGGCCGGAGGTGACGTCGTGCAGCTGCCCGGCGACGACCTCCTGGGCGAAGTGCATCGCGTAGGTGCGCGCCAGGAGCGGGAACAGCCGGCGCTGGTGCAGCCCGTAGTCGAGCAGCAGCTCCTCGGGCGCGTCGCTGCTCGCCTCGAACTGCCGGCGCCGCAGCCCGTACTTGATCGCGATCGTGAGCGCGACCTTGGCGGCGTTGATGCCGGCGCCGCCGACGCAGACGCGGCCCTGGACCAGGGTGCCGAGCATCGTGAAGAAGCGCCGCCCGGGGCTCTCGATCGCGCTCTCGTAGACCCCGTCCGGGGTCACGTCGGCGAACCGGTTCAGCAGCGCCTCGCGCGAGACGCGCACGTCGTCGAACCAGATCCGGCCGTTGTCGACGCCGTTGAGACCCATCTTGAGCCCGTCGTCCTCGATGCGGATGCCGGGCAGGCAGGCGCCCTGCTCGTCGCGCAGCGGCACCACGAAGGCGTGCACGCCCTCGCTGCTCCCGCCGACCTCGAGCTGGGCGAAGACGACGGCCACCCGGGCATGACGCGCGGCGTTGCCGATGTAGTCCTTGCGCGCGCCGTCGTCGGGCGTGGTGATCACGAACTCCTGCGTCGCAGGGTCGTACGTCGCGCGGGTGCCGAGCGCCTGGACGTTGGAGCCGTGCCCGGTCTCGGTCATCGCGAAGCAGCCGAGCAGGTCGCCGCGCACCAGGTCGGCGAGGTAGCGGTCGTGGTGCTCCCGGGTGCCGAGCTGGAGGATCGCGCCGCCGAAGAGGCCGAACTGCACCCCGACCTTCACCAGCACCGAGAGGTCGCCGTACGCGAGGGTCTCGAAGGCGGCCACCGAGGCGCCGATGTCGCCGCCCCCGCCGTACTCCTCGGGGAAGCCCATGCCGGTCTGGCCGGTCGCGGCCAGCTCCAGCACGATGTCCTTGACCCGCTCGCGGAACGCGTGGTGGTCCATCGTCTCGGCGTCCTCCAGGACGCCCGACCAGGTGTCGAGGTTGGCGCGCACCAGGTCGCGGACCTCGGCGTAGCGCCCGTCGAGCAGCGCGGTCAGCGCGCCGACGTCGACGGCGGGGCTGCGCCGGGCATCGGTGCCCGTCTCCCCGGGGACGGCACTCGGGCCGGGCCCGGTGGGGACGGCAGGGACGTCAGGGACGGCGGGCGGGGACACGGCGGAGGGGTGCACGGTGTCGGCGGACATGGCCCCACGTTACCCGCGGGTCACCAAGCCCAGACGTGGTCCGGACAGGTGCCTCGGCGGGGTCAGGGCCGCGCGTGGAAGGTGGGCGGGGTCCAGTAGTACATCGACTCCTCGGTCACCGGGCGGCCGGTGCGCGGGGCGTGCACGATGCGCCCGTCGCCGACGTAGAGCGCGACGTGGAAGATCGAGGACGGGCTCGAGGTGGAGCCCCAGAAGACCAGGTCGCCGGCGCGCAGGTCACCGGCCCCGATCGGGGTGGACTGCTCGTACTGCGCGACCGAGTAGTGCGGCAGCGACTTCCCGCCGGCCGCCCAGGCGCCGGAGGTGAGACCGGAGCAGTCCCACGCGTCGGGGCCGGCGGCGGCCCAGCGGTACGGCTCCCCGAGCTGGGCGCGGGCGAACGCCACGGCGGCCGCGGCCCCCGATGCCACCGGCGGCGCCGGGGTGGGCGCGGGAGCGGGCGGTGCCGGCGGGGCGGGCTGGCTGGGCTGGGCCGGCTGGGCGACCGGCGCGGGGTCCGGGTCCAGCGGGGCGGAGGGGGCGGGCTGGGTGGCCTGCTGGGCTGCGGCAGCGGACTCGGCCTCGGCGGCCGCGGCGGCCGTCTCGGCGGCGCGGCGCTCGAGGGCGGACTGGCGGCGCTCGGCGAGCGCGACGCTGATCCCCTCGAGGCGGGCCAGGTCGGCCACCAGGGCGCTCTTCTCCGCAGCGACCGCGGCGGCCTCCTCGGCGGCCGCGCGGGCGGCGCCGGCGGCCGCGTCGCGTGCCGCCCGCGCCTGCTCGGCGCTCTCGCGGGCCCGGTCCTCGGCCTGCGCCGCCTGCCCGGCGCTGACCTCGGCGACGGTCGATGCCGCGCGATAGGCCTGGGCGCGTTGGTCGAGCGCCTCCTGGGCGTTGCCGACGACGGTGGTGGTCTCCAGCACCGCGGCGATGCCGTCGGACTCGGTGAGCGCCGCGAGGGCGCTCAGCTCGGGCGCCAGCTGATAGCTGGCGACCATCGCGTCGGCGTACACCCGGCGCTGGCGCTCGCTGAGCTCGCCGGCGCGGGCGGCGGAGCGCTGCGAGGCGCGCAGCTCGCGGCGCGCCTCGGCGGCCGCCCACCGGGCGCCGTTGTAGGCCTCGGCCGCCTGCGCTGCGGACTGGGCGGCCATCCGGAGCCGCTCGTCGGCCACGGCCAGCCGGGCACGGGTCGCGGCGAGGTCGCCGGCCCGGTCCAGCACGGCGTCCTCGGCCTCGGCCACCTGGGTGCGCGAGGGGACGTCCTCGTCGGCGGACGCGATCGCGCCGCCCCCGAGACCGCCCAGCGCGAGCGCGCCGGCGAGCCCGGTCGCGACGAGCGAGACCGAGAGGGCCCGGGGGTTCCCGCGGGCCACGTGGGGCAACCGCTGGGGGTTCCTGGTGCGCACACGCTGCCTCTCGCCGGGGTCCTGACGACACGACACCCCGGGCGCCTTCCTCGCCGTCCGGGGCGTCTGGCAGTCACGCTAGTGAACTTTCGTCACAAAGGCCACAACTTCCCCAGAATCATCAGAGGCAGGCGGCGTGTCGGCTTGACGAATTACATGATTGTCATTCGCCGCGGACTGCAGAACGGCGACGGCGGAAATGCAGCGGACCCCCGGTCGGGCGTCGCGGGGGACGGGGCCGACCGGGGGTCCGGTGAGGTCGCAGCGAGGCTCAGTGGCGGCCGACGGGGACCGCGGAGGTCGTGGTCGTCGGGTGCGCGCGCAGCCCGCCGCGCTCGAACTTCTGGCCGGTGGCGATGCCGCCCAGCCAGAAGGCGATCAGCGCGATCAGGATGCCGCCGGCGACGTCGGCGACGTAGTGCCAGCCGAAGTAGATGGTCGCCACCACGGTGACCGCGAAGTTCGCCCAGGCGATGATGCGCAGCGCCTTGTTGCGCACCGTGTACTGGATCATCAGCGCCCACAGCAGCGTGACCCCGGTGTGCAGGCTGGCGAAGCCGGCCACGGTCTGCGCCTCGCCGGTGCCCCAGCGGACTCCCTGGCGCGCGTTGACCAGCGAGTTCATCAGGTCGGTGGTGCCGGTGTGGGTCAGGTCCGTGTAGAGGAACGGGTACTCCAGCCCCGGCCCGATGGTGGGCAGCAGGTAGTAGGAGACCGTCCCGAGGGTCCAGATGATCCCCTGCGAGGTGACGAACCACCATCCGAACGAGATGTTGCGCGACCACACCAGCCACACGGTCACCAGGATCGCGACCAGCGGGATGAACCACAGGTAGATCGTGGACAGGAAGTGCGCCACGAAGAAGGTGCCGAACACCTCGTGGAAGATCGGGCCCGGCTCGTGGCCGAAGAACAGCACCCGGTCGAGCATGTGCAGCTCGCGGTCGTACATCGCCGGGTTCACGTCGGGCAGGAACGACTTCAGGTTGCGGTAGCAGACGTAGATCACGTAGAAGCACACGACGCCGACGGCGACCAGGGTGAAGCGCTCCCGATTCCAGTGGGTGCGCCAGCGCTCGCGCAGGATCCCCGGCATCTCGCGGGGCCTGCCCTTGGACAGCCAGATCGTGCGCGGGACGAGGTCGAGCAGCACCGCGCCGCCGAGCAGGAGCGGCAGCCGCAGCCACGAGGGCCCGAGGAAGCTGCCCTCCGGGTCGATCAGGCGGCGGTCCAGAGCCACCGCGGTGATCACCGCCCAGGCACCCATGAACACGGCCAGCACGACGAGCAGGACATAGGAGCGGCGATACACGCCCGCAGTCTAGGAGACGGAACCCTCGCCGCCGGCCGGGGATCACGCCCCGCACCGTTCCTCAGCCCGGGATGACCGCCACCCGGCCCGGGTCGACGCGCAGGCGCACCGCCTCCCCCGGCGCCGGAGGACGCCCGAGCCCGGCGACCGCGTCGATCTCGCCCACCCCGGCCACGTCCACGACCAGGCGCACCTGCCCCGGCGTGTCGCGGGCCGCGCGCACCGTGCCGGACAGCGGCCCGCCCGGGTCCGCGCTCAGCGCCGATCGTCGTACGGCGAGAGCCGGCGCGGCCGGCAGGCCGGCGGCGTCGAGCACGAGGGCCGCGGCCGGGCCGGTGAGCACCCGGGCGTAGCCGAGGAAGAGCGCGGTCGCGGTGTCGGCCGGCGCGCGCCAGACCTGGCCGATCTCGCCCTCCTGGACCAGGCGCCCGTCGCGGAGCACGGCGAGCCGGTCGGCGACCGCGAACGCCTCCTCGTGGTCGTGGGTGACCAGCAGCGCGGTGGTGCCGGCGGCGCGCAGGATCCGGCGCAGGTCCGCGGCCAGCCGCTCACGCAGCCCGGCGTCCAGGGCGGAGAGCGGCTCGTCGAGCAGCAGCAGCCGTGGCTCGACGGCCAGCGAGCGGGCCAGCGCGACCCGCTGGCGCTCGCCGCCGGACAGGGTGCCGGGCAGCCGGTCGCCGTACCCGCCGAGGCCGACGAGGTCGAGCAGCTCGGCGACCCGGCCGGCCACCTGGGCGCGGGGGACGCGTCGCAGCCGCAGCGCGTAGCCGACGTTGCGCGCGACGCTGAGGTGGGCGAAGAGCTGGCCGTCCTGGAACATCAGCGCGAAGCCGCGCTTGTGGGTGGGCACGCGGGCCAGGTCGCGGCCGTCCCAGGCCACGGTGCCGCCGGTGACGTCCTCGAGCCCGGCGACCGCGCGCAGCAGCGTCGACTTGCCGCTGCCGGAGGGCCCGAGCACCGCCAGCACCTGGCCGTCGGGCAGGTCGAGGGACACCTCCCGCACGGCGGGCTCGCCGTCGTAGGAGACCGAGACGTCACGCAGGGACAGCACTAGAACGCTCCTACCGAGCCCACGCGGAGCCGTTCGACGGCCAGCATCACCAGGGCGGTGACGGCGGCCAGGACGACGGACGCGGCGAGGGCCATGCCGTAGTTCATCGCACCGGGGTGGCCGATGAGCCGGAAGATCACGACCGGCACCGTGGGCCGGTCGTCGCGGGCGAGGAAGGACGTCGCCCCGAACTCGCCGAGGGAGACCGCGAAGGCGAAGCCAGCCGCGGCGAGCAGCGGCTTCCACACGATCGGGAGGTCCACGGTGGTCAGCGTGCGCAGCGGGCCGGCGCCCAGCGCGGCCGCGGCCTGGCGCTGCCGGTCGTCGATGCCGCCGAGCACCGGCGCCAGGGTGCGCACCACCAGCGGCAGCGCCACCAGCGCCTGCGCGATCGGCACCAGCAGGGGCGAGTCGCGCAGGTCGACCGGGCCGCGCCCGAGGGTCACCAGGAGCCCGAACCCGACGGTCACCGCCGAGACGCCGAGCGGCAGCATGAAGAAGGCGTCGAGCGCCCCGCGCAGCCGCCGCTCCGCGCGACCACGCGAGCGCCGGGTGACCACCAGCGCCACCAGCCCGCCGAGCAGGAGCGCCATCCAGGTGGCGTCGACCGCGACCCGCGCCGAGTTCGCCAGCGCGTCGGTCACCGGCACCAGCAGCGCCTGCTCGGAGCCCGTGGTGCCCAGCGCCCGGTAGTTGCCCAGGCTCCACTCCCCCTCCACCCGCAGCGAGCCCGCGACGAGGGTGGCGATCGGCGCCCCGACGTACACGAGCAGCACGGCGGTGGCGCCGAGCCACGGCCAGTCGCTGCGGCGCACCGGGCGCGGGCGCGCGACGACGCGCGCCGTACCGCCGGGCACCGCCCGCAGCCGGGCCGACACCGCCAGCAGCACGGTCACGATCACCAGCTGGAGGATGGACAGCGCGGCGGCGGCCTGGAGGTCGAGCAGGTTGGTGGTGAGCAGGTAGATCTCGGTCTCGACGCTGGCCCAGCGCAGGCCGCCCAGGGTCAGCACCACCCCGAACCCGGAGGCGCAGAACAGGAACACCACGCTCGCCGCCGACACGATCGCCGGGCGCAGCGCGGGCAGGGTGACGGTGGTGAGGACCTGGCGCGGGGAGGCGCCCAGGGCCGCCGCGGCCTCGCCGGGGCGCGGGTCGAGGGACTCCCACGCCCCGCCGACCACCCGGATCACCACCGAGACGTTGAAGAACGCCAGGCCCAGCACGATCGCGACCGGGCTCCCGGCCAGGCCGAGGAACCCCAGCGGCCCGTCCTCGCCGAGCAGCTGGGTGAAGGCGACCCCGACGACCACCGTGGGCAGCACGAACGGCACCAGCAGCACCGCCCGCAGCACGCCGCGCAGCGGGAGCGCGAGGCGGTGGAGCACGTACGCCGCGGGCAGGCCGAGCACCAGCGCGAGCGCGGTCGCGGCGCCGGCGGACCAGGCGGTGAACCACAGCACCCGGTGCACCCGCGGACGGCTCAGCACCTCCAGCACCGCGCCCGGGTCGAACACCCCGTCCACGACGAAGCCCCGCGCCAGCATGCCGCTCACCGGCACCACGAAGAACAGCCCGAGCGCGACGACCGGCACGACGGCCAGCGCCGCGAGCGTGAGCAGCCTCCTCAGCGCGGTCACGTCAGCGGGCGACCAGGTCGTTCCACTCCCGCAGCCAGGCGGCGCGGTTCTCGTCGATCTCCGCCGGGTCCACCTGCCAGGTCCGCTCCGGGCGCGGGGCGTGCCTGGCCCACGCGGCGGGCAACTCGACCTGCGCGGAGACCGGGAAGACGTACATGCTCTCCGGCAGGGCGGCCTGCACCTCGTCGCTGAGCAGGAAGTCGATGACCTGCTCGGCGCCGTCGGGGTTGTCGGCACCGGCCAGCACCCCGGCGTACTCGACCTGCTCGAAGCAGGTGTCGAGCAGGGCGCTGGTGGTGGAGGCGCCGCCGGAGACGGTGAACGCCGGGGAGGAGTCGTAGGACAGCACCAGCGGGCGCTCGCCCTCGCCGCCGCCCTGGGTGAACTCCGCCTGGTAGGCCTCCGACCAGCCGCTGGTCAGCCGGGCGCCGTTGGCCATCAGCTCGCGCCAGTAGTCGGCCCACCCCTCGCCGTAGCGCGCGATGGTGGTGAGCAGGAAGGCCATGCCCGGTGAGCTGGTCGCCGCCCCGGGCAGCACCAGCTGGTCGCGGTAGGCGGGCTCGGTGAGGTCCTCGAGGGTGCGCGGCGGGGCGAGGTCGCGCTCGGCGTACCAGGCGTCGTCGACGTTGAGGCAGACCGCGCCGGTGTCGACGGGGGTGAGCAGGTCGTCGGCGTCCCCGGGCAGCTCGTGGTCGGCGGCCCCCGGCGGCAGCTCGGGGGCGTAGGAGGCGAAGACGCCCTCGCCCAGCGCGCGCGAGGCGAAGGTGTTGTCGACGCCGAAGGCGACATCGCCGATCGGGTCGTCCTTGGTCAGCACGAGCTTGTTGGTCAGGGTCCCGGCGTCGCCGGACGGGCGGACCTCGAGGTCCAGGCCGGTGCGCTTCTCGAAGTCCGCGACCAGCTCGTCGGGGAGCGAGAAGGAGTCGTGCGTGACGAGCACGACCCGCTCGGCAGCCGAGGCGCCCTCGTCCTCGGAGGACCCGGTCAGCGAGCAGCCGCCGAGCACGGAGGTCGCGAGGACGGCCAGTCCCGTGAGGACGGCCGAGCGGGCATGGGTGGACAGCACCATCGGTGACTCCCTTCGCCGGTGTTAACCGGAGCAGGTTCGGAGGGTCTGCGGCTGGTCCGCACTCTCAGCACGCTCGCGCGTGCTCCCCTGTCTTGTGCTGGACACCCTAGCCCGGTGCTGGTCCGTCGTCCCGGCGGCGCTCGGCCGTCTGTGAGACTCGGAGTGTGGAGATCCGCACCTTGGCCTTCGACGAGCTCGACCCGCGCACGGCGTACGCCGTCTGGCGGCTGCGCCAGGACGTCTTCGTCGTCGAGCAGGAGTGCCCCTACCCCGACCTCGACGGCCGCGACCTGGAGCCGGGCACCCGGCACCTGCTGCTGCTCGAGGAGGGCCCGGGCGGGGCCGGCCGGCTGATCGGCTACCTGCGCCTGCTCGAGGAGGGCACCCACGCCCGGATCGGCCGGGTGGTGCTGGTCGCGTCCGTGCGCGGTCGCGGGCTGGCCGACGAGCTGATGCACGCCGCGCTCCGCGAGATCGGGGAGCGCCCCTGTGTGCTGGACGCCCAGTCCCCGCTCGCCGACTGGTACGCGTCGTTCGGCTTCCGCGTCAGCGGCCCGGAGTTCCTCGAGGACGACATCCCGCACACCCCCATGCGCCGCGACCCCACCCCCTGACCCCTTCGGGGGTCAGGCGCTGAGGGCGAAGAGGATGCCGTCGGGGGCGTGGGTGGCGGTGGCCTGGCCGCGGGCGACGAGCAGTTCGAGGTGGGCCTTCGTCTCCATCGCGGCCATCCCACGGCTGAACGCGTCGAGGGTGTCGAAGTGGTGGTCGTGGCGGGTCCAGGGCAGCTCCGCGGCGACCTGCCGCGAGGTGCGCGGACCGCCCGAGAGTGCGGCGAGGCTCTGGGCCAGGCGGCCCTCGTGGTGCACGAGGAGCTCGTCGACGCGGGCGTGCGCGGACGGCGCGACCGGCCCGTGCGCGGGCAGCAGCTGGAGGTCCGGCAGGGCACGGACCTTGGCGAGGGAAGCCATGAAGTCCCCGAGCGGCTGGTCCGCCGGGGGCACCGTGAACCCGATCGACGGAGTGATGGTCGGCAGCACGTGGTCCCCGGCGAAGAGCATCCCGGCCGCGGTGTCGGCGAAGACGAAGTGCCCGGGCGTGTGCCCCGGCGTGTGTACGGCGCGCACCGTGCGGGTGCCGAGGTCGATGTCGTGGTCGCCGTCCAGCCAGGTGTCGGGGTAGCGCCACAGGCCGAGGTCGGGCCGGTCCCCGTTGCCGGAGCCCCACTCCTCGGCGATGTCCTGCGCGCCGGCGGTGCGGAGCACGGCGAGGAACGGGCTCTCGTCGAGGTCCGGGTCGTTGAGCAGGTCGAGCGCCGGCTTCTCCCCTGCGCCGAGCGACACCTGTGCACCGGTCTCCGCGCCCAGCACCGAGGCCATCGTGTAGTGGTCGCGGTGCACGTGGGTCACCAGGAACCGGCTGATGTCGCCGAACCCGTAGCCCACCTCGCGCAGGCACCGCTCGAGCAGCTCGCGGGCCACCGGGATCGCCCAGCCGCCGTCGATGAGCGTGAGGCCGTCGCCGGTCTCGACGACGTACACGTTGACCGCCTTGAGCCCGTCCATCGGCAGCGGCAGCGGGATCCGGTGGATCCCGTCCGCGACCCGCCACGCGCCCTCGGCGGACCAGTGGGTGCCGGAGTCCGGCGAGATCGCGCGGGCGGTGGGGGTGGAGGAGGAGGTCACTCCCGCACCCTAGGAGAGAGCGGCGGGTTCGAGGTCACCAAGTCCCAGATCCAGGTTGGGCTGCTGGATGCCGCCGTCGACCTCGAGCAGCTTGCCGGTGACGTACTGCCCCGCGCGCGAGGCGAGGTAGAGCACCGCCGCGGCGATGTCCTCGGGCTCCCCGACCCGGCCCAGCGGCGTGCTGCCCTCGAGCTGCTCCATCAGCTCGGGCTGGCCGGCGACGTAGTCCAGGGCGCTGGTGCGGATCGAGCCCACGAAGATGCCGTTGACCCGCACCCGCGGCGCGAGGTCGGTGGCCGCCAGCCGGGTCCAGTGCGCCAGCGCGGCCTTCGCGGTGCCGTAGGCGAGGTAGCCGCGCCCGGCCGTGCGTCCGAGCATCGAGGAGATCGTCACGATCGACTGCTGGGCCGCGCCCGCCCCAAGGGGCGCCGAGCGCAGCATCAGCGGCACCGCCGCCCGGCTCAGCGCGTGCGCGGTGAGGACGTTGAAGCGGAACGCCTCGTCCAGGAACCGCTCGCTGGTCTCGAGGAAGCCGCGCGGGAACGTGCCGCCGACGTTGTTGACGACCGTGTCCAGCCGCCCCAGCTCGTCGTACGCCGTCTGCGCGAGCCCGGCCACGGCGTCGAGGTCGCTGAGGTCGGCGGCCACGACCACGCAGCGCCGCCCGGTGGCGCGCACCGCCGCGGCGACCTGCTCCAGCTGGCTCTCGGTGCGCGCGGAGATCAGCACGTCGGCGCCGGCCTCGGCGAGGGCCACGGCCGTGGCGGCGCCCAGCCCGCGCCCGGCGCCGGTGACGATCGCGACCTGATCGGTGACCGCGAACCTGTCCAGGATGCTCATGCCGGGCACCCTAGCGGCGCGCGGAGCCCCTGTCCCCGATCAACGGTGGACGGCCACGACCTGCTCGTGGAGCAGCCGCGGCCACTGCCCCGCCTGGGCCGGGGTGGCGGCCACGACCAGCTCGCTGCCGGCCACCAGCGAGGCGATCCGCTCGGCGGTGCGCAGCGGGTGCGCCGGGTCCTCGGTCCAGGCGAGCACCGTCGTCGGCACACCGATGCGGGCGACCGCCTCGGGCGCCGGCAGGTCGCTGAGCGCGGCGCCCCGCAGCAGCGACGGCAGCAGCTCCTCGCGCACGTCCGGCACCGTCTCCGGCGCCTCCACCGTGGCGGGCGGCCGCGGCGCGGCCCGGCCGACCTCGACGAACGCCGCCATCCCGTCCCGCTCGACCAGCTCGGCGGCGGCGAGGTAGTCGCCCGCCTTCGCGACCCGGGTCTCCCAGGCCGTCGGCGGCACCACCAGGGTCAGCGCGGAGAACCGCTGCGGCTCGCGGGTGATCGCGTGCAGCAGCGTGGCGCACCCCATCGAGGGGCCGACGCCGTGCACGGCCTCCCCGGGAAACACCTCCTCGAGGATCCGCAGCAGGTCGTCGGCGAGCACCTCCCAGCGGTAGTCCTCGGGCACTGCTCGCCCCGTGGAGCGGCCGTGCCCGCGGGCGTCGTAGCGCAGCAGCCGGGTGCCGCTGAGCCCGATCCCGAGGTCGAGGTCGAGCAACCGGTCGCGGTAGCGGCTGGAGGTCAGCCCGTGCAGCTGGACCACGGGCTCGCCGCCCTCGTCGCTGAGCTCGAAGTCCAGTGCGGCGCCGGGGACGGTGAAGGTGGACAACGCGGCGGCTCCTGGCAGGGGACGGGGCCCTAGAGTACGGCCATGCGGCTGACGAACGTGGCCCACCTGAGACTCCCGTTCGGACGCCTCCTCGGTTACGACCTCGGCGTCGAACCGCAGCCGCGCGCCCTGCCGGTCTCCTTCGACCAGCGCCGCCACGTCGGCGCCGGCGACCGGGCGGGCTCGTGGATGGCGCTGTCCTTCCGGCTCCCCGGCCCACGCGACCTCGCCGACGTGGAGGCCGCGTGGCGCGCGGTCCTGCACCGCCACGGCACCCTGCGCTCGGTCTTCTCCCCCGGCCCCGACGGACCCCTCCTGCACGCCGCGAGGCTCGGCGAGGGCCGGTGGGTCGAGCACCCGATCGCCCCCGGGCAGGCGGTCAACGACGCGCTGCGCGAGGTGCTGGACGCCACCTGCGCGCCGTACGCCGCCCCGGCGCACCGGCTCTGCCTGCTGGAGACCGCCGACGGCCCGACGCTGGTGGTCGGCGCCGACCACTCCCATGTCGACATGTGGTCGATGCTGGTCATCGCCCGCGACCTGCTCGCCGCGCTCGACGCCCGCCGCCGCGGCACCGAGCCGTTCGCGGGCTGGCCGGACGCCGCTCCCTTCGCCGAGCACACCGCGGCGCTGCGGGCCGGGCCGCGGGCCCCGCAGGAGGTACGCCGGCGCTGGGCCGAGGTGCTCGAGGCCTCCGGCGGCGTGATGCCGCGGTTCCCGATGCCGCTGGGCGAGGGCGAGGGCCCGCAGCGCGAGCGGGTCGAGGTGCGCGACGTCCTCGACGTGGACGACGCGGCCGCGCTCGGGGTGTCCGCCGCCGAGGCCGGCGTCTCCACCCTGGGGCTGGTGGTCTCGGCGATGACCCGAGTGACCCGGATCCTCGCCGACGAGCCGCTGCGCGCCGTCTTCCCCGTGCACAGCCGCTACGAGCCGACCTGGCACGACTCCGTCGGCTGGTTCATCACCAACTCCGTCCTCACCTGCGACGACCCGCACCCCAAGGCCGCCGCGGCGGCGGTGAAGGAGGCGGTCTCGCTCGGGTCGTGGCCGCTGGAGGACGTGCTCGCCCCCTGGGGCGGGATGCCGGAGGCACCCGGCATGTTCGCGATCTCCTGGCTCGACCTGCGCCGACTGCCGGTCCGGGTCGATGCGAAGGGCCTGGAGGCGCAGTACGTCGGGGCCTCGATCCTCACCGACGGCGTGATGCTCTGGTTCGTCCTGGACGAGTCCGGCCTGCACCTGCGCTGCCGCTACCCCGACACCGACGAGGCCCGCCGCAACGTCGGGCGCTGGCTGGACCGTCTCGTCGCCGAGCTGCGCCACCGGGCCCGGGAGTCGGCGGGCGGGGTCCTGCGGGTTGCCGGGCGCCGGTTCCGGGTGCAGCGGGCCGCGCGCGGCGACGTCCCGGCGCTGGTCGCCCTGCTGGCCGACGACCCGATCGGTGCCACCCGCGAGAGCGGCGACCCGGTGGACTACGAGGCGGCGTACGACGCCGTCGCCCGCGACCCCGCGCAGTTCCTCGCGGTGGTGCGCGACGACGAGGACACCGTGGTCGCCACGATGCAGCTGAGCATCGTGCCGGGCCTGTCCCGCTCCGGCGCCACCCGGCTCCAGGTCGAGGGCGTCCGGGTGGGCGCGACGGCGCGCGGGCTCGGCCTGGGCACCGCGATGCTGGAGTGGGCGCACGACCACGGCCGGGCCCGGGGCGCCACCCTGGCCCAGCTGACCAGCGACGCCGCGCGCACCGGCGCGCACGGGTTCTACGAGCGGCTGGGCTACCAGGCCAGCCACCTCGGGTTCAAGAAGCAGCTGTGAGGCCGACACCACCGGGGCTGCGCACCGGGCAGTGGGTGCCGCCGGCGGCGTAGATCGTGGGCATGCAGAGGTTGCAGTGGATGCAGGCCCCCTGCGCGACCTCCTCGCGCCGCAGCCGGTCGACCAGGTCGGGCTCGCGCAGCACGGCGCGGCCCATCGCGACGTACTCGAAGCCCAGCTCCATCGCCCGCTGCATGGTGTCGCGCCGGTTGATCCCGCCCAGCAGCATCAGCGGGGTCGACAGCGCCTCGCGGAAGCGCAGCGCCTTGTCCAGGAAGTAGGCCTCCTCGAACGGGATCGACTTCAGGAACGAGCGCCCCACCGGGGTCCGCATGCCGAGGCGCACCGGCAGCGGCATCGAGGCGGCGAACTCCTTGAGCGGGACGTCGCCGCGGAACAGGTACATCGGGTTCATCAGCGAGCTGCCGCCGCTGAGCTGCATCGCGTCCAGGGTGCCGTCGGACTCCAGCAGCCGGGCGACCTCCAGCCCGATGTCGGTGGTCACCCCGCCGCGGAAGCCGTCGCCGAGGCTCAGCTTGGCGGTCACCGCGACCTCGTCGCCGACCTCCTCGCGCACGGCGCGGGCGACCTGGCGGGCCAGCCGGGCACGGTTCTCCAGGCTGCCGCCCCAGCGGTCCTTGCGCCGGTTCAGCCCGGGTGCGAGGAAGGAGGAGATCAGGTAGCTGTGCGCCATGTGCAGCTCGAGCACGTCGAACCCGGCCCGCACCAGCGTCCGGGCGGCGGTGACGTAGGCCCCGGTGACACGGGTCAGGTCGGCCTCGCTCGCTGCCCGCACCAGCTGCATCGACAGCGGGCTGGGCATCGCGCTGGCCGCGATCGCGTGCACCCGGTTGGAGCGCCCGTTGGCCACCGGTCCCGCGTGCCCGACCTGCCCGGCGATCGCCGCGCCGGTCTCGTGGACGGCGTCCGTGAGCCGGCTCAGGCCGGCCAGCGTGTCGGGGCCGACCACGATCTGCTCGTGGTGGGTGCGGCCCTCGGGGGCCACCGCGAGGTAGGCGACGGTGGTCAGCCCGATCCCGCCGCGGGCCGGGGCGAGGTGGTAGTCGATCAGCTCGTCGGTGACCTGGCCGTGCGGCGAACGGCCCTCGAAGGTGGCCGCCTTGACCGTACGGTTGCGGAGGGTGACCGGCCCCAGGGTGGCCGGCGCGAAGACGTCGGGAGCACTCACGATCGTGAACGATAACGTGTTCTAGTGCTGGTGGAGAGGCTCCGCGCCGCCGGCTGCGTGTACGCCGAGCAGGAGGCGGCCGTCCTGCGGGAGGCCGCCGGGGGTGACCCGCGCGCACTGGAGCGGCTGCTCGCCGAGCGGCTGGCCGGGCGTCCGCTGGAGGTCGTCGTCGGCTGGGCCGAGCTCGACGGGGTGCGCGTCGCGATCGACCCGGGGGTGTTCGTGCCGCGCCGGCGCACGGCGTACGTCGCGCGGCTCGGGGCCACGGGCCTGCCGGACGGCGCGGTGGTGGTGGATTTGTGCTGCGGCTCGGGGGCGCTCGGCGCGGCGATCGCGCACCGAGTGCCCGGTGCGGTGGTGCACGCCGCCGACATCGACCCGGTCGCGGTGACCTGCGCCCGGCGCAACCTGTCCCCGGAGCGGGTGCACGCCGGGGACCTGTACGCCGCCCTGCCCGACGACCTGCGCGGCCGCGTCGACCTGCTGGCGGTCAACGCGCCGTACGTGCCGAGCGACGAGATCGACCTGATGCCACCGGAGGCGCGGCTGCACGAGCCGCGGACCGCCCTCGACGGCGGCGCCGACGGGCTGGACCTGCACCGCCGGGTCGCGGCGGGTGCCCCGGACTGGCTGGCTCCCGGTGGCCGGCTGCTGCTCGAGACCAGCGCCTCCCAGTCGACGCGCACCGTCGGCCTGCTCGCGGCGGCGGGCCTCGCGGTGCGGCTGCACGAGGACGAGGAGCTCGGCGCGACGGTCGCCGAGGGTCAGCGGGCCAGGTGCGGCGCCGCCCGGCCGGCGATCAGCGGCAGGTCGAGGTAGGTGCGGATGCCCGGCTCGGCGGCGCAGACGTAGGGGATCGCGCTCACGCAGTGGTTGGCTGTCGACACGATCCCGGGGTTGCGCACCAGGCCGGCGGCCACCGACTCGGGCTGGAGGCCGTGCAGGGTCAGGCGCACCGTCGGGTCGCCGGTCACCTCGATCTCGAAGCGCTCGCCGTCCGCACCGAAGGTCCAGGGCCGCCCGTCGGTCCCGGCCAGGTGCTCCTCCCCCATCAGCCAGTTCACCGCGGCGGTGACCACCGGCTCGCCGTCGACGAGCGCGTCCCAGCGGAACCGTCGCCCGGCCACCCGGCCGGGCTCGATCACACCGATCGGGCTGTCGATCGGCGCGGTGGCCACGGCGTTCTCCGCGGTGGTGCGGACCTCCTCGGCGCGGAAGCCGAGCTCGGCCACCACCATCCGCACCGACGCCTTGAAGCCGCCGCCGAGCAGCCGCGCCATCGGGCTCGCCTCGGCCTCCTCGACGGTGCCGCCGAACCCCATCACGTGGCGGACCACGTCGGGGGCGTCGTAGGTGCGGATGTCGCTGAACTCCTCCGCGCGCACGTGGGTGACCGAGCCGGTGACCGCGGAGACCATCAGCGGGAACCGCTCGGTGATGCCGCCGGGGTGGATGCCGGTGCCGTGCAGCGTGCTGCCGCCCTCGAGGCACGCCTCGCGCAGCGCCGCGGTGCGGGCGGGGTCGGGGAAGATCCAGCCGACCGGGGTGACGACGTTCGCGCCCGAGCGCAGCAGCGCCGCCACCTCCTCCTCGTCGGGCACCAGCGGGGCGTAGACGACGCAGTCGGCGCCCAGCGCCACCACCTCCGCCAGGCTGGTGACCGCGTGCACCCCGACCGGCTCGAGGCCGGCGAGCTCGCCGACGTCGCGTCCGGCCTTGTCCGGGCTGTGCACCCACGCCCCGGCGAGCTCCAGCTCGGGGTGGGCCAGCACCCCCTGGATCGCGGCGCGGCCGACGCCGCCGGTGGCCCACTGCACGACGCGGAGGCTGCTCTGGTGGCTCATGGGCGCTCAGTCAGTCAGCACCGCCTGCCTGTGTCAACGGTGCCGGGTGAGAGGCTGGGGGCGTGGATCTGCCCACCTCCTCCGACGTCGACCACGCCGCGGCCCGCATCGCCGGCGTGGTCACCCGCACCCCGCTCCAGCACAGCGCCCGACTGTCCTCGCTGCTCGGCCTCGAGGTCTGGCTCAAGCGCGAGGACCTCCAACCGGTCCGCTCCTACAAGCTGCGTGGCGCCTACAACCTCATCGAACAGCTCTCCGACGAGGCGCGCGCCCGTGGCGTCACCTGCGCCAGCGCCGGCAACCACGCCCAGGGCGTCGCGCTCGCGTGCGCGCGCGCCGGCGTGCAGGCTCGGGTGCACCTGCCCCGCACCACGCCGCGCCAGAAGCGCGAGCGGATCAAGGTCCTCGGCGGCCGCTACGTCGAGATCGTGATCGTCGGCGACAGCTACGACGACGCAGCCGCCGCCAGCGCGGCGTACGCCGAGGCGACCGGGGCCACCCCGGTCCCCGCCTTCGACGACCCGCGCACGATCGCCGGACAGGGCACCGTCGCCCGCGAGGTCCTCGAGCAGCTCGGCCGCGAGCCGGACGCGGTGGTCGTCCCGGTCGGCGGCGGCGGGCTGCTGGCCGGCATGGTCACCTACCTCGCCGACCGGGCGCCCGGCGTCCGCGTCATCGGCGCCGAGCCGGCCGCCGCCGCGTGCATGGCCGCCGCCCTCGCGGCCGGCGAGCCGGTCGAGCTCGACGCCGCAGGTCTCGACGGGTTCGTCGACGGCGCCGCCGTACGCCGGTCCGGCGACTGGACCTTCGAGGTCGTCCAGCAGGTCAAGCCGGAGCTGGTCGCGGTGCCCGAGGGGCTGGTGGCCGTCGAGATGCTCGACCTCTACCAGTCCGACGGGATCATCGCGGAGCCCGCCGGCGCGCTCGCCTCGGCCACCCTGCGCCTCTCCGAGGCCGACGGCGGCGTGCACCTCGAGCCCGCCTCCACGGTCGTGGTGATCGTCTCGGGCGGCAACAACGACGTGTCGCGCTACGCCGAGGTCGTCGAGCGCGCGCTGGTCTACGAAGGCCTCAAGCACTACTTCCTGGTCGAGTTCCCCCAGGAGCCCGGTGCGCTGCGGCGCTTCCTCGACGAGGTGCTCGGCCCCGACGACGACATCACGCTCTTCGAGTACGTCAAGCGCTCCAACCGCGAGACCGGGCCCGCGCTCGTCGGCATCGAGCTCCAGCACGCCGCCGACCTCGCCGGCCTGCTGGCGCGCATGGAGCGCTCCCCGATCCGCTTCGAGACCGTCGACGCCGACAGCCCGCTCTTCCGCTTCGTGCAGTAGCACCGCCGCGATCGGCGGGGTGTGCGCAAACGGAAGCGGCCCCGCCGTCCGCACGGGACGACGGGGCCGGGACCTGGCTCAGCGCGTGGGCAGCAGCGCGCCCAGGTCGGCGAGGGCCGCGCCCGCGCCGCCGAGCGTGGTCGAGAGCTGCTTGCCCCACAGGAAGAACCGGTGGACGGGGTAGTCCACGTCCACGCCGATGCCGCCGTGCAGGTGCTGCACGCGGTGCACCACGTCGAGCCCGGCCTGGGTGCGCCACCAGGTGGCGACCATCGCGGAGCGGTCGGCCGCGGCGCGCACCGCCGGGTCGTCGCCAGCCTCGGCCAGGTCACCCAGGTCCGAGAGCGCCTGCCACAGCGTCACGCGCATCGCGTCGACGTCGATCCAGCAGTCGGCCAGCTGGTGCTGCACCGCCTGGAAGGTGCCCAGCGGGCGGCCGAACTGCTCACGCTCGGAGAGGTACGACGCCGCGAGGTGCATCGCCCCCTGGGCCACGCCGAGCTGGACGGCCGCGAGCGCGACCCGGGACAGGCGCAGCACGTCGGCGAGGGCGTTCCCGCCCGGGGTGCCGACGGGCTCGGCGACCTGGCCGTCGAGGCGCAGCTCCGCGGCGAGGTCGTGGGAGGTGACCGCGGACAGCTCGGTCTTGACGCCGGCCCCGTCGAGCGGGACCAGGAACAGCCCAGCCCCGTCGGGCGTGGTCGCGGAGACCAGCACCGCGGCCGCTCCCTGCACGCTCGGCACGACCGCCTTGGTGCCGGTGAGGCGCCAGGTGCCGTCGTCGTCGCGGGTGGCCGCGCACTGCGGCGCGTCCGGCTCCCCGACGTACTCCTCGAGGGCGAGGGTCAGGCGGGTGCTGCCGTCGCAGGTGCCGGGCAGCAGCCGGGCGCGCTGCTCGTCGGTGCCGTGCTCGGCGATCGCGAGCTGGGCCACGCCGGCCGCCCACAGCGGGACCGGGGCGACGGTGCGGCCCTGCTCCTCGAGCAGCAGCGCGAGCGCCCACGGGCCCATGCCCGCGCCGCCGAGCTCCTCGGGGAGCGCGATGCCGAGCAGGCCGGTCTCGGCCAGCGAGCCCCACAGCTCCTCATCGATGCGCGTCTCGGTGGTCTCGATCTCGCGGACGCGGTCCGTGCTCGCCTTGCCGGCGAACACGGTGCTCGCCAGCTCGGCCACGGTGGCCAGGTCCTCGTCGAGGTTGAAGTCCATGTCTGTCTCCTGTCCTGGTCCGGGTCTCAGCGCTTCGCGCGGGGCATGCCGAGGCCCTGCATGGCGACCATGTCGCGCAGCACCTCGTTGACCCCTCCGCCGAAGGTGTTCACGATGCCCTGGCGCGAGAGCTGCTCGACCTGCCCGGAGAGCACCGCGGCGGGCTGCCCGGGGCGGACCCGGCCGGCCGCGCCGAGCACCTGGCTCAGGGTGCGCTGGACGTCGATGTGGGTCTCGGTGCCGTAGGCCTTGGCCGCGCCGGCGGTGGCGCCGCTGAGGGTGCCGTCCCCGACCGCGGCGGTCATCCGCCAGTTCATCAGGCGCATCGCCTCGAGCCGGGCCCAGGTGCGCGCCATCTCCGCGCGCACCCACGGCACCTCGCTGACACCGTTGTCCTGCGCCCAGTCCCAGACGTCCTCCCACAGCTGGATCATCCGGCCGCCGAGCGCGGCCAGCGCCACCCGCTCGTGGTTGAGCTGGGCGGTGATCAGCTTCCAGCCGCCGTTGACCTCGCCGACGAGCTCGGCGTCGGAGACCCGGATGCCGGAGTAGTACGTCGCGGTGACGCTCATCCCGCCCACCGCGCGGATCGGGCTCCAGGTGTAGCCCGGGTCGTCGCACGGCGTGATCAGGATCGAGATGCCGCGGTGCTTGGGCGCCTCGGGGTCGGTGCGGCAGGCCAGCCACACGTAGTCGGCGGTGTTGCCGCCGGTGGTGAAGATCTTCTGTCCGTCGACGACCCACTCGCCGCTGGCGTCGTCGCGCACCGCGCGGGTGCGCACCGAGGCGAGGTCGGTGCCGGCCTCGGGCTCGGTGTAGCCGATCGCGAAGACGATGTCGCCGGTGAGCATGCCGGGCAGGTACTTCGCCTTCTGCTCCTCGGTGCCGAACGCCATCAGCGTCGGCCCGACGGTGTTGATCGTGACCAGGGGGAACGGCACGCCGGCGCGCTGCACCTCGTCGTAGAAGATGAACTGCTCCTCGGCACCCAGGCCGCGCCCGCCGTACTCCGTGGGCCAGCCGACGCCCAGCCAGCCGTCGCGGCCGAGCATCCGGACCACCTCACGGAAGCGGGGGCCACCGGCGCCGGCCTCGCCGACCTCGCGGCGCTCGTCGGCGGGGAGCAGCTGGGCGAAGTACGCCCGCAGCTCGCGGCGCAGCTCGGTCTGCGCCGGGGTCTCGCGCAGGTCCATGGGACTCCTCCTGGGGTCGGGTGGCTCGGTCAGCTGATCCTGACGGTCCGATAGACATGTGTCAACCATCCGTCTATCCAGCAGGATGACACCCGTCTGATCTCCCCCTACACTCCCGGACATGGAGCAGCAGGGACAGGTCGTGCGGCGTGTGCTCTCCCCCGCGCGCGCCGCGACCCGGGAGCGCCTCATCCAGGCCGCGATCGAGCTCGCCACCGAGGGCGGGTACGACGCGGTCGGCATCCGCCCGGTCGCCGCGCACGCCGGGGTGTCGGTGCCGACGGCGTACCAGCACGTGAGCTCCAAGGACGAGCTGCTGACCGAGGCGCTGCTCGCCCTCGGCGCGCGCTCGACCGCCGACGTGCGCGAGCGGACCCCCGCCGGGCGCAGCCCCGCCGACCGGCTGACCGTGGTGTTCCGCCGGATCCTGCGCGAGGCGGCCGCGAAGCCGCTGCTCTACCAGGCGCTCTACCGCGCCTGGGTCGCCAGCGCACCGACCCTGCTCGCGATCGACGGGCAGGCCGGCTTCGGGCCCGAGAAGGCCGCCTGGATCGGCACCACCCTGCGAGCGGGCGACACCGCCGGACACGACGAGGAGGCCATCGAGTCCGCGTCGCGGATCCTCTCGATGCTCTTCCTCGGGGCGATGACCGGCGTCGCGGCCGGTCGCGACGCCGGCGAGGCGGGCGACGTCCTCGAGGACGCCACCCGGCGCCTGCTGCCCTGAGCCTGTTGCCCTGAGCCTGTTGCCGGGAGCTCAGCCGAGCTGCTCGACCACCCGCGCGGCGCGGACCACCGTCCCCAGGTGGGCATCGGCCTCCGGACTGGTGGCCAGCCACGCGATCGCCCGGCCGGCGGTGTCCTCGGCCACGGTGTCCACCCCGTGCGCCGCGATCCGGTCGGTGCCGCCGCGCGCCGCGGCTGCCTCGGTGACCACGAACCCCGGGTCGACGTTGAACGCGCGCACCCCGGCCTCGCGGTACTCCGCGTTGATCGCGCCGGCGATCCGCCCGAAGGCGGCCTTGGCCGAGGAGTAGGCCAGTCCCCAGCCGCCCTCGCCGGGCGGCGCGGGCGGGTCGTTGCGGATCGAGCCGGACCACAGGTCGACGATCGTGCCGCCGCCCTGGGCCACCATCGCCGGCACCATCTCCTGCACCAGGGCGAGCTGGTGCACGTGGTTGGCGGTGAGACTGCGCGTGAGCGCGTCGAGATCGAGCTCGAGCAGCCGCGCGTGGGGCACGTGCAGGATCGCGTTGTTGACGAGCACGTCGACGCGGCCCCAGGCGTCCAGCACGGTGCGCGCCGCGGCCCGCACGCTCGCCAGGTCGGTGAGGTCCATCGGCACCGGCAGTGCCCGCACCCCGAGCGCCGCCACCTCCGCGGCGGTGCTGTCCAGGCTGCCGGGCACCGCGATCGCCCGGTCGCCCTCGCGCTGGGTGCGCGGCGGCACGACGCCCTCGCCCTCGCGCACGGTCCGCGCGGTGAAGGCGACGTCGAAGCCGGCGCGGGCCAGCGCGAGCGCGACCTGCTTGCCGATGCCGCGGCTCGCGCCGGTCACCAGGGCGGTGCGCCGCGGAGGCGCAGCCGCGGTCATCGTCCGGCGTTCCCGGCGCCCGACTCCGCGGCCGCGGCCATCTCGGCGAGCATCGGGCGCACGTCGTCGCGGCGGTAGCCCAGCAGCGTCACGACCGCCGGGTCCGGCTCGTAGGCGATCACCGCGCCGCGCCCCGGCACGATCATCGAGTCCGGCATGAACGGGTGCGGCTCGTCGCGCTCCTCGAGCACCCGGCCGCCCCCGCTGAGGTCGAAGATGATCTGGAAGTAGTCGCGGTAGCTCAGGTTGACGTCCCCGATGAGGTACGCCGCCCCGGGCTCGGCCCGCTCCAGCGCCCCGTCGACGGCCTCGGCCAGCGAGCGCACCGACATGTAGTTGGTGCCGCCCGCCGGTGCGTGGTCGGGGACCTTCGCGGTCAGCTCGCCCCGGCCCCAGGCCAGCTGCTTGGCGAAGCGCCGCACCGCGACCCCGGGGATCATCCCGACGATCGACGGCGGGTTGAGCGTCGAGACGTGGAAGTCCGCGTCAGCGAGCTCGCGCGAGCGATCGTCGGCCAGCTGGCGGGCCCGCACGTAGGGGTTCGACTCCACCAGGTCCGGGCGGACCATGTGGTAGTAGCTGCCGACCTGCACCGCCCGGCGTACGCCGGCCCGCTTGGCGCGCTGCATCAGCTGCGGCACGCCGTCGCTCTGGTAGCGCGCCCAGAACTCCGCGTCGCCGCCGTCCGCACCCGCGTGCCGCACGTCCTGCCCGGCGCAGAAGACCAGGGCCTCGAAGCCCTCGAGCTCGGCCTCGGAGAAGCCCCCGTCGGCGTAGTCGCCGGGGAGGAAGTCGAAGGACTCCACCAGCGAGCCCGGCTCTGGCGCCGAACGGCCGGCGACGCTCACCTCGTGGCCACGGTCGGCCAGCAGCGTCGCGACGTGGCCGCCGATCATCCCGGCACCACCGATCACCAGTGTCTTCATCTCGCTCCTCCTCGGTGTCTCCCGCGCCGGACCGGCACGGGTCGTGCGGACGGGCGTCAGCCGAAGACCGCGAGCCCCGCGTCGATCGCGGTGCCGCGCTCGGAGGCGACCTCGAAGCCGCCGTCGGCCCAGCCGCGGACCGCTAGGGTCTCCCCCGGGAAGACCGGGCCCGCGAAGCGGCCCTCGAGGCGGGTCAGGTCCGCCGGGTGGGCGCCGGCCGCGTCGGCCGCCGCCAGGGTGGCCGCGGCCAGCGTGGCGAGGCCGTGCAGGATCGGGCGGGGCTGCCCGATCCCGGCCGCCGCCTCGGGGTCGATGTGGATGTGGTGACGGTCGCCGAGCAGGCGGTAGAGCGCCGCCGCGTTGGCGGCCACCGGCAGCTCGCGGGTCCAGGTCGGCTCCTCGGTGCGTGCCGGCGGACGGCTCGGCCCGCGCTCGCCGCCGAAGCCGCCGCAGCCGGGCGCGAAGATCGACCAGGTCGCGGCGAAGTAGTCGCTCTCCACCGTCACGTCGAAGACCGCAGCGCCACCCTTGTCCCACACGTCGCCGACGCGGGCCGACATCGTCAGCTCACCGCTGGCGGGCATCGGCGCGAGCACGTCGAGGCGCTGCGAGCCGTGCACGGCCGTGCCGACGTCGAAGGCGCCACCGGAGCCGAGCACGTCGGGCGCCCACTGCGCGAGCGTGAGCGCGAACGACGGCAGCACCCGCAGCCGGTCCTCGAAGACGAGGTCGAGCTGCTCGGGCCGCGCGCCGATGGCCAGCGCGAACAGGATCGGGTCCCGGTCGCTCCAGGCCACGGTGCGCTCGCCGAGGTGGCGACCCGCCCACTCACCGGCGTGGCTCATGCGCCGTACACCGGCTCGGGGGTCTGCGCCTGGCCGAGCAGCGAGCGGACCTCGGCACCGACGGCGCCGGCGTCCCAGCGCTTGCCCAGGTCGGTCGCCGGGCCGTGGCGCCAGCCCTCCTCGACGCAGATCCGGCCACCCTCGACCTCGATCACGCGACCGGTGACGTCCGCGGCGTCCTCGCTGGCCAGCCAGGCCACGACCGGGGAGACGTTGCCGGGGTGCATGACGTCGAAGCCGCCCTCGGGCGCCGCCATCTTGTCGGCGAACGGGCCCTCGGTCATGCGGGTGCGCGCCGACGGCGCGATCGCGTTGACGGTGACGCCGTAGCGGCCCATCTCGGCGGCGGCGACCAGCGTCATCGCGGCGATGCCGGCCTTCGCGGCCGAGTACGTCGTCTGCCCGATGCTGCCCTGCAGGCCGGCGCCGGAGGAGGTGTTGATGACGCGGGCGGCGCGGGTGCGGCCGGCCTTGCCCTCCGCACGCCAGTACGCGCCGGCGTGGCGCAGCGGCGCGAAGTGGCCCTTGAGGTGCACGCGGATGACGGCGTCCCACTCCTCCTCGGAGGTGTTGACGAGCATCCGGTCGCGCACGAACCCGGCGTTGTTCACCAGGATGTCGAGGCCGCCGAACGTGTCGATCGCCTGCTGCACCATGTCCGCCGCCTGCTGGAAGTCGGCCACGTCGGCGGGGTTCGCCACGGCCTGACCACCGGCGGCCACGATCTCCGCGACCACGGACTCGGCGGGAGTCTCGCCGGTCCCCTCGCCGGCCAGGGAGACGCCGTAGTCGTTGACCACGACCGCCGCACCCTGACGCGCGAGCTCCAGCGCGTGCTCACGTCCGAGCCCACGGCCCGCTCCGGTCACGATCGCGACCCGCCCTTGAAGAATCCCAGCCATCGGTTCCGTCTCCCTGCTCATGGATAGTTCGATCTCGACCATTCCAGCCGAACCAAGCGGGTGCTAGGGTACCAAGCAATCGCTAGGTTAGGAACCGACCATGACAGTCACCACGTCGACCGTCGACGAGAACATCGCCGTCGTCACCATGAACTACCCGCCCGTGAACGCGCTGCCCGTCGCGGGTTGGTACGCCGTCGCGAGCGCCGTGACCGCGGCCGGCGCGGACCACCACGTCGTGGTCCTGCGCGCCGAGGGTCGTGGCTTCAACGCCGGCGTCGACATCAAGGAGATGCAGCACACCGACGGGTTCGAGGCGATCCTGGGCGCCAACCGCGGCTGCTACGCGGCCTTCAAGGCGATCTATGAGTGCCCCGTCCCGGTGATCTCCGCGGTCAACGGATTCTGCGTCGGCGGCGGCGTCGGGATGGTCGGCAACTCCGACATCGTCGTCGCCAGCGACGACGCCTACTTCGGCGTCCCGGAGGTCAACCAGGGCGCGCTCGGCGCGGCCACCCACATGGCCCGCCTGGTCCCCCAGCACCTGATGCGCTCGCTGTACTTCACCGCGCGCACGATCAAGGCCGCCGACCTCGTGCAGCACGGCTCCGTGCTCGAGGTCGTGCCCCGCGACCAGCTCGACGACGCCGCGCTCGCCGTGGCCCGCGACATCGCCGCGAAGGACACCCGCGTCATCCGGGCCGCGAAGGAGGCCCTCAACGGCATCGACCCGATCGACGTCAACAAGTCCTACCGCTTCGAGCAGGGCTTCACCTTCGAGCTCAACCTCGCCGGCGTCGCCGACGAGCTCCGCGACGACTTCGCCGGCACCGACAAGGCCGCCCGGCGCTGACGCAGCGCCACCGTCTCCCCCACCATCACGACCCGGAAGGTCTCCACTCCATGACCACGCCGCAGCGCATCCGCACCCCGCTCACCGAGCTGACCGGGGTGGACCACCCCATCGTGCAGACCGGCATGGGCTGGGTCGCCGGCCCGCGCCTGGTCTCCGCGACCGCCAACGCCGGCGCCCTGGGCATCCTGGCCTCGGCCACCATGACCTACGAGGAGCTCGAGCGGGCGATCATCGAGGTCAAGGAGCGCACCGACAAGCCGTTCGGCGTCAACCTGCGCGCCGACGCCGGGGACGCCGGCAAGCGCGTCGAGCTGCTCATCCGCCACGGCGTCAAGGTCGCCTCGTTCGCCCTGGCGCCCAAGCAGGAGCTCATCGCCCGGCTCAAGGAGCACGACATCGTCGTGATGCCCTCGGTCGGCGCGGCCCGCCACGCGGAGAAGGTCGCCGGCTGGGGCGCCGACGCGGTGATGATCCAGGGCGGCGAGGGCGGCGGCCACACCGGTGCCACCCCGACCACCCTGCTCCTGCCCAGCGTGCTGGACGCCGTCGACATCCCGGTCGTCGCCGCAGGTGGCTTCTTCGACGGCCGCGGCCTCGCCGCCGCCCTGTCGTACGGCGCGGTCGGCATCGGCATGGGCACCCGCTTCCTGCTCACCAGCGACAGCGCCGTGCCCGAGGAGATCCGTCGCCAGTACCTCGGCTTCGGCCTCGACGGCACCGTCGTCACCACCAAGGCCGACGGGATGCCGCACCGCCTGCTGCGTACGCCGTTCATCCAGGGCCTCGAGGAGACCAGCGTGGTCAAGCGCGCGGTCCCCACCGCCCGCCGAATGCTGGAGTTCAAGAAGCTCAGCGGCGCCGGGTGGCGCGAGTTCGCCGGCGACGGCCTGCGGATGAAGCGCAGCAGCGACCGCTCCTGGGTGCAGATGACGATGGCCGCCAACACCCCGATGCTGCTCAAGGCCGGACTCGTCGACGGCGACACCGAGGCCGGCATGCTCGCCTCCGGGCAGGTCGTCGGCATGATCGACGACCTCCCGAGCTGCGAGGAGCTGGTCGACCGGATCATCGCCCAGGCGGTCGAGCGGCTCGGCTCGCTGGCCGGCAACCTCGTCTGAGGCCTCCGCACCGCTCTCCCCGCACGCCGGGCGCCGTCCAACGGCGTCCGGCGTGCGTCGTCTCAGGCCGCCCAGGTCTCGGCGAGCAGCCCGTAGACCGCCACGTCGCGACGCTCCTCCCCGACCCACATGGCCGACCGCAGGGTGCCCTCGTGGGTGAAGCCGAGGCGCTGCGCCAAGGCACGGCTGCGCGCGTTGTCGACGTCGGCGCGGATCTCCACGCGGGCGACCTGTCGCTCCTCGAAGAGGATCTCGATCAGCGTCCTGACCGCGCGCGAGACCGCACCTCGCCCCTCGTGCTCGCCATCGATCCAGCAGCCGAGGTCGGCGGTGCCGATGTAGTGGTCGATGCGCGCGCCGGCGGCGCCGATGACCGTCTCGCCGGCCAGGATCACGCACGGGACGGTGCGCCCCTCGACCCACTCGGCGAGCAGCGCCCGCGCATAGGCGCGCTGGCCCTCCTCGGTCAGCTCCTCATGGGCCCAGTGCTCCCACCGGCGCAACCGCGCGCGGTTCTCCAGCGTCAGCCGGTGGACCGCAGGCACCGAGGACTCATCGAGCAGCGCCAGCACGTAGCCGGCACCGAGGTCGCGGGTGAACGTGGGGCTCGGCATGGGCCGAGTCTACGAACGGCGCCGGCCGCGGGCGCCCGCCTCGGCGCCACGGGGGTTCTCCGATCCCCCGTTCGCCGCTACGGTGCTGAGCACCACGGAGCCGGAACCATCGGGCCCACCGACGCAGGGAGAGCCACATGCTCGGTTTCCTCATCGGCACCGGCGTCGTCGTGACCGGCGCGCTGGCCTGGGACTGGCGCAGGAGCGAGAAGCTGAAGAAGGCCCTCGCCACCCCGGTCCCCTACCCGAACAGCCCCGGCGCGGACGGCAACACCCCCGGCACCGCCGCCCGGGCCAAGCGCAGCGGCGCGGGCAAGGACCCTGCCCGGCAGTGGCCGGCGTACCGGCCCGACCTCAACAACGGCGGAGGAGGCGGCGGCGGCGCCTTCTGACCCGGCACGCCCACCCCGCACCGAGCCCGGCTGCCCGGCCCCCACATGTCTACGTCCCCCGAGCGAACCGAAGGTCGCCGTTCGGCATCCGCTCATGCAGGTAACGGTCGTCATGGACCAGATGATGGTGATGACTGCAGAGCAGCAACCCATTCTCGAGATCGGTCTTCCCGCCCTCCGACCACGGCCGCAGATGATGCGCCTCGCACCACGTCGCGGGAATCGAACAGCCGCTCGCCCGGCATTCCCGGTCCCGAATTGCCAGGGCTTTTCTCTGGCCCGGGCTGAAGAGCCGGGTCGAGTGGCCCAGGTCCAGCGGGATCGAACGGGTGCCGAGCACCGCTGGCACCAGGTTGGCGGTGCACGCGAGGCGCCGAGCCTCTCCCGCAGTGATGCGGGAGCCGTCGGCCAGCGTCGCGGACCCCAGTCCCTCGACCAGTGCCGTCAGGTCCATCGTGATCACCACCGTGGTGGCATCGCCGCCGTGCAGCGGCAGCCGGGACGGATCCAGTGACTCCAACAAGCTGCAGAACGCCTCACCCAGCCGCCGCTCATAGGGCACCCGCCGCCCATCGGCGCCGAGCTCCGCGCTCTCGCCATCTTCACGGCGCGGGTTGGTGAACGACTCCAGCAACGTCGTCAACCGCAACGCCACCGACTCCGGCACCCGCGCCTTGATGAGCGCCGTCCCATCGCCGAGGCCCTGCACCTTCAAGGTCGTACGCCGCCGCGCCGCCCGCTCCGCATCACGCAGCCGACGCTCCGCCAACTCATCCACCCACTCCGGCGCCACCACCTCGAGCAGCCGCTCACCCAGCCGCTGCAGCGCCCGCGGCCCGAAGTCGACCGCCTGTTCCACCAGATAGGCCTCCGCGCGGACCAGCACGTCGCCCCACTCCGCCGCGGTCGCCTCGACCAGGCGGCCGGCGGAGCAGACCTCATCCAGGGCCGCGACAACGACATGGCCCTGGTCGATGCTCATTCGCCCCTCGCCCAGCGCCTCCCCGACCCGATGCCAGCGCTGCTCGCAGGCGAGGCCGAGCCGCTGCGCGCGTCGCACCGAGCTGCTCGAGGCATGCGCGCGTTGAGCCACCCACGCGGCGGCATCACGGAACCCCTCGGCGTCCGCCACGTCCTCGGCGCACGCGATCACCCGCGACTCGAGAGCCTGCGCCCGCGAGGACACCCGCACCATCGACAACAGCGCCTGCCGTTTGTCGGCCAGCGACAAGAACCCCGGATCCAGGCCCGCGAGCTCATCCAGCTCGGCCTCCACGCGCTCCACACCGGCGACGTAGGGATGAGCCAGACCGGCCATCGACGCCTCCCGAGAAAGGTGTAGCGGCGTCCTTCACCGCTACGCCAATGATACCTCTGTTCGAATGGGTGCCACACAGCCAAAACTGGTGAGGTATGAATGTGGACAACTTATCCACAGGTGAATGTCCACACGTGACATGTGGAATTCGTGCTCACTGCCCCTCACCCAGCAGGTCTTCCACACCGCCGAACCCGTCGCTTTGTTACCACCTCCACGCGGCCACGCCTGGGCGGATGGCGTACCGATCCAGCCGGACGCTCACCCAAGGGGCATGACGAGGCGGCGCGCCGTCGCTACCGTGGCCCGATGGCTGCGGCGAGAGAGTTCCAGGTCACCTTCGACTGCGCGGAGCCCGAGCGCGTGGCCCGCTTCTGGTGCGAGGTGCTGGGGTACGTCGTCCCGCCGCCCCCGCCCGACTTCGACAGCTGGGAGGAGTTCGACCGCACGCTCCCGCCGGAGCAGCGCGGGTCGGCGTTCGCGTGCGTGGACCCCGCCGGGGTCGGCCCACGCCTGTACTTCCAGCGCGTGCCCGAGGGCAAGGTCGTCAAGAACCGGCTCCACCTCGACGTGCGGGTCGGCACCGGCCTCGTGGGCGAGGAGCGCCTGGCCGCGCTCGAGGCCGAGTGCGCGCGACTGCTCCCGCTCGGCGCGACCCGCGTGCGCCTGCTGGAGGCCGACGAGGAGAACGAGTCGTGCCTGGTCATGCAGGACGTCGAGGGCAACGAGTTCTGCCTCGACTGAGGAACGCCGCAGGGCGGCCACCCCGTGGGATGACCGCCCTGCGTGGTCTCGACGGCCTCGGCCGACGGGGCCGAGAGCCTCAGAGGCGCTCGATGATCGTCACGTTGGCCTGACCGCCGCCCTCGCACATCGTCTGCAGGCCGAATCGGCCGCCGGTGCGCTCGAGCTCGTGGAGCATCGTCGTCATCAGGCGGGTGCCGGTGGCGCCGATCGGGTGGCCCAGCGCGATGCCGCCGCCGTTGACGTTGACCTTCTCGTGCGGCGCGCCGGTCTCCTTCATCCAGGCCAGCACGACCGAGGCGAACGCCTCGTTGCACTCGAACAGGTCGATGTCCTCGATGCTCATGCCGGTCTTGGCCAGCGCGTGCTTGGTGGCGCCGATCGGGCCGGTGAGCATCCAGATCGGGTCGTCGCCGCGCACCGAGAGGTGGTGGATCCGGGCCCGCGGCGTGAGGCCGTGGTCCTTGACCGCCTGCTCGGAGGCGATCAGCATCGCCGAGGCGCCGTCGCAGATCTGCGAGGCGACACCGGCGGTGATCCGGCCGCCGGGGGCGAGCGGGTTGAGCCCGGCCATCTTCTCCAGCGAGGTCTCGCGCGGGCACTCGTCGGTGGTGAACACCGTGCCGTCGGCCAGGGTGACCGGCGCGATCTCGCGCTCGAAGCGGCCCTCGGCGATCGCGGCCTTCGCGCGCTGGTGCGAGGCGAGCGCGTAGCGCTCCATGTCCTCGCGGCTGCAGTCCCACTTCTCCGCGATCATCTCGGCGGAGTTGAACTGGCTGACCTCGACGTCGCCGTAGCGCGCCCGCCAGCCCGGCGACTCCGCGAACGGCGTGGTGAAGCCGTACTGCTGCGCCACCAGCATCGCCGCGGAGATCGGGATCGCGGACATGTTCTGCAGCCCGCCGGCGACCACCAGGTCCTGGGTGCCGGACATGACGCCCTGGGCCGCGAAGTGCACGGCCTGCTGGGAGGAGCCGCACTGCCGGTCGATGGTCACGCCGGGCACGTGGTCGGGCAGCCCGGCCACCAGCCACGCCGTACGCGCGACGTCGCCGGCCTGTGAGCCGATGGTGTCGCAGCAGCCCATGATCACGTCGTCCACCGCGCCGGCGTCGACGCCGGTGCGCTCGATGAGGGACTTCAGCACGTGCCCACCGAGGTCGGCGGAGTGCATGGACGCGAGCGAGCCGCCGCGCTTGCCGACCGGGGTCCGGACGGCGTCGACGATGTAGGCCTCAGCCATGTCAGTTCTCCTCGTGCTCGGGTTGCGTGGGGGGTCAGGCGTGCTGGCTGGACACGGCGAGGACCTCGCCGGTCATGTAGCTGGAGTAGTCGCTGGCCAGGAAGACCATGACGTTCGCGATCTCCCAGGGTGCCGCGGCGCGACCGAAGGCCTCCTTGCCCTTGAGCTCGGCGAGCAGCTCGGGGGTGGTGACCTTCTCCAGGAAGGGGTGCATGGCCAGGCTCGGCGAGACCGCGTTGACGCGGATGCCGTGCTGGGCCAGGTCGGCGGCGGCGGAACGGGTCAGCGCCTTCACGCCGGCCTTCGCGGCGGCGTAGTGGGACTGGCCCTCCTGGAAGCGCCAGCCGATCACCGAGGAGTTGTTGACGATGACGCCCTTCTTGCCGGCGGCGACGAAGCGGCGACCCGCCTCCCGGATGCAGCGCATCGTGCCGGTGAGGGTGATGTCGAGGACCAGGTTCCAGGTCTCGTCGGGCATCTCGAGGATGTCGTCGGTGCCGCCGAGGCCGGCGTTGTTGATCATCACGTCGACCCCGCCGAACGGCTCCGCGGCGTCGAGGAGCGCGACCACGTCGTCCTGCTTGGTCACGTTGCACACGATCGAGGCGACCCGGTCCGCGCCGAACTCCTTGGCCAGGAGCTCGTGCGCCTCGCCCAGGCGGCGCTCGTGGGTGTCGGAGATGACGACCGCCTTGGCACCCTCCTCCAGCACCTTGCGGGCCACCGCGGCGCCGATGCCGGCACCGGCCGCAGCGGTCACCACGACGACGCGTCCGGCGAGCAGGTCGTGACCCGGGACGTAGTCGGGGGTGGGCTGCTCGGGCTTGGTCATGGGCGGGGCTCCTTCGGCAGGCCGAGCACGCGCTCGGCGATGATGTTGCGCTGGATCTCGTCCGAGCCGCCGTAGATCGTGTCGGCCCGGCTGAAGAGGAAGTTGGTCTGCTGGTCGTCGAGCTCGTACGGCGCGCCGGCGGCGACGAGCGCCTCGGGGCCGCGCACGGCCATCGCGAGCTCGCCGAGGTCACGGTGCCACCGCGCCCACAGCAGCTTGGAGACCGAGGCCTCCGGGCCGCTCGAGCCGGAGTCGTAGGCGCTGAGGGTCCGCAGGGCGTGGATCCGCATGACCTCGAGCTCGACGCGGGCCTGGGCGATCCGGTCGGCGATCGCCGGGTCGTCGATGGTGCCCACCCGGCGGGCGGTCTCGACGACGTCGTCGAGCTCGCGGGCGAACCCGACCTGCTGGCCGATCGTGGAGACGCCGCGCTCGAAGCCGAGCGTGGCCATCGCCACCGCCCAGCCGGCACCGGGCTCGCCGACCACGAGGCCGGCCTCGGTGCGGGCGTCGTCGAAGAAGACCTCGTTGAACTCCGAGGTCCCGGTCAGCTGGAGGATCGGGCGGACCTCGACCCCGGGCTGGTCCATCGGGACCAGCAGGTAGGACAGGCCGGCGTGGCGGCGCGAGCCGGGCTCGGTGCGCACGACGGCGAAGCACCAGTCGGAGTGGTGGGCCAGCGAGGTCCACACCTTCTGGCCGTTGATCACCCACTCATCGCCCTGGAGCTCGGCGCGCGAGCGCACCGCCGCCAGGTCGGAGCCGGCGCCGGGCTCGGAGTAGCCCTGGCACCACAGCTCGGTCACGTTCACGATGCCGGGCAGGAAGCGGCGCTTCTGCTCCTCGGTGCCGTGCGCGATGAGGGTCGGTCCGAGCAGCTGCTCGCCGAGGTGGTTGACGCCCGCGGGCGCGTTCGCCCGGGCGTACTCCTCATGGAAGATCACCTGCTGGAACAGCGGCAGGTCGCGCCCGCCGTGCTCGACCGGCCAGCCCAGGCAGGTCCACCCGTGCTTGGCCAGGTGCTGGTTCCAGGCGACCCGCTCCTCGTGGAACTCGTGCTCGCGCCCGGATCCACCGCGCCCCTTGATGGCGGCGAACTCGCCGACGAGGTTGTCGGCGAGCCACTCGCGCACCTCGGCACGGAACTGCTCGTCCTCCGCGGAATAGCTCAGGTCCACTCGATGCCTCCGATTCACCCGGCGCGACCCGCCGGAATGTGTGACGACCACGTTACCAAACCAAGCACTTGTTTGGTAGTGTGCGTCGCGACAGGCCACCCGCGGAGGAGAAGAAGTGAGCGACGAAGAGACCCAGGGCGAAGCGCCCGTCGTCACCTACGAGGTGCGCGGCAGCGTCGCCGTCGTGACCCTGAACCGCCCCGAGTACACCAACGCGCAGAACTCGAAGATGACCTACGCGCTCGACGCGGCGTTCGTGCGCGCGGTCAACGACGACGCGGTCAAGGCGATCGTGCTCGCGGGTGCCGGCAAGCACTTCAGCGGCGGCCACGACATCGGTACGCCGGGCCGCGACATCGATGAGTCCTTCGACCGCAAGGCAGTCATCCACTGGGACCACGTCGGCACCGAGGGCGTCGAGTCCCGCTTCGCACGCGAGTCCGAGGTCTACCTCGGCATGTGCCGGCGCTGGGCCGAGATCCCCAAGCCGATGATCGCCATGGTGCAGGGCGCCTGCATCGCCGGCGGGCTGATGCTCGCCTGGTCCTGCGACTTCATCATCGCCTCCGACGACGCCTTCTTCGCCGACCCGGTCGTGCGCATGGGCATCCCCGGCGTCGAGTACTTCGCCCACCCGTGGGTGATGAACCCGCGCGCGGCCAAGGAGTTCCTCTACACCGCCGACCGGTTCCCCGCCCAGCGCGCCAAGGAGCTCGGCATGGTCAACCACGTCGTGCCGCGCGAGGAGCTCGAGGACTTCACCTTCGCGATGGCCGACCGGATCGCGGCGATGCCGCGCCTGGGCCTCGCACTGACCAAGAAGGCGGTCAACCAGGCCGAGGACCTGATGGGTCTGCGCGCCGGGATGGACTCCGTCTTCGGGCTGCACCACGCCGCCCACGCCCACAACGCCGAGGTCGGCCGCGACTCCCTGGCCGGCCTCGACAGCCGCGCCATGGCCAAGGCCGGCAAGCAGGCCGCAGCCCAGGCTGCGGGAAAGGACACGGTGAGCCCCGCATGAGCCACACCCACCCCGAGGGCCCCGAGCTCACCGACTCCGAGCGGGCCTTCCGCGCGGAGGCGCGTGAGTGGCTGGCCGCCCACAACCCCGGCCGACTGCCGTCGATGGACACCGACGAGGGCGCCGCGCTGCACCGCGCCTGGGAGGCGACCCTCGCCGAGGGCCGCTGGTCGGTCGTCGCCTGGCCCGAGCAGTACGGCGGCCGCGAGGCCTCGCTGACCGAGTGGGTCATCTTCGAGGAGGAGTACTACCTCGCCGGAGCCCCCACCCGGATCGCCCAGAACGGCATCTCGCTGCTGGCCCCGATCATCTTCGAGCACGGCACCCCCGAGCAGCAGGAGCGCTGGCTGCGCCCGATGACCGACGGCTCGCTCGTCTGGGCCCAGGCCTGGTCGGAGCCGGAGGCCGGGTCCGACCTGGCCGGCATCCGCTCCCGCGCCGTCCGCGACGACGAGCGCGGCGGCTGGGTGCTCAGCGGCCAGAAGACCTGGAGCTCGCGGGCGCCGTACGCCGACCGCGGCTTCGGGCTGTTCCGCACCGACCCGGAGGCCGCCCGCCACCGGGGCCTGACCTACATGACCTTCCCGCTCGACGTCCCGGGCATCACCGTGCGCCCGGTGCACCAGCTCGACGGCGACGCCGGCTTCGCGGAGATCTTCTTCGACGACGTCTTCGTCCCCGACGCCGACGTCCTCGGCGGCGTGGGCGACGGCTGGCGGGTGGCGATGAGCACCGCCGGCAACGAGCGCGGGCTCTCGCTGCGCGCGCCCGGCCGGTTCATGGCCGCCGCCGACCGGCTGCTCGACCTGTGGGCCGAGCGCGGCGCGGACGCCCCGCACCTGCGCGACCGCGTGGTCGACGCCTGGATCGGTGCGGAGGCCTACCGCCTCTACACCTGGGGCACCGTCGACAAGCTCTCCGGCGGCGGCGACATGGGCGCCGACGGCTCGGTCAACAAGCTCTTCTGGTCCGAGCTCGACCTCGAGCTGCACGAGACCGCGCTCGACCTGCTCGGCCCCGAGGCCGAGCTGCGCGGGCCCGGCGCCCCCTCCGGGGGCAGCTGGGTGGACGACCATCTCTTCTCGCTGGCCGGCCCGATCTATGCGGGCACCAACGAGATCCAGCGCAACATCGTCGCGGAGCGCATCCTCGGTCTCCCGCGCGGTGAGAACAGGAGGGCAGGGGCATGAGGTTCTCCCTGAACGACGAGCAGCGCTCGTTCGCCAGCGCCATCGACGGGCTGCTCGCGGGCGCCGACGTCCCCGCGGTCAACCGCGCCTGGGGCGCCGGCGACACCGCCCCCGGCCTGGCCCTGTGGGGCCGGCTCGCCGAGCTCGGCGTACCCGCCCTGACCGTGCCCGAGGCGGCCGGCGGCATCGGCGCCAGCCCGCTCGACGTGGTCGTGGCCTTCGAGCTGCTCGGTCGCCACGGCGTCCCCGGGCCGTGGATCGAGTCGGTCGCCGTGGCCCCCCTGCTGCTGGCCGACACCCCGCACGCGGACCTCCTCGAGGGGCTCGCCGAGGGCACGGTCCGCGCGACGCTGGCCGTCGACGGCGTGGCCCCCTACGCCCTGGACGCCGACGCCGCCACGCACGTCTTCCACGTCTCCCCCGACGGGATCGCGGTCGCCGAGGCGGGCGACGCGATCGGCTCGGTCGACCCCTCGCGCCGGCTCTTCCCGGTCACCCCCGGTGAGCGCACCCCGCTCGCCGAGGGCGTGCTGGACCGGGCACTCGACCTGGCCGCACTGGCCACCGCGGCGGCCCAGGTCGGCGCCGCCGACCGGATGCTGCGCACCGCGGTGGAGTACGTCGGCCAGCGCCGCCAGTTCGGTCGCGTGATCGGCGAGTACCAGGCGGTCAAGCACCGCCTGGCCGACGTCAAGGTGGCGCTCGACTTCGCCCGGCCGCTGGTCCACGGCGCCGCGCTCGAGCTGGAGGAGAAGTCCTCGACCGCCCCGCGCGCCGTCTCCGCCGCCAAGGTGTTCGCCTCCGAGACCGCGCACGGCGCCGGTCGCGCGGCGCTCCAGGTGCACGGCGCCATCGGCTACACCCTCGAGTGCGACCTGAGCATCTGGCTGCTGCGCTCGCGCGCGCTGCACGGCGCCTGGGGCACGGTCGCGGCCCACCGCGCCCGGGTGCTCGACCACCTGACCACCGCGCGCTGAGGAGCTGACGTGCATTTCGCCCTGACCGAGGAACAGATCGAGCTGGGCCGCGCGGTGCGCGGCCTGGTCGAGCGACGCGCCGGCAGCGTCGACCTCCGCGCCGCCATGGAGTCCGAGCGCGGCTACGACACCGAGCTCTGGCAGGCGCTCGCCGGCCAGATCGGCGTCGCCGCGCTCGCCGTGCCGGAGGAGTACGGCGGGGCCGGCTTCAGCTCCTTCGAGACCCACGTGGTCCTCGAGGAGCTCGGCCGCTCGCTCACCCCCTCCCCGCTGCTGGGCTCCGGCGTGCTGGCCACCCAGGCGCTGCTGCTCGGCGCCGGCCCGGAGGACTGCGAGCGGCTGCTGCCCGACCTGGCCGAGGGCTCGGCGATCGCCGCGCTCGCCTGGGCCGGCCGTGACGGCCGCTGGCGCACCGACGGCTCCGACGTCGTGGCCACCGGCACGGGCGCGGAGCGGACCCTGTCCGGCACCGCCACCCTGGTCCTCGACGGCGCCCACGCCGACCTGCTGCTGGTGGTCGCAACCACCGACGCCGGCGTCGGGCTCTTCGAGGTGGCCACGGACGCCGCCGGGCTGACCCGCACCGCCACGCCCGCGCTCGACCAGACGCTGCGCTTCGCCACCGTCGAGCTCGCCGACACCCCCGCGCGCACCCTCTCCGACGACCTCGGCGACGCCCTCGAGCGCCTCCACGCGGTCGCCGCGACGGCCGTCACCGCTCTCCAGGTCGGCGGCGCCGAGGCGGCGATGGACCGCACCGTGGCCTACCTCAAGGAACGCGAGCAGTTCGGGCGCCCGCTGGGGTCCTTCCAGGCGCTCAAGCACCGGGTCGCCGACATGCTGGTCAAGGTCGAGACCGCGCGGTCGATGTCGTGGGCGGCGGGCTTCGCGGCCAGCCAGGGCGCCGACGACCTGCCGCTCCAGGCAGCGCACGCCAAGGCCTGGTGCTCGGACGCGTTCTCCCACGTCGCCGGCGACATGATCCAGCTGCACGGCGGCATCGCGATCACCTGGGAGCACGACGCCCACCTGTACTTCAAGCGTGCCCACGCCACGGCCCAGCTCTTCGGCCAGGCGCACGAGCACCGGCGCAGGGTGCTGGCCAGCACCTGAGCCCGCCGCTCGGCCCGCAGCCGCCCCACGGTGGCGCGCTGCTACTCTCACCAAACAAGCGCTAGGTTAGAATGGAGTCTCGTATGGGCGACAAGACCATGCCGCTGGAGGATCTCACCCAGCACATCGAGTCCGGCATGACGATCGGCATCGGCGGCTGGGGCTCGCGGCGCAAGCCGATGGCGCTGGTGCGCCAGCTCCTGCGCAGCGACGTCACCGACCTGACGGTCGTGACCTTCGGCGGCCCCGACGTGGGCCTGCTGTGCGCGGCCGGCAAGGTGCGCAAGCTGATCTACGGCTTCGTCTCGCTGGACAGCATCGCGCTCGACCCGCACTTCCAGGCGATCCGCGAGAGCGGCGGCATCGAGACCTGGGAGTACGACGAGGGCATGTTCGTCGCCGCGCTCAAGGCCGGCGCCAACCGCCTCTCGTTCCTGCCCACCCGGGCCGGGCTGGAGAGCGCCGTGATGGAGATGAACCCGCACCTGCGCACCGTCGACTCGCCGTACGACGACGAGGTGTACGTCGCGGTGCCGGGCGTGCGCATGGACGTCTCCCTGATCCACCTCAACCGCGCCGACGCGACGGGCAACGCCCAGTACCTCGGCCCGGACCCGTACTTCGACGACCTCTACGCGATGGCCTCGACCAAGACCATCGTGTCGACGGAGAAGATCGTGCCCACCGAGGAGCTCGGCGCCTCCGCACCGCAGACCCTGCTGGTGAGCCGGATCTTCACCGACGCCGTGGTCGAGGCGCCCAACGGCGCCCACTTCACCACGTGCGAGCCGGACTACGGCCGCGACGAGGCCTTCCAGAAGCACTACGCCGCCAGCGCGAAGGACCCGGACGCCTGGAAGGCGTTCACCGACCGGTTCCTGTCCGGCGACGAGGCCGCCTACCAGGCGGCCGTCCAGCAGTTCCACGCGGAGAGCAAGGAGCAGGCATGAGCACCGACATCACCCGCGCCGAGGTCTGCGTCGCCGCATGCAGCGACGCCTGGCGCGGCTCCGGCGAGGTCCTCGCGCACGCGGTCGGCCTGGTGCCGACGATCAGCGCGCGCCTGGCCAAGCTGACCCACTCCCCCGACCTGGTGCTCACCGACGGTGAGTGCTTCTTGATGTCGGAGCCGCCGCCGCTGGGCCGCAGCGCCGCCGCGGGCGGGACCATCGAGAGCTGGGCGCCGTTCCGGCTGATCTTCGACATCCTGGCCACCGGCAAGCGCCACAGCATGATGGGCGCCAGCCAGGTCGACCGCTTCGGCAACCAGAACATCTCCTCGATCGGCGACTGGCGCAAGCCGAAGCGCCAGCTGATCGGCGTGCGCGGCGCTCCGGGCAACACCGTGAACCACCGCACCGACTACTGGATCGCCAAGCACTCCTCGCGGGTGTTCGTGGAGTCGGTCGACGTGGTCTCGGGCGTCGGCAACGACCGCGCCCGCGCCCACGGCACCCCGTCGCTGCGCTTCCACGACCTCGGCGTGGTGATCACCGACCTCGCCGTCCTCGACTACGACGACGAGGGCCGGCTCAAGGTCCGCTCGCTGCACCCCGGCGTCACCGCCGAGCAGGTGCAGGAGGCGACCGGCTTCGACATCGACGTCTCCTCCGCGGGCACCACCCGCGTCCCGGACGCCGAGGAGCTGCGCCTGATCCGCGAGGTGCTCGACCCCCGCAGCCTGCGCGACCGCGAGGTCCGCAGCTGACCGGAGGCGGTCAGCACCAGGCAGCACAGCACAGCAGCACGAAACGACTCCGGCCCGGCTCCGTGGCACTGCCACGGAGCCGGGCCGGGTCGGCTCAGGTCAGATCAGGTCGCGTCGGCCAGCAGGCCGTCGTGGACGAGCTCGAGGTACTGCTCGGCCAGCTTGTCGTGGCGCAGCTTGCCGCGGGGGTTGTACCAGCGCACCGTCGACCACATCGCGTCGCGCAGCAGGCGGTAGACGATCTTCATCTCCAGCGCGGGGCGGAAGTCGCCGCTCTCCCGGCCCGCCTCGAGCACCTCGATCCAGGTCCGCTCGATCGAGCGGCTGGTGCGGGTGACGAAGTCGAAGCCGGGCAGGTTCGCGGTCACGGCGTACTCGTTCTGGTACAGCGCGACGGCATGCTGCTGCTCGTGGATCGTGCGGAACGAGGAGCGGACGAGGCCGTCGAACTTCTCGCGCGCGCTCACGTCTTGGGCCACCACCTCGGCGTACTGCGCGTGCAGCCCCTCGAGGAAGCCGTGCAGGATCTCCCCGAGCATCGCCTCCTTGGAGTCGAAGTGGTGGTAGAGGCTTCCGGAGAGGATCCCCGCCTCGTCCGCGATGTCGCGGACGGTGGTCTGGGAGTAGCCGCGGGTGGCGAACAGCTGGGCAGCGATCGCCAGCAGCTCGGTACGGCGGTTCGAGCCGTTGGCGCCGGCGGCCTTCCGCGGCCCTCTGGCCGGTCCGGTGGGGGTCATGGGGTGGTCCCTTCTGCAACGAGCGTCGCGGATGCCGCGGACGACATTCGACTCGCAAGACGCGTGACGCGACACATCGGTCTGACGTAGGTTACCTAACAAGCACTTGGTTAGTAAGGAGCTTTCCGTGGACACTCCACGCACGATGCCGGCACTGCTCGACGAAGCCGCCCGACGCTTCGGGCACCTCCCGGCGATCGTCGACGGTGAGCACCGTCTGACCTACGCGGAGCTCGCTGACGCGGCCCGCACCGCTGCCCGAGCCTACGCCGCGCGAGGCGTCGCCCTCGGCGACCGTGTGGCGATCTGGGCCCCCAACCGGGTGGAGTACGCCGTCGCGCTGCTCGGCGCCCAGGTGATGGGCGCGGCCGTCGTACCGCTCAACACCCGCTACCGCGGCCACGAGGCCCGCGTGGTGCTCGAGCGATCCCGCGCCAGCGCCCTGGTGGTGACCAACGGCTTCCTCGGCACCGACTTCGTGGAGATGCTCGCCGGCTCCGCCGCTGCCGGCGACGCCCCGGCGAGCGACGAGCGACCCGTGCCCGGGCTGCCCGACCTGCACACGGTCATCGACCTCGGCGACGGCCCGCACCGGCCCGACACGCTGTCCTGGGACGCCTTCCTCGCCGGCGCCGAGGGCGTGAGCGAGGCCGACCTCGACGCGCTCGTCGCCCAGGTCACCCCCGACACCGTCTGCGACATCCTCTTCACCTCCGGCACCACCGGCGTGCCGAAGGGCGTCATGAGCGCGCACCGCCAGACGATCGGCGTGGCCGCCGTGTGGGCGCGCGGCGCCTCGCTGCGCGAGGACGACCGGTACGCCGTGGTGAACCCGTTCTTCCACTCCTTCGGCTACAAGGCGGGCCTGATCGCCGCCATCACCGTCGGCGCCAGCATCTACCCGGTCCAGACCTTCGACCCCGAGGGCCTGATGGCGCTCGTGGAGCGCGAGCGGATCACGGTGCTGCCCGGGGCGCCCACGATCTTCACCACCCTGATCAACCACCCGCGGCGCACCGACTTCGACCTGTCCTCGCTCCGCTTCTCGATCGCCGGCGCCGCCTCGGTGCCGGAGCGGCTCTTCGCGGAGATGCAGGAGGTCTTGGGCATCGACGCGGTCGCCCAGGCCTACGGGCTCACCGAGTGCGTCGTGGCGACCCAGTCGCGCCCGAACGAGGACCCCCTGCACGTCGCCCAGACCACCGGGCCGGCCGTGCCCGGCATCGAGGTCCGGGTCGTCGACGCGGAGGGCACCGACCAGCCGATCGGCGTGGACGGCGAGATCTGGCTGCGCGGCGACAACGTCATGCTGGGCTACTTCGAGGACCCCGAGGCGACCGCGGACGCGATCGACCCCGAGGGCTGGCTGCACACCGGCGACGTGGGACGCCTCGACGAGCACGGCTGCCTGAAGATCACCGACCGGATCAAGGACATGTTCATCGTCGGCGGGTTCAACGTCTATCCCGCGGAGGTCGAGAACGTCCTGTGCGCCCACCCCGGCGTGCTCGAGGCCGCCGTCGTGGGCATCCCGGACGACCGGATGGGCAGCGTCGGTCGCGCGTACGTCGTGACCCGGCCGGACGCGGGCGTGGGCGCCGCGGAGCTGACCACGTGGTGCCGCGAGCGGCTGGCCAACTTCAAGGTGCCGCGCGAGATCGTCGCCCTCGGCGAGTTCCCGCGCAACGCCGCCGGCAAGATCCTCAAGCGCGACCTGCGCGAGGACGCCTGAGCCCCGACGGTCTCACAGACGCAGAACGGCGCCGCCCCCGCGAGGGGAGCGGCGCCGTTCTGCGTGGTGGGGCAGGTCAGCTGAGGCGCTCGAGCACCATCGCCATGCCCTGGCCGCCAGCCGCGCACATGGTCTCGAGGCCGAACTGCACGTCGCGCTCCTGCATGCCGTGGATGAGCGTGGTCGCCATCCGCGCGCCGGTGGAGCCGAACGGGTGGCCCAGCGCGATCGCGCCGCCGTTGACGTTGACCCGGTCGATGTCGAGACCGAGCTGGTCGATGCTCGGGAGCACCTGGGCGGCGAACGCCTCGTTCATCTCGACCAGGCCGAGGTCCCCGGCGGAGATGCCGGCGCGGGCCATCGCCTGGCGGCTGGCCTCGACCGGGCCCAGGCCCATGACCTCGGGGCTGAGCGCGGAGACGCCGGTGGACACGATGCGCGCCAGCGGGGTCAGGCCGAGCTCGGCGGCGCGCCGGTCGCTCATGACCACGAGGGCGGCGGCGCCGTCGTTGAGCGGGCAGCAGTTGGCGGCCGTGACGGTGCCGTCGGGCCGGAACACCGGCTGCATCGACTGCACCTTCTCCAGGGTGACGCCGCGGCGCGGGCCGTCGTCGGTGCTGACCACGGTGCCGTCGGCCAGGGTCACCGGCGTGATGTCGCGCTCCCAGAAGCCGCGGTCGGCCGCCTGCTCGGCCAGGTTCTGGCTGCGCACGGCGTACTCGTCCTGGTCCTCGCGGGAGACCTTGCAGTGCTCGGCGACGTTCTCGGCGGTCTCACCCATCGCGAGGTAGGCGTCGGGCAGCTGGCCGAGCGAGCGCGGGTCGACCCACGGCTCGCCGGCCGCGATGCGCGCCTTGGTGCGCTCGGCGGCCTCGTCGTAGATCGGGTTCTTGGTGTCCGGCATGCCGTCGGACTTGCCCTGGGCGAAGCGCGAGACGCACTCGACGCCCGCGGAGACGAAGACGTCGCCCTCGCCGGCGCGGATGGCGTGCATGGCCATCCGCGTGGTCTGCAGCGAGGAGGCGCAGTAGCGGTGCACGGTGGTGCCCGGCAGGCCGTCGAGGCCCAGGCGCAGGGCGACCATGCGGCCGAGGTTGTAGGCCTGCTCGCCGGCCGGCTGCGCGCAGCCGAGCATCAGGTCGTCGATCTCGCTGCGGTCCAGCGCGGGCACGGCCGCGAGCGCGGCCTCGACCATCTGGGCGGCGAGGTCGTCGGGGCGCACGTCCTTGAGCGAGCCCTTGAAGGCCCGCCCGATCGGGGACCGGGCGACGGAGACGATGACTGCTTCAGGCATGGCTTTCCTTCGTTCGTGAAGCGGTGGGGACGGGGCACGGCCGGGTCGACCGGCGCCGTCTGGCGCGGATGGTCAGGAGTTCGGGGTGTGGGCGAGGAACGCCGGCCACTCGCCGCCGCCGTCGACGTTGAGCACGGCGCCGGTGATGTGGCTCGACAGCGGCGAGGCCAGCATCAGGCAGGCCGCACCGACCTCCTGCGGCGTCGCGAACACGCCCCGCGGGATGGTGGCGGCGACCTTGGCGGACTGCTCCTCGTCGCCGTAGTGGTCGGTCGAGCCGGGGGTCGCGACGAGGCCGCAGCTGACGGCGTTGACGCGGACCGCGGGCGCCCACTCCACCGCGAGGCTGGTGGTCAGGCTCTCCACGGCCGCCTTCGCCGCGCCGTACACCGCGGTGCCGGGGCTGGGGCGGCGCGCCGAGATCGAGGTGATGTTGAGCAGCACCCCTTCGCCGGCGGCCACCAGGTGGCGGTGCGCCGCGTGCGCGACGTTGACGGTGGCCATGAAGTTGAGGTCGGTGATCTTCTGGTGGAAGCGCACCGAGGCGTCGCGGAAGTCCGCGAACGGCGCGCCACCCGCGTTGTTGACCGCGACGTCGAGGCGGCCGTGGCGCTCGACGATGTCCTCGACCCAGCGCACGACCTGGTCGGCCTCGCGGACGTCCACCGCGGTGAACACCGGACGTCGTCCGTCGACCTCGCGGAGCGTTTCGGGCGTGCTGCGCCCGCAGATCTCGACCTCGGCACCAGCGCGCAGGAAGGTCTCGACGATGCCGTCGCCGACCCCGCGCGCTCCCCCGGTCACCAGCACGACCTGACCGGTCATGTCGATCGTGAACGACACGGTGATCCTCTCTCTCGGTTGCGAGCAGCATAGGCCAGTTCCCAAGCAAGTGCTAGGTTGCCGAGCATGGCTGAGCAACGATCGGACCGGGTGAGCATCGTGACCGGCGGGGCGCACGGGATCGGCGGCGCGACCTCCCACCTCCTGGCCGCCCGGGGCGACCTGGTGGTGCTCAACGACCTCGACGCCGACGGCGCCGAGGCCACCCGCGCGGAGATCGAGGCCGCCGGCGGGCGCTGCGTGACGGTGGTCGGCGACATCACCGAGGTCCCGGTCGTGGAGCGCGTCGTCGCGGCCGCGCTCGAGGCCGGCGGGCGCATCGACGTGCTGGTCAACAACGTCGGCGACTTCCGCCCGGCGTCGAAGGACTTCGCCCGCAGCCGCCCCGAGCAGTGGCAGCGCCTCTACGAGCTCAACCTGCTGCACGTGCTGACCGTGACCCACGCGGTGCTCCCGCACATGCAGGCCCAGGGCAGCGGCGCGATCGTGAACAACTCGACGGTCGAGGCGTTCCGCGGCATCCCCGGGCACGCCGTCTACTCCGCCTACAACGCCGGGGTCTCGGCGTTCACCAAGAGCCTCGCGGTCGAGGTCGGCGCGCACGGCATCCGGGTCAACGCGATCGCGCCCGACCTCGCCGACAGCCAGCAGACCCCCGCGGAGCTGATGCTCAAGGGCAAGGACCCCGAGCGGGTCGGCACCTGGGTCCCGCTCGGCCGCTTCGGGCACGTCAGGGAGTACGCCGAGGTCATCGGGTTCCTGACCTCCGACGCCGCGTCGTACGTCACCGGGCACACGATCCCTGTCGACGGCGGCACGCTGGCCGCCTCGGGCTGGTACGCCCGGGTCGACGGCAAGGGCTGGACCAACTTCCCCCTCCACACCTGACGACCCCCGAGCCCAGGAGCCCCGATGAGCGACGAGCAGTCCCCGCACCAGATGGCGATGCCCTGGTCGGCCGCCCTGCGCCCGGCCCTCTCGGACCTGGTGCACCGCTACGCCGCGCTCGGCGACCAGCGCCGACCCGGAGCGCTGGCGGCGCTGTTCACGCCCACGGGCGAGCTGGTGATCCCCACCCCGCCGGACCGGCTGGACGCGCACCGGGTGCTGGCCGGGCCCCGCAAGATCGGGGAGCACCTGGCCGTGCTCGAGGAGCTCTCGTTGACCGTGCATCAGATCGTCGGCGAGGTGTACGACGTACCGACCTCCGCCGCGCCCGGGCCGCCGAGCACCGCCACCGGGCGGGTGGCCTGCATCGCGAACCACCTCACCGGCGAGCGCAACCTGGTCTGGCACCTGCACTACGACGACCGCTACGTGCGCGAGGGCGAGCGCTGGCTGTTCGCCCGACGCGAGCTGCACATCGACTTCATCGAGACCCGCCAGGTGCGACGACACCGCTGACCTGCGAAGACGGATCGCCACGAAATTTCAGATCCGTCGACACATCCGCCCACTGAGTGGGAATGGCGCCGATGGCGTGTGACGTCCCACACCTACCGTGATGCACCGCACAAGAGATGCGACCCCGCAGGCTCGGGCCTTGTCGGTGCGAACTTTCTGGAGGAACAGTGAAGACAGCGAACAACCTGCGCACGCGCATCGCCGCGGTGCTCTGCGCGAGCGCCCTGCTCGCCACGGGCTGCGCGAGCGACTCGTCCGACGACGAGGACAAGGGCTCCGGCTCCGGTTCGCTCGGCATGGACGAGATCTACCGGACCGGCCTGGTGGACGTGCCGGAGGCGAGCGGCGACCCGAAGCAGGGCGGCACCCTGACGGTGGCCGAGTACGCCGAGGCGGTGTCGCTCAACCCGGTGCAGACCTACGCCACCGGACAGACCGGCATGAACGTGCTCGCCGCGATCTACGACACCCTGATGCGCTACGACGTCGAGTCCAAGACCTTCGAGCCCCGCCTCGCGGAGTCGCTCGAGACCACCGACAACGTCACCTGGACGCTCAAGCTGCGTGACGGGGTGAAGTTCAGCGACGGCACCACGCTCGACGCCGACGCCGTCGTGGGCAGCATCGAGTACTACATGGCCAACTACGGCTTCCAGGGCACCCTGATCCAGGCCAACCTGAAGTCGATGAAGGCGACCGACAAGAGCACCGTCGAGTTCACCTTCAATTCCCCGTGGGCGACGTTCCCGAACCTGCTCGCCAGCGGCCCGGGCCTGATCATGGCCCCCGCGGCGTACAAGAACCCGGAGAAGTTCCAGCCCATCGGCGCGGGCCCGTTCGTGCTCAAGTCGCAGGCCCCCGGCGAGAAGACCATCGTCGCCGCCAACGAGGACTACATCGACGGCCGCCCCTACCTCGACGAGATCGAGTTCGTGATGGTCGGCGCCGACCAGGCCAAGTGGGAGTCGCTGCGCGCCGGCGAGGTCGACATGGCCTACATCCGGCAGGACGACGTGGTCCAGGACGTCCGTGAGGCGGGCTACCCCGCGATGGTCAACGCCCAAAGCGGTGTCCGCATCCTCACCCTGAACGCCCGCGAGGGGCGTCCGAGCTCCGACGTGCGCGTGCGCCAGGCGATCAACTACGCCATCGACGCCGAGACCTACATGGAGCGCACCACCGGCACCGGCGAGACCGCCGACCGCGGCCTGATCGCCGAGTTCTCCGAGTGGGCCAGCGACGCCGAGCCGGTCGAGACCGACCCCGAGAAGGCGAAGGAGCTGCTCGAGGAGGCCAAGGCCGACGGCTACGACGGCAAGATCACCTACCTCGGCCAGTCCGACTCCACCTCCAAGGACGCCGCGGTCGCCGTCAAGGCGATGCTCGAGGCGGTCGGCTTCGAGGTCGAGCTCGACCTGGTGAACAACGTCGCCGAGCAGACCAAGAAGGTCTACATCGACGGTGACTTCGACATGGCGATCGGCGCCACGTCCATCCCGGACGAGGACGTCTACTCCCGCCTGTACGCCGCCCTCGGCAGCGCCTCCATGTCCAACCCGGGCCGCTACGCCAACCCGGCGATGGACAAGCTGCTGACCGACCTGCAGGCCGCTGCCTCCCCCGAGGACGGCGCCGAGGAGATGGCCGCCGTCGAGAACCTCTGGCGCGAGGACGTCCCCTACGTCAACATCGCCGGTGGCGCCTTCGTGAACGCCTGGCACGACGACGTGCACGGCATCGTGCCCACCGCCGAGTCGAGCATCCTCTTCGACAAGGTGTGGATCGAGGACTGATCGCACTGCACTCCCGCCGGGGCCCGGCACCGCACTCGCGGTGCCGGGCCCCGGTGCATTTCGGCGGCCCGGACGCCCGTCGCTGCGAAAGTATTGGCGGAAGTCGGTGCAGGAGCCGGGGCTCCCACGTGAAGAATCAAGGCGCGGCGGGACTTCCACCAGTAGTTCGGCGGGACAGATGTGTGGCCCCGCCGGCGGGGTGCGGGCGGGGTCCGGGGTCGGGATCTACGCGTCGGGCGGGTGCGCGGTGACGAGCCGGGTGGTGCCGCGGTCCTTCACGAGGTGGAGTCCGTGTGGGGATCGCCAGACGTACGTCGCCGCGTCGGTCTTGTCGTAGGTCCAGCCCGTGTGGGTCTTGGCCCGATGATGTCGGCGACAGAGCGGCGCCAGGTTGCAGCTGCAGGTCGGACCGCCGTCGCCATGTGCGGTGACGTGGTCGGTGTCGCAACGCCGCGCAGGGCGTTCGCACCACGGGAACGCGCACACCGGCTGGGTCAGACGGGTCTGCTCGACGAGCCGGTCGGGGATGGCATAGGCGTCGGTGTGGTGGTGGGCCTCGAGGTCGATGACCGGCTTGACGACCACCTGGGCGTCACCGCTGCACCAGTCGCGGACCTGCTCGGTCGACACGATGGACCGGGTCTCCTCGACGTTGGCGACGCCGGCCTCGTTGCGGGAGATAGCGGCGTGCGACAGGTGAACGTGGATGACGACCTGCCGCGGCTTCACCACCGAGGCGGCACCGTCGCCGGCCTCGGCCCGCAGGTCGAAGGCGAGCTGGCGTCGGGCGAGCTCGCCGGCCCCCATCGAGCGGCGCACATCGAGGGAATCGCTGGAACCCAGCGCCGCGAGCTCCTCGGCGCCCTGCCGGATCGCGGTGTCGAGGTCGATCGCGTCGGCAAGATCGAGGACACCCTCGACGTGCACGGTGCCGTCGTGGGTGGCCTCGCGGGTGTGGACGTCGAAGCGACGCCCGTCAGCGGCAGCGAGGCGCTGCTTCTCCGCGCCTTCGGGGTCGAAGGCGACGCGGGCCTGGTCGACGAGGCGCTCGATCCCGGCCCAGCTGATCTTTCCCACGACGCCGGCGAGCTGGCGGTCCACGAACTCCGCACCGTCGAGCGGCAGGCCGGTCGTCAGCTGCGCGAGTCGCCGGGCCTTCCAGAGCGGGACCTTGCCGGCGCGGACCAGCTTCCAGGTCCGCTTCAACCGGTGCGCCAGCTCCAACGCATCGCCCACCAGGGAACGGGCGGAGTCGGCGGACAGGCCGATCGCCGCGCCGAACTCCATCGGCGCGAACTCCGCCACCAGCGGAGCACCCTCACCAGCGAGCGGGACGGCCAGCTCGCCGAAGACCAACCCGGTCGCCGGTGCCGCGTCGGCGACCGACTCTTCGGGGTGCATCGACGCCCACACCAGAGCGGCCTCCAAGACGTCGATCTCCGCCCGCTGGGCCGCAGCCCGGCGGCGCTGCGCGAACGCCAGCACGGCGGCTGGGGTGTCGCACTCGGGGAGTTCGGGATCGGCCATGCCTCATTCTACTCGAACGTACGTTCGATAACAATGGTTTCTCCACCGCTGTTTCAGCTTCGTCGGCCGTCGTCTCGACGAGCTCGACCGGCGGGGGCTCCCACGCAGGCACAGCGCTGAAAGCAGTTGCCGCCGCCGCTACCGCCTGACACTGTCGCCCCGACCGCGAGACAGCGAGAACGGGGAGCTCATGCAGGTGACACAGATCGGTGCGGCATTCGCCTCGACGGATCCGACTGCTGCCGGCGGATGGTTCGCCGAGCACCTCGGCTTCACGATCCTGGTGGATCTCGGCTGGTACGTCAGCACCCAGCACCCGGACCGTGAAGAGCTACGCGTCGACTTCGTCCGGCACGACCACCAGACCTGGGTCGGGCCCGCGAACCGGGTTCAGGGCGCCATGCTCGCGCTCGTCGTGCACGACGTCGACGGCCAGCACGAGCGAATGGCGTCCAACCGGGTCCAGATCCTCACACCACTCGTCACCGAGCCGTGGGGACAGCGCCGGCTTCAGGTGGCCGGGCCGGACGGACTCGTCATCGAGCTCGTGCAGCAGGTCGACCCCGACCCCGAGTGGATGGCAGCACAGGGGTTGTCTGCCTGACCGCTGCGCCGCCGAGAGGACCCCACCGCACCCACCGCACCGGACCCACGGCACGCTCGACCTACGGGGCGCGGGTCGGCCAGGGGGCGGCCTGCTCGAGCTGGGCGGCGAGGGAGAGCAGCAGCTCCTCCCCGCCCAGGTCGGTGAAGAAGTGCGCACCGAGCGGGAGGCCACGCTCGTCGAGGCCGGCGGGCACCGACATCGCGGGTGCGCCGGAGACGTTGCCCGGGCTGGTGTAGGCCGAGTAGCTCGACACGCGCTCGTACATCGCCGCGGGGTCGGTGGTGTCCAGGAAGCCCAGCTGCGGGGTGGGCTGGCACAGCGCCGGTGTCAGCACCACGTCGAGGTCGGCGAACATCGCGCCGAGGCTGCGCCCGGTGCGCTCGAAGCCCTGCAGCGCCCGCGCGACCTCGGCGGCCGGCGCCTGGCGGTAGTGCTCGTACATCCCCCGGGTGAACGGCTCGAGGTCGTCCTCGCGCAGCTCGCGGCCGAGCTCGGCCAGCCGGTCGTCGACCAGGGCCACGAGCGAGGCGCCCATGATGAGCCCCGACCACGCCGCCATCTCGGCGTAGCGGTAGCCGAGCGTGACCTCGCGGACCTCGTGGCCCAGGGAGGCGAGCAGGTCGGCGGTGCGCCGCACCGCGGCGACGTACTCCGGGGAGGTGGGCGGGCCGTCGGGCACGGAGGTGGCGACGCCGATCCGCAGCCGTCCCGGGTCGCGCCCGACCGCGTCGAGGAACGTCCCCGAGGGGGCCGGGGCGTCGAACGGCGCCCCGGGCACCCGGCCGTGGGAGACGTCGAGCAGGAGCGCGGAGTCGCGGACGGTGGTGGTCAGCGCGTGGTGGACGCTGGTGGGGTTCGAGAGTCCCGAGAGGTACGGCGCCGCGGGCACCCGGCCCCGGCTGGGCTTGAGGCCGAACAGCCCGCACATCGCCGCCGGGATCCGGATCGAGCCGCCCCCGTCGTTGCCGTGCGCGACCGGGACCATGCCCGAGGCGACCGCCGCGGCGGACCCGCCGCTCGACCCGCCCGGCGAGTACGCCGGGTTCCACGGGTTGTGCGTGGGGCCGTAGAGGAGGGGCTCGGTGCTGGCGTTCTTGCCCAGCTCGGGGGTGTTGGTGATCCCGAGGACCACCATCCCGGCGCGCCGGTAGCGGGCCACGAGCTCGCTGTCGGTCGCGGCGACCTTGTCGCGGAGCAGCCGGCTGCCGCCGGTGGTGGGCAGCCCGGCGACGTCGGTCGACAGCGTCTTCACCAGCGTCGGTACGCCGCGCAGCGGACCGTCCGGGAGGCCAGCGTCGACCTCGGCGAGCGCCTGCTGGAAGCGCTCGCCGACGACCGCGTTCAGCGCCGGGTCGAGCTTCTCGATGCGCGTGATCGCCGCCTCGACGACCTCGCGGGCCGACACCTCCCCCCGGCGCACGGCAGCGGCGGTCGCAGTGGCGTCGTCCCGCTCCAGGTCCATGTCGCCGGCCCTACCCGACCGGGTGGTGGCAGGCGACGAACTGGCCGGGGTGCAGCTCGCGCAGCTGGGGCTCCTCGGCCGCGCAGCGCTCGGTGGCCAGCGGGCACCGGGTGCGGAACCGGCAGCCCGAGGGCGGGTTCAGCGGCGAGGGGAGCTCGACGGCCGCCGCGGTGCTGGCGACCTCGCGGTCGCCGGCGCCGGGGATGGAGGCCAGCAGCATCCGGGTGTAGGGGTGCGCCGCGCGCACCTCCATGTCCGCGGACGGGATCACCTCGCACGTCTTGCCGAGGTAGAGCACCATCACCCGGTCGCTGATGTTCTTGACCACCGACACGTCGTGGGCGATGAAGATCATGCTCAGGTCGTACTGCTCCTTGGTGCGCTCGAGCAGGTTGAGGATCTGCGCCTGCACCGAGACGTCGAGGGACGAGACCGGCTCGTCGCAGATGAGCACCTTCGGGTTCATCATCAGCGCCCGCGCGATGCACACGCGCTGGCACTGACCTCCGGAGAGCTCGTGCGGACGCCGCTCCCACACCACCGTCGGGTCCAGCCCGACCGCGGTGAGGGTCTCGCGGATCAGCGTCTCCTTCTCCTCCGCGGTGCCCTCGAAGCCCCAGATGGCGAGGCCCTCGGCGACCAGGTCCTTGACCTTGCGCCGCGGGTTCAGCGAGGAGGTGGGGTCCTGCATGATCATCTGCATCCGGGACCGCGCCTTGCGCAGGTCACGGGTCTTGAGCCCGGTCAGCTCGCGCTCGCCGAGGCGCACCTTCCCCGACGTCGGGGAGGGCAGCTGCATGACCGCACGGCCGGCGGTGGACTTGCCGCAGCCGGACTCCCCGAGGATGCCCAGGGTCTCGCCCGGGAGCAGGTCGAGGTTGAGGCCGGAGACGGCGTGCACCTTCTGCTTGCGACCCACCGGGAACTCCACGACGAGGTCGTCGACACTGAGGACCGGGGAGTCCTCGGACCGCATGTGCGCGGTTCCGCTGCCTGCCATCAGTTGATCTCCTTCACGAGGCCGAGGTCGAGCGCGGCGCTGTCGGCGGGCGTGGCGGCGGGCGTGCGTCCGGGCACGGCCAGCGGGAAGTGGCAGGCGACGCGGTGCGGCTCCTGCACGGTGCCGAGGTCCTCCAGCAGCGGAGTCTCGGTGCGGCACCGGTCGGCGGCGTACACGCAGCGCGGGGCGAAGCGGCAGCCCGACGGCGGGTTCGCCATGTCCGGCGGGGTGCCGTTGATGGCGCGCAGCAGGGTGTGCGGCGCGTCCTGGAGCCGCGGGATCGAGGCCAGCAGCGCCTCGGCGTAGGGGTGCGAGGGGGCTGCGAAGACCGCGCTCGTGTGCGCGGTCTCCACGACGCGGCCGGCGTACATCACCTGCACGCGGTCGGTGCGGCCCTCGACGGCGCCGAGGTCGTGGCTGATCAGGATCGTGGCCATGTTCATGGTCGTGCTGAGCGAGGCGAGCAGGTCGAGGATCTGCTTCTGCACGGTCACGTCGAGCGCGGTGGTGGGCTCGTCGGCGATCAGCAGCTCGGGGTCGCACGACAGTGCCATCGCGATGACCACGCGCTGCCGCATGCCGCCGGAGAGCTCGTGGGGGTACTGGGCCATCCGCCGGGCGGGCTCGGGGATGCCGACCTTCTTGAGCAGCTCGATCGCGCGCTCGCGCGCCTCCGCCTTGCCGAGGCCCAGGTGCAGGCGCAGCGCCTCGGTGATGTGCACGCCGACCTTCTTGACCGGGTTCAGCGAGGTCATCGGGTCCTGGAAGACCATCGCGACCTTGGGGCCCCACAGCTTGCGGCGCTGGCTGGCCGAGATCGCGTGGACGTCCTGGCCGGCGATCCGCACGGTGCCGCTGACGGTGGTCGTGGGCCCGTTGGTGATCAGGCCCATGATCGTGCGCCCGAGCACCGACTTGCCCGACCCGGACTCGCCGACGATGCCGAGGGTCTCGCCCGGGCGCAGGGTCAGCGAGACCCCGTCGACCGCACGGACCGGGCCGCGCGCGGTGGCGAACTCGGTGCGGACGTCCTCGACCTCGAGGAGGGGATGGATCGTCGTCATATCTTCGCGCTCCTTGCGTCCCAACGCTTCTGGGCCTTCTCGCCCAGCAGGTTGAAGGAGAAAACAGTGAGGAAGAGGAAGGTGCCCGGCACGAGGACGACGTGCGGGTACTCCTGCATCGTCCCGCCCTCGCCCTCGGAGATCATGTTGCCCCAGGTGGGCTCCGGGGCCTGGATGCCGAGCCCGAGGAAGCTGAGCGAGGCTTCGGCGACGATGAGCACCGAGATCATCACGATCATCATCGAGAACACCGGCAGCATGACGTTCGGCGTGAGCTCGCGGACCATCACCCGCAGCCGGGTGGCGCCCATCGCCCGCGCCGCGAGCACGAACTCGCGCTGGGCGAAGGCGATCGTGTTGGCCCGCGCCAGCCGGATCATGCTCGGGATCGTGATGATGGCCAGCGCCAACGCGATGTTGCGGATCTTCGGGTCCAGCACGGTGCCCAGGGCGATCAGCAGGATCAGCGGCGGCACCGCGAGCAGCGCGTTGGTGAAGATGCCGACCACGCTGTCGACGCCGGAGCGGAAGTAGCCCGCCACGATGCCGATCGAGCCGCCGACGATCGTGCCGATCGCGACCGCGAGCAGCGAGATCACCAGCGAGGTCCGGGCGCCGTAGATGGAGCGCGCCAGCAGGTCCAGGCCGTAGTTGTTGGTCCCCAGCGGGTGCTCGGAGAGCAGCTCCGGGGTCTGGTACGTCGGCGCGGTGAGCGCCGAGGCGACGTCGACGTGCTCGCCCAGCGGCAGCACCGGCGCCAGCACCGCCACGGTGATCAGCACGACCAGCCAGGCCGAGCACAGCCACACCATGATGTCGGGGCGGTGCCCGCGGATGGCCCACACGACCCGGGTCAGACCCTGGGAGGTCACCACGACGCCCGCCAGGACGAGGACCGCCTTGGCGAACAGCACGAGCGGGGCGGACCAGCCGACCACCAGGAGCGCCAGGCCGGCGAGGAGGAGACCGGCGCCGACGGCACCGAGCTGGGAACGGGTCAGCGAGGACCCCTGCGGGGTCTGCTTCCTAGGCATGAACACGGCGGGTCCTTGGGTCGAGGTAGCCATAGGAGAGGTCGATACCGGCGTTCACGAGCACGTAGATCGCCGCGATGACGAGCACGGAGCCCTGGACCAGCGGGTAGTCGCCCTGGTTGGCGGCGTTCACCACCACGCCGCCCATGCCGGGCAGCGCGAAGAGGTACTCGACGATCACCGTGCTGCCGACGAGGCGGCCCATGCTGATGCCGAGCAGGGTGATCAGCGAGAACGACGAGGGGCGCAGGGCGTCGATCACGAGGATCCGCCACGGCGGCATGCCCTTCGCCTTCGCCGAGAGGATGTAGTCCTCGTTGAGCGTCCCGATCAGGTCGTTGCGCAGCACCCGGGTGAATGTCGCGAGCTCCATCAGCGCGATGGTCAGCGCCGGCAGGAAGGAGTGGTAGAGGCTGCCGATCGGGTCCTCGGTGATGCGCACCCACTGGGCGCGCGGGAACCAGCCCAGGCCGTTGGCGAAGACCGCGATCAGCAGCAGGCCGGCGAGGAACGACGGCACCGAGAGGACGGCGAACATCGAGGCGCCGATGATCCGGTCGGCCAGGCCGCCGGGGCGCGAGGCGCTCCACATGGCCAGCGGGATCGCCATCGCCAGCGCCATCAGCAGGCCCATCGCGGCGAGCTGGACGCTCACCGGGAGCGCGGCGAGGATGCGGTCGACGACGTCGTTCTGCGGCGGGATCAGCGAGGTGCCCAGGTCGCCACGCAGGGCCGACCCGAGCCAGTCCAGGTAGCGGACGATGACGTTGTCGTCGAGCCCGAGCTCGGCGCGCTTGGCGGCGTACTCCTCAGGGCTGCGGCCGTCACCGAGGATCGAGACGGCCGGGTCGCCGGGCAGCAGCGAGACCAGCATGAAGACGCCGAAGCTCACGATCATCAGCACGGCGACGAGCTCGCCGATGCGAATCAGTGCTGTGCGCATCAGCGGCCACGTCCGGCCGGTGACACACGAGCTGCGGTTGACATCCAGGGAGTTCCCTTCGGGCGGGCCGGTCTCGAGGACCGGCCGGGAGAACGTGACGCGGGGGGACGCACGGCAAGCCGGCGGACCTCAGACGCTAGGGCTCGTGTGGTCGGGGCCACACGGCGTTTCTCACTGACCGGGAGCCTCTTTGGCGCCGCCGCAGCGCCCGCCTGTCAGCCGAAGAACGCCTGCCCGCCGTCCAGCGGCAGGGTGGCCCCGGTGAGGTAGCGCAGGTCGTCACCGACCAGCGCGACGACGGCGCGGCCGATGTCCATCTCGCAGTCGCCGATGCGCCCGGCGGGGATGGTCGCGGTGAACTCCGCCGCCTCCTCGGGGAAGGCCTCGGTCCACGCCTTCAGCCCCGGCGAGAGCGCGTGCGGCGCGATGCAGTTGGCGCGGATCCCGTCGCTCGCCCACTCGACCGCCGCGGTGCGGGTCAGCGAGCGCACCGCCTGCTTCGCCGCGGCGTACCCGCCGTACGTCGAGGGGTCCCAGCGCACCATCGCGGAGGTGACCAGGTTGACGACGTGGCCGTTGCCGGTGGCCGCCAGGTGCGGGTGACAGGCGCGCATCATCGCCATCGTCGCGAACGGGCCGGAGACGAAGCCACGCTGGAACTGCTCGTCGCTCAGCTCCAACAGCGGGCCGAACGCGCCGGTGTAGGCGTTGTTGACCAGGATGTCGATGCGCCCGAAGCGGGCGGCGACCGCGTCGACCACCGCCGGCACCCCGGCCGTGTCGGCGACGTCGAAGGCGAACGCCTCGGCCCGCACCCCGCGCTCGCGCAGCAGCCCGCACGTCGTCTCCAGCTTGGCCGGCGTGCGGCCGAGCACCGCGACGTCGGCACCCTCGGTGGCCAGCGCGAGCGCGATGCCCTGCCCGACGCCTTGTCCGGCGCCCGTCACCAGCGCGACCCTGCCCTCGAGCGATCCCATCGATGCCTCCTCCTGGCGGGAGTCGGCACCCGCCACAGGCCGCCCATGCAAGGGGGCGACACCGGATCCGGGGCGGTGTGATCCCGATCACCGGAACCCGGTGGTGTCCCCGTCCCGGTGATCGGGAAGTGTGGCGGGTGTCGCTTCGAGGCGGCCCACACTGACCGCCTCCCCCGTCACGCCACCACCCGATCGAGGGCACGATGACCACGGACCTGCAAGCCCACGCCATGCGTGTGATCGCCGACCTCACGGGTCCCGGCGGTCGCTTCGAGCTCGTCGAGGAGGAGGTCCTCGGGACCACGCTGCGCGTCCACGCGCACCGCGACCGCTCGCTGCGGGCCCTGCTCGAGCAGTCGGTCGAGCACGGGGAGCGCGACTACCTCGTGACCATGGAGTCGCGACTGTCCTATGCCGAGCACGCCGAGCAGGTCACGGCCCTGGCGCACGCGCTGCGCGAGGAGTACGACGTGCAGCCCGGCGACCGGGTGGCGATCGCCTCGGCGAACAACCCCGGCTGGGTCCTCGCCTTCTGGGCGACGGTCTCGATCGGTGCCGTGGCAGTCGCCTACAACGCCTGGTGGACCGAGCGCGAGCTCGCCTACGGCCTGGGCCACACCCGGCCCAAGGTGCTCGTCGCGGACCAGCGCCGCGCGGCGCTGGTGACCCCCACCGACGGGCTCACCGTGCTCAGCATCGAGGAGGACCTGCCGCGGCTGGTGGACGAGCACCGGGGCAGCGCCCTGCCCGAGGCCACCATCGCCGAGGACGACCCGGCGGTGATCATCTACACCTCCGGCACGTCGGGGCGGCCCAAGGGCGCCGTGCACACCCACCGCAACCTGCTGGCCGTCGTGGAGTACCACCGTTACAACGACGCGCTGCTCGCCGGGTTCGGCGACCCGACCGACCCCCGCGACCGCAACCACCTGCTGGTGATGCCGCTGTTCCACATCGGCAGCCTGCACAACCTGGTGGTCACCCGGCTCGCGACCGGCTCCAAGATCAGCATGCACCTCGGTGGCTTCGACGTGGACGCCATCATGCGGCTGATCGAGCGCGAGCGCGTGACCAACTGGGGAGCGGTGCCGACGATGGCCAAGCGGCTGCTCGAGCACGGCGACCTGGGTCGCTACGACACCTCCTCGCTGACCGCCTTCGCGCTGGCCTCGGCACCCTCCACCCCGCAGTTCAAGGACCAGCTGCGCGCCGAGCTGCCGTTCGCCGCGTCGCTGGCCGACAGCTACGGCCTCACCGAGTCGTGCACCGCCCTCGCCGTGGCCACCCCGATCGACCTCGAGCAGGCCCCGGGCACCCTCGGCCGGCCGATCATCGGCGTCGAGCTGGAGGTGCGGGACCCGATGGGCAACGCGCTGCCGCCCGGCGTCGAGGGCGAGATCTGCTCGCGCAGCGTCTACAACATGCTCGGCTACTGGGAGGACCCCGAGGCCACCGCTGCCGCGATCGGTCCGGACCGCTGGCTGCACACCGGCGACCTCGGCCAGCTCGACGAGCAGGGCCGGGTGCGCCTGTCCACGCGACGCTCGGACCTGATCATCCGCGGCGGCGAGAACGTCTACCCCGCCGAGGTGGAGGGCGTGGTGATGGAGCACCCCGACGTCGCCGAGGTCCTCGTCATGGGCATCGACCACGACGACCTGGGCCAGGAGGTCGCCGCGGTCGTCGTCCGACGCAGCAAGGACGTCGACGCGGAGGTCCTCGAGCAGCAGCTGCGCGAGCACGCCGCCGCCTCGCTGGCCTACTTCAAGGTCCCCAGCCACTGGCGCATCACCGACCAGGCCCTGCCCCGCAACGCCACCGGCAAGGTCGTCCGGGCGCGCGTGCAGGTCTGAGCGCGCCCTCAGCCCACCAGGTCGCGCAGCATCCGGTCGGAGACGAGCAGGGCGTCGCGGTCGTACGTCGAGGCGCTGGACATCAGCTCGTCGGCGCCGGTGTGCTCGGCGAGCCGCTCAAGGCGCCGGCGCACGGTCGCGGGGCTGCCGAGCACGACGCGGTCCAGCGAGGCCTCGACGCGGCGGCGCACCTGGTCGGGCCAGGTCGCCGCGTGGATGTCGGCCACCGGCTCCAGCGGCGGGAACTCGCCGTCGCGGCGCGCCAGCGCCATCGCCCATGCCTCCGGGAGCGCGAGCTCGCGGGCCGTGGCGTCGTCGGCGGCGACGAGCACGTCGAGGGAGACCGTCACCCACGGGGTGCTGCCCAGGTGCGGATGGAACTGCCGCCGGTAGCCGGCCAGCAGGTCGGGGAGCTCCTCGGCGTCGAGGACCGGTCCGCCGACCACCACCGGCAGGCCGAGCCGCGCGGCCACGTCGATGCCGCGGCCGGTGGCCAGCACGTGCATCGGCACCCGGCCGCGGGTCGCGGGGCGTGCGGTCACCTCGGCGCTGCCCTCGAGGTAGCCGCGCAGCTGTGCCAGGTCCTCGGCGAAGGTGTCGGGCACGTCGAGGTCGCGGCGCAGCGCGCGGCGTACGGGTGCGGTGAACCCGAGGGAGCGGCCCAGGCCGAGGTCCACCCGCCCGGGGTGCAGCGCGTCGAGCACCAGGAACTGCTCGGCGACCACCAGCGGCTGGTGCAGCGGGAGCATCACGCCTCCCGAGCCGATCCGGATCCGCGAGGTGCGGGCCCCGACCGCGGCCAGCAGCACCGCGGGCGCGCCCGAGGCGATGCCGCGGACGCCGTGGTGCTCGGCCACCCAGAACCGCTCGTAGCCGATCAGCTCGGCGTGCTCGGCGCGCGCCACCGTCGCGTGCAGCGCCTCCGCGTCGGGGTGGCCGACGCGGGTCCGGGAGCGGTCGAGCAGGGAGAGCCTCACCCTGTCCTCAACGCCCGGGGGCGGGCTGGGCTTCCCGGGGTGTCCGGGGGCGGTGTCTTTCGGCGCACCTGCTGGGAAGGACACCGGTCCCTTGCCGTACCAGGTACTTGTCCGCGCAGTTGCGCAGTTACGAGCGCTCCGCCGGACCCGCCCCCACCGCACCCACACCCGCCACCCCGGCGCGCGGCACCCGCCAGGCGCAGACGACGACCAGGAGCGCGGCCAGCAGTGTGACCGCATAGCTCAGCCGCAGCGAGCCGAGGGTGGGGTACGTCGCGCCGCCGGCGTCGAGAGTGGAGGAGGCCAGCACGATGCTGACCACGGCACCGGAGACCGCGAGGCCCAGCGACCGCATCAGGGCGTTGACGCCGTTCGCGGCGCCGGTCTCCCCGACCGGGACCGCCGACATCACCAGCTGGGGCAGCGCGCCCATCCCGAAGGCGAGGCCGGCGCACATGACGATGCTGGCGAGCGCGAAGTACCAGGGCTCGTCGTACCAGACGAGCGGCACGAGGTAGGACACCGCGACCAGGACGCCGGCGACCATCAGGCTCACCCGCGCGCCGCGTACGACGATGAAGCGGGCCGCGAGCGGGGCGAGCAGCAGCATCGTCAGGCCGCCGATGCCGATGACGAGGCCGGCGATGACCATGTCGAGGCCGAGGCCGTAGCCGGTCGAGGCCGGGGCGTTCATCATCTGCGGGAAGGCCAGGCCCTGGGGGTACATCGAGAAGCCGAGCGCGAGCGCGGCGAGGTTGGCCCACACCATCGTCGGGCGCGCCGCGACCCGCAGGTCGACCAGGGCGTCGCGCCGGCGCAGCTCGAAGCGGGTCCACCACGCCAGCACCACGACGACGAGCAGGGCGAGGGCGGCGATCGGCGGGCTCGCCCAACCCCACTCCTGGCCGCGGGTGACCACCAGGAGGAACGCGACCAGCACCACCGCGAGGCCGAGGGCCCCGACGAGGTCGAAGCGGCCCGGCCGGGCCACCCGCGACGGCGGGACGACCACCAGCACCGCCACCGCGCACACCGAGGCGAGCAGCGCGACCAGCAGGAACATCGCCCGCCACGACGCGACCGCGAGCACCAGCGCGCTCAGCGGCATGCCGATCGACCCGCCGATGCCCATCGTCGCGCTCATCACCGCGATGCCGGTGGCCATCTGGCGGGTGGTCAGCTCCTCGCGCATCACGCTGATCCCCAGCGGGATGGTGCCCATCGCCAGGCCCTGGAGCGCCCGGCCGACGATCATCGGCAGCAGGCTCGAGGACGCCGCGCAGACCAGCGACCCGAGGATCAGGAAGCCCAGGCTGGCCAGGATCACCCGGCGCTTGCCGACCATGTCGCCGAGGCGCCCGCTCACCGGCGTCGCCACCGCGGCGGCCATCAGCGTCGCGCTGACCACCCAGGTCGCGTCGGCGGCGCTGGTGTCGAGCAGGCCGGGCAGCGACGGCACCAGCGGGAAGATCATCGCCTGCACCAGGGCCACGCAGATGCCGGCCGCGCACAGCACGATGATCACCGCGGCCGGTCGCGGAGCGCCCGGTGCGGCGTCCCCCGACCGCGGAGTGGTGGTGCTGCCCGAGGTCACCTGCTGCTCAACGGGGGCGCTGCAGCAGCGCGTCGATGAAGAGCCCCTCGGTGCTCACCAGCACCTTCCCGTCGTGGGAGATCGTCCCGGTGGTCCAGATCTTGCGTCCCTCGACCCGCTCCTGGCGCCCGCTGACCACCAGGTCCTCGTGCAGCGGCACGGGTGCGTGGTAGCGGACCGTCAGCGTGCCGGTCATCCCGGCCGTGCCGGCCCAGGCGTTGGCGACGCCGAGGGTGTGGTCGAGCAGCAGGGCGCTCACACCGCCGTGCACGCAGCCGGGCGGGCCCTGGTAGAGCACCCCGAGCCGGACCGTGCCGGAGACCGAGCCGTCGTCGTGGCCGGTGAGGTGCAGCGGTGGCGCGAGGGCGTTCTCGGGGCCGGTGACCGGGTCGTGGCGGGTCGCTCCCTCGCCGGACCACATGTCCACCATCCGGGTGTCCAGCGCCGGGGTGTGCTCCTCGACCTCCTCGCTGAGCGCGGTGATCCGCCGGGCCAGGTCGTCGAGGTCGACCGCCGTACCGTCGCCGGTGCGCAGCAGCGCCTCCGCGAGCCGTCGTACGGCGGCCACGGCGGCGTCCACGCCGCCGTCGACCGGCGGCGCCGAGCACTCCCGGAACGACTCCCCCGCGACCACGTCAGCGCACCCGGGCTGTCGCGTGGGTCAGGACCGGCTGGCCGTCGCGCTCGGGGCAGGTCGCGGACAGCAGCAGCTCCTCGCCGTCACGCCACACCGAGGTGCGGATCGTCTCGCCGGGGTGGATCGAGCCGGCGAAGCGCACCGACAGCGACTCCAGCCGGGTCGCGTCGCCGTCGAGCAGCCCGTCGACGATCGCCTTGGCGACGATGCCGTAGGAGGCGAGCCCGTGCAGGATCGGTTGCTCGAAGCCGGCGGCCCGGGCGAAGCCGGGGTCGATGTGCAGGGGGTTGAGGTCGCCGTTGAGCCGGTAGAGCAGCGCCTGGTCGGCGCGCGTCGGGGACTCCAGCACGTGGTCGGGCTCGCGCTCCGGGGCGCTCCAGGCGCTCTCCGGGCCGGGCTCGCCGCCGAAGCCGCCCTCGCCGCGCGCGAAGATCTGCATGCGGGTGGTCCACAGCGGCTGGTCCTGCTCGTCGCGGGCGTCGTGCTCGAGCACGATCACCGCCGCCTTGCCCTTGTCCCAGACCTCGGCGACCCGGGTGCGGAGGGTGGCGCGTCCCTGGGCCGGCAGCGGCCGGTGCACGGTCAGCGCCTGGCCGCCGTGCAGGATCCGGCGCAGGTCGATGTCGATGCCGGGCATCCGCAGCTCCGGGGCGCTGCCCTCGTCGCCCGCGGACAGCCCCTTGCCGGCGACCATGGCGAAGGTCGGCAGCACCTGCAGGCCGCGCTCGAAGGTGTAGGCGAGCTCCGGGTCGCTCGCGGCGTCCCGGCCCGCCCCGAGGGACAGGTGGTAGAGGAGCACGTCGCGCGGGGTCCAGCAGACCTCGCGCACGGTGGGTTCCGCGCCGAGCGCGGTCGCGACGTCGATGGGCACGGCCTTACGCCACCACCCGGCGCGGACCGGGTCGAGCCCCGGTCCCACTGACTGGACCGCGGTCCACTCATCGGGATCCCCGCCGGGGCGGCGTACGCACCCCCTCCTAGGGTCGCCACGACCGGGGGCCGGGCTGCCGCCCGCCCCGACGAGCAGCAGAACAGGAGTGTGTCGATGGGCAACACCGACCTCACGGGGCGCACCGCCGTCGTGACCGGAGCGGGCGCCGGACTGGGGCGCGCCGAGGCGCTGGCCCTTGCCGCGCGTGGCGCGAACGTGGTCGTCAACGACATGGGCGACGCTGCGGACGGGGTGGTCGGCGAGATCGAGGCCCTCGGCTCCGCAGCGATCGCCGTCAAGGGCGACATCGGCACCTGGGAGATGGGCCAGCAGCTCGTCGACGCCGCCGTGGACACCTACGGCGGGCTCGACATCATCGTCAACAACGCCGGCATCACCCGCGACACGATGCTGTTCAACATGTCCGAGCAGCAGTGGGACGACGTGGTCCGGGTGCACCTCAAGGGCCACGCCTCGCTCTCGCGCGCCGCGTCGGTGCACTTCCGCGCCGCGTCGAAGGCCGCGGGCGCGCCGGTCTTCGGGCGGATCATCAACACCGCCTCCGAGGCGTTCCTCTTCGGCGCCCCCGGCCAGGCGAACTACGCCGCGGCCAAGGCCGGCATCGTCGCGCTGACGCTGTCGACCTCGCGCGGCCTGGCCCGCTACGGCGTCACCGCCAACGCGATCTGCCCGCGGGCGCGCACCGAGATGACCTCCAAGGTCTTCGCGGAGGACCCGGAGAACCGCGAGCTCGACATCCTGGCCCCCGAGCGCGTCGCCACCTTCGTGGCCTACCTCGCCTCCCCCGCCGCCGAGCGGATCAGCGGCCAGGTGTTCGTGACCTACGGCGACTTCGTGGCGCTGATGGCCGCCCCGGTCGTGGAGCAGAAGTTCACCGCCGCCGGCGGCACGTTCTCGGTGGAGGAGCTCGACGAGCAGCTCACGTCGTACTTCGCCGACCGTTCCGAGCACCAGACCTACGCGGCGTACAGCGTGGCGAAGCTGGACACCACCGGGGTCGAGACGCTCAACGGCTGACCCGCACCACGACAGGGCCGGGGGCGGCTCAGGGACGTTCGGCGAGCAGCAGCCGGGCGGCCATCTTGATGTCGCCCTCGGCCTCTGCCATGCCCAGGCGTCCGTTGAGCACCGAGATCAGGACGCCGTACCAGCAGTGCACGATCAGGCGCACCCGGCGGTCGTCCTCCTCGGTGGGGTCGCTGAGCCCCGCGGTCTCGAGGACGACCTGCTGGAAGATCGCGTCGTTGGCCGCCGACTCCGGCGTCGCGGCGGACTGGGCCTGGTTGTTGGACTGGATCATCGCCAGCGAGAGCTTCGGGCGCCGCGCCATCTCGTGGGTCATCCCCACCAGCAGCGACTCCACCGCCTCCGCGGGCGGCAGCCCCACGGGCAGCGCGCCACTCGTCGAGAACCGCTCGACCTGGTAGCGCATCACCGAGGTGAACAGGTGGGTCTTGGAGGGGAAGTAGCGGTAGAGCGTCGCGATGGCGACGCCGGCGGACTTCGCCACGTCGTGCATCTGCACGTGCTCCAGGCCGTGCTCGGCACCGAGGCGGGAGGCGGCACGCAGGATGCGCTGGTGGCGCTCCTTCTGCTCCGAGGAGCTGGGCTCTGCGGCCGGTCGGCCTTCTGCGATCCGCGGCACGGGCACGCCACCTCTTCCTCTGCTCTCGGGGTCCAACCGGCGACGATGCTGGGACCGGATGGGTCGCCGGCGGGTTCGAGGCTACCGGTGAGTGGGATCGGACGCCGCCGGACGCAGCAGTGCCCGATCCTCGCGTGACGTTTCGATGAGTGGGACTCGGGTCGGGGGCAGGCTGTGGCTACGAGCACACTCGGAGATCCTCAGATCGGCCGCTGATGCGGTCCGACACGGGACTCTTGACAGGGAACGGAGAAGCACAATGACCGCAGTCGAGGACGAGGTTCGCCACATCGAGACGGGCCCCGCGCCCACCCGGTACGCCCGTGGCTGGCACTGCCTGGGCCTGATCCGGGACTTCACCGACGGCAAGCCCCACCAGATCAAGGCCTTCGGCCAGAAGCTGGTGGTGTTCGCGGGTGAGGACGGCAAGGTCAACGTCCTCGACGCCTACTGCCGCCACATGGGTGGCGACCTCTCGCAGGGCGAGGTCAAGGGCAACGAGATCGCCTGCCCGTTCCACGACTGGCGCTGGGGCGGCGACGGCCGCTGCAAGTCGATCCCCTACGCCCGCCGCGTCCCGCTGCGCGCCCGCACCGCCGCCTGGCCGACGATGGTCCAGGACGGCATGCTCTTCGTCTGGAACGACCCGGAGGGCAACCCGCCGCCGGCCGAGGCCGCGATCCCGAAGATCGCCGGCTACGAGGACCCCGAGTGGACCGACTGGGTCTGGTACACCACGACGATCGAGGGCGCGAACTGCCGCGAGATCGTCGACAACGTGGTCGACATGGCGCACTTCTTCTACGTGCACTACTCGTTCCCGACGTACTTCAAGAACATCTTCGAGGGCCACGTGGCCACGCAGATCATGAACGGCGAGGGCCGCGAGGACGTCGCCCGTCCGCAGGCCAGCGGGAGCGGCGCGCCCAAGAACAAGGGCACCAGCTCCACCGCGAGCTACTACGGCCCGTCGTTCATGATCGACGACCTGACCTACCACTACGAGGACGGCAACGACGTCCCCTCGGTGCTCATCAACTGCCACTACCCGATCGACGAGAACTCCTTCGTCCTCCAGTACGGCGTGATGGTCAAGAAGCTGCCCGGCCTCGACGACGAGGCCGCGACGGGGATGGCGCGCAAGATGGGCGACTTCATCCGCATCGGCTTCGAGCAGGACGTGGAGATCTGGCGCAACAAGGCGCGCATCGAGAACCCGCTGCTGTGCGAGGAGGACGGGCCGGTCTACCAGCTGCGTCGCTGGTACGAGCAGTTCTACGTCGACGTCGCGGAGGTGCAGGCCGAGATGGTCGACCGCTTCGAGTTCGAGATCGACACGACCAAGCCGAACGCCGCCTGGCGTCGCGAGGTCGAGGAGAACATGGCCCGTCGCGCCGCTGCCCAGCAGGAGCAGCCGGTCTGATGGCAGTGCGCCCCGACGTCCGCCTGGAGACGGCTCCCATGCAGCCGGTGTCCTGCACCAGCTGCGGGGTCACCGTCCAGGCTCGCAAGAGCAGCTGGGACCAGACCACGATCCAGTGGAACGACCAGGCCGTCGCGGCCTGCGTCGAGCGCCGCGCCTCCAAGCCCCGCCCGGGGCCCAACGGCGCGACGTTCGTCGGCTGCTTCGCGCTGCGCGACTCCGTGCGAGCCGCTGCGGTGCGGGGCGACCTGGACGTCCTGTCCGACGAACCGCTGCCGAGCAACCCGGCAGCCCTGACCGAAGCGAGCAACGCGTGATCGATCCGTCCCGCTACGGCCCCTGGGCCGTCATCGCCGGTGGCTCCGAGGGGGTGGGCGCGTCCTTCGCCCACCAGCTCGCCGACGCCGGTCTCAACCTCGTGCTCCTGGCCCGCAAGCCCGGACCGCTCGAGGAGACCGCGGAGGCGGTCCGGGCGAAGGGCGTGGAGGTGCGCACCCTCGCGGTCGACCTCGTCGACCCCGACTCGGTGAAGCGGATCCAGGAGGCGACCTCGGACCTCGAGGTCGGCCTGCTGGTCTACAACGCCGGCGCGAACACCTACGGCCACGAGTTCGTCACCGGCGACCTCGACCGGTTCCGCAACGTCGTCGACCTCAACATCACCGCCCAGATGGCGCTCGTGCAGCTCTTCGGCGCGCCGATGAAGGAGCGCCGCCGCGGCGGTCTGCTGCTCGTCGGGTCGCTGGCCGGCTTCATGGGTGCCTCGCAGATCAGCGTGTACGCCGCGGTGAAGTCGTTCTGCCGCGTCTTCGCCGAGGGTCTCTGGCTGGAGATGGCCGACTACGACGTCGACGTGCTCGAGTTCATCCTCGGCGTCACCCGGACCCCCGCCATGGAGCGGGCCGGGCTGAACTTCGACATCCCCGGCATGCACGTCTCCGAGCCCGACGACGTCGCCCGCCAGGCGCTGTCGCAGCTCAGCGAGGGGCCGGTGCAGATCGCGGCCGGCAACGAGCGCCTCGTCGAGATCCGCAGCGGCCACGACCGCTCCGCGCTCCTGCGCGCCGCGCTCGAGAAGACCCGCAACCTGCTCCCGCCCCCGAGCGAGTAGCACCCGCGTCACCACACGAGAGCCGGTCGTCCCCCCAGGGGGGCGGCCGGCTCTCGTCGTTCTCGTCGAATCGAGACCTCTGACGCTCGAGTCGAGACTTCTCACGCTCGAGTCGAGACTTCTGGACGGGTACGTCGCCACGAGCGCCGACTCGGCACACCACAAGAGCCGACTCGCCGGACGACATGAAAAGACCGCCCCGGCCGCCGTGGAGGCGCGACCGGGGCGGCCGTAGAGGCGAGGAGTCAGCCGGCGGCGGCGGTGCGGCCGGCGCGACGGCCGAAGAACGTGCCGTCGCCCAGCGAGGTGCCGGAGACGTAGCCGTGGCCGTGGATGCCGGAGGTCGCCCGGCCCGCGGCGTACAGGCCGGGCACCGGCGCACCCGCGACCGACAGCACCTGGCCGTCGACGTCGGTGTGCAGGCCACCGAGGGTGAACCCGCGGAAGCCGGTGTTCTCCTGGCCGGCCGTGGTGCCGAAGCCGAGCCGCGGGTCGACCGCGGCGAACGGCCCGGTGAGGGGACGCAGCCAGCGGGCGTTCTTGTGGAAGTACGGGTCCTCGCCCCGCGCCGCGTGCTCGTTGTACGCCGCGACGGTGTCGCGCAGCGACCCGGGCGGCATCGCGAGCTCCTCCTCGAGCTCCTCGAGGGTCTCCGCGGCGTGCGTGGGCCGCACGCCCCACAGGTCCTGCGCGGGGATCGACTCCAGCCCCTCCTCGTCGAGGATCACCCAGCACGGGCCGGGCTGGTGCAGGGCGGCGTGGCTGTACACGCCGGGGTACACGTCCTCGTTGACGAAGCGCCGACCCAGTCCGTTGACCAGCATCCCGCGCACCGCCATCGCCGGCAGCGCCGTGTAGGCGACCTCGACCGCGGCCATCCGCCGGGTCGCGGCGCCGAGCGCGGCCGCCATCTCGATGCCGCTGCCGTCGTCGAGGCCGTCGCTGACCTTGTCGTGGCCGAGCAGGTCGGGGGCGTGGTTGCGGAGCATGCGCTCGTTGTCCACGAACCCGCCGGTGGTCAGCACGACCCCGCGCCGGGCCAGGTAGGTCACGTCCTCGCCGAAGCGGCGCGCGGTGACCCCCACGACCCGGCCCGCGTCGTCCACCACGAGGGCGGTGGCGCGGGTGTCGGTGTGGGTCTCGACGCCGGCCTCGGTGCACGCGGCGGTGAGCCGGTCCATCAGCAGCCAGCCACCGAAGCCCTCGGTCGAGGGCCGGTGCCCGCGCGGGACCGGTCGGGCGATCTGGTCGAAGGGCCAGGCGTTCTCGCCCAGCCACATCAGCCCGTCACGCGTCGGCGGCATCCAGCTCGGGGCGTCGTACAGGCTCTCCTCGAAGTCGATCCCGAGGGAGCAGAACCAGTCGAAGTGCTCGAGGCTGCCCGCGCAGTACAGCCGCAGCTTCTCCTCGTCGGCGTGCGGCCCGAGGGCGGCGAGGAGGTAGGCGAACATGTTCTCCGGGTCGTCGTCGTACCCGAGCGCCTTCTGCACCCGGGTCCCGCCGCCGAGGTAGAGCTCCCCGCCCGACTGGGCCGAGGATCCACCGGCTCCGCTGGCACGCTCGAGCACCACCACCTCGGCACCGGTACGCCGGGCCTCCAGCGCCGCAGCGCCGCCCGCGCAGCCGAGACCGACGACGAGCACGTCGGTCTCGTGGTCCACGCGGGCGACGTCGGCGAGACGGACCGGGACGGTCACGACGGCGGGGTGAAGGCCGCGAGCGGCTCCGAGCCGGCCCAGTCGTGACCCCAGTAGCTGTCCGCCGTGATCTCCTCGGCCGTGTAGTGGTCCTCCTCGACCAGCATGCCCTCGCAGCCGTACTCGAGGTCCCAGCCACCGGGCGCCCGCACGTAGAACGACACCATCTTGTCGTTGGTGTGGCGGCCCAGCGTCGAGGAGAGCGAGAAGCCGTGCTTGTTGACCTTGTCCAGCGCGCGCCCGACGGAGTCGAGGTCGGCGACCTCCATCATCAGGTGCACCAGGCCGGGCGCCTCGCCGTGGGGCGCCGGGCAGACCGCGAGGCTGTGGTGGCGCTGGTTGACGCCCATGAACCGCACGCGGCGCGCCGGGGAGACCCCGGGCGGGCTGACGCGGATCGAGCCGCGGGGCAGGAAGCCGAGCACCTCGGTGTAGAAGGCGACGGTCTCGTCGGGCATCGTCGTCGGGAGGACGACGTGGCCCATGCCCTGGCCACCGGTGACGAAGGTGTTGCCGTGCACGGTGATCACCGGACTGTGGTCCAGGATCGGGCCGAAGAAGACCTCGGTCGGGGTGCCGGCGGGGTCGTCGAAGCGGATGCCGGCCTCGAAGCGCCGCAGGTCGCACTCCTCCTGCGTGAGCACCTTGACCGCGGTGCCCGCGGCCTCGACGGCACGGCCGACGGCGGCGAGCGCGAACTGGTCGCGGACCTCCCAGCCGACCGCGAGCACGCGGTCGGTGTCGCCGGGCACGACGATCAGGCGCGCGGCCCGCTCGTCCATGCGCAGGTGGAGCGCGTCCGGCTCGGGGCCGGTGGTCTCCTGGAGGCCGAGGCACTCCACGGTCAGCTCACGCCACCGCGGGATGTCCTGGCTCTGCACCTTCAGGTAGCCGAGTCCTCGGATCTGCGTCATCTTTCCTCTTTCCAGACTGCACTTCTGCGTGCCCGGGCCGCGGAGGGCCCGGGCACGGCGATTGCGGTAGGCGGTCGCGTCAGATCATCGACAGCATCGGGCCGGGCGGCGGCGTCACGTCGAGCGACGTCAGCGACGCCACGTGGAACACCGAGCCGGGCACGTGGATGGCGTGCGCCAGGCCCATGTGGCCGTCGCGCCAGAACCGCTGGATCGGGTTGTCCATGCGCATGCCGTTGCCGCCGGAGCGGGCCACGACCTCGTCCATCGCCCGGGCGGCGCGCCATGCGGCGGACACCTGGGTACGACGCGACTGCGCGCGCTCGGCGAGCGTCACCGGCTCGCCCCGCGCCGCCTTGTCGTAGAAGGAGCGCACGTTGTCGAGCATCGTCACGCGCGAGGCGTGGATCTCCGCCGCGGCGTTGCCGATGGCGTAGAGCACGTGCGAGTCGTCCTTGATCTTGGTGCCGGTGATCTGCACGCGCTTCTTCTGGTAGGCCAGGTGAGCGGCGAGCGCGCCCTCGGCGATGCCGATGACCGCGGAGCTGATGCCCATCGGGAAGGCCGTCGTGAACGGGATGTGGTACGTCGGGTTGGTCAGGCCGGCCTCGCGGGGCTGGCTGCCGTCCATGAACTTCGAGAACTCCACGACCCGGTAGTCCGGCACGAACGCGTCCTTGACGAGGATGTCCTTGGAGCCGGTGCCGCGCAGGCCCACGACGTCCCAGGAGTCCTCCACGATCGTGTAGTCCGCGCGCGGCAGGATCACGTGGTAGACCTGCGGCGGGCTCACCGGGTTGCCCTCGGCGTCGCCGAGGAAGGCACCCAGGAAGATCCAGTCGCAGTGGTCGGTGCCCGACGAGAACTGCCAGTGGCCGTTGAAGACGTAGCCGCCGTCGACCGGGCGCAGCACGCCCATCGGGGCGTACGGCGAGGCGATCCAGGTGTCGTGGTCGGAGCCCCAGATCTCCTCCTGCACCCGGGCGTCGCACATCGCCATCTCCCAGGGGTGGACGCCGACGATGCCGGCGACCCAGCCGGTGGAGCCGTCGAGGCTCGCCAGGCGCATGACGGCCTCGGCGAAGTCGGCGGGGTGCGCCTCGGCGCCGCCGTACTTGGCCGGCTGAAGCATCTTGATGACGCCGGTCTCCCGCAGGATCTCGGCGGCCCGGTCGTCGAGGCGGCCCAGCTTCTCGTTGCTGGGACCCAGCGCGGCGATCTCCTCGGCGTGTGCCTCGATCTTGGCCAGCACTTCGTTGCTCATGAGTTCTTCACTTCCTCACCCGGACGCGGTGTCCGCCACCACACCGTGACACCGCTGAATTGGTCGTCTCGGAGCCGTTCCCGCTGATCGGGACCGGCTAGCGGACGGGGTCGCGACCCCGCCCTCAGCCGTCGTAGGACAGCCTGATCCGCGCGCTCCGCGGACGTGCCTGACAGCCCAGGACGAGGCCGTCGGCGAGGTCGGCGTCGTCGAGCACCTCGTTGCGGTCCATGCTCACCTCGCCGTCCAGGACGATGCACGCGCAGGCGCTGCAGGCGCCCTCCCGACAGGAGTACGGCGCCTCCATCCCGGCCGCGAGCATCACGTCGACGAGGTTGTTGCTCTCGGGCCACGCGAGCACCCGGGTCTCCCCGTTGAGGGTCACCTCGACCTCGCTGGCCGCGCCGGTCTCGTCGATCTCGGCGGGTGCGGCGAACGGGTCGCCGGTGAGCGAGGTGAACCGCTCCACGTGCACCCGGCGCTCGGGCACACCGAGCCCGGCCAGGGTCCGCTCGACCAGGTCCATGAACGGCGCGGGGCCGCACACGAACGCCTCGGGGGCGATCGCGTCACGGTCCCAGAACCCGCGCAGCAGACCGCCCAGGGACGCCTGCGAGGGCAGCCCCTGGACCGACTCCAGCCAGTGCACGACGCGCAGCCGGTCGGGGAAGCGCGCCACGAGGTCGCGCAGCTGCTCGGCGAAGATCACCGAGTGCTCGTCGCGGTTGCCGTAGACGAGGACCACCGAGCCGGTCCCGCTGTGCAGGACCGTCTTGAGGATCGACATCACCGGCGTGATGCCGCTGCCGCCGGCGAGCAGCAGCACGTCGTCGGCCAGCGAGGAGGGGGTGAAGATCCCCGAGGGGGCCAGCACCTCCAGCTCGGTCCCGACGCCGGCGTGGTCGCACAGCCAGTTGGAGGCGTAGCCCCCGGCGGTCCGCTTGACCGTGACCGCCGGGAACTCGTCGTGGTCGGGCGCGGTGCACAGCGAGTAGCAGCGCGCCGCCCCCTCGGGCCGCTCGCTGGGGATCCGCACGGTGAGGAACTGCCCGGCGACGTAGTCGAGGCGCTCCCCCTCGCGCGACTCGAGCACCAGGGTGTGGGCGTCGGAGGTCTCCTTGATGACCTCGCGCACGCGGACGATGGGCATGGCGACCTACCCTTCCTGCGCTGCGGGCGCGTGCGAGCCGACCACGGCCGAGCCGGAGTCGGCACCGATGCCGGCGGCGTGCCGCGCGGCGATGTAGCCGAAGACGATCGAGGGGCCGATGGTCGCGCCGGGGCCGGCGTACTCGTTGCCCATGACCGAGGCCGAGGCGTTGCCGGTGGCGTAGAGCCCCTCGATGACCGAGCCGTCCTCGCGCAGCACGCGGGAGGTCTCGTCGCAGACGAGCCCGCCCTTGGTGCCGAGGTCGCCGACCTGGATGCGCACCGCGTAGAACGGCGCCTTGTCGATCGAGTCGAGGTTCGGGTTGGGCAGCGTCGGGTCGCCGTAGTAGCGGTCGTGCGCGCTCTCGCCGCGGTGGAAGTCCAGGTCGCGGCCGGCGCGGACGAAGCCGTTGAACCGGTCCAGCGTCTCCTGGAGGGCCTCGGCCGGGAGGCCGGTCGAGGCGGCCAGCTCGGCCACCGTGTCCGCGCGGTGCACCAGGCCGGAGTCGTAGAACGACTTCGGGAACGGCGCGCCGGGGAGGATCTGGGCGAACGGGTAGCGCGCCCGGGCCCGGGAGTCCATCACGAACCAGGCCTCGTGGTGCCCGCCCGCGAGCTGGTCGTGGACGAAGTTCACGTACGGCGCCGCCTCGTTGGTGAAGCGGCGACCGTCCTCGCCCACGATCACCTGGCCGGGGATCGCGCGCTCGGAGACCAGCGGGATCGTCGCGCCGCTCGGGTGCTCGACCGACGGCATCCACCAGGCGTCGTCCATGAAGTCGACCGCGGCGCCGAGGCCCTGCCCGGCGAGGATCCCGTCGCCGGTGTTCTCGGCGGCGCCGAGGGTGTGGTTGTCCTTGCCGCCCTCGGGCAGGTAGGTGGAGCGCATCTCCTGGTTGTGGTCGAAGCCGCCGCTGGCCAGCAGCACGCCACGGCGGGCGTGGATGCGCACCGGGGTGCCCTCGCGGGTCGCGAGCACACCGACCACGCGGCCGTCCTCGACGACCAGCTCGGTCATCGGCGTCTGCAGCCACAGCGGGATCCCGGCGTCCTTGAGCGCCATCCGCATGCGCGCCACCAGCGCGCGGCCGCCGGTGGCCATGTGGCGCCGGCGGATCACGTTGGAGCTGACCCGCCAGGCGGCGGTGAGCGAGGCCCGGCGGCCCTGCCAGGTCCGCTTGACCATCGCGAGGTCGTGGTAGTCCTTGCTCGTGATCCACAGGCCCAGCGGGCCCTTCATGCTGTTCGGGCGCTGGAAGACCTCGTCCTCGCGGAGCTTGCGGGTGTCGAACGGCTTCGGCTCGATGGAGCGGCCGCGCGGTCGCCCGCCCTCCAGCTCGGGGTGGTAGTCGGCGTAGCCCTTGGTCCAGACGAACTTCATCCACTTGGAGCGCTCGAGCAGCTCCATCGCGGCGGGGCCCTGGTCGACGTAGGCCTCGAGGCGGGCGCGGGGCACCCGGCCCTCGGTCAGCGTGTCGAGGTAGGTCAGGACCGACTCACGCGAGTCGTCGTGGCCGGCGCGGCGCAGCGTCGGGTTGTTGGGGACCCAGATGCCGCCGCCGGAGATGCCGGTGCTGCCGCCGAACTTCTTGCCCTTCTCCAGGACCACGACGCTGAGGCCGGCGTCGACCGCGGCGAGCGCCGCGGCCATGCCGCCGCCGCCGGAGCCGACGACGACGAGGTCGTAGGTGTGGTCCCAGCCGGTCGCGGTGCTCATGCCTGGTCCTCGGCGAGCAGGAACGCCTCGACGGTGCTCTCCCAGGCGGCCTTCTGCTCGATCATCGCCCAGTGTCCGCACTGGGAGAAGATGTGCACCTGGACGTCGCGGATCGTGCGCATCGGGATCAGCATCTGGTCCAGCGGGCTGACCCGGTCGTCGCGGCCCCAGGTGATCAGCGTCTTGGCGCGGATCTTGTCGAACTCCGCCCAGCCGGGGGTGCCGTGCGTGGAGCTGTCGATCGCGGCGAACGTCGCCTCGATCGCGGCGCGGCTGTACATCCGGCGCGCGACCTCGAGGGTCTCCGGCTCGGTGGCCTGCTCCCAGCGCTGCTCGATGAGCTCCTCGGTGACCATCGACTGGTCGAAGACCATCGAGCGCAGCCAGGAGATCAGCCGGTCGCGGGTCGGGTCCTCGGTGAAGTCCACGAGCAGCTTGATGCCCTCGCCCGGGGCGGGGCTGAAGATGTTGCGGCCGATGCCGCCGACCGTGACCAGCCGGCGCACCCGCTCGGGCTGCGCGATGGCGAAGCGCGCGCCGACGCTGCCGCCCATGGAGTTGCCGATGATGTCGACCTGCTCGAGGCCGAGGCCGTCGAGGAAGGCACCGACGGCCGGCAGGGCGGCCATCATCGGGTGCTGGTCGGTGGTGTCGCTGACCCCGAAGCCCGGGAACTCCAGCACCAGGCAGCGGAAGTGCTTGGCGAACCGCGGCAGGTTGTCGCCGAAGTTGCGCCAGCCCGTCACGCCGGGGCCGGAGCCGTGGAGCATCAGCAGCGGCGGCCCGTCACCCGCCTCGTGGTAGCGCAGGACGCCGGCGGGCGTGGACAGCTCACGGAGCGTGGATTCATACGTCAGGTCACTCACCCCGCCACGGTAGGAACGCCCTCCGGTCGCGTCCTGTGACGATCCCGGTCACTGGGAGGGTCGTCACACCGACGCCCCGCCCCGGCGGCGCCGTACACCCGGCGAAGGCCGTACGCCGCCCGCGGCCACTGATCGGGACCTCTCGCGGTCGGGCCGCGGCGCGGGCGTACGTTGACGTGGATGAGCACGGAACAGCCCGCCCGGGGCGCGGACCAGCCGGTCCTCGCGGGCAGCAGGTCAGGAAGGGACGAGACCATGACGAGCACCCAGATCACCGGACCGTCGCCGTTGGAGATGCGCCGCGCGATGGGCTCCTTCGCCACCGGCGTGACGGTCGTGACCGGGTACGACGGGGAGGAGCCGGTCGGCTTCGCCTGCCAGTCCTTCGCCTCGGTCTCCCTCGAGCCGCCGCTCGTGCTGTTCTGCGCCGACCACCGCGGCCGTGCGTGGCCGCGGATCCGCACCAGCGGCCGGTTCACCGTCAACGTGCTCGGCGAGGACCAGACCGACCTGTGCAACCGCTTCGGCTCGAGCCGCGGTGCCAAGTTCGAGGGCCTGGACTTCGACACCTCCGCGATCGGCACCCCCAGCCTGCGCGGGGTGCTGATGCGCGTGCACGCCGAGGTCCACGAGGTGCACGTCGCCGGCGACCACGACATCGTGATCGGCCGCGTCCTGGAGCTCGAGACCCCTACCGCCGACCGCCCGATGCTGTTCTTCCGCGGCAAGTTCGGCGTCGAGGACCAGCACGAGTACACCGCCCCGGACCTGTGGGGCTGGGGCGACCACTGGGGCTGAGTCCCGGCACCCCTGGGCGAAGGACTCTCGCCGGGGGTAGGTGCTTCTCGGCGCAGGTGCTGGGAGGAACACCGGTCCCGCGACGTACGACGCGCCAAACCCAGCAATTGCGCAGTTACGCGCAACCACCGGCCACCGGCCCGCCGATCCCGGCACCAACGACACAGGCCCCCGCTCCGTGTAGGAGCGGGGGCCTGTGTCGTGGTTTGCGGATCAGATCCAGTCGCCACCGTCGCTCGAGGCGACCAGGCGGCTCATGGTCTCGGTGGACCAGGCGCCCTCCGCGGGGCGCGCGATCGTACGACGCGCGACGCGCGGGCGCTGGGTCTCCAGGCCGGGGAACAGCGCCACCGACACGGCGCGGCCGGCCTTGAGGAGCAGCGGGGCGAGGCGCTCGACCGGGGCGTCCTTGTCGCCGACCAGCGAGATCGCGCCCAGCGGACCCTCGGGGCCACGCACCGCCACGGCGACGCACGAGATGTCGGGGAAGCTCTCCCCGCGCTCGAAGGCCAGCCCGTTGCGCCCGCGGATGCGGTGCAGCTCGTGGTGCAGCGTCGGCAGGTCGCCGATGGTGCGGCCGGTGAACCGGTTCAGGCCGGCCTCGAGGCGCAGGTCGACCTCCTCGGGGGTCAGCCAGGCGAGCATCGCCTTGCCGAGCGCGGTGGAGTGCGCGGGCGCCCGGCCTCCGACCCGCGAGGGCACGGAGGCGGCGAAGCGGCCGCCCATCTTGTCGAGGTAGTAGATCTCGGCGTCCTCGAGCACCGCGAGGTGCGCCACCATGCCGGTGCGCACCTGCAGCTCGTGCAGCACCGGGGCTGCCTCGGCGCGCAGGTCGCCGTAGGCCTTGTCCCCGCCGCCGAGCTCGAGCGCCCGCTGGCCCAGCGCGTAGCCGAAGCTGGTGTGGGTCAGCCAGTGCAGGCGCACCAGCTGGTCGAGGATCCGGTGGGTCGTCGACCGCGGCAGGTGGGTCGCCCGGGCGACCTCCTCCAGGGTCAGTCGCACCGACGGGCTCGTGAAGGTCTCCAGGATCAGGGACATCCGCTCCACCATCGACGGCGGCAGCTGCCGCGGCTCGACGACCGGCTCGACACCTTGAGCGCTCATGACGTCCTCCCAGACCCAGAAACAGACCAAAACTGAAATTCATTCTGCCTTGCGTGAGGACCGTAACAAGACCCCACCGGAAAGGGAAGCGGACACGCACCCGCTCACCGGGAGCGAGACGGGCGGGCGCCCCCGGCGCGGTGCTTGGATGACGCCGATCCCGCCTCGAAGGAGACCCATGCAGATCGGCATCACCAGTCCCGTGCTCACCGCCAACCCGGGGGCCCACGCCGCCTGGGAGGCAGACGCCGGCATCGAGGAGCTCGCCCGGATCGCCCGGACCGCCGACGCCCTCGGGCTGCACCACCTCACCTGCAGCGAGCACGTCGCGGTCCCCGTGGAGATCGCCGAGCAGCGCGGCGCGACGTACTGGGACCCGCTGGCGACCTTCGGCTACCTCGCCGCCCAGACCACCCAGCTGCGCCTGATGACCCAGGTCGTGGTGATCGGCTACCACCACCCGCTCGAGATCGCGAAGCGCTACGGCACGCTCGACCGGATCAGCAACGGCCGCCTGGTCCTCGGCATCGGCGTCGGCTCGCTCCAGGAGGAGTTCGAGCTCATCGGCGCGACCTTCGAGGGCCGCGGCGCGATCGCCGACGACGCGCTCGCCGCCCTGCGCGCCAGCCTGGGCCGCTCCCAGCCGGAGTACCACGGCACGCACTTCGACTTCTCCGGCTTCGTCGTGGAGCCGCACGCCGTGCAGGAGCGGGTGCCGCTCATCATCGGCGGCCGCACCGCGCGCTCGCTGCGCCGCGCGATCGAGCTCGGCGACGGCTGGGTGCCGTTCGGCCTGCCGCTGGAGGCGCTCTCCGCCATGCTCGCTTCCCGCGAGCTCCCGGAGGGCTTCGAGGTCTACTTCTCCCCCGGCCGCATGCTCGACCCGCTCGGCGACGCCGAGGACACCGCCCGCCGGCTGCGCCAGGTCCGGGAGGCCGGCGCGACGGTGGTCAGCACCACCGTCGACGCGACGTCCGCCGAGCACTACTGCGAGCAGCTCGAGGCGCTCGCGGCCATCGCCGCGCAGATCGACTGACCCCGTTCCTCCACCCGATCAGGAGCCACCATGACCGACGACCGGATCGCCGCACTCGAGCAGCGCCTCCAGACCCTCGAGGACGAGCGGGAGATCATCCAGCTCCTCGCCGGCTACGGAGCCCTCGCCGACTCCGGCAGCGCCGAGGAGCTCGCCGCCATCTGGGAGCCCGACGGTGTCTACGACAACGACGAGATCTCGATGGTCGGCAACGCCCAGCTCGTCGCGATGGTGAACTCCACCAACCACCAGGGCTGGATCGGCAATGGCGCCGCGCACTTCAACGGGCCCGTCAAGGTCACCCTCGACGGCGACACCGCCGTCGCGGTCAACCACTCGCTGATGGTCATCCACACCGACGAGGGCTTCGTCGTACGCCGCGCCACCGCCAACCACTGGGAGCTGCGTCGCGGCGAGCAGGGCTGGCGGGTCGTGGTGCGGACCGGGCGCCTGCTCGACGGTCGCCCCGAGGCGCGCGCACTGCTCGCGGCCGGGGCCCGCGGCCAGCACCTCGAGCGCGCGTGAGCGGCCGCCTCGAGGGCCGCGTCGCGGTCGTCACCGGTGGCGGGGACGGGATCGGCGCGGGCGTCGCGCGGCTGTTCGCGGCCGAGGGCGCGCGCGTGCTCGTCGCGGAGATCGACGAGGCCAAGGGCCGGGCGGTCGCCGAGGAGATCGGCGGGCTGTTCGTGCACGTCGACGTCACCGACCGCGACCAGGTCGAGGGCATGATCGCGACCGCGGTCGACACCTGGGGCAGCGTCGACATCCTGGTCAACAACGCCTGGGGCGGCGCCAGCCTCGGTCGCGTCGAGCACAAGACCGACGAGATGCTGCACCGCGGGTTCGCGATGGGCTACTACGGGCCCTTCTGGGCGATGCGCGCGGCGTTCCCGCACATGTCGCGCGCCGGCTGGGGCCGGGTGATCAACATGGTCAGCCTCAACGGTGTGAACGCCCACATCGGGTCGCTGGAGTACAACAGCGCCAAGGAGGCGCTGCGCACCCTCACCCGCACCGCCGCACGGGAGTGGGCGCCCACGGGCGTGGTCGTCAACGCGATCGCACCGGGCGCGAAGACCGCGGCGCTGCAGCGCCGGATCGCCCAGAACCCCGACATCGCGGCCGCCGTCGACGCCGCCAACCCGATGGGCCGTCTCGGCGACCCGCTGACCGACATCGCCCCGGTGGCGCTCTTCCTCGCCAGCGAGGACTGCCGCTACGTCACCGGCAACACGATCTTCGCCGACGGCGGGGGTCACATCAACGGCGTCGCCTGGGCCCCCGAGCTCCCCGACGCACCCGCGGGCTGAGCGCACCGCACCTCCGGACGCCCGACGGGCCGGGACCCCACCTCGGTGGAGTCCCGGCCCGTCGTCGTACCGCTCGTGGCTCAGGCCGGCGGCGCGGGGAGGTGCGCGGCGCGGCCGTGCTCGAGGAACTCCGCCTCGATCTCCTTGCGGGCGACGTCGTCGAGCGCGACGTACTCTGCGGTCCGCCCGACGCGCACGAACACCGGGTCGGTGGTCTGCCACGCCGCCTGGCGCAGCGGCGCCTTGTTGATCTTCCCGCTGCCGGTCAGCGGCATCGAGTCGACGATCCGCACGAACGAGGGCCACCACTTGGCGCCCATGTCGGGCTGGGCGTCGAGGTAGGCGCCGAACGCGATCGGGTCGAAGACCGCCCCGGGCTCGAGCTCGATGGCCGTCATCACCCGGTCGCCGGTGCGCGGGTCCGGTACGGCGAACACCGGCGCCACCGCCACGCCCTCGGCGCGGGCCAGGATGCGCTCGAGCGGTGCGGCGGAGAAGTTCTCGCTGTCCACCCGCAGCCAGTCCGAGGAGCGGCCGGCGAAGTAGAAGAACCCGTCGGCGTCGCGGTAGCCCAGGTCACCGGACCAGAAGTCCTCGCCCTTGACCCGGTCGGCCATCGCCTCGGGGTTCTTGTAGTAGCCCTCGAAGGTGTGCGCGAGCCCGACCGCGACGATCTGCCCGACGGCGGCGGCGTCGACCAGCCGCCCGGTCTCGTCGAAGCGGGCGCGGGGACACTCCTCGCCGGTGGCCTCGTCGAGGATCCGCACGTCCAGGCCGCCCGCTGGCAGGCCGAGCGAGCCGGTCGGGGTGTCCGGGGTCCGGTTGATCCGGAAGACGCCCTCGCTGAGCCCGTAGCCCTCCATGACCTCGCAGCCGAAGCGCTCGGAGAAGCGGGCCACGTCGGCCTCGGAGGCCTCGGTGCCGAAGGCCAGCTGCAGGGTGCTGGTGCGGTCGCGCGGGTCCTCGGGGCGGCTCAGCACGTAGGACAGCGCCCGGCCCACGTAGTTGACGTAGGTCGCGCCGACCCGGTGGATGTCCTCGGCGAAGGCGCTGGCGGAGAACTTGCGGGTCATCGCGACCGTCGCCCCGGCCTCCATCGCGGGCGCCAGGTTCATCATCACCGCGTTGCCGTGGAACAGCGGCATGCACAGGTAGGTGACCGAGGAGCGCTCCATGCGCACCCGCTCGACGATCGCCTCGACCAGGCGGCCGAGCCGGCCCTGGCCGACGATGACCGCCTTCGGGGCCCCGGTCGAGCCCGAGCTGAACAGCAGCATCGCGATGTCCTCGGGCGTGGGCCGGGCCTCGGGCAGTGGCGCCCCGCGGTGCGGCGCCAGCCACTCGGCGTACGCCGGGGTCTCGATGTCGTGGACCCGCTCGGCCGGGACGCCGTGGGCGGGGTCCTCGACGAGGTGGCGCAGGCGCGGCTCGGTGATGATCAGGTCGACGTCCGCGTGCCGCACGTCCTGGGCGATCTCCGGGGCGCTGCGGCTGGCGTTGATGCCGATGACCACGGCCCCGGCGAGGGCGCCGGCACCGATCCAGAAGACGAAGTCCGGGACGTTCTCCAGCAGCACCCCGACGTGGACCTGGCGTCCCTCGGGGGCCGGCACCGTGGCGCTCAGGGCCGCGGCCCGGGTCGCGGACTCGGCGACGACCTCGTCCCAGGTCCACTGGCGGTCCTCGAAGCGCAGGCCGACGGCGTCGTCGCCGACGCGGCTGCGCACGATCTCTGCGAATGTCTGCATATCTCATTCCTCCGGGGTCGGACGCGCCGATGCAAGCAGCCTCGGCGGGGGTGGGTCAGGGGGCTCCCGCTCAACGGAAGCGACGTGGTCGGCCCAGCAGCAGCGACAGCACCGCCGCCACCAGCGAGAGCCCGACCCCGCACAGTCCGCCGGCGACGAAACCGGCGTGGCTGGTCTGCATCCCGTCCGCGGCGAGCAGGTCGAGGATCGCCAGGGCGAGCGCGCTGCCGATCGACATGCCGAGGAACCGGAGCACGAGGTTGAGGCTGAGAGCGCTGCTGGTCTCGGCAGCCGGGACGTGGCGCATCATCAGCCAGGGCATCGAGTTGAAGGTCATGCCGCTGCCGATCCCGCCGACCAGCAGCACCAGCAGTACCTGCCACAGCTCCTGATGCCAGACCGCCAGCGCCAGGTTGGCCAGGCCGAAGCACAGGCAGCCCAGCGGCAGCAGCAGGTCGGCGCTGATCACGTTGCCCAGCCGCAGCGCGAGGCGGGAGCCGATCACGCTCGCGGCGGCGTACGGCGTCAGCATCAGGCCCGCGACCAGGACCGAGCGACCCAGGCCGTAGCCGTCCTCGCTCGAGGTCTGCACGAGGACCATGACCAGCGAGAGCATCACGTACATCCCGCAGCCGGCGAGCAGGCCGGCGGCGTTGGCCGCCGACACCCCGCGGCGTACGGCGATGCGCACGTCGACCAGCGGGTCGCGCACGCGCAGCAGCCACCACACGCAGACCGCGTAGAGCAGCAGCCCGGCGCCGATCAGGGTGGCCGTGAGCGGGGAGGCGTAGCCCCAGCCGGCCGCCTGGCTGATGCCGAGGAGCAGGGTGGCCGTGGCGGCGCTGAGCAGGACGGCGCCGAGCCAGTCGACCCCGGGTGGGACGGGCTCGGTGCTGCGCGGCACGACGAGCAGGGCGACGACGAACGCGAGGGCACACATCGCGAAGGCGAACCAGAAGGCGCCGCGGATGCCGGCGAAGGTCGCCACCAGCGCGGTGACCGGGAAGCCGAGGCCGGCGGCGGTCACGTTGGCGACCGAGACCGCCGCCACCGAGCGGCGCATGCGGTCCTCGGGCAGCTCGGTGCGGACCACCGAGATCACCAGCGGCACGATGCCGAAGGCGAGGCCGGTGAGGATGCGGCCGACGATCAGCATGGCGAAGCCCAGCGGCAGCGCGCCGAGGACGGTGCCCAGGGCGGCCAGGCCGACGCAGGTGAGCAGGACCGGACGGCGCCGCCGCCCGGCGCCGAGCCGGCCGATGACGGGTGTCGCCACCGCGCCGGTGATCAGGCTGACGGTGAGGGTCCACTGCGCGGCGACGAGGGAGACGCCCTCGGACCGGGCGATGCCCGGCACGAGCGGCGAGCCGAGGCTGCCGACGATGCCGGTCACGGTCGTGACGAGCAGCAGGCCCGGCAGCAGCCAGCGCAGCCGGCGCGGGCTGAGGGTGCTGCCCGCGCGGACGCTCGCGCTCGTGGCGGGGTCGGCCGCTGCTCTCCGCACGCTGTCGCCTTCGCTCTCGTGGCGCCGCAGCACCGGGTGGTCAGAGGGAGGGGCGGACCGGCCGTGCTCGGCCGGTCCGCCCCGGGGGTCTCGCGGGTGTTGCGGGTGTTGCGGGTTGGGTCAGCCGATCCAGGCGTCGGCGAGGTGGACCATCGACGCGGCCGCACCGACGATCCCGTGGACGTCCTCGTCCCACGCGGTGTACTCCGAGAACGGCGCCCAGTTGAGGTAGGGAACGTCGGTGTTGACCTGCTCCTGGATGCGGTCCATCGCCGCGACCCGCTCCTCGGGCGTCGCCGCCGCCTGGAGCTCCTCGAGCAGCGCGTCCATCTCGTCGCTGGTGTACATCCCGTAGACCTGCGTGCCGTCGCTGTGCATGGTCGCGAACATCTTCGAGAACGGGTCCGCCTCGCGGTAGTTCAGGCCCCACGCCGCGACGTCGAAGTCGCGCTCGACCACGATCGTGGAGATCTGCTCGGCGATGGTGCGCATCGGGCGGGTCGCGACCTCGAACCCGACGGCCTCGAGCGAGGCCTTGACCGCCTGCATCGTGGCGCGCGAGGCGGGGTCAGCGGCGTCGATGTACTCGATCTTGCCGTCCCAGCCGTCGGCCTTGACCTCCTCCACGAGCTCGCGGGCCCGCTCCTGGTCGGGCTCGAGCCCGGAGGTCTCGCCGTGCCAGGCGGAGTAGTCGCCGAAGAGCGTCGAGGACGCCAGGCCGGAGCCGCCGTACGCACGCTCCGCGATCAGCTCGGGGTCGATGGCCAGCGCCATCGCCTCGCGCAGCCGGACGTCGGCGCCCGGACGGCCCTCGGAGGCGTTGATCACCGCGGTGTTGGAGGCGGCGACCATGTTGACGTAGCCCGGCCACTCCTCGTCGAGCACCTCGTCGACGATGTCGGGGTCGCGCACGAAGACCGCGTCGACGCCGTCGGAGCGCAGCGACTCCAGGCCGGCGCGCTGGTCGTTGAGGTAGACGAAGCGGACCTTCTCCAGGTGCGGAGCCCCGCCCCAGTAGTCCTCGCGGGCGGCGAGCACCAGCTCCTCGCCCTGGGCCCAGCGCTCCAGCTCGAAGGCTCCGGCGCCGACCGGGGTGAAGGCACCGTCCTTGGCCGCGGCGCTCTTGGCGACCACCATGCCGGGACCGGTGCTCAGGATGCTGGGGAAGCCCGGCCACGGCTTGTTCAGCTCATAGACGACCGTCCGCTCGTCCTTGACGACGACGTCGCTGACGTTGCCGTTCCACAGCGCCGCCTCGGGCGCGGGCATCGAGGCGTAGCGCTCCTGGCTCCACTTGACCGCCGCCGCGTCGAGCGCGGTGCCGTCGGAGAAGGTCACGCCCTCGGGCAGGGTCAGGGTCCAGGTGTCGTGGTCCTTGTCGGGCTCGATCGCCTCGGCGAGCCGCGGCTCGAACTCCTGGGCGTCGGCGTCGAAGTTCACCAGGGTGTCGTAGATGTTGATCATCTCGGCGCCGCCGGTCGTGACCGCCGCGATCGTGACAGCGGGGTCGAGCGAGGCCGGCTCGGCGTACGCACCGTAGGTCAGGGTGCCGCCGGAGACGGGATCGCCGGCGTCGGATACGCCGCGCATGCCCTCGCTGAGGGCGGCGCCCTCGCGGGGCTTCGCGCCCTCGTCGTCCGTGGCCGCGCAGCCGGCGGCGAGCACCGCCACGGCCAGGGCCGCGCCGACGCGATGGGTCAGGGGGTGTCGTGCCACGTGTGGTCTCCTCGGGGACTTCGCCAGTTATCTAGCAAGCGCTTGGTCGTGTGACCACCGTCCCAGCCCGCCGCCGATCCCGCCACCGCAGTCCCACTCCCCCGAGTCGACCCTTGTGGTTGCGCGAATCGGCGGGGGGTCAGCGGACGGTGAGCTGGCCGCCGTCGACGTTCCAGGACTGGCCGGTGACCCAGGCGGCCTGGTCGCTGGCGAGGAAGACCGCCGTGGCCGCGACCTCCTGAGGGGTGCCGGCGCGACCGAGCGGCAGGTTGGCCGCGACGTAGGCCTGCCAGGCCTCCGGGCTCTGGTCGTCGAGGCGGCCGGTCTCGGTGACCCCCGGGCAGATCGCGTTGACCCGGATCCGGTGGCGCCCGAGCTCCTTGGCCGAGGAGGAGGTCAGCGACTGCACCCCCGCCTTCGAGGCGCTGTACGCCGCGGTGCCCGGGCCGCCGAGCTTGCCGCCGATCGAGGAGATGTTGATGATGCTGCCGCCCTCGCCCTGCTCGACCAGACGCCGGCCGAAGGCGCGGGTCATCAGGAAGGTGCCGCGCAGGTTCACCGAGACCACCCGGTCCCAGGCCTCGACCGGCACCTCGAGCACGGGCAGCCGGTCCGCACCCCGGGACGCGGCGGCGTTGTTGACGACCACGTCGACGCGGCCGAGCTCGGCCACCACCCGGGCCAGCAGCGAGTCGACCGAGGCCTCGTCGGAGACGTCGCAGACCACCGGCAGCGCCCGCCGCCCCAGGGTCCGGACCTCCTCGGCGACCGAGTCGATGTCGCGCCAGTCGGCGGCCACCTCGTCGGCGGGGCGGTTCTCCAGACCCCGGCCGGTGCCGGTGACGACCACGTCGCACCCGGCCCGCGCCAGTTCGACGGCGATCGCGCGGCCGATCGAGCGCATCCGTCCGGCCCCGGTGACGACCGCGACCCGGCCCTCCAGCCCACTCAGCTGATAGCTCATGACGTGCCTCCCGCGATCTCGATGAACAGGCCGGTGGCCTCGACGGTCCGCTGGCCCTCGTGCTCGACCCAGCCCTCGGCGTGGATCCGGCGACCGGTGCGCTCGATGATCCGCGCGTGCAGGTCCAGGGGTACGTCGAGCGGCGTACGGCGCAGGTAGCGCAGGTCCAGCGTGGCGGTGACCGCGAGCAGCCCCTGCGCCTGCACCATCGTGCCGAGCATGCAGTCGAGCAGGTGCGCGAGGTAGCCGCCGTGCACCGAGTCGCGCGGCCCCTCGTAGAGCGCGTCGCCGACGGTGCGCGCGTGCGCGGTGCCCTCGCCGAAGGTGATCTCCAGCGGCAGTGCCTGCGGGCTGAACCGGAAGATCGGCCACGGCTGGTCGGGCCCGGCGCTGCGGGCCCGGGCCGGCCCGTCCAGCGGCGCCCGGAGCACCCGGTCCCGGGTGCGGGTGCCCAGCCGGGCGCTGAGCTGCTCGATCTCGGCACGGGCGGCGCGGAGCTCCTCGACGCCGAGGTCGGTCGTGGCGACCGCCAGCATCAGCTCCCGGGTCGCCGCGACCAGGGCCACGGTCTCCTGCTCGACCTCGGTGGTCTCGTACACGGTCGTCATGCCGGGGCCCCGATCGCCGGGGCGTCCTCGAGCCGACCGCCGAGCTCGGCGGCCACGGCGGCCGCGCTGCCGAGGGAGAACGCGAGCTGGCGCCCCCACAGGAAGTAGCGGTGGATCGGGTAGTCGACGTCGGCGCCGATGCCGCCGTGCAGGTGCTGGGTGGCGTGCACGACCCGCAGCCCGCCCTGCGAGGCCCACCACTTCGCGATCAGCGACGCCGGTCCCGCGGCGGCCTCCTCGCCGCGGTCCAGCAGCCAGGCGGCACGAAGGGCGGTCACCCGGATGGCCTCGGTGTCGAGGTGGGCGTCGGCGGCGCGCAGCGCCACCGCCTGGTTGGTCGACAGCGGGCGCCCGAACTGCACCCGCTCGCTGGTGTACGCCGCGGTGAGGCGCACGGCCTCGGCGCAGACCCCGAGCTGGAGCGCAGCGAGCGCGACCCGGAGCCGGTTGCGCACCCACTCCAGCTGGGCGTCGCCGTCGCCGGCCAGTACGTCGTCGGGGCCCAGCACGACGTCCTCGAACGCGACGGCGGCCGCGTTCTCACGGCTGGTCGGCGCCACCGGGGTCACCACTACACCGGGGCGGTCGGTGGGCACCACGGCGAGCACGATCTCGCCGTCCGCGAGCTCGACGGGCACCACCAGGGCGGCGGCGCGGCCGGCGGCCGGCACCTGGGCGAGCCCGCCGGTGACGGTGATCGTGTCACCGGTGCGGGCCCCGCTCAGCGCGGTGCGACGCCCGGGCGGCGCGTCGAAGGCCCCGGTGACCAGGGCGCTGCCGTCGAGCAGTCCGGGCAGCCAGCGCCCGGCCTGCTCGGGCGAGGCGAACTCTGCGATCGGCAGTGCGGCGCCCGCGACGACCGACCAGAGCGGCACCGGGGCGACCCGGCGGCCCTGCTGCTCCAGCAGCGCGACCAGGCCGAGCATCCCGAGGCCGGCGCCGCCGGCGTGCTCGGGCACCGCGATGCCGAGCATCCCGGAGTCCGCGAGGGTGCCCCAGAGGCGCGCGTCGAAGGAGTCCTCGTCGGCCTCCACCTGGGCCACCCGCTCGGTGCTCGCGAGGTCGGTGAAGATCGTCGCGGCGAGGTCGCGGACCTCGACGTGGTCACCGGTCAGGTCGAACTCCATGTCAGCTCCTCGCGTTCTGGGTGGCCGCCGGCTGCACCGGCGGGGCGGCACGCCGCGCGCCGATCGGCATCCCGAGGGTCTTCGCGGCGACGATCTCCCGCATCACCTCGTTGGTGCCGCCGCCGAAGGTGTTGTTCTGGGCCCGGCGCCCCAGGTTCTCGACCCGGCCCTCGAGGGCGGCGCCGGGAGTGCCCGGGCGCAGCAGACCGGTGGCGCCGAGCACCTGCTGGAGCTGGCCGTAGGCGGTGACGACGGCCTCGGTGCCGAACACCTTGGCGGCCGCGGACTCGCCGCCGCCGAGGGTGTTGGCGGCGACGTCGGCGACCAGGCGCAGGTTGACGAGGTCGGCGGCGCTGAGGAGGGCGTAGACCTCCGCCAGGGTGCTGCGCACCCACGGCACGTCGTAGATCCGGTGCTCGCCGACCCGCTCGCTGAGCGTCCAGCGCAGCACCTCGTCGTACAGCTCGTTGGCGATGCCGCCGCGCGCGGCGAGGGCCACCCGCTCGTGGTTGAGCTGGTGGGTGATCAGCCCCCACCCCTCGTTCAGGCCGCCGACCAGGTTGCCGATCGGCACCCGGACGTCCTCGTAGTACGTCGCCGAGGTGCTGATCCCGCCGACCGTGTGGATCTCGGTGGCGGAGAAGCCGGGGTCGCTGGTCGGCACGAGCACCACCGAGATGCCGCGGTGCCGCGGCGCGTCCGGGTCGGTGCGCACGGCGAGCCAGACCCAGTCGGCGAAGACGCCGGCGCTGGTGAAGATCTTGTTGCCGTTGATCACCAGCTCCTCGCCCTCGACGCGCGCCCGGGTCTGCAGCGAGGCGAGGTCGGTGCCGGCGCCGGGCTCGGTGTAGCCGATCGCGAACATCAGCTCACCGCGCAGGATGCGGGGCAGGAAGTAGTCCTTCTGCTCCTGGGTGCCGGCCTTCATCAGCGCCGGGGCGACGGTGTTGAGGGTGACCAGCGACAGCGGCGCGTTGGCGCGGATGACCTCGTCGTAGAACACGTAGAGCGCCTCGGGGTCCTCCCCGCGCCCGCCGAACTCCTCGGGCCAGCCCAGGCCGAGCCAGCCGTCCGCGCCCATCTGGCGGTAGAGCCGCTCGAAGGTCGGGCCGCCCTCGGTCTGGTGCACCAGGTCGCGACGGTCCTCCTCGGTGATCAGCGCGGCGAAGTAGGCCCGCAGCTCGGCGCGGAGCCGCTGGGACCTCTCGGACAGATCAGGGTGCATGGGTGCGCCACCTCTCGTGGGCCAACGGGTGTGCGGGTGGGGTGGCAGGGTGCGGGGCCGGTACGCCGCGCTCAGCGCGGCAGGCGCAGCACCCGCCGGGCGATGACGTTGAGCTGGATCTCGATCGTGCCGCCGCCGAAGAGCACCGACGGGAGGCCGAGATGGTCGATCACCGGATCGGTGCTGCGGTGGTCGGTGGGGGCCACCGCGACCAGGCCGCGCGGGCCGAGCACCGCGAGCAGGTCGCGGGAGTTGTCGCGCTGGGCGATCGCGTTGAAGACCTTCTGCACGCTGATCTCGGCACCCAGCTCGAGGCGGCTGAGCCGGGCCAGCACGCTGCGCAGGTTGAGCGCGGCCAGCGCCATCTCGCGCCCGACGCAGCGTCCGAGCACGCGCACCACCTCCGCGCGGGGCACCGGGTGCGTCGGGTCGGCGAGGACCTCGCGGACCCGGTCGCTGGAGCCGTGGCTGAGGTGGGCGCCCATGCTCAGCCGCTCGTTGGCCAGGGTGGTCACGGCGAGGCGCCAACCGTCGCCGGGCGCAGCCACCAGGCACTCGTCGGGGACGAAGACGTCGTCGAGGAACACCTCGTTGAACTCCGCCATCCCGGTCGCCTGACGCAGCGGCCGGACGTCGATGCCGGCGGCGCGCATGTCGAGGAGGAAGTAGGAGATCCCCTCGTGCTTGGCCACGTCGGGATCGGTGCGGGCCAGGCACACGCCCCAGTCGGCCTCGTGGGCCATCGAGTTCCAGACCTTCTGGCCGTTCAGCACCCAGCCTCCCTCGACCTTGCGGGCGCGGGTGGAGAGCCCGGCCAGGTCCGACCCGGCCCCGGGCTCGCTGAACAGCTGGCACCAGAAGATCTCCCCGCGCAGCGTGGGGTCGACGAAGCGCTCCTGCTGGGCGGTGGTGCCGTGCACCAGCAGCGTGGGCAGCACCCACTCCCCGATCACCGTCGACGGGACGGCCAGCCCGGCGCGGGCGAACTCATCGGCGATCACCGCCTGCTCCTCGGCGCCGGCGTCGCGGCCCCAGGGTCGCGGGTAGTGCGGTGCGACGAGGCCCGCCTCGGCGAGCCGGCGCTGCCGCGCACCGCCGCGCGCGGGCACCCACCCCTGGGCGACCAGCCCGTCGTCGGGCAGCGCCGCGACCTCGGCCAGCACCTCGGCGACCTCCGCCCGCACCTCGGGCCACGCGTCGGCGTCGACGAAGGAGAAGTCGCGCCGGGCCTCGAGCGCCGTGGCGCCGAGCGCCGACTCCCAGCGGCCCTGGTCGCCACCCGCGGAGGCGAGGCTCACCGCGCGGCGCCAGTAGAGGTGCGCGTCGTGCTCCCAGGTGAAGCCGATGCCGCCGAGCAGGGAGATGCACTCGACGGCGGTGTCCACCACCGCCGGGAGGGCGCTCGCGCCGACCTGCGCGGCGACCAGCCGCTGCTGGGCGGGGTCCTGGTGCTCCGCGCGGGCGGCGTCCCACGCCGCGGCACAGACGAGCTCCGCGCGCACGAGCATCATCGCGGCCTTGTGCTGGACGGCCTGGAAGCTGCCGATCGGGCGGTCGAACTGCTTGCGGGTGCGGACGTGGTCGACCGCGGTCTCCAGGCACCAGCGCGCGACACCGGACGCCTCGGCCGCGAGCAGCGTGGCCACCACGAGGTCGACCCACTCCGGGCCAATGCCGGCGAGCCGGTCCTCGGCCGCGGCCCGGTGGCCGTTCAGCTCCAGCCGCCCCACGGAGCGGGTGAGGTCGGTGGGCTCGGCGGCGTGGCTGACCGCGCTCGGCCCGGGCCGTACGGCGAACCACGCGGGCGTGCCGTCCTCGAGCCCGGCGCGCACCACCAGCAGGTCGGCGCCGGGCACACCGAGCGCCGGCTCGCTGGTGCCGTCGAGCACCCAGCCGCCGTCGGCTCCCGGACGCGCCCGGAGGCCGGGGGTGCCCACGAGCGCGGCCGTGGCGCCGTCGGCGAGGTCGCCCAGCAGCGCCGGCACGGCGCCCTGCGGCGTCGCCCCGGCCAGCACCGCACTGGCCGTCACGGTGGGCAGGAACGGCCCGGGGTGGAGCCCGGCGCCCAGCTGCTCGGCCACGACCGCGAGCTCCGCGAGGCCGACGCCCGCCCCGCCGTACTGCTCGGGGAGGTGGAGGGCGTGCAGGCCCTGCTGGAGCAGCGCCGGCCAGGACGCAGGACGCTCGCCGGCGGCGAGCCCGTCGAGCTGCCCACGCGTCGACTCCATCGGAGCAGCGCGGCGGCTCCACGCGGCCACGGACGTCGCGAGGTCGCGGTGCTCCGTGGAGAGAGCGAGAGGCATGGCGCCTTCCTGGGTCGAGGTGACGGGGGTGTGGGGAGGTTCAGAGCCGTTCGAGCAGCAGGCAGGTGGTGGCGGCCGCGGCGCAGATGGCGACCATCGCCAGCTGCTTGTCGCGACGCTCCAGCTCCTCGATCGCGGTCGCGATCAGCCGGATGCCGGTGGCGCCGGCCGGGTGACCGAGCGCGATCGCGCCACCGAGGGGGTTGAGCAGGGCCTCGTCCACGCCGTGCACCCGGGCGAAGGACATCGGCACCGAGGCGAAGGCCTCGTTGACCTCGAGATGGTCGATGTCGGCCATCCGCAGGCCGGTGCGGGCCAGCACCCGCTCCGCGGCGGCGATCAGGCCGTCGAGCAGGTACGTCGTGTCGCCGCCGACCACGGCCTGGGACAGGATCCGGGCGCGCGGGCGGTGGCCGAGGGCGTGCGCCCGCTCGGCCGACATGAGCACCGCGGCGCTCGCCCCGTCGGAGACCTGCGAGGAGGTGCCGGCGGTGTGCAGGCCGCCCTCCTTCACCGGCCGCAGCCGGGCGAGGGCCTCCAGGCTGGTCTCGCGCAGGCCCTGGTCGCGGGTGACGACCCGCTCGCGACCGTCGGCGTCGAGGACGGTGACCGGGATGATCTGGGCGTCGAACAGGCCGGCGTCCCAGGCGGCCGCGGCGCGCTGCTGGGAGCGCAGGCCGTAGGCGTCGAGGTCGGCGCGGCCCAGCCCGCGGTGGACGGCGATCCGGTCGGCGCCGGTGTACTGGTCGGGGCTGTCGATGGACCAGCCGGCGGGGCGCGGGGTCCCGAGCCCGGCGCCGACCTTGTAGGTCAGCGGGACGTGCGACATCAGCTCGACGCCGCAGGCGATGCCGACGTCGACCGCGCCCATCGCGATCTGGCCGGCGAGCAGCAGCGTGGCCTGGGCGGCGGTGCCGCACTGGGCGTCGATGGTGGTGGCCCCGGTCTGCCAGGGCAGCCCGGCGTGCAGCCAGGCGGTGCGGGTGACGTTGCCGAACTGCTCGGCCAGCGGCGTCACGCAGCCGCCGACGACCTGCTCGACGAGCCGCGGGTCCACGCCGGTGCGCTCGAGCACGCCTCGCTGGGCGTGCCCGAGGAGCTCGGCCGCGTGGACGGAGTCCAGCCAGCCACCGCGTCTGCCGAACGGCGTACGAGCCGCGTCCACGATCACCGGGGTCATGCGCCGGCTCCGGCGAGCGGACGGGCGTCCAGCCCGTGCACCGTCAGCCCCCAGTCGCGGATCAGCTCGAGGCTGACCGTCACCTGCCCGGTGACGTCCTCGGGGCAGGCGCACAGCGCCACGGCGCCCTCGACCATCTCCTCCAGCGACTCGACCTGGTCGGGCCGGATGGTGTCCCCGACCAGCCGGGCGGCGCCCTCGCTGAGCACCGCGGCGGCCGGCTGGACCGTGTTCACCCGGATGCCGGTGCCGTGCAGCTCGGCGCCGAGCCCGTGGGTGATCCGGTCGAGCGCAGCCTTGGACGCGCCGTACACCGCCATCGCGGTGCCGGGCTCGACCAGCTCGAACGGCGGCCCCGGCGCGTGCCGGGTGGTCGCGCTGGAGAGGTTGACGATCCAGCCCGCCCCGGCCTCGCGCATGCCCGGCAGCACCGCCTGGGCGAGGTCGAGCGGGGCGTGCACGTTGACCTCGAAGACCAGCCGACGCCGCCGCAGCGGGTAGTCCACGAGCGGCTGGTAGATCGCCGCCGCGGCGTTGTTGACCAGTACGTCGACGGGGCCGCCGAGCAGCTCGACGGCCCGCGGCACGATCCGCGAGCGGCTCTCCTCGTCGCTGAGGTCGGCGGTGAGCGTCTCGACCCGGGTGCCGTAGCGCGCCAGACGCTGCGCGGTCTCGCGCAGGCTGCCGCCGAGCGGGTGCGAGTCGGGCTCGAGGGTGCGGGCCACGAGCACGACATCGGCACCCTCGGCGGCGAGCCGCTCGGCGATGCCGGCCCCGATGCCCCGGCTGGCGCCGGTCACCAGGGCGCGGCGCCCCTCGAACCGCCTCATCTCAGCTCCTCCGGATCATGGACCTCAGCGGTCGGTCGCCAGGACGATCGCGCTGTGCGGCACCGGCGAGCCGCCGGTGACCAGCACGTTGTCGAGGGTCTTGGCGGGCTGGTTCACCGAGGTCCCGCGGATCAGCCGGACGCCCTCGGCGATGCCGTTGACGCCGTGGATGTAGCCCTCGCCGAGCTGGCCGCCGTGGGTGTTGATCGGCAGCCGGCCGTCGAGCTCGAGGTTGCCGTCGGCGATGAAGTGGCGCGCCTCGCCGCGGCCGCAGAAGCCGTACTCCTCGAGCTGGAGCAGCACCATCGGGGTGAAGGCGTCGTAGAGGATCGCCGCGTCGATGTCGTCAGGACCGATGCCGGCCTGGCTCCACAGCTGGCGGGCGACGAGCTCGACCTCGGGCATCGCGTCGATGTCCTCGCGGTAGTAGCTGCTCATCGAGATCTGCTGCGGGCCGACGCCCTGCGCGGCGCCGGTGATCAGCGCCGGCGGGTGCGGGAGGTCGCGGCCGCGCTCGGCGCTCACGATGACCAGCGCCTGGCCGCCGTCGCTCTCCTGGCAGCAGTCGAGCAGGCGCAGCGGGTCCGCGATCATCCGGGAGGCCTGGTGCTCCTCGATCGTGATCGGACGACCGTGGAACCACGCCTTGGGATTGTTCGCCGCGTGCTTGCGCGAGAGCACCGAGATCGCGCCGAAGTCCGCGCTGGTCGCGCCGTAGCGCTCCATGTAGGTGCGCGCCAGGAACGCCTCCTGCTGGGCCGGCGTGAGCAGCCCGTAGGGGTTGATCCAGTTGCGGTACTCCTGGTCGGTGTTCTGGTTGTAGGCGAACGGCGGCGGGCCGGCGCCGAAGCGGTGGCCCGAGCGCTCGTTGAAGGCGCGGTAGACGACCACCACGTCCGCGACGCCGGAGGTGACCGCGAGGGCCGCCTGCTGCACCGGCGCGCACGCGCCGCCGCCGCCGTGCGGGATCCGGCTGAAGAACTTCAGCTCCGGGATGCCGAGCGCGCGGGCGACGGCGATCTCGGGGTTGGTCTCCATGGTGAACAGCGCGAAGCCGTCCACCTCCTCGACGCCGATCTGGGCGTCCTCGAGGGCGGCGAGCACCGACTCGCAGGCCAGCTGCCACTCGCTGCGCCCGGAGTTCTTGGAGAACTCGGTCGCGCCGATGCCGACGATCGCGGCGCCGCCGGAGAAACCCTTGCTCACTTCGCAGCCTCCTGGCTCGGGGTGATCGTGACGGTCGCGGTGACGTGCGCGCCGCGGGAGTTGCGGCCGACGACCTTGAGCGTGACGTCGTCGCCGGCGACCTCGGTGACCTCACCGGAGAAGGTCATGGTGTCCCCCGGGAAGTTCGGTACGCCGAGGCGCAGCGCGACCTTCTTGAACCGGGTCGCCGGGCCGAACACGTCGGTGACGTAGCGGTCCAGGAACCCGTTGGTGGAGTTGATCGACATGAAGATGTCGGGCGTGCCGCGCTCGTTGGCCTTCGTCGGGTCGTGGTGGACGTCCTCGAAGTCCTGCGAGGCGACGGCGGCCGCGACGATCGTCGTACGGTCCAGCGGGATGGCGAGCTCGGGCAGCGTGTCGCCGACCGAGCGGCCGCGGAGGTCGAGGGTCTCGATGCTCATGCCTGACCTCCGGCCGGTCGCAGCTGCGGCAGCACCTCGCCGTGGGCGTGCTCGGAGAAGCCGACCTCCAGCTCCATGCCGGTCTTGAGGTCGTCGTGGTCGACGCCGCTGATGTCGGCGACCAGGCGGGTGCCCTCCTCGAGGTCGACGAGGCCGACCGCGAGCGGGTAGGTGAACGCCGGGTCCTGGGGGTGGTGGATCACCGTCCAGCTGTGCAGGGTGCAGCGCCGGCTGGACTCCACGGTGTCCCACTCGAAGGAGCGGCACGACGGGCAGGCCGGGGCCGGGGGGTGGCGCAGCGTCTCGCAGGAGGTGCAGCGCTGGATCTCCAGACGCCCCTCGCGAGCGGCGCGGAAGAAGAACTCGTTGTCCTGGGTGACGGTCAGCCCGGGGACGGACGTGCGGGGGGCGTCGCTCATGCCACCTTCTCCTGGGTGCTCGGGTCGAATCGGAGCATCACGAACCGCTCGTCGACGAGCAGGTCGCCGTGCTGGTCCACGTAGCGCTTGTTCAGCGTGATGAAGCAGCCCAGCCCGAGGCCGGTGCGCTTCACCGGCGAGATGGACTCGATGGTGAAGTGGCAGGTGACGTGGTCGCCGGGCTGCAGCTCGCGCACGTACTCCTGCTCCTGGCTGGTCGCCACGACCGAGGTGAAGCCGTGCTCGGCCAGCAGCGCGAGCAGCCGGAAGTACGCGTGGTCCTCCACGACGCCGTCGGCCTGCTGGCGCTGGACGGCGCGCCAGCGGCGGTAGCCCTGCATGACCCAGGTGCTGACCATGGCCGGCGGGCAGATCACCCCGCTGCGACCGGTCTCACGCGCCGCGTCGGCGTCGACGTAGACGGGGTTGAGATCGTCGTGGGCCTCGACCCAGTTGCGGATCATCGCCTCGTTGACCGCGTAGCGGGCAACGCGCGGCGGCTCGGCAACCTGACCGACGAACTGCTCGAACTGTGCCTCGAGCTCCTTCATCACACCTCCGTAGCAAGCGCTTGGTTTTGCACCGTAGCACTCGTCGGCGGCGGCCGTCGCCGGCCGATCCCACTGGTCGCGATGCTCCGCGGGAACGCCCGTGCCGAACCCTCGCCCACCAGCCGGGCGGGGTCCAGACCGCCTCCCACCCACCGGAAGGCGCCGCGCGTCGCGGCGGCGCAGCCGCCACCCTCGCTGCACGACCCACCCGCCCGCGGAAGGACCACGATGAGCAAGGGATCGGACCGTCGGACCAGGATCAGGGACGTCTCCGCCGCGCTCTTCGCCACCCACGGCGTCGCAGCGACCACGGTGCGCGACATCGGCGAGGCCGCCGGCGTGCTGTCGGGCAGCCTCTACCACTACTTCCCCTCGAAGGACGCGATCCTCAGCGAGGTCCTCGGCGAGTTCATGAGCGACATCCACGCGGGCTTCCGCGAGGTGGTGGCCCGCGGGGACTCCCCCGCCGACACGGTGCGCGGGATGATCCACGCGACACTGCGCGTCATCGACACCCACCCGCACGCGACCGCGATCTACCAGAACGACCGCGCCTACCTGCGCGACCACGACCTGATCGCCGAGGTCGAGGCGCAGTCGCGGCTGATCCGCGAGCACTGGATGGCGGCCCTGCTCGCCGGGGTCGAGGACGGCACCTTCCGCGCCGACATCCCGGTCGAGATCGTCTACCGCTCGCTGCGTGACGCCCTGTGGGCCTCCATGCACTGGCCGACCCGGGGCTCACACAGCAGCGCGGAGCTCGGCGACCTGCTCGCCGCGGTCTTTCTCGAGGGGTTCACGCCCCGGGACTGACCGCCGTTCCCGCGCGGTCCGCGTCGAACCAGGACCACTCGCCCGCGACGACCGTGCGCAGCGGGGTCCGCAGCACCGTGCGCAGGCCGGGCACCGCGACCGGGGGCGGCAGGGTCGCGGCGACCTCCACCGGGTCGGCCTCGCACCAGTGCAGGCCGACCGTGTAGGCGCCCCGGGTGGTGTCGCGCCGGACGTCCCCGTCACCACCGTCGCCACCGTCGCCGCGCAGCGTGACGTCGCGGCTGGCGAAGCTCCAGGTGCCCAGGACCCCCGGCACCGCCAGGACCGCCGGCAGGTGCTCGCGGTGCAGCACGCCGAAGCCGGCCTCGGCGGCGGCGCCGCTCGGCTCGTCCGCGCGCAGCACCTCCAGGACGACGCCGCGGTGGGGGCGGTGCGGCAGCGCCTCGGGCGAGATCGCCACCCCGGGCGCCACCCGGCCGCCGAGGGGGCGGAAGAACCCGTTGACGCGGCGACGCGTCCACTCCAGCTCCGGGCGCCGGCCCTGCTCGAGGGTGGTCTGCCCCAGCTCGCTCCACTCCTCGATGCTGGCGCCCGCCGGCTCGGCGAACCAGTACATCGCGACGTACTGCGCGGGCGAGAGGACCGGGTCGTCGTCGATGGCCGAGGCGCCGCGGCACTCCGGCGAGCGCACCCACCGGTCGCCGTGCAGCACGCCCGGTAGCGCGAGGTTCTCCGGTCGGTGGTCGAGCTGGTGCCAGGCGTTGTAGTCGCGGTGCCGCGCCGGGTCGGTGACCTCGGGGAAGGAGAAGAACACGCGGGTGCAGCGCGACAGGGCGTGCGAGCCTCGGGACACGAGGGCCTCCTGGGATGCGGCGGGGCGGGCGGGCCGGACACCGCGATGATGTCGGGCGGGGTCGCCGCTCGGGGGCGCGTTCGACTCAGCGGGACCACCCGTCCGAGCGTGGACCTCCGCGCCGCTTCGACCCGTGCGCCGTGAGATTCTCTTTCCAGCACCAGGGGGAGAGGGGCACCATGAGCATCGAGGTCTTGAAGGCGGTCACCGACCTCCTGCCGACGCTGGCCGAGCGCGCCGACCAGGCCGAGGCCGACCGGCGGATCAGCGCCGAGACGATGGCCGACCTCAGCGCGGCCGGCGTCTTCGGGATGCTCCGGCCGCGGCGCTACGGCGGCCTGGAGTCCGACCCCTCGGACTTCTTCCACGTGGTCCGCACGATCTCCACCGCCTGCGGCTCCACCGGGTGGGTCAGCGCGGTCGTCGGGTGCCACCCGTGGCAGGTCGCGCTGTTCCCCCGCGAGGCCCAGGACGAGGTCTGGGGGAACGACCCCGACACGCTGATCGCCTCCTCCTACGCCCCGGTCGGGCGCCTGGTCCCCACGGACGGCGGCTTCCGCCTCACCGGCCGGTGGAGCTTCGCCTCCGGGGCCGACCACGCCTCCTGGCTGACCCTCGGCGGGCTCGTGGTCGGCACCGACGGGCGGCCGGTGGACTTCCTCACCGTGCTGGTCGCGCGCGAGGACGCCGAGATCCTCGACGTCTGGGACGCCGTCGGCCTCTCCGGCACCGGCAGCAACGACATCGTGGTCAAGGACGTGTTCGTGCCCGCCCACCGGCTGCTGCGCAACTACGACGTCGCGCACCTGCGCTCCCCCGGCCTCGCGGTCAACCCCGGCCCGCTGTACCGGATGCCGTTCGGCACCATCTTCACCACCGCCATCACGACCCCGCTCGTCGGCGTCGTGGAGGGGGCCTTCGAGGCCTACCTGGCCGCGATGCGCGACCGGATGCGCCTCAGCCTCGGCGGCGGCCGCTTCACCGAGGACGCCCACGCCCAGGTCGCCGTGGCCCGCGCCGCCTCGGAGATCGACGCCGCGATCCTCCAGCTCGAGCGCAACGTGCGCGAGATGTACGCCGAGACCGTCGCCGGCGCCGAGATCCCCATGCACATGCGCTTCCGCGCCCGCCGCGATCAGGTGCGCGCCACCGAGCGGGCGATCAGCGCCGTCGACATCCTCTTCAAGACCGCCGGCGGCGCCTCCCTGCGCCGCGGCAACCGCATCGAGCGCGCCTGGCGCGACGCCCACGCCGGCAGCGTGCACGTCGCCAACGACGTGGAGCGGGCGCTGGCGATGTACGGCAAGTTCGCCTTCGGCCTGGACGTCGAGGACAACCTGGTCTGAGGCCGGCGCGGGCCCGCGCCCGTGGGACTCAGAGCCAGGCGTCGGAGCCGACGGCGACCAGCCGGTCGAGGGTGTCGGCGGACCAGCCGCCTGCCGCCGGAGCGTCGGCGGCCGAGCGCGAGGAGCGACGGCGGTCCATCCGGCCGGCGATCCCGCGCGACACGCTCAGCACCAGCGGCACCAACCGCTCGAAGTTGACCGTGGGGTCCCCGACCAGCGAGACCGCGCCGAGCGGACCCTCGGGACCCGGGATGGCGGCGGCCACGCAGCCGACCTCGAGGTGGCACTCACCGCGGTCGATGGCCGCACCCTTGCGGGCCCGCACCCGGGTGAGCTCCTGGTGCAGCGTGCCGACGTCGCCGATGCTGTGCCGGGTCATGCGTCGCAGCGGGCCGCCGACCAGCAGCGCGTCGACGTCCTCGGCCGCGAGCGTGGCGAGCATCGCCTTGCCGAGCGCCGTGCAGTGCGCCGGCCGGCGGTCGCCCACCCGGCTCGGCACCTTGCTGGCGTAACGCCCCCCGACCTTGTCGAGGTAGCGGACGTCGGCGCCGTCGAGCACTGCGAGATGGACGACGAGGCCGGTCTGCAGGTGCAGCTCGCGCAGGTCCTCGGCCGCCGCCTCGCGCAGCTCGGTGTAGGTCGCGCTTCCGGTGCCGAGACCGAGCGCCCGGGATCCGAGGGAGTACCCGCCGGGGCTGTGCTGGATCCAGCTCAGCCCGACCAGCTGGTTCATGATCCGGTGCGCGGTGGACCGCGGCAGCCCGGTGACCCGGGCGACGTCCTCGAGCGACAGCCGCGTGGACGGCGAGGTGAACGCCTCCATGATCGTGGTCATCCGCTCGACCATCGACTGCGGGACCTCGCGGCGCCCGGTCGCACGCCGATCTGCCGCCTCTGCGCGAAGCACACTCACGACATCCTCCTCGCCTCGTTGCCACCGTGCGGGCACGTCCCGGCCTCGAGAGGCCCGGCCGCAGCCGTCGCACACATGCTAATCTACCAAGCAATTGCTAGGTAGGTTAACGCGGACGAAACGAAGCAGGTGAGGCGGGTGGACCCCAGACCGCGCGACAAGCGGATGGAGATCGACGACGTCGTCGCCGAGCTGCGCGACGGGATGACGATCGGCATCGGCGGATGGGGCCCGCGGCGCAAGCCGATGGCACTCGTGCGTGCGATCCTCCGCTCCGACCTCCGCGACCTGACGGTGGTGAGCTGGGGCGGCGCCGACCTCGGTCTGCTCGCCCGCGCCGGCAAGGTCCGCCGCGCCGTCTATGCGTTCGTCTCCCTCGACTCGGTCCCGCTCGAGCCGAGCTTCCAGCGCGCCCGCCAGAGCGGCACGATCCCCGAGGTCGTCGAGCTCGACGAGCAGATGTTCCTCACCGGGCTGCGCGCGGCCGCCCAGCGGCTGCCGTTCCTGCCGACCCGTGCCGGCCTCGGCTCCGACGTCCTGGTGCACAACCCCGAGATCCGCACGATCCGCAGTCCCTACCCGGGCCCGGACGGCGCGTACGACGACCTGGTCGCGATGCCCGCGCTGCGTCTGGACGTCGCGCTGGTGCACCTCAACCGCGCCGACGCGCACGGCAACGCGACGTACCTCGGGCCGGACCCGTACTTCGACGACCTGTTCTGCCTGGCCGCGGACCGCGCCTACGTCTCCACCGAGCGCGTGGTGCCGACCGCCGAGCTGAGCGACGGCGTGCCGGTGCAGCGGATGCTGCTGAACCGGCTGATGGTGAGCGGGGTCGTGGAGACGCCGAACGGCGCGCACTTCACCGCCTGCACCCCCGACTACCCCCGCGACGAGGCGTTCCAGCAGCTGTACGCCCGCGCCGCGCGCGGCAGCGACGAGGACTGGGCCGCCTTCCGCGACCGATTCCTCGCCGGCGACGAGGCGGCCTACCAGGACGCCGTACGGACCTGGACGGAGCAGCGATGAGCGCGGAGCACACCGACCCGACCCGCGCGGAGGTGTGCGCGGTCGCCGTGGCCGACGCCTTCGCCGAGGACGGCGAGACGCTGGCCAGCCCGATCGGGCTGATCCCGATGCTCGGCGCCCGACTGGCGCGGCGCACCGTCAACCCCGACCTGGTGCTCAGCGACGGGGTCTCGCTCTTCGTCGCCGACGACCCGCCGCTGGGCGAGTCGGGGCAGGAGGTCGAGGGCTGGTTCCCTCACCCCCGGGTCTTCGACATGCTCACCTTCGGCCGGCGCCACGTGATGATGGGCGCCCCGCAGCTGGACCGCCACGGCAACCAGAACCTCTCCGCGATCGGCGACTTCGACCGTCCCGACCGCCAGCTCCTCGGCACCCGCGCGGCGCCGGCCAACACCGTCAACCACCGCACGTCGTACTGGATCCCGCGGCACTCCCCGCGGGCCCTGGTCGAGCGGGTCGACGTCGTCTGCGGCGTCGGGGCCGCGGCGGCGCGGGCGGCCGGCAGCGGCGCGACCCGCTTCCACGACCTGCACCGGGTCGTCACCGACCTCGCGGTCCTCGACTTCACCGGGCCGGACGGCACCCTGCGGGTGCGCAGCGTGCACCCCGGCGTCGAGGCCGAGGAGCTGCGCGCGGCGACCGGCTTCGCGCTCGAGCTGCCCGACCCGCTGCCCCGCACCCGGCTTCCCCGCCCCGAGGAGCTGCGGCTGATCCGGGAGGTCCTCGACCCCCGCGGCCTGCGCGAGCGGGAAGTGCCGACGCGCTGAGTCACTCGTCGACCGGGTCATCCCGTGCCGTGGAGGGGGTCAGACCTTCTTGCTCGCCGCCACCGCGAGCCGGTCGACGAAGTCGTTCATCCGGTCGCCGGAGTGGCCCTTGACCCAGCGGAACGCGATGTCGCCGCGCGCCTCGACGGCGTCGACCAGCGGCTCCCACAGGTCGCGGTTGGCGACCGGCTTGCGGGCGGTGTTCACCCAGCCGCGGGTGCGCCAGCCGCGCCACCAGGCGTCGCGGAAGCAGTTCACGACGTAGGTCGAGTCGCTGACGATGAGCAGCGGGCCGTCCAGGGAGCGCACCGCCTCGAGGGCGGCGCGGATCTCCATGCGCTGGTTGGTCGAGGGGGCCTCGCGACCCGAGGCCCACACGGCCTGGTCCACCGCCCAGGCCCAGCCGCCGGGGCCGGGGTTGCCGGCGCAGGCGCCGTCGGTGAAGACCTCGCGCGCGCCGGGCGGCACGGGCATGGCGGGCGGAGTGGGGCGGCGGGTCCGGGGAGGCACGACCGGCAACCTTGGCACAGCCGTCGCGGCGGCCTCACCCCGGGACCGCGGGTGCCCTCACTTGTCCAGGTCGACGGTCTCGTTGGTGCCGGGGAACTTCTCGGGGTCGCCGCTCACCGCGGCCCGGGCGGCGCCGACGAGACGCTTGACCCGCGAGGCCGGGCTGTCCCAGTACTCGGCGCTGTGCGCGGCCACGCGCAGCAGCACCAGGCCGGGGGTGTCCGGCCCGTCGGGGAACCAGACCTTCAGCGGCGCCGACCACAGCTCCTCCATGCGGGACCGGTCGCGCACCACCTCCGCGGTGCCGGCGACCGAGGTCCACGCGGTGTTGCGGTGGTCAGCGAAGGAGACGCCCACCTCCGGCCGCGCCGCGATCTGGGTGGCCGCGCTGGAGTCCTCGTGGGTGAAGAACCACAGGTCGCCGTCGAACTCGGCCTCCTGCAGCGCCATCGGCCGGCTCACCAGCCGGCCGTCGTCGGTCTGGGTCGTGAGCATGCACAGGTGCGCGGCGCGAACCAGGTCGGCGACACGCTGCTGGGGGTCGGTGGTGTCGGTCATGGCGCGCCAGTACCCGCGTTGCGCCTGTGGGATCCTGCGACCATGACCCAGCCCCGCCGCGGGCGGCCCGGCCACGACCAGGCCGCGGTGCTGCAGACAGCGATCGACCTGTTCAACCGCCACGGCTACGAGGGCACGAGCATGGGCGACCTCGCCGCCGCGCTCGGCGTCACCAAGGCCGCGATCTACCACCACGTGCCGGGCAAGGAACACCTCCTCGCGCAGGCCCTGGACGAGGCCCTCGACGAGCTCGACGCGCTCGTCACCGCCGCCGCCTCCGCCCCGGGCACGGCCTACGAGCGGCTGCGCGCGGTGGTCCGCGGCGCGGTCGACGTGCTGGTCGCCCACCAGCCGGCGGTGACGCTGCTGCTCCGGGTGCGCGGCAACAGCCCGGTCGAGCTCGACGCGCTGCGCCGGCGCCGCGAGGTGGATGCCCGGCTGGCCGACCTGGTCCGCGCCGCGGCGGCCGAGGGCTCCGTGCGCGCCGACCTCGATCCCGAGCTGGTCAGCCGGCTGGTCTTCGGCACCGTGAACTCCCTCGTCGAGTGGCACCGTCCCGGCGGTGAGCTGACCCCCGACGCGCTCGCCGACGCGGTCACCACGGTGGTGTTCGACGGTCTGCACGCGGGCGCCGGGCCCGAGCTGTAACGCGGGGTTATTGACGCTTCCGCGGTCGTAGACCGCGTGTGCAGCGTCAATAACCCCGCGTTACAAGCGGGTGGGGGCGGGCGGCGCGGCGGTCAGTGCCCCGCCACCGCGTGCGGGACGTAGCCCGCGGAGAGCTCGGCGAGCTCGTCGGCGGAGAGCTCCAGGTCGACCGCGGCGACCGCATCGGTGAGGTGGCCCATCCGAGTGACGCCCACGATCGGGGAGGTGACCACGGGCTGGTGCAGCAGCCAGGCGAGGGCGACCTGGGCCCGGGAGACGCCTCGGCGCTCGGCGACCGCACCGACCGCCTCGACGATGGTGCGGTCGGACTCGGGGTAGAGGTCGGCGCCCCACGTGTCGGACTCCAGGCGGCGGGTGGTCTCCTCCCACGGCCGGGTGAGGCGGCCGCGGGCCAGCGGGCTCCACGGCAGCACTCCCACCCCGGAGTCGGCGCAGTACGGCAGCATCTCCCGCTCCTCCTCGCGGTAGAGCAGGTTGTAGTGGTCCTGCATCGAGACGAAGCGGGTCCACCCGTGCAGGTCGGCGGCGTGCTGGGCCTTGGCGAACTGCCAGGCGTACATCGAGGAGGCGCCGAGGTAGCGGGCCTTGCCGGCCTTCACCACGTCGTGGAGGGCCTCCATGGTCTCCTCGATCGGCGTGTGCGGGTCCCAGCGGTGGATCTGGTAGAGGTCGACGTGGTCGACGCCCAGTCGGCGCAGGCTGTGGTCGATCTCGGCCATGATCGCGCGCCGCGAGAGGCCGCCGCCGTTGGGACCGGGCCGCATCACGCCGTGCACCTTGGTGGCGATGACGACCTCGTCGCGCGTGGCGATCTCCTTCAGCAGCCGGCCGGTCACCTCCTCGCTGGTGCCGGCGGCGTACACGTTGGCGGTGTCGAAGACGTTGATCCCGGACTCGTACGCCGCGCGCACGATCGGGCGGGCGGCGTCCTCGTCGAGGATCCACGGGTGCCAGCCCTGGGACGGGTCGCCCCAGCTCATGCAGCCGAGGCTGACCGCGGAGACCTCGAGACCGGTGCTGCCCAGGCGTACGTAGCGCATGCCCGCGAGGCTAGCCCCGCTCAGCGCAGGGTGTGGACCATCTCGCCGATGCCCTCGACCCAGGTGCGCAGCGTCTCCCCGGACCGCAGGAAGCGCTGCGGCTCGCGCCCGACGCCGACGCCGTCCGGGGTGCCGGTGAAGACGATGTCGCCGGGCAGCAGCGTGAGCACCCGGGAGAGCTCCGCGACCGCGCGCGGGACGGAGAACAGCAGCCGGCTGGTGCGCCCGTCCTGGACGACCTCGCCGTCGATCGCGCAGCCGAGGGCGAGGTCGTCGGGGTCGGCGAGCTCGTCGGGGCTCACCAGCCACGGCCCCGTGGGGCTGAAGCCGGGGTAGGACTTGGCCAGCCCGAACTGCGGGGCCGGGCCGGCGAACTGGCGCCGCCGCTCGGAGAGGTCCTGACCCACGCAGAGCCCGGCGACATGGTCCCAGGCCTGCTCGGGGGTGATCCGGTGCGCGGTGCGCCCGATGACGGCGACCACCTCCACCTCCCAGTCGGTGTTCCCGCCCGCGGGCAGGTCGACGACGCCGCGCGGCCCGGTGAGGCTGCTGGCGAACTTGGGGAACACCGGCGGCAGCTCGGTGGGCGCCTCGAACCCGGTCTCGCGGGCGTGCTCGGCGTAGTTGAACCCCAACCCCATCGCCTGGAGCGGCCGCGGGGAGGGCGGGCCCAGCCGGTCCGGGTCGACGTCGAGGTCGGCGACGAGCTCGTCGGCCGCCGCGGCGTACCACGCGCGTACGGCGTCCCAGTGCTCGAAGACCGTCTCCGGGGCCGGGCCGAAGCGGCCGCCCGACGCGGCGTGCAGGTCCACGCCGCGGGCGCCGGTGCCGTCCGCAGCACCGGTCGAGAGCACCAGGACCGCGCGGCCCTCCAGGTTGGCCAGGCGCATGGCTCTCTCCTCAGGGCTGTGGTCGTGGGATCCGGGTCAGGCGTCGAAGTCGACGCTCACCGTCGCCGACACGGGCTCAGCCTGACAGGTGAGCACGAACCCGGCCACCACCTCGTCGGGCTCCAGCGCGTGGTTGCGGCGCATCTCCACCTCGCCCTCCACCACCCGTGCCCGACAGGTGCCGCAGACGCCGCCGCGGCAGGCGAACGGCAGGTCGGCGCGGGCCGACTGGGCGGCGTCCAGCACGGTGGCGTCGCGGGCCGCGGTGACCACGGTGCTGCGCCCGTCGAGCACCACCCGCACCTCGCTGGTCGCTCCGGTCGGCGCCACCGGCGCGCGCCGGAGCGGCGGCGGCACGTCGTCCTCGTCGACGTGGAAGAGCTCGACGTGCACCCGCTCGGGCGGCACCCCGAGCTCGGCGAGCACCTCGCGGGCGCCGCGCACCATCGCGAACGGGCCGCAGATCCACACGTGGTCGACCCCGAGGACGTCGAGCGGGACCAGCTCGGTGAGCAGCCGGCGCAGCCGGTCTGGGTCCAGGCGCCCGGTCAGCAGCTCGGCGTCGCGGGCCTCGCGGCTCAGCACGTGCACCAGCTGCACCCGGGGGCCGTAGCGGTCCTTGAGGTCGGCGAGCTCGTCGACGAACATCACCGACCCGCTGGTGCGGTTGCCGTAGAGCAGCGCCACCTCGGTGCCGGGCTGCTCCAGCACGGTCGCGGCGATCGAGAGCACCGGCGTGATCCCGGACCCGGCGGCCACGCACAGGTGCCGCTCGCCGGGCCGCGGCTCGGCGCGGAAGCGACCGCTCGGCGCGAGCACCTCCACCGGGGTGCCGGGGCGCACCTCGCGCACCAGCCAGGAGGAGAAGAGCCCGTCGGCGATCTCGCGCACGCCGATCCGCGGCGGCGCCCCGACCGGTGCGCACAGCGAGTACGAGCGCCGCTGCTCGACGCCGTCGACCTCCCGGCGCAGGGTGACCGACTGGCCGGCGGCGAAGGCGTACTCCGCGCACAGCTCGGGCGGCACCTCGAAGGTGATCGCCGCGGCGTCCGCGCACAGCGGCTCGACCGCCGCGACCCGCAGGGTGTGGAAGCCCATCAGACCTCCTTGAGGTGCTCGAAGGGCTCGGCGCAGTCGCGGCAGCGCAGGATCGCGGTGCAGGCGGTCGGCCCGAAGCGGGACAGCAGGTCGACGTGCTCCGACCCGCAGCGCGGGCAGCGCGCGGCGTACCGGGTCGGGGCGAGCAGCAGCGGCACCGCGCCCCCGGCCCGTCCGCCGGCAGGACCGGGCGGCGAGACGCCGGCTGCGGCGAGCGCGGCCCGACCGTGCTCGGTGATGTCGTCGGTGCTCCACGGCGGGGCGAGCGCCAGGCGCACCTCCACCCGGGCCCAGCCGGCGGCGTGCAGGGCGCGCTCGAGGTCGTCGCGCATGGTGGCGGTGGCCGGACAGCCGGAGTAGGTCGGCGTGAGCGTGACGCGCACGCCGCGGTCGGTCCCGTCACCGTCCTCGACCACCTCGCGCAGCACGCCGAGGTCGGCGAGGGTCACCATCGGCAGCTCGGGGTCGACGACGTCGGCGGCGACCTCCCAGGCGCTGCGCATCGCGCTCACCACCGGCCCCGCGGGTGCGCCCGGGCGACCGACTGCATCTCGCCCAGCACCTCGGCGAGCCGGTCGGGCGGCTCGCCCACCCCGTCGGTGCCCGGCACGGCCAGCTCCGCGCGGTCGAAGAGCGCACCCACGGCCTCGGCCACCTGCGCGCGCACCTCCGGGTGTCGCGCCAGCAGCTCGGCGTACGACGGGGCGAGCGCGGCCACCGCCTCGACCGTGCGCCGGCGCGACTCCGCGGTGCCCTGGGCGAGGGTCAGCACCCAGGAGGCCGCCCAGTCCCGGTGGTAGGCGACCTCGGAGACACCGGCCCCGGCGATCGCGGCCAGCACCGGGTCGGCGTGGGTGCGGGCCCGGGCGAGCACCTCGAGCCGCACGCCGGCCCACCAGAAGAGCCTGACCACCGCGTGCGCGAAGTCGGGGTCGGGCAGCGCCGCCGTGCGCGAGCTGCGGAACTCCCCCGGCCCGCGGAAGAACGCGAGGGCGTCCTCGGGGGCGACCGGGGCGCCCTCCGGCAGCGTCGGGAGTACGCCGGGGTCCGCGGCGGCGGCTCGGGTGAGCAGCCGCCGGGCCTGGCCGAGCAGGTCGAGCGCCACGTTGGCGAGCGCGATGTCGTCCTCCAGCTCCGGGGCGCGGCTGCACCACTCCGAGAGCCGGTGGCCCAGCACGAGCGCGTCGTCGCCGAGGGCCACGCACTCGCGCGCCAGCTCGCCGGCGTCCACCCCGGGCGGCACGGAGGTGTCGAGGCCCGCGAGCGGGTCCTCCGCGCGGGTGCCGAACGCCCAGTGCGTGGCGTCCGCGCCGGTGGCGTCGACCAGCCCGGCGTACACCGACTGCTCCTCGGGCTCAGATGTGCGGGACATCGGCGGGCAGCTCGTAGAAGGTCGGGTGGCGATAGACCTTGTCGCCGCTGGGGGCGAAGAAGGGGTCCTTCTCGTCGGGGCTCGAGGCGGTGACCGCGTCGGCGCGGACCACCCAGATGCTCACGCCCTCGCTGCGCCGGGTGTAGACGTCGCGCGCATGGCGCAGCGCCATCGCGTCGTCGGCGGCGTGCAGCGAGCCGACGTGCACGTGGTTGAGGCCGCGGCGGCCCCGGACGAAGACCTCGTAGAGCGGCCACTCGGGGGTGCTCATCGGGCCACCTCCTCCGGAGCCGGCTGCTCGGCGCGCCGGCGGGCGAAGGCGGTCGCCGCCTCGCGCACCCAGGCGCCCTCCTCGTGGGCGCGGCGACGGTGCGCGAGCCGCTCGGCGTTGCACGGTCCGTCGCCGGAGACCACCCGGCGCAGCTCCTCCCAGTCGGGGGTGCCGAAGTCGTGCGCCCCGCGCTCGGGGTTCCAGCGCAGCTCGGGGTCCGGGAGCGTGACGCCCAGGACCTCGGCCTGCGGGACCGTCATGTCGACGAACTTCTGGCGCAGCTCGTCGTTGGTGTTGCGCTTGATCCCCCACGCCATCGACTGCGCGGTGTTGGGCGAGTCGGTGTCGGGCGGGCCGAACATCATCAGCGCCGGCCACCAGAACCGGTCGACCGACTCCTGCACCATCGCGCGCTGCTCCTCGGTGCCGCGCGACATGGCCAGCAGCAGCTCGAAGCCCTGGCGCTGGTGGAAGGACTCCTCCTTGCAGATGCGCACCATCGCGCGGCCGTAGGGGCCGTAGGACGTGCGGCACAGCGGCACCTGGTTGCAGATCGCCGCGCCGTCGACGAGCCAGCCGATGGTGCCGACGTCGGCGTACGACGGGGTGGGGTAGTTGAAGATCGAGGAGTACTTCTGCGCCCCGCTGAGCAGCTTGGCGCCGAGCTCGGCGCGGCTGACGCCGAGGGTCTCCGCGGCGGCGTACAGGTAGAGGCCGTGGCCGGCCTCGTCCTGCACCTTGGCCAGCAGGATCGCCTTGCGGCGCAGGGTGGGCGCGCGGGTGATCCAGGCGCCCTCGGGCTGCATGCCGATCACCTCGGAGTGGGCGTGCTGGGCGATCTGGCGCACCAGCGTCGCGCGGTAGGCGTCCGGCATCTCATCGCGCGGCTCCACCCGCTCGTGTCGCTCGAGCAGCTCCTCGAACCTCGCGCCCATCGCGTCTCCCGGGTGTGCGGCACCATTAACTGACCAGTTGGTCAGTAATCATGGTGGCACGTGCCGCCGACACCCTCAAGGCCCCCGCGCCGGCCCGGGACGTACGACGGGGCGGCGACCCGCAGGTCGCCGCCCCGTCCTGAGGTCGGACCGGCCTCGCTCACGCGAGGCGGTTGCTGGAGGTGATCAGTACTTGACGGTGCCGATCGTGTTCTTGCCGGACGGCGTGCAGGAGCCGGACATGCCGAACTCCGGCACGCTGAAGTCGAGCTTGGTGATCTTGACGACCGACTTCTTCGCCTTCTTGCCGACGTTGGCCTTGCCCTTGAGGGTCGGCACGGCCAGCGTGGGCTTCACCTCGACGGTCGAGCTGCCCTTGGCCTTCGCGGTCTTCGCGCCGAGCTTCAGCGTCGCGGTCGCCTCGAGCTTGGTGCTGATGCCGAGCCCGTCGGGGATGCCCGCGATCGTCATCGGCGCCATCTTGACGGTGATGTTCGCCTTGGCGGACTTCTTCGCCTTCTTCGCGGTGACGGTGACCTTGCCCTTGTGGTTGAAGTCGCCGAAGGCCGGCAGGCTGCACTTGAACGCGATCGACTTGCTGACCGAGGCCTTCTTCTTCGCGACCGGCTCGGCGGCGTTTGCGGTGCCCATGCCCGCGAGGGGGGCACCGACCATCAGCGCGCCAGCGGCCAGCGCAGCGGCGAGACGAGCACGGGTGGAGGTGGAAGCGGTCATCGAATGACTCCTGATCTGTTGCCCGGGACGGACCGCAGCAGGTCGCCTGCGGTGAGGGCCGAAGGTATACGATCTACGCGCGAGTAGGAAGGGTCTGCGCGGTCCTTCCTCCACTTCCGGCAGCGTCCACCCTCAGAGGTGGTCGGGGACGATCAGCGCGTCGGGGTCCTGGCGCGGGGGCATCCCGGCGAGCGCGATCCGCACCATCTCCACTCGTGCCTTGAGCACGACGGCCCGCTTGAGGCGCCCGCCCTCCTCGCCGAGCCGGGCCTCCACGGCCTCGGTGATCTGGGCGTCGGTGAAGCTCGGACGGGTGCCGGGCTCGACGTCGACGTCCGGCAGCGCTACGAGCACCGGGAGCACCTGCGAGCCGAGCTGGTCGAGCACGCTGAAGCGCTCGAAGCGGCTCATCTTCTCCCAGACCTGGTCGACGTCCTCCCGCTTGCGCCGCCCGCGGCGCTGGGCCCCGACCACCGCCTTGGCACAGGCGGTCAGGCCGGCGGTCATCTCGTGCTCGGTGAAGCGCATGGGGACCAGCCTAGGGTCGCCCCGCCGCCCTGCCGCCCCCTCCCCCCGGCGTACGCAAAGACCCCACGCCGCACCGGCAGGACCGGTACGGCGTGGGGTCGGGGTGACGCGGAGGCGTCGAGGATCAGCTGGCGGCGGCCTCGCGGTCGGCGACCAGGTTGAGCGCGATGTCGATGATCATGTCCTCCTGGCCACCGACGAGGCGGCGACGGCCGCACTCCATCAGGATCGAGCGGACGTCGAGGCCGTAGCGGGCGGCGGCGGTCTCGGCGTGGCGCAGGAAGCTGGAGTACACGCCGGCGTACCCCAGGGTCAGGGTCTCGCGGTCGACGCGCACCGGGCGGTCCTGGAGCGGGCGCACGATGTCGTCGGCGGCGTCCTGGAGCTTGAAGACGTCGCAGCGGTGCTCGAAGCCGGAGTGGTCGGCGACCGCGATGAACGCCTCGATCGGGCAGTTGCCGGCGCCCGCGCCGTGGCCGGCGAGCGAGGCGTCGACGCGGTAGACGCCGTTCTCGACCGCGACGACGGAGTTGGCGACCGAGAGCGAGAGGTTCTCGTGGGCGTGGATGCCGATCTCGGTGCCCGGGTCGAGCACGTCGCGGTAGGCCTTGACCCGCTCCTCGACGCCGCGCATGGTGAGCCGGCCGCCGGAGTCGGTGACGTAGACGCAGTGCGCGCCGTAGGACTCCATCAGCTTGGCCTGCTTGGCGAGCTCCTCGGCGGGCGCCATGTGGCTCATCATCAAGAAGCCCGAGACGTCCATGCCGATCTCGCGGGCGGTGGCGATGTGCTGGGCCGACACGTCGGCCTCGGTGCAGTGGGTCGCCACGCGCACCGAGCGCACACCCAGGCTGTAGGCGTGCTTGAGCTCCTCGATGGTGCCCACGCCGGGCAGCAGCAGGGTGGTCAGCCGGGCGTTGCCGATGACCTCGGCGGCCGCCTCGATCCACTGCCAGTCGGTGTGCGAGCCGGGGCCGTAGTTGACCGAGCCGCCGGCCAGGCCGTCGCCGTGGGCGACCTCGACGGCGTCGACGCCCGCGTCGACCAGGGCCGTGACGATGCGCTTGACGTTGTCGGGGGTGATCCGGTGGCGCACGGCGTGCATGCCGTCGCGCAGGGTGACGTCCTGGACGAAGATCGGGGTCTTCTGCTCGCTCACTGGGCGTTCTCCTTCGCGGCCGCGATCCGCTCGGCGACCTGGAGGCCGGCGGAGGTCATGATGTCGAGGTTGCCGGCGTACGCCGGGAGGTAGTGGGCGGCGCCCTCGACCTCGAGGAAGACCGACACCTGGTGGGTCGGCCGGGTGGTCTCGCCGTCGGCGAGCAGCGTCTCGACCGGCTGGTCGGCGGGGATCTCGGAGATCTGCACCTGCTGCTTGAGGCGGTAGCCGGGCACGTACGCCGCGACGTCGCCGACCATCTTCTCGACCGAGGCGACGATCTCGGCGTGCACCGACTCGTCCGGCGCGGAGACCAGGCAGAAGACCGTGTCGCGCATGATCAGCGGCGGCTCGGCGGGGTTCAGGATGATGACCGCCTTGCCGCGCTTGGCGCCGCCGACGTTGACGATCGCGTTGGAGGTGGTCTCGGTGAACTCGTCGATGTTGGCGCGGGTGCCAGGGCCGGCCGACTTCGAGGCGATGGAGGCCACGATCTCGGCGTACTCGACGGGGACGACGCGGGACACCGCGGCGACGATCGGGATCGTCGCCTGGCCGCCGCAGGTCACCATGTTGACGTTGTCGGCGTCGAGGTGGTCCTCGATGTTGACCGCGGGCACGACGTACGGGCCGATGGCCGCCGGGGTCAGGTCGATCATCCGCTTGCCGAGCGGACGCAGCTTGGCGTCGTTGGCGATGTGGGCCTTCGCCGAGGTCGCGTCGAAGACGATCTCGATGTCCTCGAAGCCCTCCATCGCCATCAGCCCGTCGACGCCCTCGTGGGTGGTCGGGACGCCGAAGCGCGCGGCCCGGGCCAGCCCGTCGGACTCGGGGTCGATGCCGACCATCGCGCCCATCTCGAGGTGCTGGGAGGTGCGCATCACCTTGATCATCAGGTCGGTGCCGATGTTGCCCGACCCGATGATGGCGACCTTGGTCTTCTTCTCGCTCATCACTGGTCCTTGCTGTCGTTGCTGAAACGTGCGGTGACGGTGCCGAGGCCACTGATCTCGGCGGTGACGACCTGGCCGGGCTCGACCGGGCGCATCGGGCCGAGGGCGCCGGAGAGGATGACCTGGCCGGCGCGGAGCGGCTCGCCGAAGGTGCGGGCCTGGTGGGCCAGCCACGCGACGGCCTTGAGCGGGTCGCCGAGGCAGGCCGCGCCGTTGCCGGTGGAGACCTCCTCGCCGTCGATGCTCATCGACATCGTGACCTCGACCGGCTCGACCTCGGCCAGCGTGCGGCGCTCGGCGCCCAGCACGTAGAGCCCGGAGGAGGCGTTGTCGGCCACGGTGTCGGCGAAGGTGATGTCCCAGTTGGTGATCCGGCTGCCGACGATCTCCAGGGAGGCCACGGCGTAGTCGATCGCGTCGCGGATCTGGGCGTCGTCGAGCGGGCCCTCGGCGAGGTCCTTGCCGAGCACGAACGCGACCTCGGCCTCGGCCTTGGGCTGCATCAGCGCCGAGGTCGGGATCTCCGCACCGTCCTCGAAGCCCATGTCGTCGAAGAGCACACCGAAGTCCGGCTGGTCGACACCGAGCTGGGTCTGCACGGCCTCGGAGGTGGCGCCGATCTTGCGGCCGACCACGCGGGCGCCGCGCTCGAGGCGGGCGCCGTTGAGGCGCTCCTGCACGAGGTACGCCGCGGCGACGTCGTCGGGGCCGATCAGGTCGCGCACCGGGGCGCAGGGGGTGCCGGAGAAGTGCGCCTCGATGAGGCGGTCGCCGGCGGCGGCGATGGAGGCCGGGTCGACGGTGGTGGTCGGCCGGGCGTTGTCGCCGGCCGGGACGTCGTACGAGCGAGTGGTCATGTCCTGCTTTCTGGATCGACCGAGGTGGTGACGGCTTCACCCTCCCCTCCCCACCCCGCCCCGGCCACCCGTTCGTCTCGCTCACCGATACATTGGGGCGAATTGTTTGCCGCCCGCCCAGGAGGACCGCGTGGGACCCGTGCGATGAGCGACGCCGACCTCGACACCGTGCTCGGCAAGGCGGTCACGATCCTGCGCGCGTTCACCGTCGACGACCAGGTGCTGTCGCTGGCGGAGCTGGTACGCCGTACCGGCCTGCACAAGGCGACCGCCCACCGGCTGGCCCGCGACCTGGTCGCCAACCGATTGCTGGACCGGGTCGAACCGGGCGGCTACCGGCTCAGCGGCGGGCTCTTCGAGCTCGGCATGCGCGCGTCGGTGGAGCGCAGCCTGCTGGAGGTGGCGATGCCGTTCCTGCAGGACCTCTACGAGCGCACCCACGAGACCGTGCACCTGGGCGTGCGCGAGGGCACCGAGGTCGTCTACGTCGCCAAGATCGGCGGGCACCGCCAGGCGGTCGCGCCGTCGCGGACCGGTGGCCGGATGCCGCTGCACTGCACCGCGATCGGCAAGGCGCTGCTCGCCCACGCCGACCCGGCACTGCGCCAGCAGGTGCTCACCGGACCGCTGGAGCGCCGCACGCCCCGCACCGTCGTGGCGCCCGGGCTGCTGCAACGCCAGCTCGAGGCCGTCCTGGAGACCGGGGTCGCCTTCGAGCACGAGGAGTCGGCGCCCGGGCTGACCTGCGTCGCCGCGCCCGTGCTGGTGCGCGGCACCGAGGCGGTCGCCGCGATCAGCGTCACCGGACCGACCACCCGGTTCCGCCCCGACCAGCACGTCGCCGCCGTCCGCGCCGCGGCCGCCGGCCTGGCCAGCACCGTCGCCCGCCGCGAGGCCCTGGCCCCCTGACCCTCCCCCGCCGTACGCCGAGAGCGTGGGGGTCAGCCGGCGGTCGCGGTCGCCGGTTCGTCCTCGACACCGGGCGTCGGGGCGACCGGTCGTACGTCGCCGCCGCGGCCCACCCAGCCGAGGCCGGGCTGGTAGCGGCGCACCACCTTGGCCGGGGCGCCGGCGACGATCGCGTGGTCGGGGACCTCGCCGCGCACCACCGAGCCGGCGGCGACCACGACGTTGCGGCCCAGCCGGGTGCCGGGCAGCAGGATCGCGCCGTGCCCGATCCAGGACCCGGACCCGACCACGACCGGGTCGTGGGTGCCGAACTGCTGCCCGATCGGCACGTCGGGGCGCTGGTAGCCGTGGCTGGCGTCGGAGACGAAGACGTCCTGGCCGAACCACACGTCGTCGCCGATCTCGATCGACTCGTGCGCGGTCAGGCAGGTGCGGGCCCCGATCACGCAGCGGTCGCCGATGACCAGCCCGCGCGGCGACGCGCCAGGGTCGCCGGGGCCGTACCCGACCGACAGCGTCACCTGGCGTCCGATGAGCGTGCGATCCCCGACGTGGATGCAGTGCTCGTTCATCAGCGTCGCGAGCGGGAAGCCGATGCAGCTGCCCTCCCCGAGGTGGCCGAACCGGTCCCCGCGGTGGGTGCCCGGGGCGATCTCCCCGGCGGTCTCGACCCAGCGCCAGGCGGCGTGGACGGCCCGGTTGACCCATCTGCTCGGCGGCTTCACGCCCGCGAGCGTAGCGGCGCGCCCTCCGGGTCGGCCGCGAGCGCGCGCGCCTCGAAGGCGAGCACGTCGGCGAGCAGCGCCTCGTCCTCCGGTGTCGCGCCGCCGAACCCGCCGTGCCCGGCGGCCTCCAGTACCCGCAGCTCCACCGGCACCCCGGCGTCGAGCAGCCGGCGGTGCATCCGCACGGCGTTGGAGAGGAAGAGGTCGCGGGTGCCCGACTGCAGGAACGTCGGCGGGAAGCCGGTGACATCGCCGAACAGCGGCGAGAGGTGCGGGTCCGCCAGGTCGCGGCCCCCGGCGTAGAGGCGGCTGGCCAGCGGCATCGGCGCGAGCCCAGCCGCGCCGCGCAGCGTGCGGAAGCTGTCCCCGGACTCAGTGAGGTCGAGCGCGGGGCTGAGCAGCACCAACCCGGCCGGCAGCGCGAGGCCCGCCTCGCGGGCCTGCAGCACCAGGGCCGCCGCCAGGTTGCCGCCGGCGGAGAAGCCGCTGACCACGACACGACCGGGCCCGCGCCGCGCCACCGCCTCCCGGTAGACGGCCAGACAGTCCTCCAGCGCCGCCGGGAACGGGTGGTCCGGGGGCATCCGGTAGTCCACCGCCCAGGTGACCGCGTCCCGCCGTACCGCCGCCGGGGCGTTCGCGCGCCACGCCAGCTCGCCGCCTCCGGAGACCATCGCACCGCCGTGCAGCTCCACGACCACGGGCGCCCCGTTCGGATCCGCCAAGCACGCCGGCACCAGCTCGTACGCCGCGGCGCCGGCGATCTCGACCCGGGTCACGCGCAGCTCCCCCTCCTGCGGCTGTCGCACGGCGAGGGCAGCAACCGTCAGCGCGTCGAGGAGCTCGGCGTAGCGGCGCCACCCCGCCAGGTCGTCGAGCGCGGGCTCGGGCACCGGCTCCCCACGTGGCCGGGCGAGCACCGCCCGCGCGGCGGCGCTCAGCCCGGCCGGGGGCGGCGGCTGCTGCTCGGGCATCGCGGCCGCCTCAGCCGCGCTTCTTGGCGCGCACCTGCACCTTGACCGCGAGCGGTCGGTGGTCGGAGCGCAGCCCGTCGATGACCACCTGCCGGGTCGGCACCAGGACGTCGCGGCGCAGCGCCCGGCGGCCCACCATCACGTAGTCGATGTGGCGTCCCGTGCCCGGATGGGTGAGCGCGACGGCGTCGTTGCCGCCGAGGACCTGCCAGCTCGACCGCAGCGTGTCGCGCAGCTGGGCGAACATCATCGCGGGGTGGCGCACCTCGAGGTCGACGAACGCGTCGACGTTGAAGTCGCCGAGCACGATCGGCTGGCCGGGTGCCCGTGCGATCGCCGACTCGAGGCGGTCCCAATGTTGCTGGGCCCACCGGATCCGCGGGCGGACCGGATGCCCGGGCCTGCCCTGCCCCTGCGACTCGATGGTCGGGATCACGTGGTTGTTGAAGACCGACAGCACCCGGCCGGTCGCCCGGTGACGCAGCGTGACCCGGTTGAAGAACTTGCGCGGCACGTCCTTGCGGTGCCGCTTGAGGGTCGCGGCCCGGTGTGCGAGATAGATCTCGGTCTCCACGAGCTCGAACTCCGAGCGGCGCCACGAGATCGGGTCCTGGCGCGCCTCGCCGCTGGGCACCCACGTCGCCCAGCCGTGCTTGCGCAGCCGGTGCAGGGCCTTGTCGCGCCCCCACATCTCCTGCCAGCCGATGATGTCCAGCCGCGGCCTCGCGGCCAGCTCTCGGATGTCGCGGCGCGCGGCCCTCGCGGGCATCTCGCGGAACATGTTGTAGGTCGCCACCCAGATCGGCGCCCGCTCCCGCCCCCGCTCGGCCGGCGCGGCGGAGGCCGCTCCGGGCAGCAGCGACAGCGCGATCACGAGCGACAAGGCGAGGGCGACGGCGGTACGGCGCATGACTTCTCCGGGATCGACGGCACGGCCGCTGGCAAGGTACCCCGCCGCGTGGGGTGCCCTTCTGCGCGCAGCAGGCGTTGTATCGGTGGATGGACACCCTCGCGCGCATCCCGACCGCCCGCATGCACCTGGGGCTGATGCTGGCGCTGACCTTCGCCACCGGCATCGTCGACGCCCTGTGCTACCTCGGGCTCGACCAGGTCTTCACCGCCAACATGACCGGCAACGTGCTGCTCCTGGGCATGGCCGTCGGCGAGGGCGGCGACCTGACGCTCCTCGGCCCGGTGCTCGCGCTCGTCGGGTTCGTGGTCGGCGGGGCACTCGTCGGCCGGGTCCTCAAGGACTCCCACGAGCCGTGGAGCGCACTCTCCACCGGGCTGCTCTCCCTTGTCGCGGTCGTCGTCCTGGCCGTCGGCGTGGTGCTGCTGGTCACCGGTGGCGAGCCGCACCGCGTGGTCCGCCTCACCGTCACGGCCGCGCTCGGGGTGGCGATGGGCACCCAGGCCGCGGCAGCCCGGTTCATCGCGGTCAAGGACGTCACGACCATCGTGGTCACCGGCACCATCACCGCGCTCGCGATCGACTCCCCGCTCGGCAACGGGCGCCAGCGCTCCGCGGGACGCCGCACCGCTGCGGTCGTGCTGCTCGTGGCCGGTGCCGCGCTCGGCGCGCTCCTGCTGACCTGGAACCTGGCCGCCGCCCTGCTGCTCGCGGGCCTCCTCATCGCCGTCGTCACCGTCCTCGGCGACCTGCACGCGCGCGCCGTACGCGCCGCCGCACCGTCGCCGCTCCAGCCCTGACGTCGCAGCCCTGACGTCGCAGCCCTCGTCGTCAGGCGCGCTTGCTACGCATCGCCCGGAGGACCGTGAGCTCCTCGGAGGCGAGATGGGCGGCGTACTCCGCGGAGTCCACCGCGCAGAGCGCGATCCGGCCCTCCGCGTCGAACACCAGCCCCCACCCGTGGGTGCGGGCGAGCGGGGAGGTCCGCAGGCACGGCTGCTCCTTGGCGAAGAACTGGGCGCGCAGCCCGGCCCGCTCCTCCGGCGTCACGTCGAGGCCCTGGCGGGCGAACCAGGACTCGAAGAGGACGTCCTCCTGGGTGAAGGTGTAGGGCTGCTCGGCGAGCATGTCGTACTGGATCTGCGCGACCGTGCGCGACGACCCGCGAGGAACCGGCACCTTGCCGTGGTCGGCCTTGCAGTCGTCGGCCACCGCGATGAACGTCGTCCGGTAGTCCATGGTGTCTCCTCCGCGTGCAGTCGGGAGTGCTGCCTGTCCCGGACGCTAGCGGCACCCGGGGACAACGACGCGCCGCGCGACCCCGTGGATCACCGCCCGCTCATTGCCGCCGGGACGTGCCGTCCCTATCGCAGGGGCGGGCACGCGTCGTTCGGCAGGTGCTCCTCCGCCCACGTCGACAGCGCCCTCATCGCCGGCAGGATCGCGTGCCCGGCCTCGGTGAGGTCGTAGAGCACCGACACCGGGGGCCCCTCCTCCACGGAGCGCCGCACCAGCCCCGCGCCGGACAGCTCGCTCAACCGATCCGAGAGCATCGAGTCGCTGATCCCGGCGATGGCGCGCTTGAGATCGGCGAATCCGGCCGGCCCCTCCAGGAGCGTCGCCAGCAGCACGCCGTTCCACCGCTTGCCCAGGAAGCCGAACGCGCGGATGAGTGCGCCGCTGCACGCCCGCGGGTCGTGACCCGCCGCGTCCGGAGCCGCCTCTTTCGCCATGCCGCCAGCCTACCCGTCACCACACCTGCTGAACTAGGTGCTATGTTTTTCGTAGTACCTAGTCAATCCCAAGCAGCACGTTCAGGAGCGGTCATGACCCAAGCACCCCCCACCCTCTTCGCCCTCGAGGAGCAGGCGCGTGCGCTCCTGTTCACCGAGGCCCGGACGGCGAACACCTTCGCCGACACCCCGGTCACCGACCAGGAGCTCTCCGCGATCTGGGAGCTCGCCCGCTGGTCGCCGTCCGCGGCCAACACCCAGCCGCTGCGCGTGCTGTTCGTGCGCACCGAGGAGGGCAAGGCCCGACTGATCCCCCACCTCGCCGAGGGCAATCGCGCGAAGGCCGCAGGCGCACCGGTCGTCGCCGTCATGGCCTACGACCTCGACTTCCACGAGCACATGCCCACCGTCTTCCCGGCCCGCGGCGAGCAGATGCGCGAGAACCTCGGCGGCCAGCCTCAGCTGCGCGAGGGCATGGCCCGCCAGTCCGCCTCGCTCCAGACCGGCGTGTTCCTCCTCGCCGTGCGCGCCACTGGCCTCGCGGCCGGCCCGATGGGCGGGTTCGACGCCGCCGGCATCGACGCGGAGTTCTTCGCCGGTACGACGTGGCGCAGCCACCTGGTCGTCAACATCGGCCACCCCGGCGTCGACCCGTGGTTCCCGCGCCTGCCGCGCCTCGAGCACGATCAGGCCCTCGCCTGGGCGTGAGACGCAGCCGACCTCCGACGAAATGGCGACAGCCCCTGCCCGCGTCGCGGGTCAGGGGCTGTGTCGTGGAGCCGCCTGTCGGAATCGAACCGACGACCTAATCATTACGAGTGATTCGCTCTACCGACTGAGCTAAGGCGGCGTGTCGCCCGGCACGCCGGACAACCCGGCAGAGCATACCGATGCCGCAGGCCGGGCGCGAAACCGGCACCCACCCCGCGGCGGCACTCCGACGCAGTCAGGCGACGGGTCAGGCGACGAGCTCGACCTCGCGCGGACGGCGGGGCTCCGCGACCAGGCTCAGCGGCGCGGACTGGGTGGCGCCGCACCAGCAGGTGAAGGTGGCGACCGGGCCGCGAGCACCCTTGGCAACCGCAGTGACCTGGCTGGGGAAGATGAGCTGGCGCTTGTCGCAGGCGCTGCAGACGTGGGTGAACACCGCGGTTTCCTTTCCGTGGGTGAGATCCGGGGACGTCACCATCCTCCCGCGCGCCCAGAGCAAGGGGTAGCCTTGCTTTCCTCGATTCGTCATAGGCTTGACCTATGCTTTCGCTACACCAGCTCACCTGCTTCCTCGCCGCCTACGAGCACGGCTCGCTCACCGCGGCCGCCGAGCACCTCGGCTACGCGCAGCCCTCGGTGTCCGAGCAGATCCGCAGCCTCGAGCGCACCCTCGGCGTGGAGCTCTTCCGCCGCGTCGGTCGCGGAGTCGTCCCCACCGGGGCCGCTGACTCACTGCGCCCCCACGCCGAGCAGGCCCTCACCGCGGTCCGCGAGGCCCAGCAGGCCGTCCAACGGGTCCGCTCCCTGGAGACCGGGACCATCCGGTTCGGCATGTTCGGCACCGCACGGCTGTACGCCGGGGCGGGCCTGGTCGCCGACGTGCTCGCCCGACACCCCGGCGTCCGCGTCGAGCTGGTCGGACAGAACTCCCTCGACGTCCAGGACGACCTGCGCCGCGGCCGCCTGGAGGCGGCGATGATCGCGGTCTCCAGCGCGACCAGCGAGGGGCTGACGATCACGCCGGTGGCTCGCGACGAGCTGGTCTACATCAGCGCTGATCCCGACCGCCTGGCCAGCCCGCTCACCGCACACCGGCTGGCGCAGGCCTCGCTGGTGATGCCCGAGACCACCTGGCGCGCCCGCGACTCCACCCGGATCGTGCTGCGCCAGATGCTGCACGAGACCGGGCGCAACCCGCAGACCCGCATCGAGGTCGAGGACGTCGAGACCGCCGTCGAGCTGGTCGGCATGGGACTCGCCGACTCGGTCGTCAACAAGGGCGCGGCGCTCCAGCTGCTCCCCCGCCTCGCCCCCGGCGCCGGCTGGGTCTCGCTGCGCCCGCGGCAGTACGACACGATCGCGATCGTGCACCGCGCCGGCGCCGCCCTCTCCCCCGCGGCACGGCTGATGATCGAACTCGCCACCGCCCGCATCCAGGCGATCGCGGACCCGGTCCACCCGCACTGATCGCCCCAGCGGGCCGGGAGTGGCGGACCAGGGCATTTAAGTCTAGTTTGTGAATAGACAAGGACGATCACGAAGGACGGATCCCCATGACCCTCAACCTCGAGCGCCAGGCCCCCGCCGTGCGCCAGATCGGCGGGCGGATCGGCGCCCGCATCGACGGCGTCCGCCTCGGCGCCGATCTCGACCCCGAGATCGTGGCGACGATCCGGGCCGCCCTGCTGCGCCACAAGGTGCTCTTCGTCCGCGGTCAGGAGCATCTCGACGACGCCGGCCAGCTCGCCTTCGCCGAGCAGCTCGGCACCCTCACCACCGCGCACCCCACAGTCAACAGCGGCAGCGCCCACGTGCTCACCCTCAACGCGACCCGCGGCATGGCCGCGAACAGCTGGCACACCGACGTCACCTTCGTCGACCGGATCCCCGCCATCAGCATCCTGCGCGGCGTCCACATCCCGCCGTACGGCGGCACCACGGTGTGGGCCAACACCGTCGCGGCGTACGACGCGCTCACCCCGCCGCTGCGCGCCCTGGTCGACACCCTCTGGGCACGCCACACCAACGAGTACGACTACGCCGCCGCCATCGAGGACCCCGAGGACGACGACCAGCACGAGGGCGCGTTCTCGCGCGAGGAGTTCCGCTCGACCTACTACGAGGCCGAGCACCCGGTCGTGCGCGTGCACCCCGAGACCGGCGAGCGCTCGCTGCTGCTCGGACACTTCGTGAAGCGGTTCGTCGGGCTCAACAGCTCCGAGTCGAGCGCGGTCTTCCAGCTGCTGCAGAACCGCGTCACCCGGTTGGAGAACACCGTGCGGTGGACCTGGCAGCCCGGCGACGTGGCGCTGTGGGACAACCGGGCCACCCAGCACTACGCGGTCGCGGACTTCGACCACCACCGCCGCGAGGTGCGCCGCGTGACGCTGGTCGGCGACGCCCCGGTCTCCGTCGACGGACGCACCAGCACCGTGGTGGCCGGCTCCTCCGACGCCTACACCCGCATCGAGGAGCTGATCAGCTGAGGTGGGCGCCGCTCAGCAGCGGCGTCCTTCCTCGGGCACCGTGCCGTCGATGAGGTAGGCGTCGACGACCTCGTCGACGCACTCGTTGCCGACGTTGTAGCCGGTGTGCCCGTCACCCTCGCGGGTGAGCAGCACTCCGGACTCCAGCTGGTCGGCCAGCGCGACCGACCACTCGTACGGCGTCGCGGGGTCGCGGGTGGTGCCGATGACGAGGATCGGCGCGGCGCCCTCGCCGCGGATGTCGAGCTCGGCCTCCTGGGAGCGGGCGTCGTAGCCCACGCAGCCCAGCAGGCCCCAGGCGAACACGCGGCCGAAGGTGGGCGCCGCCTCGTCGAACGCGGCGAACTCGTCGGGGATCCGCTTCAGCGGGACCGATGCGGGGTCGTCGAGGCAGCGGACCGCCACGATCGCCTCGGTGGAGTTGTCGAGGTAGCCGTCGGGTCCGCGGGAGGCGTAGGTGTCGGCCAGCAGCATCAGCACGGTGCCGTCGCCCTCGAAGGCACCCTTGAGCGCCTCGTCGAGCAGGCTCCAGTACTGGCGACTGTAGAGCGGGGTGACGATGCCGAGGAAGGCCGTGCCCGGCTCCAGCTTGCGCCCGTCGCGGGTCGGCAGCGGCTTGCGGTCGAGGTCGTCGAGCAGCTCGGAGATCCGCTTCAGGCCGGCGTCGACGGAGTCGCCCAGGAAGCAGTCGCCCGCGTCCACGCAGTTCTGCACGTAGGCGCGCAGGGCCGTCTCGAAGCCGCGGGCCTGGCCCAGGCTCGACTCCCGCGCGTCGAGAGTGACGTCGACGCCGCCGTCGAGGACCATCCGGCCGACCCGGTCGGGGAAGAGCTCGGCATAGGTCGCGCCGAGCTGGGTGCCGTAGGAGGCGCCGAAGTAGGTGAGCGTGTCCTCGCCGAGCACCGCGCGCAGGATGTCGAGGTCGCGCGCGGCCTCCGCGGTGGAGACGTGGGTGGCGACGTCGCCGGAGCGCTCGACGCAGCCACGGTTGAACGCGCGGACCTGGAAGAGCAGGTCGTCGGCCTCGGCGCCGCTGTCCGGGGCCGGGTCGAGCGCGAGGTAGCGGTCCAGCGCGGCGTCGGGGACGCAGTCGATCGGCGAGCTGGACCCGGTGCCGCGGGGGTCGAAGCCGACGACGTCGTAGACCCGGGTCAGCTCCGGGCGGAACGCCGCCGCGGCCTGCTCGGCGTACGCCGTGCCCGGCGCGCCCGGTCCGCCGGGGTTGACCAGCAGCGAGCCGATCCGCGCCTCGGGGTCGCTTGCCGGGTCGCGCAGCAGCGCGAGCTCGATGCTCTCGGCGCCGGGGTCGGCGTAGTCGAGCGGCACCTCGACCCGGGCGCACTCGAAGTCACCCTCACCCGAGCAGCGCTCCCAGTCGATGGTCTGGTCGTAGAACTCCTGCAGGTTCGCGGCCGGCGCCTCGGCCGCGCCGGGGTCCGCGGTGCCGGTGGGGGCGGGGCTCCACTCGCCGTCGCCGGAGGAGGAGCCCGATCCGGAGGTCAGGGCGCTGATCGTGACCCCGATCGTGCCGAGCACCAGCGCGGCGACGGTGATCAGCACGATCACCCGCACGGTCGTGGGCCTCACCGCACGGCTCCGTCCGGGGCGCGCAGGGACACCATCATCGACTCCAGGGCCAGGGCAGGGGGCACGTTGAACTCCAGCATCTGTTCGCGGGCCTCGAAGATCCACCCGATCCGTTGAAGGTTCAGCTCGGGGCTGGAGGTCTCGACGAGCCACTCGACGTCGGCGCGGATGTCCTCGTTGACCAGCTCGCCGGGCGCACCCGACGCGAGCGCGACCGCGTCGCGGTAGACCGAGACCAGGTCCATCAGCGCCCGGTCGACGACGTCGAGGTGGCGCCGCTTGGCCCGGGTCTTCTGCTCCTTGAGCAGCTCGGAGAGCGCGGGGCCGTACTCCCGCGGCCGCCGGCCGCGCTCGACCACGCCGTACGCCGCGTCGAGGTCGGCCTTCTCGCGGGCGTCGAGGTCGCCGGTGAGCGCCTCGGCCTCCTCCTTGCTGACCTCCGCGATCCGGGCGGCGAAGTGCATGCAGGCGCCGAGGCTGGTGAGCTTGGCCGGCATCGCGACCACCTCGTTGCGGCGCTCGCGGGTCTCGGGGTCGCGGGCGAGCGCGCGGGCCCGGCCGATGTGGCCCTGGCTGGCACGGGCGGCGGAGGCGGCCAGCGCCTCCGGAACGCCGTCGCGGGCCATCAGGAAGCGCGCGACGTCGCCCGGGCTGGGGGTGCTGAGCGTGACCAGGCGGCAGCGCGAGCGGACCGTCGGCAAGACGTCCTCGACCGTGGGCGCGCACAGCATCCACACGGTGCGCTCGGCCGGCTCCTCGATGGCCTTCAGCAGCGCGTTGACCGCCTGCTCGGTGAGCCGGTCGGCGTCCTCGACGACGATCACCTGCCAGCGTCGCCCGACGGGGGCGAGGGAGGCGGCCCGCACGAGGTCGCGCACCAGGCGCACCCCCAACGACAGCCCGGAGGTGCTGACCTGCTTGACGTCGGCGTGCGAGCCGCCCAGGACGGTGCGGCACGCGTGGCACTGCCCGCACCCGGGCTCGGTGGGGTGCTCGCACTGGAGGGCAGCGGCGAAGGCGAGGGCGGCGTTGGACCGCCCCGAGCCGGGCGGGCCGGTGAAGAGCCAGGCGTGGCTCATGCCGTGACCCCCGGCCGCGGCCCGCAGGGCGGTGATCGCGGCGCGCTGGCCGACCAGGCCGTCCCAGACGCTTCCGGCCTGCTGCACCGCCGTCATCGGGCCGCCTGCCCGAGCAGCGGCTCGACGCGGGCCCAGACGGCGGCGGCGATCTCCTCGACCGAGGCCCGGGCGTCGAGGACGAGGTAGTGGTCGGGGTCGGCCGCGGCCATCTCGAGGAACGCGGCGCGCACCCGCTGGTGGAACTCCACCGACTCACCCTCGATCCGGTCGCGGGCCTCGAAGCGGGCCAGGCCGGCCTCGGGGGCCAGGTCGAGCACGACGGTGAGGTGCGGGCGCAGGTCGCGGGTGGCCCAGCGGGCGACCTCCTCGACCTCGGCGACCGCGAGCGAGCGACCGGCGCCCTGGTAGGCCAGGGTGGAGTCGACGTAGCGGTCGGTGATCACCACCGCGCCGCGCGCCAGCGCCGGGAGCACGAGCGTCTCGACGTGCTCGGCCTTGTCGGCGGCGTACAGCAGCGCCTCGGTGCGGTCGGCCAGCGCGCCGGTCTCGGGGCTCAGCACGATGCGGCGCAGCTCCTTGCCGACACCGGTGTCGCCCGGCTCGAAGGTCAGCACGGTGGCATAGCCGGCGGCGTCCAGGCGCTGCGCGAGGAGCCGCGACTGGGTGGACTTGCCCGATCCCTCGCCGCCCTCGAAGCACACGAAGACGCCGCTCTCGGCGAACACACCAGGGTTACCGCTCACGCCGACCACCTTATGCGGGAGCGCCGACCGTGCCCGGCGTGGGCACGGTCGGCACGGTCGGCCGGCGGATGACCCGGCTCGACGGGCAGGGATCAGAACGCCTCGTAGAGCAGCTCGCCCTTCTCGATCGCCGGGAGCGACTCGGTCGCGCAGAGCACCCGCGGCTGGGCGAGGACGGCGCGGACCGACGGGGCCGAGTCAGCGTCCTCCGCCAACCCGTTCACCTCGACCATCATGAGAACGGCGTTGGCACCGCTGAGGTCCACGGCGACTCGCTTCGCGGCGCCGATGCCGGCCCGGAAGTCCACAGGCGGCGTCCCCGTGTCGTGGAGGCTGGTCAGCCCGATCACCCCCAGCTCCATCGAGGCGTCGTTCGTGAGCCGAGTCCGGTCCGCGTCGAGGAAGCCGAGGTGCAGCTCGAGCCGCGAGCAGGAACCGCCGGTGCCGAAGGCGTAAATGCCGTACCCGGCGGACTGGAGGGTCGAGGCATAGCGCGTGCCGGCGATCGTGGCGCTGTGGTTCGCGAACCCCGCCGCCACCGCCAGGTGCGGCGCCCGGGTCAGATCGATCCACTTCTGCACGGTGAGCACCACCGGCTTGCTGGTCCCCGCGGAACGCTGGGCCGAGCGGGGCTTGAGCACCCGCACCGAGGTGCGGCCGGCCTTGGTCAGCGCGATCTTGGCGGTGTACGCCGACCGCGCGTTGGTCCGCACCGTCGCCGCCTTCTTCCAGCCCCCGGTGGTGTGGCGGACCTGCACGGTGACCGGGGACCCGGCGGCGCCGGGTCCGGTGACCTTGCCGGCGATCGTGACCTTCTGGCCGACGATCGCCTGGCCGGAGACCGAGGCGGTGACGCCGTAGGCCGGAGCCTTGCGGGCGAGCGGCTCCGCGGAGGTGGCCGCGGCGGTGCCGGCGAACGAGAGGCCGGCCGCCACGGTGAGGGCGAGTGCTGCAGCGACGGTGCGCAATGGTGCTCCTGGTCTTGGGGTGTTCCACCAACGGACGAAGCCCGGAGTCTAAGACAAAGTCTTAGAAACCGGGCATCGTCGCGGGGCAGGTCCGTACCAGCGCGGGGCCGAGAGTCACTCGGTGTCGGCGGCCGCCTTCTTCGTGGCCTTCTTCGCCGTGGTCTTCTTCGCCGGCGCCTTCTTGGCCGGCGCCTTCTTGGCGGCGGCCTTCTTGGCGGGCGCCTTCTTCGCGGCCTTCTTGGCGGTCTTCTTCGCCGGGCCCCGCTCACGCCGCTCGGCCAGCAGCTCCGCGGCACGCTCGAGCGTGATCGACTCGACCGTGTCGTCCTTGCGCAGCGTCGCGTTGTACTCGCCGTCGGTGACGTACTCGCCGAAGCGCCCCGACTTCACCACGACCGGCTGGCCGGAGACGGGGTCGTTGCCGAGCTCCTTGAGGGGCGGCGCCGCGGCCGCGCGGCCGCGCTGCTTGGGCTGGGCGTAGATCTTGAGCGCCTCGTCGAGGGTCACCGTGAAGATCTGGTCCTCGCTCGCCAGCGAGCGCGAGTCGGTGCCCTTCTTCAGGTACGGCCCGTAGCGGCCGTTCTGCGCGGTGATCTCCTCGCCGCTCTCCGGGTCCTCGCCGACCACCCGCGGCAGCTCGAGGAGCTTGACCGCGTCGGCGAGGGTCACGGTGTCCAGCGACATCGACTTGAACAGCGACCCGGTCCGCGGCTTGGCGGACTTGGGGGCGTCCTCGGGCAGCACCTCGGTGACGTAGGGGCCGAAGCGGCCGTTCTTCGCCACCACCTGCAACCCCGTCTCCGGGTGGGTGCCGAGCGCGATCTCCTCGCCCGCCGGGTTGGCGAACAGCTCGGCGGCCTTCTCCAGGGTCAGCTCGTCGGGCGGCAGGTCGTCGGGCACGTTGGCGCGCTTGCCCGCCGGGGTGCCGTCGTCGCCGGGGCCCTCGAGGTAGGGCCCGTAGCGACCCACGCGCAGGTTGATGCCCGCCTCGGGGTCGCCGATCGGGAACGTCGCGAGCTCGCGGGCGTCGATGTCTCCGAGCCCGTCGACGAGCTTCTTGAGCCCGTCGATGTCACCGGAGCCGTAGTAGAACTCGCCGAGCTCGGTGTTGCGGTCCTTGCGACCGGCGGCGATCTCGTCGAGCACGTCCTCCATCTCGGCGGTGAACTCATAGGAGATCTGCCGGGGGAAGTGCTCCACGAGCAGGCGCACCACCGAGAAGGCCAGCCACGCCGGGACCAGCGCGGTGCCCTTCTTGTAGACGTAGCCGCGGTTGAGGATCGTCCCGATGATCGAGGCGTACGTCGAGGGTCGACCGATCTCGCGGTCCTCGAGCTCCTTGATCAGCGTGGCCTCGGTGTAGCGGGCCGGCGGCTTGGTCTCGTGACCGCTGGCGCTCACCGAGGCGGCCGACACGGCGTCGCCCTGGGCCAGCGCGGGCAGGCGGGTCTCCGCGTCGTCCTTGGCCGCGCCCTCGTCGACGCCCTCGACGTAGGCCTTGAGGAAGCCGTGGAAGGTGATCACCCGGCCGCTGGCGGCGAACACGACGTCCTCGCCGGTCGCGGCGGTGCCGCCGAGCCGGATCGAGACCGACTGCCCGGTCGCGTCCTTCATCTGCGAGGCGACGGTGCGCATCCAGATCAACTCGTAGAGGCGGAACTGCTCGCCGGTGAGCCCGGTCTGGGCGGGCGTGCGGAAGGACTCGCCGGCGGGCCGGATCGCCTCGTGCGCCTCCTGGGCGTTCTTGACCTTGGAGGCGTAGGTGCGCGGCTTGTCCGGGAGGTACTCGGCGCCGTACAGCTCGCGCACCTGGTTGCGCGCCGCCTCGACCGCCCCACCCGAGAGGGTCGTGGAGTCGGTACGCATGTAGGTGATGAAGCCGTTCTCGTAGAGGCGCTGGGCGACCGACATGGTCACGCTCGCGCTCATCCCGAGCTTGCGGCTGGCCTCCTGCTGCAGCGTCGTGGTGCGGAACGGCGCGTAGGGGCTGCGGCGGTAGGGCTTGGACTCCACCGAGCGTACGTCGTACGTCGCGTCCTGGAGCGCCTCGGAGAGCGCCTCGGCGCGGGTGCGGTCGAGGTGGACGATGCCGTCGCTCTTCTTCAGCAGCCCGTCGGGGCCGAAGTCGGAGCCGCGGGCCACGCGGGCGCCGTCCACGGAGTGCAGCTTGGCCGGGAACATCCGCTGGTCGTGCTTGCTGCCGGCGTCGAAGGTCCCCTCGAGGTCCCAGTACGACGCGACGTGGAAGCGCATCCGCTCGCGCTCGCGGTCGACGACCAGGCGGGTCGCCACCGACTGCACGCGCCCGGCGGAGAGGCCGGACATGATCTTCTTCCACAGCACCGGGGAGACCTCGTAGCCGTAGAGGCGGTCGAGGATGCGGCGCGCCTCCTGGGCCTCGACGAGGTCCATGTCGAGCTCGCGGGGGTTCTCCGCGGCGGCCTGGATGGCCTGCTTGGTGATCTCGTGGAAGACCATCCGCTTGACCGGGACGCCCTTCTTGGGCTTCAGCTCGTCGAGGAGGTGCCAGGCGATCGCCTCGCCCTCGCGGTCCTCATCGGTGGCGAGGTAGAGCTCGTCGGCGTCCTTCAGCAGCGACTTGAGCTTGGCCATGTGGGCCTTCTTGTCGCGCGGGACCACGTAGTAGGGCTCGAAGCCGTGGTCGACGTCGACGCCGAGCCGGCCCCAGGGCTTGTCCTTGATCTTGGCCGGTGTCTCCGCGGCGCTCTGCGGGAGGTCACGGATGTGGCCGATGGAGGACTCGACGACGTACCCCGGGCCGAGGTACCCGCCGATGGTGCGGGCCTTCGCCGGGGACTCGACGATCACCAACTTGTGTGCCACGTCTGCTCTTTCTCTTCGTGCTGCCGGTCAGCGGCTCACGGTAGCGCGTGCCCGAGACGCTGCTGCCCACGAGCCGCCACGCGGCTGGTCGGAGGTCCCGCCCGTAGCGGGCGGGACCGTGGGGTCCTAGACGTCGGCCGGCTCGAGGAAGCCCTCGGCCACCAGGTCGCGGACGACGGGGAGGTAGGTCTCGCGCACCTCGGCGGGGTCGCGCTCGAGCAGCTGCGCGAGCGCGTCGAGGATCTGCCCGAGGGTCAGCTCGCCGTCGCAGGCGCCGACGAGCGCGGCCTCGAGGGTGTCGGCGCGGCGGGCGCGGCGCAGGCCGCGCTGCTGGCGCAGCACCAGCGCCTCGGGGTCCTCCGCACCGGGCACCCCGATGGTCTCCTGCTGCACGTCCGCGCGCACGACCAGGCGGCTGCCCGCGTCGATCCCGTCGTCGAGCACCTCGACCGCGTCACCCCAGGCGCCGATCGCCGGGGCGACCGGCTGCTCGACGTCGTAGGGCCACTCCAGCAGCTCGCGGGCCGCGTTCGTGGTGGCGCCGGCGGCCCGCTTGCGCAGGTTGATCCAGCCGAACCCGACCGCCTCGATGCCCTGCTCGTCGAACCACGACAGCCAGGTGTCGTAGCGGCGCACGTAGTCCGCCGCGCCGTGCTGGCCGGCGTCCTTGAGCCACAGCTCGACGTACGCCGCTGGGTCGAGGACCTCGCGCTGCACGACGAAGGCGTCGCAGTCGTCGGCGAGCCAGGGCAGCAGCCGCTCGTCCCAGGGCCGGTCGCGACTGATCACCCAGTTGGCCAGCACCTGGCACCAGCCGCCGGGGTTCAGATGGGCCGGCGCGGCGCGGACGATGTCCTCCACGACCCGGTCGCCGGGGAGGCCGCTGTCGCGGTAGACCAGCCGTTCGCCGGTCGCCGGGGAGATCACGAACGGCGGGTTGGTGGCGATCAGGTCGAAGCGCTCCTCGCGCACCGGCTCGAAGAACGAGCCGTCGCGCACCTCCACGACGTCGGCGACGCCGTTGAGGGCGGCGTTGAAGCGGGTGATGCGCAGGGCGCGCTGGTTGACGTCGGTGGCGACGACCGCGTCGCTGTGGCGCGCGAGGTGCAGCGCCTGCACGCCGCAGCCGGTGCCGAGGTCCAGGGAGCGGCCGACCTGGTCGCGCAGCGTCAGCTGGGCCAGCGACGTCGAGGCCGAGCTGATGCCGAGCACGTGGTCGGGGCCGACGCGCTGCGGGCCGCCGTCGAGGCCGGGGGTCAGGTCACTGACCACCCACAGCGGCTCGTCGGCGTCGGTGCCGTAGGGCCGCACGTCCAGGCGCGCGGCGACCTCGCTGACCGACTGCTCGATCAGGCCCTCCACGGCGAGCCGGTCGACCAGGCCGGGCAGCGCGGCGTCGGCCGCGGCGCGCGGGACGGTCTGCTGGAGCAGGAACAGCCGCACCAGCGTCTCCAGCGGGGAGCCGCCGGCGGTACGGCGTACGCCCGGGGTCGTCTCGTTGCGCGCCAGCGCGTCGTGCGCGCGGGGGCCGAGCAGCTCGGCGACGGCGTCGTAGGTGAAGTCGGCGGCCTCGAGGGCCGATCGGAGTCGTGCGGGCAGATCGGTGTCGGGCACGGGCCCCAGCCTAGGGGTCCGTGCCCGACGCCTCGGAGGGTGCCGTCCGCCCTGCCAGTGACCGGGCAGCGACGGGCGGGCGACCCGTCAGTGACCGGAGGTGGCGGGCGAGGGGTCCGACGACGACGCGGGCGGCACCGGCGTCTGGTCGTCGCCGATCGAGACCCCGCGTCGCTTGGAGATGTAGACCGCGACCGCGATCACGGCGACCGCTACCAGGGCGATGGCGATGCGGGCGACGTCGTTCTCGTCCTCACCGACGCTCAGCGAGACCACCGCACCGACGATCAGCAGGGAGACGAGGTTCATCACCTTGATCAGCGGGTTGATAGCCGGGCCGGCGGTGTCCTTGAACGGGTCGCCGACGGTGTCGCCGATGACCGTGGCGGCGTGCGCATCGGAGCCCTTGCCGCCGTGGTGGCCGTCCTCGACCAGCTTCTTGGCGTTGTCCCAGGCGCCGCCGGAGTTGGCCAGGAAGACCGCCATCAGGGTTCCGGTGCCGATGGCGCCGGCCAGGAACCCGGCCAGCGCGGAGACACCGAGGCCGAAGCCGACCGCGATCGGGGCGAGCACCGCCAGCAGGCCCGGGGTGACCAGCTCGCGCAGCGAGTCACGGGTGACGATGTCGACGACCTTGCCGTACTCCGGGCGGCCGGTGCCCTCCATGATCCCGGGGATCTCGCGGAACTGGCGGCGCACCTCGAAGACCACCGCGCCGGCGGCGCGGGCGACGGCATTGATGGCCAGGCCGGAGAACATGAACACCACAGCCGCACCGATCAGTACGCCGACCAGGACCGCGGGGTTGAAGACGAAGAAGTCGGCGAGGTCGAAGTCGACCGCGTTGGCCTCCTCGAGGGCCTCGAACGCCGAGGTGGCGTAGGAGCCGAACAGGGCGGTCGCGGCGAGCACGGCCGTGGCGATCGCGATGCCCTTGGTGATCGCCTTGGTGGTGTTGCCGACCGCGTCGAGCTCGGTGAGGATCTGCGCCCCCTCCGGGCTGACGTCGCCCGACATCTCCGCGACGCCCTGGGCGTTGTCGGAGACCGGGCCGAAGGTGTCCATCGCGACGATGACGCCGACCGTGGTCAGCAGGCCGCACCCGGCCAGGGCGACCGCGAAGAGCGAGACCGTGAGGGAGGCGCCGCCGAGCAGGAAGGCGCCGAAGACCGCGGCGCCGATGACCAGGGTCGTGTAGACGGCGGACTCGAAGCCGAGCGCGAGGCCGGACAGGATCACCGTGGCGGGGCCGGTCAACGAGGTCTCCCCGACCTCGCGCACCGGGGTGTGCTCGGTGCCGGTGTAGTAGCCGGTGAGGGCGAGGATCCCGGCCGCCATCACGATGCCGATCACCACCGCGACCGAGGCGATCAGCGCGGGGTTCCCCTCGCTGGTGCCGCCGAGGACCTCGTCGATCAGGTTGCCCTGCAGTCCCTCGAGCTCCCCGAAGGTGGTGGGCAGGTAGAGGAAGGAGACGACCACCGACGCCACCGCGGCGATGGCGGAGGAGATGTAGAAGGACTTGTTGATCGTCGTCAGCCCGCTCTCGCTGGACTTCGGCCGGGTCAGGTAGACGCCCGCCACCGCGGTCAGGGCGCCGATGGCGGGAATCAGCAGGGGGTAGACCAGGCCGGCGTCGCCGAACGCCTGGGAGCCGAGGATCAGCGCGGCGACCAGCGTGACGGCGTAGGACTCGAAGAGGTCCGCTGCCATCCCGGCACAGTCGCCGACGTTGTCGCCCACGTTGTCGGCGATGGTGGCGGCGTTGCGCGGGTCGTCCTCGGGGATGTTGTGCTCGACCTTGCCGACCAGGTCGGCGCCGACGTCGGCGGCCTTGGTGAAGATGCCCCCACCGACCCGCATGAACATCGCCAGCAGCGCGGCCCCGAAGCCGAAGCCCTCGAGCACCTCCGGCGCATGGTCCTGGAAGAAGATCACCACGACGCTGGCGCCGAGCAGGCCCAGGCCGACGGTGAGCATGCCGACCATCGCACCGGTGCGCAGGCCGATGTGCATGGCCGTCTCGCGCCCGGTGGTGTTGGCCGCCGCCGCGACCCGAAGGTTGGCCCGCACCGCGAGCGACATGCCGAGGTAGCCCACGGCCGCGGAGAACCCGGCGCCGACCAGGAAGAACACCGAGCGGAAGATCCGCACCGTCCAGTCGTCGGCCGGCAGCGCCAGGAGCAGGAAGAAGGCCAGCGCCGCGAAGACCGCGAGGGTGCGGAACTGGCGCTGGAGGTAGGCGTCGGCCCCCTCCTGCACCGCCTGCGCGATGGCCTTCATGTCGGCGGTGCCTTCGGGGGCGGCGAGGACCTCCTGGCGGAACATCGCCGCCATCGCCAGCGCGCCGAGCGCGATCAGGGCGACGACGACGACGAGGACGAGATTGCCGCCGGAGACCTCCACGACCCCTGGCACGAACCCTGGCACGACCCCTGGCACGACTGCCGGCACGACTGCTGGTGAGAACCCCGTCATGTGCTTCCTCCTGCTGCCGGTGGATGCGTTCCACGGCGTCCGAGCGCCGGAACGAGCCGGAGTCTACGCAGATGAGACCTAGGTCACACCAGACCCGCGGAAGGATCTTTCGGGCACGACGGCGAGCCCGGCCCCTCACGGGGACCGGGCTGCGCGGACGCGGAGGTCAGCTGCCGGCGAGCGCGGCGTCGGCGGAGTCGTGGATCACGAACACCTTCGACAGGCCGGTGATGCGGAAGATCTTGAGCAGGCGGTCCTGGGTGCAGACCAGGTGCAGCGAGCCGTCGTGGGCGCGGACCTTCTTGAGTCCGCCGACAAGCACGCCCAGGCCGGTGGAGTCGAGGAACTCCACCGCCTCCATGTCGATCACGAGGTCATAGACGCCCGCAGCAACGAGCTCGGTGATCTTGTCACGGAGCTTCGGGGCGGTGTAGACGTCGATCTCGCCACCGACGGCAACGATGGTCTTCCCATCGACGTCGCGTGTTGCAAGAGTGAGGTCCACGGTTACTCCTCGAGAGGCGGGCTGAGCGAGCCGGCCACCGAGACGTCCCCCGCCCCGACACCCGGCCTGCCATATGAAACCACGGGGTCACGTTCTGCGCACAGACACGACCACACCAGTGGTGGACGACGCACGGCCGATACGCCGGATTCCGGGCCTGTCGGCGCCGTTTGCGACACTGCCGACATGGCCGTCTCGCTCCACCTCCCGCGACCCGCAGGGGGCGAGGGGGGCGCGCCCGTGACCGGGCTCGTCGAGCGCCTGGCGTCGGTCCCGGGGCGCGAGGACCGGCTGGTCCACCTCGAGGCGCTGGCCGCGCGCGAGGGGATCGCCGCGGACTGGCCGACGTGGGCGGACCCCGAGGTCGTCGCCGCCTATGCCGCCCGCGGGGTCGCGGCGCCGTGGCGCCACCAGGCGGTGGCCGCCGAGGCCGCCCACGAGGGCCAGCACGTCGTCCTGTCCACCGGCACCGCCTCGGGCAAGTCCCTGGCCTACCAGCTCCCGGCGCTCACCGACATCCGCGCCGCCCGGCGCCCGCGCGAGCGGCGCGGCGCCACCGTGCTCTACGTCGCCCCGACCAAGGCGCTGGCCCAGGACCAGCTGCACTCGATGTCCGGGCTCGGCCTCGACGTGCGGATCACGACCCACGACGGTGACAGCGGCCGCGAGCAGCGCGACTGGGCCCGCGACCACGGCGAATACATCCTGACCAACCCCGACATGCTGCACCGCTCGCTGCTGCCCGGGCACGAGCGGTGGGCGGCGTTCCTGGGCTCGCTGCGCTACGTCGTGATCGACGAGTGCCACCACTACCGCGGCGTGTTCGGCGCTCACGTCTCCCACGTGCTGCGCCGACTGCGCCGCATCTGTGCCCACTACGGCGCCCATCCGACGTTCGTCCTCGCCTCGGCCACGGTGGCCGAACCGGAGCGCGCCGCCGAGCGACTCACTGGTCTAGACGTCCTGGCGGTCACCGAGGACACCTCACCGCGCGGCCGGCTCTCGCTGGCGCTGTGGGAGCCGCCGCTCACCGCCGGCGCGGGCGAGAACGGCGCCCCGGTGCGACGCGCGGCCTCCTCCGAGGCCGCCGACCTGCTCGCCGACCTGGTGGTCGCCGGGGTGCGCACGCTCGCCTTCGTGCGCTCGCGCCGCGGCGCCGAGCAGGTGGCGATGAGCGCGGCCGGGATGCTGGCCGAGGTCGACCCGAGGCTGGCCGGGCAGGTCGCGGCGTACCGCGGCGGCTACCTGCCCGAGGAACGGCGCGCGATCGAGGACGCGCTGCGCCGCGGCGAGCTCACCGGCCTCGCGGCGACCAACGCCCTCGAGCTCGGCATCGACATCAGCGGCCTCGACGCGGTGCTGATCGCCGGGTTCCCCGGGACACGTGCGGCCCTGTGGCAGCAGGTCGGCCGCGCCGGGCGCGGGGCGCAGGACGCGATCGGGGTGCTCGTCGCCCGCGACGACCCGCTGGACACCTATCTCGTGCACCACCCCGAGGCACTGCTCGGCCGCCCCGTCGAGGCCACCGTCTTCGATCCCGGCAACCCCTACGTCCTCGGCCCGCACCTGTGCGCGGCCGCGCAGGAGCGGCCGCTGACCGAGGAGGACCTGCCGCTCTTCGGGCCCGACGCCCGGGCGGTGGTCGACTCCCTGACCGAGATCGGGCTGCTGCGTCGGCGCCCGCGCGGGTGGTTCTGGACCGACCGAAGGCGCGCCGCCGACCTCGCCGACATCCGCTCGAGCGGCGGCAGCCCCGTCCAGCTCGTCGAGCAGGACACGGGACGGGTGGTCGGCACCGTCGACGCCGCCAGCTCCCACGCCGCGGCCCATCCGGGGGCCGTCTACGTGCACCGCGGCGAGACCTGGCTGGTGACCTCGCTCGATCTCGACGAGCACGTCGCCGAGATCGTGCGCGCCGAGCCGGACTACTCCACCTCGGCGCGCGAGATCACCGACATCGCCATCGTCGCCGAGCGGCAGCACACCACCTGGGGCCCGTGCCGCCTCGCCTTCGGCGACGTCGAGGTGCGCCACCAGGTCGTCTCGTTCCTCAAGCGCCGCCACCCCAGCGGCGAGGTGATCGCCGAGGAGCCGCTCGACCTGCCCGAGCGCACGCTGGCCACCTCCGCGGTGTGGTGGACGGTGCCGGCCGACGTGCTCGCCGAGAGCGGGATCCTCCCCGCGGACCTGCCCGGCGCCGCCCACGCCGCCGAGCACTGCTCGATCGGGCTGCTGCCGCTCTTCGCCACCTGCGACCGCTGGGACATCGGCGGCGTCTCGACCGCGCTGCACCCCGACACCGGGCAGCTGACGGTCTTCGTGCACGACGGGCACCCCGGCGGCGCCGGCTTCGCCGAGCGGGGCTACCTCGCCGCGTCGGAGTGGCTGACCGCGACCCGCGACACGATCGCCGCCTGCGGCTGCGTCGAGGGCTGCCCGTCCTGCATCCAGTCGCCCAAGTGCGGCAACCAGAACAACCCGCTCGACAAGCCCGGCGCGGTGGCGCTGCTGGAGCTGCTGCTCGAGCACGCGCCCCGCGACGTCTGAGGCCCGCCCGGGCCGTTCGGGCTAGCGGGCCAGCTCGGCGACCCCGGTGAGCAGCCGGTCGACGTCGTCGTCGTTGGTGTACGGCGCCAGACCCGCGCGCACGGCGCCGTCGTCGCCCAGTCCGAGCCACCGCGACGCCTCGATCGCGTAGAAGTGGCTCGCCGGCGCGTTCACGCCGAGCGCCGCGAGGTGGGTCTGGACCTCGTGGCCCGAGCGCCCCGCGACCGAGAAGAACACCGTCGGCGTCCGCCGGGTCGGGTCGCCGTGCAGGGTGATCGCGTCGATCCCGCGCAACCCGTCGAGCAGCCGCTCGAAGACGCGGCCCTCGTGCTCCTCGACGGCGCCCATCGAGGCCAGCAACCGGGCCCGCCGGTCACCCTCGGGCGTGTCGCCCGGCGCGAGGCCCGCCATGAAGTCGATCGCCGCGGTGGTGCCGGCGAGCAGCTCGTAGGGCAGCGTGCCGAGCTCGAAGCGCTCGGGCACGGCGTCGGAGGACGGCACCAGCTTGTCGGGGCGCAGCCGCTCCCAGAGCCCGGGGGCGGCGACCACGAGACCGTGGTGCGGGCCGAAGAACTTGTAGGGCGAGCAGGCGAAGAAGTCGGCGCCCAGCTCGGCGACGTCCACCGGCGCGTGCGGGGCCAGGTGGACCCCGTCGACGTAGAGCAGCGCCCCGAACTCGTGCACCGCCTCGGCGAGCGCGGTGACGTCGGGCCGGGTGCCGAGCACGTTGGACGCGGCGGTCACGGCCACCAGCCGGGTGCGCTCGGACAGCGCGGCACGGATCTCCTCGACCCCGAGCTCACCGGTCCTCTGGTCGAACCCGACCCAGCGCACCGTCGCCCCGGCCCGCTCGGCGGCCTGCACCCAGGGCCGGATGTTGGAGTCGTGGTCGAGGCGGGTCACCACGACCTCGTCCCCCGGGCCCCACTCCTTGGCGAGCGCCCGCGACACGTCGTACGTCGCCTGGGTCGCGGAGCGGGTGAAGACCACGCCACCCGGGTCGCAGCCGAGCAGGTCGGCCACCGCCGCGCGCGCCCCGAGGGTCACCGCGTCGGCCCGCCGCTGGGCGGCCGTGACGCTGCCCCGGTTGGAGATCCCGGAGGTCATCGTGGTCGCGACCGCCTCGGCCACCTGGCGCGGCACCTGGGTGCCGCCGGGCCCGTCGAAGAAGGCGACGCCCTGCTGGAGGGCCGGGAAGTCCGCGCGGACACGGTCGACGTCGAAGCTCATGGCGACATCCTCGCCCCGGCGGCCCCGGAGTCGTGGCCCGGACCCGCCGGGTCACTCCGGCCCGGCGCGCGCCTCGGCCGTCGGGTCGCCGCCGCTCCCCCGCCACCACGGCCCGTCGGCCTGCACCCGCACGAGGACCGCACGTCCCTGGACCGCGCACCCGACCAGCCGCGCGCCGTTGGCCGCGGCGACGCCGGCACCCCGCGCGCACCCGTCCTGGCCGGCAGCGAGGGCGGTGGCCGCGCCGAGCGCGGCGAGATCGGCGGCCGACTGGGCCTGGCGGTGAGCGACCACCAGGCCGGTCACGGCGGACAGCGCCGTGCCGAGGAGCATCAGCAGGCCGATCAGGGCGACCGCGAGGACGCTCGCCCCGCCGCGCTCGTCGCGGCTCACGGCGCCTATCACGGGGCGGCCCCCTCGTCGACCGCCACTGCCTCGGCGCCGACCCGGATGCCCGGCAGCGCGCCGAACAGGCCACCGGGACCGTGGACGGTGCCCCGCACGGCCACCCGCACCTCGCCGCCGGCCCGGACCAGGGTCACCTCGCTGCCGGCCACGGCCACCGCGCGTCCGCGGCCCAGTGCCTCGGCGTCGGGATCGCCGCGGGCCGCCATCCGTGCGGTCTCCCGCGCCGCGTCCACCGCGCGCACCTGGGCCAGCCCCGCGGAGAGCAGCCACACCAGGCCGATCGTCACCGCCACCAGGAGCGGCAGCACCAGCGCCAGCTCCGCGGTGGCCGCACCGCGGTCGCCGCGCCCGCGACGGCGCGACCACCGGGAGCCGGCCGCCCTCATCCGATGCCCAGCAGGCCGAGCACGTGGTCGAACAGGGTCTTGAGCAGCCTGTCGCCGAACCCGCCGGTGAGCAGCTTGTAGAGCAGGCCGGCCAGTCCGGCGCCGGCGGCCGTGCCGACGGCGTACTCGGCGGTCGTGATCCCGCGCTCGTCGCGCGCGGGCCTGGGGGTGGGCAGGTGTCGCATGGGTCCTCCTTCTGCGGCCACGGCGTGGCCTCCTGCCCCGAGACTGCGACCGCGCGGCCCCCGCCGGCCGGGGTCGCCGGCGCCGCTGTGGAACCCGGTGCCGGGCCGGCGCCGGTGGACGACTGGCGGCCCGCGCAGCCGCCAATCAGGGCTCGTCAGGGCGCGGCGGGGCTCACAGACCGAGGGTGCCGAGCATCCCGGCCACGAGCGGGACGATGCCGACCAGAACGAACGCGGGCAGCAGGCAGAGCCCGAGCGGCAGCGCGGCGCGGACGCCGACCGCACGGGCCCGGTCCTCGACCGCGGCGCGGGCGGAGCCGGCGAGCTCGTCGGCGAGCCGCTCCACCGTGCGCACGACCGGGGTCCCGGTGGCCTGGGCGCGCGCCATCGCCCGGCCGAGCGGGGCCAGCTCCGGGTCGTCGGCGAGGCTCTGCCACACAGCTCCCGGCTCCACCCCGAGCGCGAGGCGGGCCGAGACCGGGGCGAGCCGGTCGGCGGCCGCTCCGGGCAGCGCGGCGCACACGGCGGCGACCGCGGCGCCCGGCGGCGTCCCGGAGCGCAGGGCCGCACCGAGGAGGCTCACGACGTGCGGGAGGTCGGCGAGCACCGCCTCCCGCGCCCGGCGGCGGGCCGGGGGCTCGGCCCGGCCGATCCCCACCCAGGCCGCCGCAGCGCCGCCCACACCCGCCACCAGACCCGGCCCGCCGCCGACGAAGACCGCCGCCGCCACCCCGGCCAGCAGGCACCACAGCGGGCGCCCGCGCAGCATCCAGCCGTCCGCGGCGGAGGGCGGGCCCGCCGCTGCGGCGGGGGCGCGGGGGCCGGGGGAGACACGTCGCGCGGCGGGTCTCGCGGGCAGCACGAGCGCGGCGGCCGCACCGGCGGCCAGCGCGGCGGCGAGGACGGCGGCGCCCATGCTCAGCACGCCCGGTCGACGTCGCGGGCGATGGCCTCGATCCACCACAGCCCGAGCAGACCGAAGCCGAGCCCGGCGGCCAGGCACGCGATGCCGAGCGGGTGGCCGAACAGGAAGCCCACCGGGTCGCCGCCCGCGCCCGAGCCCATCGCCAGCGCCAGCACCGGGAGGCCCGCCACCAGCCGCGCGGTCGCCCGCGCCGAGGCCAGCTCCCCGTCCACGACGCGGCGCGTGGTCTGCGCCGCGCGCAGCCCGGCCGCGACCCGGTCGACCGCGTCGGCGAGCCCCTGCCCGGTGCGCTGGGAGACCTGCCAGGCGGCGGCGAGCAGGCGCAGGTCACCCGCACCCGGGGTCCCCGCCGTCACGCGGAGCGCGCGCGGCACGTCGGCGCCCACCCGGAACGCCTCGGCGACCGGGCCGAGGACCGGCCACGCCTCCCCGGCGCGCTGGAGCGCGCGGCCGGGCGGTTGCCCGACGCTGAGCTCGGCGGCGAGCTGCTCGCAGGACTCCAGCACCCGCCGGCCCGTGTGCGCGGCGGCGATGCGCGCACGCCGGCGCCGCCACAGCGCCGCCGTACCGCCCGCACAGCCGAGGGCGACCGCGCACAGGGCGATCCAGCGGCCGGGGGCGTCTACGGCGACGACGGCGACGCCGAACGCGACCAGCGGGCCCAGTGCCGGCACCCCTGGTCGCCGCGACCGCCGGGGGAGAGCCGGGCCGGGGCGCACCAAGAGCGCCACAGCCAGTGCGGCGCAGCCCGCCGCGACCAGCGCCGCCGCGCTCACGTGGACCGGTCCAGCAGGTCGCCCAGCCGGTCGGCGCCCGGACCGGTCCGGGAGCGCCCGCCCGGCTCGAAGGACACGGCCGTCTCCATCACCACCAGGCCGTCGGGCTCGCGGCGCGGCAGCGCGACCTCGCGCAGCCGGCGTACGCCGTCGCGCCCGCGCACCAGGTGGAGCACCAGGTCGATCCCGGAGGCCAGCTGCCCGTGGGCGGCTGCCCGGTCCAGCCCCGCAGCCAGCGCGAGGGCCTCCACACGGGCCGGGACGTCGGCGGCGGAGTTGGCGTGCAGGGTGCCGCATCCGCCCTCGTGGCCGGTGTTGAGCGCGGCCAGCAGGTCGACCACCTCGCCGCCCCGGACCTCCCCGACCACCAACCGGTCCGGGCGCATGCGCAGCGCCTGGCGCACCAGGGTGCGCACGTCGATCGCGCCGGCGCCCTCGACGTTGGCCGGTCGGCCCTCGAGACCGACGACGTGCGGGTGCGCGGGTCGCAGCTCGGAGGAGTCCTCGACCAGCACCAGCCGCTCCCCCGGCGGCACCGCGGACAGCAGCGCCGCGAGCAGCGTGGTCTTGCCGGTGCCGGTCCCGCCGCTGACCAGGAACGCGAGCCGGGCCGCCACCACCGCCTCCAGCAGCCGCCCGCCCTCGGGGCTCAGGGCGTGGCGCCGCACCAGCTCCTCCAGCGAGAAGTGCTCGCGGCGCGGCACCCGCAGCGACACCACGGTGCCTGGCCGCGAGACCGGGGAGAGCACCGCGTGGAACCGGGTGCCGTCGGCCAGCCGGACGTCGGCGTACGGCGTGGCGTCGTCGAGGCGGCGCCCCGCCGCGGCGGCGAGGCGCTGGGCGAGGCGGCGTACGGCGGTGTCGTCGGGGAACCTGACCGCGGTGAGCTCGAGTCCGGCGCCGCGGTCGAGGTGGACCGCGTCGGGACCGTTGACCAGCACGTCGGTGACCCCGGGCAGGCGCAGCAGCGGCTCGAGCGGCCCGGCGCCGACGACGTCGCGGCGCAGCGACTCATAGACCGCCAGGACCGTTGCGTCACCCACCGGGCGTCCGGTCTCGCGCAGCGCCTCGGCCACCCGGTGCGGGGTCAGCTCCCCGGGCCGGGCGGCCAGCCGGTCGCGGACCCGGTCGACGTCGGCGTCGGTGCCGCCGGGACCGATCGGCAGGGCGCTCACGCGGCCGCCGTCGTCAGCGCGAGCCGGGCCAGCACCTCCGCGGCTGCGCGGCCGAGCGGTCCCCGGCGGGTGCGCACCGGACCGAGACCGAGGTCGATGGCCTCCGCGAGACCGCGCTGCTGCCCCATCGTCGCCAGCACCGGCACCCCGGTGACCCGGGCCACCTGGCGCGGGTCCATCCCGGCGCCGCGCACCACCAGCCGCAGCGCGGAGCGGTCCGCGAACCGGCCACAGAGCCGCGCGGCGGAGGCCAGGCCGACCACCGACGGCACCGCCACGACCAGCACCAGGTCGCAGCGCGCGCAGACCTCCTCCACCAGCGGGTCCACGGTCCGTGGCAGGTCGACGACGACCGTGGCGTGGCCGCGCTGGGCCGCCGAGACCGCTTCGCGCACCGCGAACGCAGGCAACGGCCCCTGGGTGCCGGCATGCCAGGTCAGCACGCCCAGCCCCTCGCGCCGCGGCAGCGCCTCGCGCAGCGAGCGGGCGCTCAGCCGGCCGGTGGTCTGGCACAGCGCGTCCCACCGGATGCCGTCGCGGTCCTCCAGGCCCAGCACCCGGTCGACGCCGGGACCGAGCGGGTCCGCGTCGACGACGACCACCGGGCCGCGGCGGGCGGCGACCTGGGCCAGCGCGCACGCGAACGTGGTCGCCCCCGCGCCACCGGAGCCCCCGATCACCCCGACCATCGTGCCGCGCGGGCGGGCGGTCTCGCCCAGGTCGGTCAGGGCCTCGGTGACCCAGGTGTCGGAGCGCGGCAGCTCCGCGACGTTCTCGGCACCCACGGCCAGCGCGGTGCGGAACAGCTCGTCGGGTGGGTGCCCGCAGATCACGACGTGCACCCCGGCGCGCCGGACCGGGCCGAGGGCGGCGATCTCCTCGGCGAGGTCGGCACCGAGCAGCACCAGCGGCGCGCTCGACCAGCGGCGCAGCGCGGAGGCCGCGTCGCTGGCGTGGTCGGGGCTGATCCCGGCGGCGGCGGCGAGCCGGAACAGCTCCTCGTGCAGCTGGGCGTCGGCGGTGATGAAGAGGGGAGCGCTCATGGCTGCGACGCTGCCCCGGGCCGCCCCCGGCCGCCGCGGCGAGGCCGGCCGGCTGTGGACGGAACGCTCCCGAGCCGCGCCTGTGCGCCCGACCCGGCCCGATGGCGAGGCGATGTCCCTACGATGGGGTCATGGCGACCAGCCGAGCAGCGGCCTTCTTCGATCTCGACAAGACGATCATCGCCAAGTCGAGCACGCTTGCGTTCAGCAAGCCGTTCCAAGCGGGCGGGTTGATCTCCCGCGGCGCAGTGCTGCGCTCGGCGTACGCCCAGTTCGTCTATCTGGTCGGCGGCGCCGACCACGACCAGATGGAGAAGATGCGGCAGTTCCTCTCCCAGCTCAGCGCCGGCTGGGACGTCGCGACGGTCAAGGAGATCGTCGCCGACACGCTGCACACGATCGTCGACCCGCTCGTGTACGACGAGGCGGTGTCGCTGATCGAGGAGCACCACGCGGCCGGGCGCGACGTGGTGATCGTGTCCGCCTCCGGCGCCGAGGTCGTCGAGCCGATCGGCGAGCTGCTGGGCGCCGACACCGTCGTGGCGACCCGCCTGGAGGTCCAGGACGGCAAGTACACCGGCGAGATCGCCTTCTACGCCTACGCCGAGGAGAAGGCCCGCGCGATCCGCGAGCTCGCCGAGCAGCACGGCTACGACCTCGCGGAGTGCTACGCCTACAGCGACTCGGTCACTGACGTGGCGATGCTCGAGGCGGTGGGGCACGCGTACGCCGTGAACCCCGACCGCGAGCTGCGCCGGGTCGCTGCCGAGCGCGACTGGCCGGTGCTCGTCTTCAACCGCCCGGTGACCCTGCGCAGCCGGGTGCTCCCCCCGGTCAGGCCCGCCCTCGCCGCTCTCGCGGTCAGCGGCGTGGTCGCGGTCGGCGGGGCGCTGTGGGCCAATGCCCGCCGGCGTCGCATCGAGGCCTGACCCGGCCGCCATCCGCTCGTCACCAGCGGCCGACGGCCGACACGGCGTGAGACGCACACTCAAACACTAGTAATTTGGCTATATTCATCATTTGTGACGACAGCCTTGATCCTCGGACCCGCTCCGGGACCCTCCGCACCGGACTCGGGCAGCCCGAGCACCTCCCCCCGTGCCCGCCGCCGACGCACCGGCGCCTCCTGGACCGCCCTGCGCTGGGTCAGCCCGCTGGCGCTGGTGGTGCTCTGGCAGGTCGCCTCCTCGACCGGCCTGCTCGACCCCGACGTGCTGCCCGCCCCCCGCGAGCTGGCCGGCACGACCGCGGAGCTCTACCGCAGCGGCGAGCTCGTCGACGCGCTCCTGGTCTCGACGCGCCGCGCCGCGCTGGGCTTCGCCTTCGGCGCCCTCGCCGCCGTCGTGCTCGGCCTCGCGGTCGGCCTGTCCCGGCTCGGTGACGCACTGATCGACCCGCTCATGCAGATGGTGCGGATGCTGCCGCTCTTCGGCCTGATCCCGTTGTTCATCGTCTGGTTCGGGATCAAGGAGGAGCCCAAGATCTACCTGGTGGCCCTCGGCGTCGTGGTGCCGCTCTACCTCAACCTGGTGGCGGCGCTGCGCGGCGTGGACCCCGACCTCAAGGAGGCCGCGATCTCGCTGCGCCTCACCCGGTGGGAGCAGGCCCGCCACCTGGTGCTGCCCTCGGTGCTGCCCGGGGCGCTCGTCGGCCTGCGCCAGTCGCTGGGCGTCGCCTGGCTCGCACTGATCGTCGCCGAGCAGATCAACGCCGGCGCCGGCCTGGGCTACCTGATCAACCACGCCCGCGACTTCCTGCGCACCGACGTGATCGTCGTGGGCCTGCTCTGCTACGCCGTCCTCGGCCTGCTGACCGACCTGGTCGTCCGGGCCCTCGAACGCCGCGCCTTGCGCTGGCGCGACGAAGGAGTCCGCGCATGACCACCACCACCACCGAGCAGGTCGTCCGGGTCCGCGGCGTACGTCGCGCCTTCGGCGACACCGAGGTGCTCGCCGGCATCGACCTCGACATCGCCCCCGGCGAGTTCGTGGCCCTGCTCGGCCACTCCGGGTCCGGCAAGTCCACCCTGCTGCGGATCCTGGCCGGCCTCGACGACGGTGCCACCGGCGAGATCCGCACCGGCAGCGCGCCCGCCGTCGTCTTCCAGGACCCGCGCCTGTTCCCGTGGCGCCGGGCGCTGGAGAACGTCGTCCTGGGCCACCGTGGCGCGGACCCCGAGGCCCACGGCCGCGAGATGCTCGCCGAGGTCGGCCTGGCCGGTCGCGAGGACGCCTGGCCCCGGGAGCTCTCCGGCGGCCAGCGCCAGCGCGTCGCGCTGGCCCGCGCGCTCGTCCGCGAGCCCGACCTGCTGCTGCTCGACGAGCCGTTCAGCGCCCTCGACGCGCTGACCCGGATCTCCGCCCAGCAGCTCGTGCAGGCGCTGTGCCAGCGCCACCAGCCCGCCGTCCTGCTCGTCACCCACGACGTCGAGGAGGCGCTGCTGCTCGCCGACCGGGTGCTCGTGCTCCACGAGGGCCGCGTCGTGCACGACGACCGGCTGGACCTGCCGATGCCGCGGCGTCGCGACCACCCCGAGATCGTCGCCCGCCGCGTCGAGCTCCTCTCCCTGCTCGGCGTACGCGACGACTCCGCCCCGCTCTGACGCCGCTCCCGCTCTCCCCCACCGCTCGCAGCCACCACTCGCAGCACCCCGACGCGTCGGCGTCGGCGCGCGCCACCCACCCATCAGGAGAAGCCCCATGCCCCGAACCACCCGTGCCCGCCGTACCGCGGCCCTCGTCGCCACTCTCGGCCTGAGCGTCTCGGCGCTGGCCGCCTGCGGCGGTGACGACACCAGCTCCGAGGACGGACCGGTGCTGCGCGTCGGCGTGCAGAAGGACGGCATCCGCGCCGTCCTCGACGCCGCCGGCCTGCTCGACGACCTCGACTACGAGATCGAGTGGGCGGAGTTCACCTCGGGCCCGCCGATCGTCGAGGCCGCCTCGGCCGACCAGATCGACGTCGCCTGGGTCGGCAGCGCCCCGCCGATCATCGGCGCCGCCTCCAGCGCGAACTTCAAGGTGGTGGCGGCGGTCCAGGAGCGCGACTCCCATGAGAACTCCATCCTGGTCACCGGTGACTCCGACATCAAGGACGTCGCGGACCTGAAGGGCAAGCGGGTGGCGGTCGGCCGCGGCACCTCCGCCCACGGCCTGCTCGCCCGTGCGCTGGACCGGGTCGGGCTGACCTTCGACGACATCGACGCCAACTACCTCGCGCCGGCCGACGGCTTCGCGGCCTTCACCTCCGGCGCGGTCGATGCGTGGGTGGTCTGGGACCCGTTCGTGACCCAGGCGGTCCAGGAGGAGGGCGCGGTCGCGATCACCGGCGGGCGTCCCGACGAGTTCGGCACCCAGTTCGAGATCGCCTCCACCGAGGCGCTCGAGGACCCCGAGACCCGCGAGCTCGTCGCCGACTTCGTCGACCGCCTGTCCCAGGGCCTGGCCTGGGCCGTGGAGAACCCCGAGGAGTGGGGCGAGGCGTGGGCCACCGAGTCCGGCCTGCCGGCCAGCACGACCACCGTGGTCGCCGCCCAGAAGGCCTCCGACGTGATCCCGGTCAGCGACGAGATCATCGCCCAGACCCAGGAGCTCGCCGACCTGTTCCACGAGCTCGGCGAGCTGCCCGAGAAGATCGACTTCGCCTCGATCGTGGAGCCCGGCCTCATCGACTGAGCGGATCCGGCTCGCGGCCCCTGCACCCACGCAGGGGCCGCGAAGTCAACCCTTGAACCCGCGAGCGAACCGGCGTAGACAGAGATTCACAAGAGCACAGACTCACACGTGGTCCGCGGAACCCACGCGGCGACCTACCCTTCCTCATGGGCGCTGATCGATCCGGATCCCGGACGCAGCAGTTGGAACGCGCACGCCTGTTAACCGGCGGTCCACGTGTCAGCGGTGGCGTTCGGTTCCCGAGGACCGAACGCCACTTGCTCGTCAGTGGCTCCTCCGGGCCCGTCAGGGGGCTCCTCCGGCGGCCCCCGCGGTGGCTATTCCGCGGCTCGCCGCAGTGGGCTCGCCTCAGCGCCCGCGGCGTACGCCTCGGCGGCATAGAGCACCCAGGCGTGGACGCCGGCGCGGCCGCCGTCGGCGTACCCCCGCAGGTTGGACTCGTACGCCGCGCGCAGGGCCAGGTGACCGGCCTCCGGGACGACCAGCGACTTCTCGTCCACGCCGCGCGCGACGAGCACCAGGCGCTCGGCGGCCCGCGCGACGATGCCGTTGTGGGAGGCGAACGGGGTCGAGGTGGCGAGCTCGGCGTGCACGACCGCGGCCACGAGCAGCGCGGGCGCGCTGGTGCGGGCGGTGAGCAGGTCGGCCACGCCGCGCAGCCGCTGGGCGGACTCCGCGTCGCGCGGGCGGCCCAGGCGGTCCTCGGGCAGGGAGGCCCCGGCGGCCACCGCGTGGACGCGCGCGAGCGCCTGCAGCGGCGCCTGGCGCAGCGTCGGCACCACCGAGAGCAGCATCGCCGAGACCCGCACCGCGTCGGTGGCGATCGCGTCGCCCTCACCGGCACGCACCTCGGCGAGGGTGGAGGCCGACCCCTCGAGCACGCCGCTGGCGTGGGCGCCGCGCAGCAGCGACTCCGCGGTCGTCTCCGGCGAGGTGCGCCGCAGCCCGCGGTCGCGCAGCATCACGTCGATGCCGTCGCGCGCGGCGGCGTACGCACTGGGGACGCCCTCGAGCGCGGCCAGCGCCTCGAGGGCCGCGGCGGGCGGGTCGGCGCGACGATCGGAGCTCACGCCGGGACACGCTACTGGGGACCCGCCGCGGGGTTAGGGTCGAGGGGATGAGTGACCTTCCAGCCCGCTCGTTCGGCTCCGTGGCCGACTCCTACGACCGCGGCCGCCCCTCCTACCCGGAGGCCGCGGTCTCCTGGCTGACCGGCGAGCGGCCCGCCACGGTGCTCGAGCTCGGCGCGGGCACCGGGCTGCTGACCACGCGGCTCGTCGAGCGTGGCCACGACGTGCTCGCCACCGATCCCGACGAGGAGATGCTGGCCCGTCTCTCCGCCCGGCTCCCCGACGTACGCACCGCGGTCGCGGCGGCCGAGGACCTGCCGGTGGCGGACCGCTCCGTCGACGTGGTGGCGTGCGCGCAGGCCTTCCACTGGTTCGACGCCGACCAGGCCCTGCCCGAGATCGCGCGGGTCCTGCGCCCCGGCGGGCGGCTCGCGCTGGTGTGGAACCAGCCCGACCTCACCATCCCCTGGGTGCGTCGGCTGAGCCGGCTGATCGGCGACCAGGAGCAGCGCGACGACCTGGCGCAGGCGGTGGTCATGTCGCCGCACTTCGGGTTCGTGGAGGAGGCGGCGTTCCGGCACTGGCAGCGCCTCGACCGGACGAGCGTGGTCGACCTGGCCTGCTCGCGCTCCAACATCGCCACCCTCGAGGAGGCCGAGCGCGAGGCCAAGCTCGCCGAGGTGGTCGAGCTCTACGACGACTACGGCCGCCGCGGGGTCGACGGCATGCAGCTGCCCTACACCGCGCGCTGCTACCGCGCGACCGTCACCGAGGGCCCCGGCCGGACGCCGGCGGTCGGCTTCGGCTCCGACCCCGCGCCGCCGCCCGACGATCCCCACACCCACCGCTCACCACGCAAGCAGGCCCCCTCCGGCCCCCTCGACGGCACCGACACCGACCTCCTCCTCATCGACTTCCGCTGACCCCCTTCGCCGAGTCGGCCCTGGTGGTTGCGCGACTCGCGGGGCGGGGAGACGCATGGGGAGGGCATGGTGCGGTCAGGATGAGGCCATGAGGGGCCCGACCAGTCGTCCGTGGCGCCGTCGGCACTTGGGCACGGAGGCCGACCGCGCGACGTTCCGCACGCTCCATCAGGCCTCGCTGGCCAGCCCCGCCCTGCGCGCCGGGCTCACCGCCGACAGCGCCCAGCGCTCGATCCGGCACCTGCGCTCCCTGCTCGGCACCCCCGCCCTCGCGATCACCGACCCCGTCTCCGTGCTCGCCTGGGACGGCGCCGGGCAGCACCACGCCGACCGGGTGCCCCGCCTGGTGGCCGCCACCACCGAGGCCGGCGGCACCCGCAGCTTCGAGCGGGCCGACCTGCCCTGCACCGAGCCCGGCTGCCCCGTGCGGACCGCGATCGCCAGCCCGCTGGTCGTCGACGAGCGGATCGTCGGCTCGCTGCTGGCCTTCGCGCCGTACCCCACCGCCGGCCTGGCCCGCGCCACCGACGAGGTCGCCGCCTGGGTCTCCAGCCAGCTCGAGCTGGCCGAGCTCGACGCCTCGCGCACCCGGCTGATGGAGGCCGAGGTGCGCGCGCTGCGGGCCCAGATCAGCCCGCACTTCATCTACAACTCCCTCGGCGCGATCGCCAGCTTCGTGCGCACCGACCCCGACCGGGCCCGCGAGCTGCTGCTGGAGTTCGCCGACTTCACCCGCTACTCCTTCCGCCGCCACGGCGAGTACACGACCCTGGCCGAGGAGCTGCGCAGCATCGAGCGCTACCTGCTCCTCGAGCAGGCCCGCTTCGGCGACCGCCTCCAGGTCACCTTGAGCATCGCCCCCGAGGTGCTGCCGGTCGCGGTGCCGTTCCTGTGCATCCAGCCGCTCGTGGAGAACGCCGTGCGCCACGGCCTCGAGGGCAGCGACGCCGGCGGCCGGATCCAGATCACCGCCAGCGACCGCGGCCGGGAGTGCGTGATCGAGGTCGAGGACGACGGCATCGGCGAGGACCCCGACCGGGTACGCCGCGCGCTCGCGGGCGAGCCGGACCTCGACGCGGTCGGGCTCGGCAACGTCGACGCCCGGCTGCGCAACGCCTACGGCGACGAGCACGGCCTGGTCGTCGAGACCGCGCCGGGCGCCGGCACCCGCGTCGTCGTACGGGTGCCGAAGTTCGCGCCGGGGGTGCAGGTGTGAGTGGCCTGCGCGTCCTGGTCGTCGACGACGAGCGCCCCGCCCTCGACGAGCTGTCCTGGCTGCTGGGCCGCGACCCGCGGGTCGCGAGCGTGCTGACCTGCGACTCCGCGACCGCGACCCTGCGCACGCTGCGCGAGACCGAGGTCGACGCGGTGTTCCTCGACATCCAGATGCCCGGCCTGACCGGGCTCGAGCTGGCCCAGGTGCTGGCCCGGTTCCGCACCCCGCCGCCGATCGTCTTCGTCACCGCCCACGAGGCACACGCGGTGGAGGCCTTCGAGCTGCACGCGGTCGACTACGTGCTCAAGCCGGTACGCGCCGAACGCCTCACCGAGGCGGTGCGCCGGGTCGCCGGCGTCGCCGACGGCGGCGGCGACCGGCCGGCGAACGGCGACCTCCAGGTGCCCGTCGAGCTCGGCGGCGTCACCCGGTTCGTCCGCCGCGCCGACATCACCCACGTCGAGGCGCAGGGCGACTACGCGCGGCTGCACACCGGCGAGGCCTCGCACCTGGTGCGGATCCCTCTCTCCCAGCTGGAGGAGGAGTGGGGCCCGGCCGGGTTCGTGCGCATCCACCGCTCGCTGCTGGTCTCGTTGGCCCACGTCACGGAGGTCCGCACCGACGCCGGGCGCTGCACGGTGGTCGTCGGCGGGCCCGGTGGCCCCGCGCTCGGGGTCAGCCGGCGCCACACCCGCGAGCTGCGCGACCTGCTGCTGCGCCGGGCCTCGGAGCCGCGCCCGTGAGCGAGACCTCGCGCCCGGCGCGCGTCCGCGTGACCGGCCCGCCCCGGCGGCGTACCGCCTCCCCGTCGCGGGCCGGGGCCATCGACGCCGGCACCCGGCTCGGGAGCCTCTACCTCGGCTCGCTGCTGCGCGAGCAGCTCTGGCTGGCGCTGCGGGTGCTCACCGTCCTGCTGCTCACCGTCGGGCTGCTGCCGCTCGCCTTCCACCTGATCCCCTCCCTCGCCGACGTCGAGGTCGCCGGGATGCCGCTGTCCTGGCTGGTGCTGGGCGTGCTCGTCTACCCGTTCCTGGTCGTCCTCGGCTGGTGGTACGTCCGCCGCGCGGAGCGCAACGAGCGGGCGTTCGCCGAGCTGATGAGCGAGGCCGGGGAGTGAGCAGCCTCGACGCGGTGCCCGGCATCGTCGCGATCACCGCAGTCACCGTGGCCACCCTCGCGATCGGCACCTGGGGGCTGCGCATCTCGCGCACGACCAGCGACTTCATGGTCGCCTCCCGCTCGGTCAACCCGCGCCTCAACGCCTCCGCGATCAGCGGCGAGTACCTCTCGGCGGCCTCGTTCCTCGGTGTCGCCGGCCTGGTGCTGGCCTTCGGCGCCGACATGCTCTGGTACCCGATCGGCTGGACCGCCGGCTACCTCGTGCTGCTGGTGCTCGTCGCCGCGCCGCTGCGCCGCAGCGGCGCCTACACGCTGCCCGACTTCGCCGAGGCGCGGCTGGCCTCCCGCCCGGTGCGGGCGATGTGCTCGCTGCTGGTGGTGGCGATCGGCTGGCTCTACCTGCTGCCGCAGTTCCAGGGCGCCGGCATCACGCTGCGCTCCGCGATCGGTGCACCGAGCTGGGTGGGGCCGGTGCTGGTGGGGGTGATCGTGCTGGCCAACGTCACCTCCGGCGGGATGCGCAGCATCACCTTCGTCCAGGCCTTCCAGTACTGGCTCAAGCTCACCGCGCTCCTCGTGCCGCTGGCGGTCCTGCTGGCGGTGTGGCTCGGCGACGGCTCGCCCGGCGCCCGCGGAGGCGGCGACACCGCATGGTCGGCCCCGCTCGCGGGCGACGGCGGCGGGGCCGGGCTGTACACGACGTACTCGCTGATCCTGGCGACGTTCCTGGGCACGATGGGCCTGCCGCACGTGGTCGTGCGGTTCTACACCAACCCCGACGGGCGGGCGGCGCGTCGTACGACGCTCGTGGTGCTGGCGCTGCTCGGCGGCTTCTACCTGCTGCCCCCGGTGTACGGCGCGCTCGGCCGCGTCTACGCGCCCGAGCAGACCGGACCGGCCACGGACGTGATCGTGCTGGAGCTGCCGCGGCTGATGCTCTCCGGGCTGGGCGGCGAGGTGCTCACCGGGCTGGTGACGGCCGGCGCGTTCGCGGCGTTCCTGTCCACCGCCTCGGGCCTGGTGATCGCGGTCGCCGGCGTGCTGAGCCAGGACGTCACCAGCCGCGGGCCGCGCGGGCGCCGCATCGACGGGGTCACCGCGTTCCGCCTGGGCGCGGTGCTCGCGGTGTCGGTGCCGGTGCTGACCGCGCTGGCCGCCCCGCACGTCGGGGTGGCGCGCGTCGTCGGGCTGGCCTTCGCCGTGGCCGCCTCGACGTTCGGGCCGCTGCTGCTGCTCGGCATCTGGTGGTGGCGGCTCACCGACGTCGGCGCCATCGCGGGCCTGGTGCTCGGCGGGCTCGGCTCGGCGGTCGCGGTGGCCCACACCCTCGCCGGCGAGCCCGTCGGCGGCTGGGGCGGCGTGCTGCTCGCCCAACCTGCCGCGTGGACGGTGCCGCTGGCCGCGGCCGCGATGATCGCCGGCAGCCTGCTCACCCCCGGCCGGGTCCCGCCCCACACCCGGCAGCTGATGGTGCGCCTCCACGCGCCGGAGGCGCTCGGGCTCGACCGGGCCTGACGCGCCCTAGGATCGAGCGCGATGACCGAGATCCCGGCGTACCCCGCCCCGCTGGTCGCGGCGCTGCGCGAGCGGCTGCCCGACGTCGCGGCGCTCGCCGTCCGCACGATCATCGCGGAGGTGCCGAGCTATGCGAACGCGCTCAGCGGGCCGATGGGCGCCAAGATCCGCCGTTCGGTGCAGCTGGCGCTGACCGGCTTCGTGGACCTGCTCGACCAGGAGGTCGAGAACGCCGCGGAGCCGACCGCCCTGGCGAAGGACTACTCCTACCAGCTCGGCCGCGGCGAGGCGCGCAGCGGACGCACGGTCGACGCGCTGCTCGCGGCCTTCCGCATCGGCGCCCGGGTCTGCTGGGAGCACATCTCGGCGACCGCGGTGCGTCTCGACGCCCCCGCCGACCTGGTGGCCGGACTGGCTGGGGTGGTGTTCGCCTACATCGACGAGCTCTCCGCGGCCAGCGTGGCCGGGCACACCGACGAGCTCACCAGCTCGCGGCTGCTGCGCCAGCGGCTGCGCGACCGGATGATCCACCTGCTGCTGAGCGACAGCTCCCTCGAGGCGGTCCGCGAGGCCGCGGCCACCGCGCTGTGGGAGCCGCCGACGACGCTGACCGCGGTGCTGGTGCCCGAGGCGGAGGTACGCCGCGCGCTCACGGCGCTGCCGCCGGGCACCCTGGAGTACTCCGAGGACGTCGCGGGCCTGCCGGGCCGCACCCTCGTGCTGGTCCCCGACGTGCACGGCCACGCCCGCGGCACGCTGTCCAAGGCGCTGAAGGCGACCGGCGCGGTGGCCGGTCCCGCCCAGCCGTGGACGGCGGTGCGGGTCTCGCTGGAGCGCGCGCGCCGGGCCCTCGGCAGCGGCCTGCTCCCCGATGGCGGCGACACCGAGGACCACCTGCCCGAGCTGGTGCTGACCGCCGACCCCGAGGCGCTGGCCGAGCTGCGCGCCCGCGCCCTGGCCCCGCTCGCCGACCTGCGCCCCGCGACCGCCGCCCGGCTCACCGAGACGCTGCGCTCGTGGCTGCTGCACCAGGGCCGCCGCGACGCCGTCGCCGAGGAGCTGTTCGTGCACCCGCAGACCGTCCGCTACCGCGTCGGGCAGCTGCGCGAGCTCTTCGGGGACCGGCTCACCGACCCGCGGAGCGTGCTGGAGCTGGTCGTCGCCCTCGGCGTACCCCCGGAGGAGGAGCGCGGCTCCTGAGTCCCCCGACGAGATAGTCCGCCACACAGGTGTCGTGATCTTCCTCAGGAGCGACCGCTGTGTGGCGGACTATCGGCCGAGCCGGACCTGACCCTCCACCCGCGCCCAGAGGACGAGTGGCGTGACCGCTCGTCGCGGCGATCCGACCGCTCACCGACGACGGGCGCCGCTGAGCGCGCGGCCCGCGTCCGGTCGTGCCGCGCTAGGGGTGGGCGCTCCTACTGTGACGGCGATCACGTCACCGCTCACCGGAAGGGGCTCCCGTGTCCACCGACCAGCCCGCGCGCCACGATCCGATCTACGACGACCTCCACGAACGCCCCGAGTTCACCGAGCTGCGCAGCCGCTACCGCGGCTTCGTGTTCCCGGCGACGGTGGCGTTCCTCGTCTGGTACCTGCTCTATGTCGTCCTCTCCAACTGGGCCGGGGACTTCATGGCCCACAAGCTCATCGGCAACATCAACGTCGCGCTCGTCTTCGGGCTGCTGCAGTTCGTGACGACCTTCCTCCTCGCCTGGCTCTACAGCCGCTTCTCCTCCGCTCGCCTCGACCCGCTGGCCCGCCAGCTCGACGAGGAGTACATCGCCGCCCTCGAGGGCCGCACCACCATCGGACGGGAGGGCTGAGATGGACAGTCAGGTCCTCACCACGCTGCTGTTCCTCGCCGTCGTCGCGCTGACGGTCGGGATCACGTTCTGGGCCAGCCGACAGTCCTCCGGCACCGCCGACTTCTACGCCGGCGGCCGCAGCTTCTCCGGCTTCCAGAACGGGCTCGCGATCGGCGGCGACTACATGTCGGCGGCGTCGTTCCTCGGCATCTCCGGCGCCATCGCCCTCTACGGCTACGACGGCTTCCTCTACTCCATCGGCTTCCTGGTCGCCTGGCTGGTGGCGCTGCTGCTGGTCGCGGAGATGCTGCGCAACTCCGGGCGCTACACGATGGCCGACCAGCTGGCCTTCCGGATGCGCCAGAAGCCGGTGCGGATGGCCGCGGCGACCTCGACGGTCGTGGTCTCGATCTTCTACCTGCTGGCCCAGATGGTCGGTGCCGGCGCGCTCGTCGCGCTGCTGCTGGGCGTCGACAGCCAGGTCACCAAGAACCTCACGATCGCGGTCGTCGGCGCCCTGATGGTCTTCTACGTCACCGTCGGCGGGATGAAGGGCACCACCTGGGTGCAGATCGTCAAGGCCGTGCTGCTGATGGCCGGCTCGGCGCTGATCGTGATCCTGGTGCTGGCGAAGTTCGACTTCAACCTCTCCGACCTGCTCGGCAGCGCCGCCAGCGAGTCCGGCGCCGGAGCGGCGTTCCTGGAGCCGGGGCTGCGCTACGGCGCCGACCTGACCAGCAAGCTCGACTTCCTCAGCCTCGGCATCGCCCTGGTCCTCGGTACGGCGGGCCTGCCGCACATCCTGATCCGCTTCTACACCGTCCCGACCTCCCGCGACGCCCGCAAGTCGGTGCTGTGGGCGATCGGCCTGATCGGCGTGTTCTACCTCTTCACGCTGGTGCTCGGCTTCGGCGCCGCGGCGCTGCTCGACACCAGCAAGCTCGACGCGGCCGGCAACCTGGCCTCACCGAAGCTGGCCGAGGCGGTGGGCGGCGGAGCCGGCTCGACCGGAGGCGCCGTCCTGCTGGCACTGATCGCGGCCGTGGCGTTCGCGACGATCCTCGCGGTGGTCGCCGGCCTGGTGCTGACCTCGTCGGCCTCGGTGGCCCACGACATCTACAACAACGTGATCCGCAACGGGACCGCCACCGAGAACGAGGAGATCCGGGTGACCCGGATCGCGGCCGGCGTCATCGGCCTGGTGGCGATCCTGCTGGCTATCCCGGCGCAGAACCTCAACATCGCGTTCCTGGTCGCGCTGGCCTTCGCGGTCGCGGCCTCGGCCAACCTGCCGGCGATCGTCTACAACATGTTCTGGCGCCGCTTCAACACCCGCGGCGCGATCTGGAGCATCTACGGCGGCCTGATCTCCGCCGTCGGCCTGGTCTTCTTCTCGCCGGTCACCTCCGGCAAGGTCAGCCCGGAGGGCGAGAACCTCTCGCTGCTGCCCGCCAGCATCGACATCTCCTGGTTCCCGCTGGAGAACCCCGGCCTGGTCTCCATCCCGCTCGGGTTCTTCCTCGGCTGGCTGGGGACGGTGAGCTCGCGCGAGCCCACCGCCGAGGACCGCTACACCGAGCTCGAGGTCCGCGCCCTCACCGGGGCCGGGGCCGAGAAGGCGATCAAGCACTGATCGAACCACGCCCGGATCGGTCACTGATCGAGCATCGGGCACCGGTGGCCCCCGCCGCTACTGTGGCGGGGGCCACTCCCCCATCCGTTCCCCGACCTGGGTTCCGACCCTTTGACACAGGAGCTGACGTGAGCGACGAGACCCTGTCCAACCTGCTGAAGGAAGACCGCCGGTTCGACCCCCCGGCCGACCTGGCAGCCGCGGCCAACCTCACCGAGGAGGCCTACGCCACGGCCGACGCCGACCCCGAGGCCTTCTGGGCCGAGCAGGCCGAGCGCCTCACCTGGGACACCCGGTGGGAGCAGGTGCTGGACTGGTCGAACCCGCCGTTCGCGAAGTGGTACGTCGGCGGCAAGCTCAACGCGGCGTACAACTGCGTGGACCGCCACGTCGAGGCCGGACGCGGCGACAAGGTCGCGATCCACTGGGTCGGCGAGCCGGTCGACGACCGCCGCGACATCACCTACGCCCAGCTCAAGGACGAGGTCTCCCGCGCCGCGAACGCGCTCACCGAGCTCGGCGTGCAGACCGGAGACCGCGTCGCGATCTACATGCCGATGATCCCCGAGGCGATCGTGGCGATGCTGGCCTGCGCCCGCATCGGCGCCCCGCACACGGTGGTCTTCGGCGGGTTCTCCTCCGACGCGCTGGCCTCGCGCCTGGAGGACTGCCAGGCGAAGGTCGTGGTCACCGCCGACGGCGGCTACCGCCGCGGCTCCGCCTCCGCCCTGAAGCCGGCCGTCGACGAGGCCCGGGCCAAGTCGGCCGAGCGCGGCCACACGGTCGAGAAGGTGCTCGTGGTCCGCCGTACCGGCCAGGACCTCGGCGCCGACGGCTGGGACGACGCGGTCGACGTGTGGTGGCACGACGTCGTCGACGCCGCCTCCTCCGAGCACACCCCCGAGGCCTTCGACGCCGAGCACCCGCTCTACGTCATGTACACCTCCGGCACGACCGGCAAGCCCAAGGGCATCCTGCACACGACCGGCGGCTACCTCGTCGGTACGGCGTACACCCACTGGGCGGTCTTCGACCTGAAGCCCGAGACCGACGTCTACTGGTGCACCGCCGACATCGGCTGGGTCACCGGGCACTCCTACATCGTCTACGGCCCGCTCGCGAACGGCGCCACCCAGGTGCTCTACGAGGGCACCCCGGACAGCCCGGAGCGGGGCCGGTGGTGGCAGATCATCGAGGACCTCGGCGTCACGATCTTCTACACCGCGCCGACCGCGATCCGCTCGTTCATGAAGCAGGGCCGGGAGATCCCGGACCGTGCGGACCTCTCCAGCCTGCGGCTCCTCGGCTCGGTCGGCGAGCCGATCAACCCCGAGGCCTACGTCTGGTACCGCCACGTGATCGGCGGCGACCGCACCCCCGTGGTGGACACCTGGTGGCAGACCGAGACCGGCATGATCATGATCAGCCCGCTGCCCGGCGTCACCGCGGGCAAGCCGGGGTCGGCGATGACCGCGATCCCGGGCGTGGCCGCGGACGTCGTCGACGAGGAGGGCAAGCCGGTCCCGAACGGCTCCGGCGGCTACCTCGTGCTGACCCGACCGTGGCCCTCGATGCTGCGGACGATCTGGGGTGACGACCAGCGCTACGTCGACACCTACTGGTCGCGCTTCCGCAGCCAGGGCTACTACTTCGCCGGCGATGGCGCCAAGAAGGACACCGACGGCGACCTGTGGGTGCTCGGCCGCGTCGACGACGTCATGAACGTCTCCGGCCACCGGCTCTCCACCACCGAGATCGAGTCGGCGCTCGTGTCGCACCCCAAGGTCGCGGAGGCCGCGGTGGTGGGCGCGAAGGACGAGGACACCGGCCAGGCGGTCTGCGCGTTCGTGATCCTGCGCGACGAGTTCGTGGTGGATGCCGACGAGACCGGCGAGGGCAGCGAGATCGTCACCGAGCTGCGCCAGCACGTGCGCAAGGAGATCGGCCCGATCGCCACCCCGCGCCAGATCATGATCGTGCCCGAGCTGCCGAAGACCCGGTCGGGCAAGATCATGCGGCGCCTGCTGCGCGACGTCGCCGAGCACCGCGAGATCGGCGACGTCACCACGTTGGCCGACAGCTCGGTGATGAAGCTGATCTCCTCGGGGCTGTCGGGCTCGGCCTCCTCGGAGTGAGGCCCCGCACGCGGCGGTGACCTAGCCGCGCTGGTCCTCGGGCCGCTGGAACAGGTCGGGGATGCCGTCCTGGTCCTCGTCCACCTGCTCGCGACGCTCGAGCTCGCGGTAGTGGCGGTTGCGGGGGACGAGGACCAGCGCGGACAACCCGGCGGCGAGCACCGACGCCGTCAGGATCGCGATCTTGGCGTGGTCGTAGTGCGCCGAGCCCGCCGCGAAGCTGAGCTCGGAGATCAGCAGCGACACGGTGAACCCGATGCCCGCGAGCATCGACATGCCGACGAGGTCGCGCCAGGCGATGTCGCTGTCCAGGTTCGCGTGCCGGGTGCGGGTGACCAGCCAGGTGGCGACCAGGATCCCGATCGGCTTGCCGACGACGAGGCCGATCACGATGCCCCAGGCGACCGTGTCGGTGAACAGTGCACCGAACCCGCCGTCCCCACCGCCGATCGCGACGCCGGCGGAGAAGAACGCGAAGACCGGCACGCAGAACCCGGCCGACAGCGGGCGGACCCGGTGCTCGAGCACCTCGGCCAGGCCGGGGCCCTCGCCGCCGGACTTGCGCAGCACCGGGACCAGGAAGCCCAGGACCACGCCGGCGATCGTCGCGTGCACCCCGGACTCGTGGAAGAAGGCCCACACCAGCACGCCCAGCGGCACCAGCAGCACCGCGCCGGCCCAGGCATGCACCCCGAAGAACGCGGTGCGGCGCTGGACCAGCCAGCCGAACGCCGCCAGCGGGATCAGCGCCCACAGCAGCTGCTCGACGGCCAGCTCGTCGGTGTAGAAGAGGGCGATGATGAGGATCGCGACGAGGTCGTCGACGACCGCGAGCGTGAGCAGGAACAGCCGCAGCGCGGACGGCAGCCGCGATCCGACGACCGCCAGCACCGCCACCGCGAACGCGATGTCGGTCGCGGTGGGGATCGCCCAGCCGCGCAGCGTCTCCCCGCCGGAGCCGAGGTTGACCAGGACGTAGAGCACCGCCGGTACGGCGACCCCGCCGAACGCGGCCGCCACCGGCACGATGGCGCGGTCCAGGCGCCGCAGGTCCCCGGCGACGAACTCCTTCTTCAGCTCCAGGCCGACCAGGAAGAAGAAGACCGCCAGCAGTCCGTCCGCCGCCCAGTGCCCCAGGGTCAGGTCGAGGTCGAAGCCGAGGACCTGCCCGCCGACGTGCAGGTCACGCAGCGAGGAGTAGGAGTCCCCGGCCAGGTTCGCCCACACCAGCGCGAGCACGGCGCCGGCGATGAGGAGCAGGCCGCCGACCGTCTCGGCGCGCAGGATCTCGGTGATGCGCTGGTACTCGGGCCAGCTCGGGCGGGTCAGGACGCGGCGCTGACCGTCCGATCCGGAGTCGGGTGCGGTCGAGCGAGGGTCGGGCATGGGGGCCTCTTCGAGGTGGGGGCGTGCGGACAGCATTGCCGACCAGACTTCCCGGCGCACCGCACCCGATGCTACCGGCGGGGCGAACGGGGAGGCGTTCGATAGGGTCAGTGACACTGTCCGACGCCACGCCGGGTCGAGGACTCACCGCCACGCACACCGCCAGAGGAGCCACATGGCCACCGAACCGGTCAAGGACGCCGATCCGACGATCGGCAAGCTCGTCGCCGACGCCAGCCGGGACATCTCGACGCTGGTCTCCAAGGAGATCCAGCTCGCCAAGTCCGAGCTCAAGGTCAGCGTCCGCGCGGGCGGAGTCGGCATCGCCCTGTTCGCCGCGGCCGGCTTCATCGCCGTCCTTGCGATCATCATGCTCTCGGTCGCGATCGCCTACCTGATCCACTGGAACGGCTCCGGGCTGTCCCTGCACTGGGCGTTCCTGATCGTCTTCGGCTTCTACCTCCTGCTGGCCGGCCTGCTCGCCTTCATCGGCGTCAAGAAGGTCAAGCAGGTCAAGCCGCCGGCGAAGGCCATCGAGCAGGGCCGCGAGATCCCGCGCGCGCTCAAGGGCCAGCACTGACGCTCGCCCCCGCACCACGCGCATGACACGAGCCCGGCCCCGGAGCACTCTCCGGGGCCGGGCTCCTGTCATGGGTGGGGCCGCGCGGCCCGCAGCCCCGGCGTCCGGGCGATCAGCTGGCGCAGTCGCCGGTGGAGACCTCGGCGCTGCGGGCGATGCCCTCGATCGCGACGCCCTCCGCCTGCTCGGCGGTGACCGCGTAGCCGGTGTCGCTGTCGGTGACCGAGGCCGCGAAGACGACGCCGACGACGTCGCCGTCGCGGGCGAGCACCGGGCCGCCGGAGTTGCCCGGGCGCACCAGCGCGCGCAGCGAGAACACCTCGCGCAGCACCGACCCGTTGCCGTAGATGTCGGGCGAGCGCAGCCGCTGCTCGTCGCGGATCCGGCCGGCACGGGCGTCGAAGGGACCGTCGAGGGGGTAGCCGAGGATCGCGACGGCGTCCGAGGGGCCGGCGGAGGTGTCGAAGTCCAGCGCCGGACGGCCGCGGTCGTCGAGCGCGAGGACCGCGAGGTCGAGGTCCGGGTCGTAGAGGACGACCTCGGCGGGGATGCTCTCCTCGCCCACCAGGACCTCCGGGTCGCTGACCCCCGCGACGACGTGGGCGTTGGTCATCAGCCGGTCGTCGGCGTAGAGGAAGCCGGTGCCCTCGACGCCGCGACCGCAGCGGTTGGCCCCGCGGACCTTCAGCACGCTCTGCTGGGCCCGCTGCACCCGCGGGCTGCCCAGCAGCTTCTCGTTGCCGGGGGCGACCTCGACGATCTGCTCCGGGGCGAACGGCTCGAGGTAACGCGGGAAGAAGCCGGTGCCGACGACGTCGTTGAAGGTGCCGAGCATCGAGCCCGCGGAGGCCGGGAGCGCCTCGTCGACCTTGGCCAGCACCGTGGACTCGCGCACCAGCGAGGTGACCGGCCCGATCCTGGTGCCGGACACCGCCACGCCGAGGGCCCAGGCCACCAGCAGTACGGCGCCGACGCTGAGCGCCGCGCCGCCGAGCGCGTCGAGCGCGCGCACCGGCTGCCAGGTGATGCGCGAGCGGATCCGCGCCCCGACGTACTGCAGCAGCGCCTGGCCGAGGGAGGCGGCGAGGATGACGATGAACAGCGCGCCGATCGAGACCAGCAGCGACGGGGCGGCGTCCCCGAGGGCCAGCGGCGCCAGCCAGATGCCGAGCAGACCGCCGCAGAGCAGCCCGGCGGTGGCGAAGACGCCGGTGACGAAGCCCTGCCAATAACCGGACAGGGCGTACAGGGCGAGCAGGACCACCAGGATCCAGTCGAGCGGGTTCACCGGGCGCGTCGCTCCTCGTCGGAGATGTCGAGCAGGCCGGCGCGCGCGTTGCGCTGCGTCTCGGAGTCGCCGGCGAACATGTAGTCGGGCAGGACCTGCACCCGGGCGGCGTCCCACGGCTCGGCCCAGCCGAGGTAGTCCAGCAGCCGGGAGATGATCCCGCCGGTGAAGCCCCACAGGATGACGTCCTTGTCGGCGCCGATCAGGAAGCCGGGGCTGGTGTAGCCCGAGGGGTGGCGCACGGTCACCCGGTGGGTCGGGTCGACGAGCTCCGCGACCGGGGCGTGGTGGATCGCGTGCACCTCGTCGGGACTGACCACCTCGATGCGGTGCTGCTCGCGCCACCAGCCCAGGACCGGGGTGACCGCGAAGTTGCTGGGCGGCAGGAACAGCTCGGGCAGCAGGCCGAAGACCTCGACCGACGCCGGGTCGACCCCGACCTCCTCCTCCGCCTCGCGCAGCGCGGCCTCGACCACCGACTCGCCCGGGTCCAGCGACCCGCCGGGGAAGGAGACCTGCCCGGGGTGCGAGCGCATGTCGTGGGCGCGCTCGGTGAGCACCAGCTCGGGGCCCTGCTCGCCCTCGCCCCACAGCATCAGCACCGCGCCCCGGCGTACGTCGTCGGAGTCGGGGGGAAGGAAGCGGGTCAGGTAGCGGCCCTCGATGGTCTGGGCCGCCTCGTGCACGGGCAGCAGCCACGCCGGCAGACCGGCGGAGGAGCTCACAGGTCCACGCCGAGGTGCTCGGAGACCAGCTCGACCATCTCGTCGGCGCTGTGGATGCCGCCGCCCTTCATCGTCACCTCACCGTCCTCGGACAGGAACACGAAGGTCGGCAGCGCGAGCGGGCGCACGTCGGTGCCCTGCAGCTCCCCGCCCGGGTCCGCGATCAGCGGGTAGGTGACGCCGCTGCGCTCGACGAGCTCCATCGCGGCCTCCGGCATCACGTCGAGGAAGTCGATCCCGAGCACGGGGACCCGGTCGCCGTAGGTCTCGTGGAACTCCTGGAGCGCCGGCATCTCCTTGCGGCACGGACCGCAGTTGGAGGCCCAGAAGTTGATGACGAGGGGGCCCTCGAGGGTGGAGAGGTCGACGCGTTCCCCGCCGCCGAGGCACGGCAGGCTCACCGCGGGCAGCGCGCCGTCGGTGGCGGTGCCGGGACGGCACTCCTCGACGCCGGCGGCGGCCTTCATGCGGCGCAGCTCCGGGGTGTCGACATCGACGTTGGACTCCGAGGGGCGGGCCGGGCCGCTCGTCGTGCTCGTGCCGGGCGCACAGCCCGCCAACGCGGCGGTCGCGAGGAGGGCGCCGGCGGCGCACGCCGCACGCAGGCGCCTGCTCATGCCGGGCCCTGGGTGCGCACGAGCGCCTCGGCCACGACCGGGTCGGTCGGCCCCTCGCCGTACGACGGGCACCAGCGCGCGACCGGGCAGGCGCCGCAGGCGGGCCGCTTGGCGTGGCAGCGGCGCCGGCCGTGCCAGATGACGTGGTGCGACAGCATCGTCCAGTCCCGCTTGGGGTAGAGCGCGCCGATCGCGTGCTCCACCTTGACCGGGTCGGTCTCCTCGGTGAGGCCGAAGCGGCGCACCAGGCGACCGAAGTGGGTGTCGACGGTGATGCCGGGGACGCCGAAGGCGTTGCCGAGCACGACGTTGGCGGTCTTGCGGCCCACGCCGGGCAGCTTCACCAGGTCGTCGAGGCGGCCCGGGACCTCGCCGCCGTGGTCGGTGACCAGCGCCGCGGAGAGCTTGAGCAGCGCCTCGGTCTTGGCCCGGAAGAAGCCCAGCGGGCCCACGATCCGCTCGAGGTCCTCGCGCTCGGCCTGCGCCATCGACGCCGGGTCGGGGTAGGCGCCGAACAGGATCGGGCGCACGGCGTTGACGCGGCGGTCGGTGGTCTGCGCCGAGAGAACGGTCACCACGAGGAGCTCGAAGGGGTTCTCGAAGTCGAGCTCGCAGTGCGCGTCGGGGTAGGTCTCGGCGAGCACGCGCCCGATCTTGCGGGCGCGTCGGACAAGCGAGGTGTCGGGGCGCGTCAGTGGTACGGCAGCGGGCACGGGCCTAGGGTACGGCGGGGCGATGACACCGCACGCGGCCCCGCCCGGCAGCGCGCGCGAGCCTCTCCCGAGGTCGCTGCGGCGCGCCGGTTATTGCGCCGATATGGCTGTGAGAAACCGCACGCGTAGGATTCGATCGATGCCCGCACGCCAGGCGGGCGCACCGAAGGAGGATCCGTGGACAACGACGTACTTCGTCAAGCCCCGCTTTTCAGTGCGCTGGACGACGAGGCCGCCACGGCGCTGCGCAGCTCGATGACCGAGTCCCGCCTTCGCCGTGGTGATGTGCTCTTCCACGAGGGCGACTCCGGAGACAAGCTCTATGTCGTCCTGGACGGCAAGGTGAAGCTCGGACGCACCTCCTCCGACGGTCGCGAGAACCTCCTCGCGATCCTCGGCCCCGGCCAGATGTTCGGCGAGCTCTCGCTCTTCGACCCGGGCCCGCGCTCGGCCACCGTGACCGCGGTGACCGACGCCTCGTTCGCCTCGCTCTCCCACGAGGACCTGCTGCGCTGGCTCGAGGGCCGCCCGGTCGTCGCCCGCGGCCTGCTCACCCAGCTCGCCAGCCGGCTGCGCAAGGCCAACGACGTCGTCGCCGACCTGGTCTTCTCCGACGTCCCCGGCCGTGTCGCCAAGGCGCTGCTCGACCTCGCCGACCGCTTCGGCCGCACCGCCGACGACGGCGTGCACGTGCACCACGACCTCACCCAGGAGGAGCTCGCCCAGCTGGTCGGCGCCTCCCGCGAGACGGTCAACAAGGCGCTCGCCGACTTCGCCTCCCGTGGCTGGGTGCGCCTGGAGCCGCGCTCCGTGGTCATCCTCGACCTCGAGCGCCTGGGCCGCCGCGCCCGCTGATTTCTTTTCCACTGGTTGCCCCCCGAATCACCCCGCAGCAGCGTCTGACGGGGTGAGAGGGGGGATCGCCTGTGACGTCGACGTACGACGAGGACGCGTTTCGCGCGTTCGTCGTGACCCGCACGCCGGCACTCTCGCGCACGGCGTACCTGCTCACCGGGGACGCCCATCTCGCTGAGGACCTGGTCCAGACGGCCCTCTTCAAGGCCGCCAAGTCCTGGCACCGCATCGAGGGTGACCCCGAGGCATACGTGCGCCGCATCCTCTACACCCAGAACATCTCCTGGTGGCGCAGCCGCCGGCACGTGCGCGAACACCAGATGGGTGGCTACGACGCCCCGGCCGCGTCCCACGACACCGATCTGCGCCTCAGTCTCGAGGATGCGCTGAGGCGGTTGACCGCCAAGCAGCGCACCGTGTTGGTGCTGCGCTACTTCGACGACCTCACCGAGGTACAGACCGCGGCCGTGCTCGGCATCGGCGCAGGCACCGTGAAGTCCACGGCCCGGCAGGCGCTCGCGCGCCTGCGCGCGCTGGCCCCCGAGCTCGCCGACCTGGCCGGGAGGACCTCATGAGTCTGCACGACGAGCTCGACCGGATCGCCGACGGCGCTCCCACCGTCGACGTCCCCCATGACACGTGGGCCCGCGCACGCCGTGCCCGGCGACGCGACCACGCGCTGGCGGGCGGCGCGGCGCTGGCCGCCGTTGCACTGGTGGCCGGGCTGGCGAACGGGCTGGTGGGCGCACTGCCGCCCCGTCTCGACGAACCCGCCGCCGGCAGCGGATCGCTCGGCGTGCCCGACCGGCTCCATGAGGTCCCAGCGCGCACGTTCGACCTCGAGACCGACCTCGCCGTCGGGCCCGGTGCCGCTGCATGGATCCACGGGGGCGACATGGTCGCGACCCCGGTCGTCGTCGATGCCGCCACTGGCGCCTACCACCTGCTCGACCTGCCCCACTACGGCGGCAAGAACGACCTCGTCGCGCACGGCCTCGCCGAGCCCGACGTCGCGCTCTCCCCCGACGGCACCCGGCTCGCCTATTCCTACGCGGTCTTCGGCGAGGACGCCGCCACCGAGCCGATCCCCAGCGGGATCCGGGTCGTCGACCTGGAGACCGGGGGGATCCGGGAGGTCCCGCTTCCGGGTGCGGAGGGCACCGCGGTGACGTCGATCGTCTGGTCGCCGTCGAGCACGTGGATCGGTTGGGCCGGACGACGCTTCGGGTCGTGGACCGAGGCGTCGATGGGGCAGTTCACTGCGGTCGCCGGCCGCATCGCCCCCGGTGCGACCCGGTCGGAGACCCGGAAGGTGCGCGGCGACCGGGCGCACGGCGTCGGCGACTCGGGGCTGGTCGTCATCGCCGGCGACAGGCGCCTGACCCGCTGGGGCCCCGACGGCGACCTGACCGAGGCGCGGGCGGACGGCTTCTGGTCAGGACGAGGGGTGCTGAGCGGCGAGGAGCTGGTGGTGGGATCGGGCGACGACCTCCGGGTATCCGTGCTGCCGGCCGACGGCCGCCCCACGGAGCTCGCTGCCACCGGGGACCTCCCGGTGGTCGGTGGCGGACGCACGGAGGTCGTCGGCACCCTCGGGGACCGGTTCGTGGTGCGCACCGCCGGCCTCGACGACACCCCGGGCCAGCTGCTCCTGCTCGCTCGCGACGGCTCCCACGAGGCCGTCGGCACCGTCGACCCCGGTGTCGGCGACCTGTCGCTGGCCACGGCCCTCATGAGCGACGACCGACCCACCGTCGCCCGCCCCGCGCCCGACTGGCCCTGGTCCGATGAGCGCAAGGCCCTCGTCTGGGGCGGTACCGCCGCCCTGCTCCTCCTCGCCCTGGCCCTCTTTCGCCCCCTCCACCGCAGGTTGAATCGAGACTTCCTACCGTCGAGTCGAGAGTCCTGACCGCTCGAGTCGAGACCTGTCGTCACCAGCGACGGTTCGAGTACGCCGCCGCCAGCGCCTCCCGGAGCTCCGCGAGCCAGCGGTCCAGCGCCTCGTCGGCGAAGTCCCCCTCCCGCACCACGATCACGCGCCAGCCCTGGCCACGCAGCCACGCGCGGCGGTCCGCGTCGTACTCCTCCCGGCCGCGGTGCGCCTCCTCGCCGTCGTACTCGACGCACACCCGACGCCGGCGGTAGGCGAAGTCGAGCCGGTACGTCGGCACGCCGTCGACCTCGATCCAGACCTGCGGCTCGGGAGCCGGGAGGCCCGCGTCGAGGATCGCCAGCAGCACCCACGCCTCGCGCTGCGACTCCACGCGGGGATCGACACAGTTGACGAGCTCGCGCAGCTGCACGACGCCGCGGCGCCGGCGATAGCGGCCCAGCGCACGACGGTAGTCGCCGCGGATGAGCCCGTGGAGCCGCGCCATCGCCGTGAGGACGGCGAACGCCTCGCGGCGCCGCAGGCAGCAGCCGAGATCGAGGGCCGTGCGCAGAGGCGTCGTCACCCGGACGCCGTTCAGGGTCATCACGTCCTGGGGCGACAGGTCCCTCGTCCGCCCGTCGGCCCCCGGCACCTTCGTCGGAGCGTGCCAGCGGAGTGCGCAGATCTCGACGTGCGGCACGCCGTCGTGCTCGGCGTACACGTGCGCGTCGACGCCGTGGAGCCAGGCCGCCGTAGGATCCGCGACGACCTGGTGGGGCCTGACCACCTTGGCGACGGCACGCGCCCGGAGCTCGAGGCTGTCCTCCAGGTCGGCTGGCACATAGACGCCGCGTACGACGGGGCGCACCTCACCGTTGCGCAACGCGCGACGCAGCCGGGACGGCGGTATGTCACGGACGCACAGGTCCGCGCTCGAGAACGGCGTGTCTGGCCAGCGAGGTTCCATGGCCCGACGGTGGCGCCACCCGAGCGGCTTCGGTCGGGAGCCGGGGCCGCCCTGTGGAGACGACGCGCCGACACCCGTCGGTGGACGACACCCGGCCCTCGACTCAACCGGCCGGAAGTCTCAATTCGACCGTCAGAGGTCTCGATTCAACGGGAGGCGAGGTAGGCCAGCTGGGCGCGGACGGAGAGCTCGGCGGCGTCCCAGAGGACAGGGTCGACGTCGGCGTAGACGAGCTCGACGACGCGGCGCGGGAGCTCCTCGCTGGCCAGGCCCTCGGGGTGCGGGTGGGCGGCGAGCTCGCGGACTGCGTCCTCGACCTGGGCGAGCCGCTCGCGGCGGTGGGTGAGGTAGAAGTCGAGCACGGCCCCGGCATCCTCGAGCACCGGCCCGTGCGCGGGCCAGACGGTGTCGATCTCGCCGGCCTCGACCAGCGAGCGCATGGTCTCGATGGAGGAGAAGTAGGGACCCAGCTGGCCGTCGGGGTGCGCGACCACCGTGGTGCCGCGCCCCAGCACCATGTCGCCGGTGAGCAGGGCACGCTGCTCGGGCAGCACGAAGGACACCGAGTCGGCCGTGTGCCCGGGGGTGTGGAGCACCCGCAGCCGCAGCCCGTCGACGTCGAGCTCCTCGCCGTCGCCGAGCGGATCGCCGCGGAAGCAGTACGCCGGGTCGAAGGCGCGCACCGCGCTACCGGTGCGCCGGGCGAGCTCCTCGGCGACCTCGGAGTGGTCGAAGTGGTGGTGGGTCAGCAGCACCAGCCCGACCTCGCCGACCTCGGCGAGCAGCCGGTCGAGGTGTCCGTCGGTGACCGGTCCGGGATCGACGACCACGGCGCGGTCGGCGCCGGGCTCGCGCAGCACCCAGGTGTTGGTGCCGTCCAGCGTCATGATCCCCGGGTTCGGCGCCAGCAGGCACTCGGCCCGCGGCGGGTAGCTGCCGCCGGCCCAGGCGCTCACCGGCGCCGCTCCGCGACCAGCCCGCGCAGCCGGTCCGGCATCGACAGGGTCCAGGCGTCGCCGAGTGGCTCCACCGACGGGGTGAACATCTCCACCGCGCGGCTCGCCGCCACCGCCAGCACCTCCTCGGGGCTGTCGTGGACGCCGACCTCCAGGCTGGTGAGGTACGTCGGGGGCATCAGCGCCAGCTCGCCGGCGTCGGCCTGCGCGGCCGCGACCCGGGCCGGCAGCCAGGTGACCGAGGACGACTCCGAGGAGACGTCGCGGGTCAGCTGCCCCGCGGGCAGGGCCGCGACGAAGAACCAGGTGCGGAACCGCTTCGGCTCGAAGACGGGGGTCAGCCAGGCGTCCCAGACCCCGAGCAGGTCGGTGCGCAGCACCAGCCCGCGCCGGTTGAGGAAGTCGGTCATCGCCAGCTCGCGGGTCTCCAGGGCGACCCGGTCGGCCTCCCAGTCCGCGCCGGTGGTGTCGGCGACCACCTCGTCCGCGGAGGGGCCGGCGAGCAGCACCCCGGACTCCTCGAAGGTCTCCCGCACCGCCGCGCAGACCAGCGCCCGGGCGGTGTCGGCGTCGCAGCCCAGGCGCGCGGCCCATTCCTGCGGCCCCGGCCCCGCCCATGCCACGTCGGCGTCGAAGTCGCGCGGGTCCACCCCGCCGCCGGGGTAGACCGCCATCCCGCCGGCGAAGTCCATCGAGACCTGGCGGCGCATGTAGTAGACCTCGGGCCCGGACGTGCCCGGGCGCAGCAGGATCACCGTCGCCGCGTCGCGGGGGGCGACCGGCTCGCGGTGGCCCTCGTCGTACTCACGGGCGGCGTCGACGACGTGGGCCGGGAGCGGGACCGGCGGCAGCGGGATCCGCATCAGCTCGCCTCGGGGGCGACCTCGACCAGCAGCTCGACCTCGACCGGTGCGTCCAGCGGCAGCGAGGGCACGCCGACCGCGGACCGGGCGTGCAGCCCGGCCTCGCCGAAGGCCTGGCCGAGCAGCTCCGAGGCGCCGTTGGCGACCTGCGGCTGGCCGGTGAAGTCCGGCGTCGAGGACACGAACGCGACGACCTTGACGATCCGGACGACCTTGTCGAGGTCGCCGATCACGCTCTTCACCGCGGCGATCGCGTTGAGCGCGCACTGCTGGGCGCAGGCGTAGGCCTCCTCGGCCGACACCTCGCCGCCCACCTTGCCGGTCACGCTCAGCTCGCCGCCGCTCATCGGCAGCTGGCCGGAGGTGAAGACGTGGTTGCCCGAGCGCACGGCCGGGACGTACGACGCCACCGGCGCGGGGACGTCGGGCACGGACAGGCCGAGCTCGGCCAGGCGGTCCTCCGCGGCGCTCATGCTCAGCCCTCGATCGGGCGCTTGAAGTAGCCGACGAGGTTCTCGGGGTTCATCCCTGGTGCGATCTGCACCAGCTCCCAGCCGTCGGCCCCGAAGTTGTCGAGGATCTGCTTGGCGGCATGCGTCAGGATCGGCGCGGTCAGGTACTCCCACTTGGTCATGGCGCGACCCTACTCCGGAGCGACCGGCCCCCGGACGAGGTCATCCCGTGGTCGGACGCGCCGCCGCGCCAAGGCCTCTACGGTGGTGCCCCGTGGACCCTCTGCACGCCCCGCGCCAACCGTGGCGACTCGACGAGCGCGGGCGGCGCTGGTTCGACCGCGCGCTGGTCGCGGTCCTGCTGCTCCCGGTCCCGCTGATGGCACTCAGCGGCGTCAGCGGCCGGTCGGTCACCTTCACGGTGCTCGAGCTGGTCCCGCTGCTGTGGCGCCGCTCCCACCCGGTCGCGGTGTTCGCCGCCGTGGCCGGCGCCAGCGCGCTCCAGGCGGGCTTCGTGGACCTGCCCGTCTGGGGGCAGGCGGCGTTCCCGATCGCGACGTACTCGGTGGCGCGCTACGCCGGCGTCCTGGCCTCCTGGGTCGCGCTCGGCGTCGGCCTGTGCGGCGCGTGGGTCGCGACGTGGGCCTGGCTGGCGCCGTTCCCCGAGGACTCGCGCAGCGGGATGGTCTCCTACGTCGTCACGATCTCGGTGATCGTCCTCGCCGCCTGGGCGCTCGGCACCCTGGGCCGCACCCGTCAGGCGTACGTCGCGGCGCTGGTCGAGCGCGGTGAGCGGATCGAGCACGAGGCCGCGCAGCGCGTCGCGCTGGCCGCCACGGAGGAGCGCACCCGGATCGCGCGGGAGATGCACGACGTGGTCGCGCACGGGCTCTCGGTGATCGTGGTGCAGGCCGACGGCGCCCGCTACGCCGCCGAGCACGACCCGGCGGTCGCCACCCGCACCCTGGAGACGGTGGCCGCGACCGGCCGCGAGGCGCTCACCGAGATGCGCCGGCTGCTCGGGCTGCTGCGCACCGACGGCGCCACCGGCACCCGCCCGCAGCCGCACCTGGACGACATCGCGGTGCTGGTCGCGGAGGCCCAGGAGCATGCCGCCAGCGCCGGGGACGGCACCCGGATCGAGGCCCGGCTGCCCGAGCCCGGCGTACGCGTGCCGCCGGGGATCGCGCTGACGGCGTACCGCGTCGTGCAGGAGGCGCTCACCAACGTCCGCAAGCACGCCGGCCCGGGCGCCACCGTGCGGGTCGAGGTGCGCCTCGGCTCGGACGTCGAGGTGGTCGTGGAGGACGACGGCCGTGGTGCCGCGTCCCCCGACGACGGCCTCGGTCTGGGCTTGGTCGGCATGCGCGAGCGGGTGCTGATCCACGACGGCGAGCTGTGCGCCGGGCCCCGGCCGGGCGGTGGGTTCCGGGTGTCGGCGAGGCTCCCCCTATGAACGACCCCGTGAACGGCCATGCGAACGATCCTGCGAACGATCCTGTGAACGATCCGATCCGGGTCTTCCTCGTCGACGACCAGCAGATGGTGCGTGCCGGCTTCGCGATGCTCGTCGGCAGCCAGCCGGACATGGAGGTCGTGGGCGAGGCCGGGGACGGCCGCGAGGCGCTGGATCGGCTCGCGGCGACCCGGGCCGACGTGGTGCTCATGGACGTGCGGATGCCGCGCCTCGACGGTGTCGCCGCCACCCGCGCCCTCGCCGCCCGGCCGGGGGCGCCGCGGGTGATCGTGCTGACCACCTTCGACCTCGACGAGTACGCCTTCGCCGCGATCAAGGCCGGTGCCGCCGCCTTCCTGCTCAAGGACGCCACCCCTCCGGACCTGCTCAACGCGATCCGCTCGGTGCACGCCGGCGACGCGGTGGTCGCGCCCAGCACCACCCGGCGGCTGCTGGAGCACTTCGCCGCGACCCTGCCCGACCCCGCCGCGCCGGCCGCCACCCCCGACGCGCGCCTGGCCGCGCTGACCGAGCGGGAGCGCGAGGTGCTGGTGCTCGTCGGGCGTGGCCTGTCCAACACCGAGATCGCCGCCGAGCTGGTGGTCGCCGAGGCCACGGTCAAGACCCACGTGAGCCGGCTGCTGGCCAAGACCGGTTCGCGGGACCGGGTGCAGCTCGTGGTGCTGACCTACGACGTCGGGCTGGTCGGCTGACAGCGGTGCTCCGCCGTCACCGGCTGGCAGCCGAGCACCGCTGTCCCCCTCAGCCAGCGCAGTCGGCGCACGGCCTCACCTCGCCCGGCCAGCCGCGCCGCCGCAGCAGGGCGCCGATCGCGGCGGCCGTCGCGCCGGCCCCGGCGTACACCTGACCCCAGCCGAGCCGCACCGTGTCCCGGCCGGCCCCGGCGGCTGTGGAGGACAGCGGTGCTGCCCTGCCACGGGCTGACAGTCGAGCACCGCTGTCATCCCCAGGTCGTACGACGGAGGGTCCCACGGCCTGACGACCACGGGCCCGCAGCCGCGAAGACTCGGGGCCATGACCCAGATGCTCGACACCTTCACCAGCGTGGCCGCCGGCGCCCGCGGTCTGACCCGCACCTACGGCCACGGCGACACCCTCGTCTCCGCCCTGCGCGGGGTCGACCTGGACCTCCCCCGCGGCCGCTTCACCGCGATCATGGGCCCGTCCGGGTCCGGGAAGTCCACCCTGATGCACTGCCTGGCGGGCCTCGACCAGCCGACCTCCGGCACGGTCACCGTCGCCGGTCGCTCGCTGGAGCGGCTCACCGACGACCAGCTGACGACGTTTCGCCGCGAGCAGCTCGGGTTCGTGTTCCAGGCCTTCAACCTGCTGCCGATGCTCACCGCCGAGCAGAACATCTGCCTCCCCCTCGAGCTGGCCGGGCGCCGCGTCGACCCCGAGCGCCTCACCCGCCTCGTGGAGGGCCTCGGACTCGCCGATCGCCTGGGGCACCGACCCAGTGAGCTCTCCGGCGGCCAGCAGCAGCGCGTCGCGATCGCCCGCGCCCTGATCACCGGCCCCGCGGTCGTCTTCGCCGACGAGCCGACCGGCAACCTGGACAGCGAGACCTCCGCCGAGGTCCTCGACCTGCTGCGGCACTCGGTGCGCGAGCTCCGCCAGACGGTCGTGATGGTCACCCACGAGCTCGACGCCGCGGCGTACGCCGACGACGTGGTGGTGCTCGCCGACGGCGCGGTCCGTGCGCACCTCGTCGACCCCACGCCCGACGCGCTGGTCGCGACGCTGCGGGGCGAGCGATGAGGACCGTGCTGCTGGCCTCGCTGCGCACCCACGCGCGCCGCTACGTCGCGGCCGTGGTCGCCGTCGTCATCGGCGTCTCGTTCGTCGTCGTCACCGCTGCGCTGTCCGCGGCCGCCAAGGAGGGGATGGTGGCCGGGGTCGGGCTCCCCTACGCCGGGGCCGACTCGGTGGTCTCCGACCTCGGCACCGACCAGGCCGCCACCATCGTGCGCCGCGCCGAGTCGGTCGGCGAGCACGCCGTGATCATCGGCGACGTCACGTTGCCGCTCACCTCTGCGGACGCGGTGCTCGACCAGCGGGCCACGGTCGCGCCGCTCGCCGACGTCGCATCGCTGCGCTGGCAGGAGCTGCGCGAAGGCCGCTGGCCGCAGGGGCCGGGCGAGACCGTGGCCGACGTGAACGGCGCCAAGGCCGCCGGGCTCGCCGTGGGCGACCCGATCCGCATCGGCTCCGGCAGCCGGGCGCTCGAGGCCACGGTCGTCGGCATGGTCGACACCCCGGCCGCCTCGGACCGGGCCGCGCTCTACCTGCCGTGGTCGCAGCTGCAGCGCTGGGCCCCGACCTTCTACACCGACACCGTGGCCTACGCCGGGCCCGGCGCCGCCGAGGCTGCCCGCGGCACCGGCGCCCTGGTGCGCCCGACCGCGCAGTTCGTCCAGGAGCGGCAGGCCCAGCTGACCCGCGAGGTCGACGTGGTCGCCATGCTGCTGCTGGTCTTCGCCGCGATCGCGCTGTTCGTCTCGGTGCTGGTCATCGCCAACACCTTCTCGATCCTGTTCGCCCAGCGCACCCGCGACCTCGCGCTGCTGCGCTGCGTCGGCGCCACCCGTCGCCAGCTGCTGCGCTCCATCCGCCTCGAGGCACTCGCCCTCGGCGTCGGCGCCTCGGTGCTCGGCCTCGCCGTGGGCACGGCGCTCGGCCACGCCTTGGTCGCCCTCGCCCGCACCCAGATGGATGCCGGGACGCTGGGCAGCTCCTGGGCGCCGCCGACCTGGTACGCCGCGGCGGGCGCGGTCGGGGTGCTCGTCACCGTCGTGGCGGCCTGGCTGCCGACGCGCAAGGTGGTCCGGGTCAGCCCGCTCGCCGCGCTGCGCCCCGACCCGGGCGTCGACGTGCGCACCGCGTCCGGGCGGCTGCGCAGCGTGACCGGGCTGCTCGCGGTGCTCGGCGGCTCCGGGCTGCTCGCCGTGGCGGTCGCGCAGCACCACCTGCTGGCGATGCTGGCCGGCGGCATGCTGTCCTTCACCGGCGTGCTCGTGCTCGGGCCGTGGGTCATGCCCGCACTGGTCCGCGCCGTCGGCGCGCTCGGCCGCGGCAGCACCGCCCGGCTCGCGACCGGGAACGCCGTGCGCGACCCCCGGCGTACCGCCGCCACGACAGCCTCGCTGCTCGTCGGCGTCACGCTGACCACGGCGGTCCTCACCGGGCTGGCCAGCTCGCGCGACTCCGTCGACACCGACCTGGACCGCTCCTACCCGATCGACCTCGCGCTCACCTCGACCGGAGCGCCGCTCGAGGGGAGCCTGCTGGGCGACGTCCGCTCGACCGCGGGCGTCCGGGATGCGGCCGCGCTCGAGGGCGTACGCGCGGAGGTCGAGGGCATCGGCGCGGTCCCGGTGCTGGACCCCACCCCGGCCCTGGGTCTCACCCACGACGCGCGGCGGGTCGCACCGGAGCCCGGCGTGATCGTGGTCCCGGGGGATCTCCTCACGGGCGGCGAGATCCCCGAGCGGGTCGCCGTCACCGTCGACGGGCACACCGAACGGCTGCGGATGGACATCGCCGACGGCTGGGGCGAGGCGGCGCTGGTCGCGCCGGAGACGCTCGCCCGGCTCGGCGGCGATCCGCTGCCGCGGGCGGTCTGGGTGCGCGCCACCGAGACCGCCGACGCGGAGGACCTCGCCGGTGACCTGGGCGCGTTGGCCGCCCAGGGCGGCGTCGACCTGACCGACGCCCTGGCGCTGCGCGGCTGGGTGCTGCTCCAGCTCGACGTGCTGACCATCGCCGTCCTGGCCCTGCTGGGCATCGCGGTCGTGATCGCGCTCGTCGGCATCGCGAACACCCTCGGGCTCTCGGTGCTGGAGCGCGCCCGGGAGAACGCCCTGCTGCGAGCGCTCGGCCTGACCCGTCGTCAGCTGCGCCGGATGCTCGCCGTGGAGGCGGTGCTGCTCTCGGTGGTGGCCACGGCGCTGGGCACGCTCATCGGGGTGGTGTTCGCGTGGGTCGCGGTGCGGACGCTGGTCGGCGGCGCGGTGGACGAGGTCGCGGTGGTGCTGCCTTGGGGCCAGCTGGCGATCGTGGTCGTGGTCTCCGGGGTCGCTGGCCTGCTGGCCGGGGTGCTGCCCTCCCGTCGCGCCGCACGGGTCACCCCCGCGGCCGGGCTGGCGCTCGACTAGGACGGTGGCGTCCCGGGGCGGGCCCGCTGGGGGTAGGGAGTCTCCTGGCGGGCCAGCATGGCCACGAACTCCGCGATCCGCCGCTCGCGCGTCTCGGCCCGCTTGATCGCCCCGAGCCGGTGGATCAGGGCGAAGCGGTTCTGGCTGGTCAGCACGTCGTACATCGCCTGCGCGGCGGGGTCGGCCGCGATCGCCGCGGCCAGGTCGTCGGGGATCTCGGCGGTCGAGGGCGGGGCGTACGCCGCGGCCCAGCGCCCGTCGGCCTTCGCCGCCTCGACCACCGCGCGGCCGGCGGGTGTCATCCGGCCCTCCGCCTCGAGTCGGGCCACCAGGCCGACGTTGACCTGCGACCAGCGGCTGCGCGAGGTGCGAGGCGTCATCCGCTGGTAGGAGGTCGCCTCGTCGCGGCGCCGCGCCTGCCCGTCGATCCAGCCGAAGCAGAGCGCGTCGTCGAGCGCGGCCGCGCGGGTCAGCGCGGTGACGGTGCCGCCCTTCTTGGTCAGCACCAGCCACACCCCCGGCGAGTCCGCGTGGTGCTCGGCCAGCCACGCCCGCCACGCCGCGGCGTCGGGTACGAGCAGCTCCTCCAGGTCGGCCATCTTCCGACCCTAGACGCCTGCGCCGACGGTGTCGCGGGGTGCGGAGCCGCTCCCGGGGCGGGCGCCGGGGTCGGTGTCTATCCGCGCAGTTACGGACGCCAGCCGCCCACCCGGCCACCCCGCACTCACACGTACGGCGCGAGCGTCTCGCGGATCTCGTTGACCGCGAGCGCGATGAACAGCACCGCGCACAGCGCCATGAAGCCGTTCGACAGCCACCCGTTGCGCCACTCGGGCGGCACGTCGGAGTGCGGCAGCGCGCCGGCGCGGCGCTTGTTGAGCAGCACCAGCAGGGTGATCGCGAGGAACGGCATGAACAGCGCGCCGAGCACGCCGTAGGTGAGGATCAGCCCGACCGGCTCGTCGAGCAGCAGGAGCAGCATCGGCGGGAAGGTCAGCCACAGCATGTAGCCACGGAAGTAGCGGCCGCCGGTGCGGGTGTCGGGGTGCCCCGAGGGCAGGTCGCGCAGGTTGCCGACGAAGTCGGCGAACATCAGGCTCACCCCGCTCCACACGCCGATCAGCGAGGAGAACGACGAGGCGAAGAACCCGATCAGGAACAGCTTGCCGAAGACCTCGCCGTACCGGTCGTCGAGGATGTCGGAGAGCTGCACCAGCGCCTGGTCGCCGGTCTCCGCCGCGATCCCGACCGAGTGGTAGAGCTCGGCGCCGACGATCAGCATCGAGACCACGAAGATGCCGGTGACGGTGTAGGCGACGCCGTTGTCGATGCGCATCACCCGCATGAACGCCGGAGTGCTCCAGCCCTTCTCGCGCAGCCAGTAGCCATACGCCGCCAGCGTGATCGTGCCGCCGACGCCGCCCGCGATCGCCAGCACGTTGACCACCGAGTCGTCGGGGAACACCGGCCGCAGCCCGAGCACGATCTCGCCGAGGTTGGGCGTGGCCACCAGTGCCGCGCCCACCACGGCGACGAACATGACGCCGACCAGCGCGGCCATCACCTTCTCGAACGCCGCGTAGGAGCCGAACCACACCATCGCCAGCCCGACCAGGCCGATCACGACCGCCGTCCAGCGCAGCGAGAGGTCCGGGAACAGCGCCACCAGCGGCAACGCCGAGGACGACATCGCGGTCGCGCCGTAGACCAGCCCCCAGATCACGATGTACGGCGCGAAGTACCACGTGGTCCAGCGGCCCAGGCTGCGCCAGCCCTCGAAGATCGTGCGGCCGGTCGCCAGCGAGTAGCGGCCCGCGCCCTCGACCAGCACCACCTTGATGATCGAGCCGAGCACCGCCACCCACAGCAGGGTGTAGCCGAACTTGGCGCCGGCGACCAGCGTGGCCACGAGGTCGGCCGCGCCGACGCCGGTCGCGGCCACGACCAGGCCGGGACCGATCACCCGCCAGCGAGGTGGGCGGTCGGTGTGGGTCTGGTTCCCGAGGTCGGTCATGGCCTGACGTTTCCCCGCGAGGGCGCATCGTGAACGCGCGCGCTCGCGGACGCCCGGCCGATCCGGTTGGCCCGGGTCCGGTCAGGGGACCTACGGTCCAGAGGTGGACTCCGCCGCACCTGCCCAGCCGCCGCGGCTGCTCTCCCCGACGTACGCCGCGACGACGGTCGGCATGTTCGCGCTGTGCGCCTTCGTGGCCTTCGAGGCCACGGCGGTGACGACCGTGATGCCGACCGTCGCGGATCGCCTCGACGGCGTCGGCCTCTACGCCCTGTCCTTCGCCGCGCCGCTGGCCAGCGGCGTGGTCGGCATGGTGGTGGCGGGCGGCTGGAGCGACAAGCGCGGGCCGGCGGGGCCGCTGGGGGCGGCGATGCTGCTGTTCTCGCTCGGGCTGCTGGTCTGCGGGACGGCGCCGTCGATGGAGGTCCTGGTCGCCGGCCGGGTGCTCCAGGGGCTCGGGGGCGGGGCGCTGACGGTCTGCCTCTACGTGCTGGTCGGGTTGGTGTTCCCGCCCGTGCTGCAACCGGCGGTGTTCGCGAGCTTCGCGGCGGCGTGGGTGCTGCCCTCGCTGTTCGGGCCGGCGCTCGCGGCGACCGTCGCGGACCGGATCGGGTGGCGCTGGGTGTTCCTCGGCGTGGTGGTGCTGGTGGTGCTGGCCGGGGGCCTGGTCGCCCCGGCCCTGCGGCGCGTGGTGCGTGCCCCGCGCGCCGACACGCGGTTCCCGACGACGCGGCTGCTGTGGGCGCTGGCCGCGGCCACCGCCGTACTGACCTTCGAGCTGCTCGGGTCGCGGCGCGACTCGCTGCTCGCGCTGGCGGTCCTCGCGTTCGTGGTGGTCGTGGTCAGCCTGCGCCGGCTGCTCCCGGCCGGTGCTCTGGTCGCGGCACCCGGGCTGCCGGCGGTGGTCGGGACCCGCGGCATGCTCAGCGCCGCGTTCTTCTGCGCGGAGGCCTACATCGTCTTCGTGCTGCAGGAGCGCTGGGGCCAGACGCCGACCCGGGCCGGGGTGGCGCTGATGATCGTCGGCGTGGTCTGGGCGGGGGCCAGCCAGCTCCAGTCTCGCCTGGGCCAGCGGGTCTCGGACCGGGGCGCGATGTGCTGGGGCACCGGCCTGGTGCTCATCGGGACCGTCGCGCTCGCCCTGGTCGTCGCCACGGACCTGCACCCCGCGCTCGCCGTCGCGTCGTACGTCCTCGCCGGCGCCGGCATGGGCTTCGGCTATCCCCGGACCGGGGTAGCGACGCTGGCGGCCTCCACCGACGCCGACCGCGGCTTCAACTCCTCCGCGCTGTCGATCGCCGACTCCCTGGGCGGCGCCTTCGCACTGGCGGCGTCGGGGATCGTCTATGCGACGGCCGAGCGGGCCGGCGCCGACCCGTTCCTGCCGGTCTTCGTGCTGGCCGCCGCCCTCGCGGTGCTCGGCGTGCTCACGGCCGCGCGGACCCGCCCGCCCGGCTGAGGCTCACGGCCCGGCGAGCCACTGCGCGAACGTCGTCGTCCCGCGCGGGCCGTCACCGGTCGGGCAGAGCACGCCGGAGCGCATCGCACGACCCGCGGCGCCGGGCACCGGTACGCCGACCACCCGGCGCCCCAGCCCGCGCGCCTCGGAGACCCGGCGCGCCAGCTCGACCATGTCGAGGCGCTCCGGTCCGGCAAGGTCGGGGACGCGGCCCGACGGCCCGGCCTCCGCGAGGGTGACCAGCGCCGTCGCCACCTCGTCGGCGGCGACCGGTTGGCTGAGCATCCGCGGCACCAGCGAGACGGGTCCGACCGACGCGAAGCCGAGGACCTGCTCGGCGAACTCGTGGAACTGCGTCGCCCGCAGGATGCTCCCGTGTGGTGCGGCGCCGACCAGCCGCTCCTGGAGCTGCTTGCCGCGGTAGTAGCCCGACGCCACGTCGTCGACCCCCACGATCGAGAGCGCGACGTGGTGGCCGACCCCGGCCGCCTCCTCGGCGGCGAGCAGCGTCCGGGTGACGCCGCCGAAGAACGCCTCGGCCCCCGCCCGGCGCTGGGTCCGCACGCTGGTGACGTCCACGACCGCGTCGACACCGACCAGGAGCCCGTCCAGACCCGCGCCGGTCGTCAGGTCGACCCCACGGGACCGGGCAAGCGGGACGACCTCGTGGCCGCGGCCCCGGGCCACGTCGACGACATGGCTGCCGACGACCCCGGTCGCTCCGGCGACGGCGATCAGCATGAGCCGAGTGTGCTCCCCCGAGCGCCGGACGGCCAGCCCGTCTGGAGCGCCGGCCCGGCCCCGCTCACAGCTCGGAGACCAGCTCCGGCTCGGTCTTCTCCCGCACCTCGGCCTCGGTGACGCCGGGGGCGAGCTCGACCAGGTGCAGTCCGTCGGGGTGCACGTCGATGACGGCGAGGTCGGTGATGATGCGCTGCACGACGCCCTTGCCGGTGTAGGGCAGCGAGCACTCCTCGACGATCTTGTAGGAGCCGTCGCGGGCGACGTGCTCCATCAGCACGATGACCTTCTTGGCACCGTGGACCAGGTCCATCGCGCCGCCCATGCCCTTGACCATCTTGCCGGGGATCATCCAGTTGGCGATGTCACCGGCCGCGGAGACCTGCATGGCGCCGAGGATCGCGGCGTCGATCTTGCCGCCGCGGATCATCCCGAACGACAGTGCGGAGTCGAAGAACGACGCACCGCGGCGCACCGTGACGGTCTCCTTGCCGGCGTTGATCAGGTCGGGGTGCTCCTCGCCGGCGACGGGGTAGGCGCCCACGCCGAGGATGCCGTTCTCGGACTGCAGCACCAGCTCGACGTCGTCGGCGACGTAGTTCGGCACCAGGGTCGGCAGCCCGATGCCCAGGTTGACGTAGGAGCCGTCGGTCAGCTCGGAGGCCGCCCGGGCGGCCATCTGCTCGCGGGTCCAGCTCATCGGTTCTCCTCCTGGGCGCGCACGGTCCGCTTCTCGATGCGCTTGTCGGCGGCCTGCTCGGGGGTCAGCGGGACCACCCGGTGCACGAAGACGCCGGGCAGGTGCACCTCGTTGGGGTCCAGCTCGCCGGGCTCGACGAGCTCCTCCACCTCGGCGACGGTGGTCCGCCCGCACATCGCGGCGAGCGGGTTGAAGTTGCGGGCGGCGTCGCGGAACACCAGGTTGCCGTGCCGGTCGCCCTTCCAGGCGCGGACCAGGCCGAAGTCCGCGACGATCGCCTGCTCGAGCACGAACTCGCGCGGGCCCTCGGCGGTCTCGAAGACCCGGACCTCCTTGGCGGGCGAGGCGACGACCACGTTGCCCGCGTCGTCGTAGCGCCACGGCAGCCCGCCCTCGGCGACCTGGGTGCCGACGCCGGTCGCGGTGAAGAACGCCGGGATCCCGGTGCCGCCGGCGCGCATCCGCTCCGCGAGCGTGCCCTGCGGGTTCAGCTCGACCTCGAGCTCCCCGGAGAGGTACTGCCGGGCGAACTCCTTGTTCTCCCCGACGTACGACGCGACGACGCGGCGCAGCCGACCGGCGGTGAGCAGCAGGCCCAGGCCCCAGTCGTCGACGCCGGCGTTGTTCGAGAAGACCTCCAGGTCGCGGGTGCCCGCGTCCAGGATCGCCTGGATCGTCACCGAGGGGATGCCGCAGAGACCGAATCCGCCGACGGCCAGCGAGGCACCGTCGGGGATGTCGGCGACCGCGGCCGCAGCCGACTCCATCACCTTGTCCATGCCGCGCATTCAAGGCAGCCACCCCCGGCCGCGTCAACGCCGCCCGCCCGGCCCGCCCCGGATCACTCGCCCACCGGACCTCCGGGACCGGTAGCGTTCACCAGGTGAACGCGACGACTCCTCCCGTGGACGTCGTCGGCCGCGCCGGCGCGGTGCTCCGCGCGCTCGCCGCCCACGAGCCCGGCGGCGCCACGACCACCGCGGTCGCCCAGTGGTGCGGCCTGGCCCGGCCCACCGCCCACCGGCTGCTCAGCGCGCTGGCCCGCGAGGGGCTCGCCGACCGCGACCCCGACAACGGGCGCTGGCTGCTCGGCCCCGAGCTGTTCTTCCTCGGGACCGCCGCGGCCGCCCGCTACGACGTGACCGCGGTGGCCCACCCCTTCGTACGCCGGCTCGCGGACGCCACCGGCGAGAGCGCGTTCTTCTCCGCGCGCCGCGGTGACGAGACGATCTGCCTGGTCCGCGAGGACGGCAGCTTCCCGATCCGCTCGCACGTGCTCAGCGAGGGGGTGCGCTTCCCGCTCGGCGTCGCCTCGGCCGGCATGGTGGTGCTGGCCCACCTGCCCGACGCCGAGGTCGAGGAGCTGCTCGCCCGCACCGACCTCACCGCCGTCTGGGGCGACCAGCACCGCCCCGAGGAGGTGCGCCGCCACGTCGCGCTCACCCGCGCGCAGGGGTACGCCGTCAACCCCGGCCTGATCGTGGACGGCAGCTGGGGGCTGGGCGCGGCGGTCTTCGACACCGACGGCCGGCCCCGGTGGGCGCTCAGCATCACCGCCATCGAGCAGCGCCTGGGCCTCGAGCGTCGCCGCGAGCTGGGCCGGATGCTCCTGCGCGAGGCCCACGAGCTGTCCCGGGCACTGCAACGCCGTGGACCCAGCGCCTACTCTTCGTGAGGTGAGCCAGACCGACACCAGCGCCGCGCGCGAGCAGGTGCGCCTGCACGTCGTCACCGGCAAGGGCGGCACCGGCAAGTCGACGGTCGCCGCGGCCCTCGCGCTCGCGCTCGCCTCGCACGGGCGCGACGTCCTGCTGTGCGAGGTGGAGGGGCGCCAGGGCATCGCCCGGATGTTCGACGTCGACCCGCTGCCCTACGACGAGCGCCGCATCGCCACCGGGCTGGCACGCACCGAGGCGGACGGCGGGCCGGCGGGGAGCGCGGGCACCGTCCACGCCCTGCACATCGACGCGGAGTCGGCGCTGCTGGACTACCTGGCGATGTACTACAAGCTCGGCCGCGCCGGCCGGGCCCTGGACCGGTTCGGGGTCACCGAGTTCGCCACCACGATCGCCCCGGGCGTGCGCGACGTGCTGCTGACCGGCAAGGTCTACGAGGCCGTCGAGCGCAACAGCCGCAACAAGGGCGCGGTCACCTACGACGCGGTCGTGCTCGACGCCCCGCCGACCGGCCGGATCGCCCAGTTCCTCAACGTCGGCAAGGAGCTCGCCGGCCTGGCCAAGGTGGGGCCGATCCGCAGCCAGGCGGACACGATGACGACGCTGTTCCGATCGCCGCGGACCGCCATCCACCTGGTCACCGTGCTGGAGGAGATGCCCGTGCAGGAGACCTGGGACGGAATCGAGGAGCTGCGTGCGGACGGGCTGCCGGTCGGCAGCGTCGTGGTCAACCAGGTCCGCCCCCGCGACATCGCGGAGAGCGACCTGGCCCTGGTCCGCGCCGGCGACCTCGACGAGGCGGCGCTCGGCGCCGACCTGGAGGCCGCCGGGGTCGAGGTCACCCCGGACCTGGTGGACGCACTGGTCGACGAGGCACGCGACCACGCCGAGCGCCGCGCGCTCGAGGAGGCCCAGCGGGCCGTGGTCGACGGCTTCGGCGTCCCGGTGATCGAGCTGCCCCGGCTGCCCGCCGGCGTGGACCTGGGCGGGCTCTACGACCTCGCCGCCCGGCTGCGCGAGCAGGGCCTCGGATGAGCCCGGCACGCCCCGGCCGCGCCCGCGGAGGCCGCGCCGCCCGCACCCGTGTCGGCCCGCTCGCCGCCCACCCCGGCACCGCGCCGGTCCTCGACGTGGACGCGATGCTCGACGACCCCGGCACCGGGATCATCGTGTGCTGCGGCTCCGGCGGGGTGGGCAAGACCACCACGTCCGCGGCGCTCGCGCTGCGCGCCGCCGAGCGCGGCCGCAAGGTGGTCGTGCTCACCATCGACCCCGCGCGCCGCCTGGCCCAGTCGATGGGCATCGAGCAGCTCGACAACACCCCGCGCCGGGTGGTCGGCGTCGACGACAGCGCCGGCGGCAGCCTCGACGCGATGATGCTCGACATGAAGCGCACCTTCGACGAGGTCGTGCTCTCCCAGGCCACGCCCGAGAAGGCCCAGCAGATCCTGGAGAACCCCTTCTACATCGCACTGTCCAGCTCCTTCGCCGGCACCCAGGAGTACATGGCGATGGAGAAGCTCGGGCAGATCCACCAGGACGCCCGTGCCGACGGCAGCTACGACCTGATCGTCGTGGACACCCCGCCGTCGCGCTCGGCGCTGGACTTCCTGGACTCCCCCGAGCGGCTCTCCAGCTTCCTCGACGGCCGCTTCGTGCGGGTGATGCTCGCTCCCGCCCGCGGCCCGGCCCGGCTGATGAGCGCCGGGGTCGGGATCGTGACCAACGCGCTCACCAAGGTCATCGGCGGGCAGATGCTGCGTGACCTGCAGACCTTCGTCGCCGCCCTGGACACCGTCTTCGGCGGCTTCCGGGCCCGCGCGCAGAAGACCTACGCGCTGCTCCAGGCCGACGAGACGTCGTTCCTCGTGGTCGCCGCGCCGGAGCCCGACGCGCTGCGCGAGGCGGCGTACTTCGTCGAACGCCTCGGCGAGGACGAGATGCCGCTCGGCGGCCTGGTCGTCAACCGGGCGACGCCGACGCCGCGCGGCGACCTGTCTGCCGACGAGGCGATGACCGCCGCCGCCCGCATCCGCAAGCGCGACCCCCGCTCGCTCACCGCCGGCCTGCTGCGCCTGCACGCCGACCGGGTCCGCGCCGTCGAGCGCGAGAAGGCGCTCGGTGAGCGGTTCGCGGCCGCACACCCGCACGTCGAGACGACGGTGGTGGCCGCGCTCCCCGGCGACGTCCACGACCTCACCGGGCTGCGCAAGGTCGGCGCGCTGCTGGCCGGCGAGGACTGAGAAACGCCACGAGGGCGACCCCGCTCACGCGGAGTCGCCCTCGACGGCGGTACGGCTCAGACCGTGGCCTGGTCCGGGACCGGGGTCTCGACGGTGCCCTTGGCTCGCGCGGTCTCCAGGACCGAACGCCAGGAGGCTGCGGGGCGGCGGCGCAGCAGCGCGCGACGCTCCCGCTCCGTCATTCCTCCCCAGACCCCCCACTCGATCTGGTTGTCGAGAGCCTCGGCCAGGCACTCGGTGCGCACGGGACATCCCGAGCACACCAGCTTGGCCTTGTTCTGCTCGGCTCCCCTGACGAAGAGCTGGTCAGGCGACGTCTCGCGGCACGCAGCACGCGGCGTCCAATCTTCTACCCACATAGATGTCCCCACATCGTCCGAGATAGGTCAACGTCCCCATGACGCCTTCCCGGGTTACCCCTCCACCATGAAGGTAGAGAGGTTCTCCTGGCTAGTACAGACCCAGAAGGACCACTGACCATAGTCCGAATTGACTAGTCTGTGTCGACTACGACATGTGGGGGGTCGTCGCCGCCCCGTACCCTGATGGCATGTCGCAGCCCCCCTCCGAGCGCCTGCCTGCCCGCAGACTGCTCAGCCACCTGGCCGTGATGGTGGCGGTCTCCGCCGTCCTCGGCGTCGTCGTCGCTGGTCTAGTCATCCCGTTCGCCGGGATCGCGGGAATCGGCGCGAAGAACGTCGCCGAGACCGTGGACGACCTGCCGAAGGAGCTGGAGACCCTCGCGCTGCCGCAGCGCACCCGGATCGTGGACACCGAGGGCGACACCATCGCCACGCTCTATGACCAGAACCGGGTCGAGGTCCCGCTCCACCAGATCTCGCGCACGATGGTCAAGGCGATCGTGGCCATCGAGGACTACCGCTTCTACCAGCACGGCGCCCTCGACCTGAAGGGCACGCTGCGCGCGTTCCTCACCAACGCCGCCAACGACGGCGCGGTGCAGGGCGGGTCCTCGATCACCCAGCAGCTGGTGAAGCAGACGCTGGTGACCCAGGCCAAGACCAAGGAGGAGCGCCGCGAGGCGACCGACCGCAGCTATGCGCGCAAGCTGCGTGAGCTGCAGTACGCCGTGGCGATGGAGCAGGCCCACAGCAAGGACTGGATCCTCGAGCGCTACCTCAACACCGTCTACTTCGGCGACGGCGCCTACGGCATCCAGGCCGCGGCGAAGAACTACTTCGACGTCAACGCCAAGGACCTCAACCTCGCCCAGTCCGCGATGCTCGCCGGGCTGGTGAAGAACCCCTCCGGCTACGACCCGACCAACGCCCCGGACCGCGCCCTCGAGCGCCGCAACATCGTCCTGGACCGGATGGCCGAGCTCAACGTCGTGCCGCGCGCCCGCGCCGAGAAGATCAAGCGCCAGGGCCTGCGCCTGGACCCCCAGCCCACCAACAACGGCTGCGTCGACTCCGCGGCGCCGTTCTTCTGTGACTACGTCGTCGAGTTCCTCATGCGCGACAAGGCCTTGGGCGACACCAAGGCCGAGCGCCGCGAGCTGCTGTGGGCCGGCGGGCTGACCATCCGCACCACCTTGGACCAGCGCTTCCAGGACGCCGCGGACGCCTCGGTCGCCACCCACGTCTACCCCACCGACTCCGCGATCGGCGGTCTCGCGATGGTCGAGCCCGGCACCGGCAAGGTCCGCGCCCTCGCCCAGTCCCGGCCGATGGGCCCGGACCGCGACAAGGGCCAGACGTTCCTCAACTACGTCGTCAAGGAGTCGCTGGGCAACTCCTCGGGCTTCCAGGGCGGCTCCACCTTCAAGGCGTTCGTGCTGGCCGCCGCCCTCGAGGACGGCCTGCCGCTGACGACGTCGTTCAACTCGCCCTCCTCGCTCACCCTGTCGGAGTCCGGCTTCGAGGACTGCGACGGCGAGCCGTACGGCTACGGCACCTGGCGGGTCGGCAACTCCACGACCTCGGGCACCAAGAACATGTACTCCGGCACGCGCGAGTCGGTGAACACCTACTTCGCCCAGCTTGAGCGCCAGATCGGCATCTGCAAGCCCTATGACCTCGCCCGCAAGCTCGGCCTCGAGCTGGACAACCCCACCGGTGACGGGCCGGGCCAGGCCGAGCGGGTGCCGACGTTCACCCTCGGTGTCGCCGATGTCAGCCCGCTCGAGATGGCCGAGGCCTACGCGACGTTCGCCGCCCGCGGCCTGCACTGCGAGAGCCGCCCGGTCGCGAGCATCGAGGACGCCCAGGGCAACGTGCTCAAGGAGTACCCCAACCGCTGCACCCAGGTCCTCGAGCAGCGCAACGCCGACGCCGTGAACGACGTGCTGCGCGGTGTCATCGAGGGCGGCTTCGCCTCGGCCCAGGCGCTCGACCAGGACGCCGCCGGCAAGACCGGCACCACCCAGGACGGCAAGGCCGTGTGGTTCATCGGCTACACCACCGAGGTGGCCACCGCCGCGATGATCGCCGGCGCCAACGACTTCGGCACCCCGATCCCGCTGGTCGGCCAGACGATCGGCGGCGACTACATCTCCACCGCCTCCGGCTCCGGCTTCGCCGGGCCGATGTGGGGTGACGCGATGAAGGTCATCGACGACTTCACCGAGAACAACACCTTCGTCTACCCCTCCGGCGTGGCGGGCGCGGGCGTCACCGCGGTCGCCCCGCCGCCGGCCCCCGAGGGCGACGACCGTGGCGACGACGTCGGCCGCGACGACGACCGTGGCAACGGCGGGGGCCGCGGCAACGGGCGCGGTGGCCGCGGCGGTGGACGCGGGCGCTGATCCCGCCCCCGCGGGCCCCTGAAACGAACCGACCCGCGCCCTCGAGTGATCGAGGGCGCGGGTCGTTCTCGTCGTGGCGGGTGACCGGCTCGGCTCAGGCGGCGCCGAGCTGGCGGCGTACCTCGGCGGCCACCGCGGCGCCGTCGGCGCGGCCCTTGACCTGCGGCGTGACGACGCCCATGACCTTGCCCATCGCCCTCATGCCCTCGCCGGCCGCGCCGGTCTGCTCGATCGCCGCACGGACCACGTCGGCGATCTCCTCGGGGCTCAGCTGCTCGGGCAGGTAGTCGGCGATGACCGCGGCCTCGGCGCGCTCCTTCTCGGCGCGGTCGGGACGGTGGCCGTCCTCGAAGGCGACCGCGGCCTCGCGACGCTTCTTCGCCTCGGCCGAGAGCACCCCGACCACGTCCTCGTCGGTGAGCTCACGGGCGACCTTGCCCGAGACCTCGGCGTTGGTGATCGCGGTCAGGACCATGCGCAGGGTCCCCGAGCGCACCTCGTCGCGGGCCTTGATCGACGTGGTGAGGTCGGCGCGGAGACGGTCCTTCAAAGAGCTCATGGCGCCATTGTGGCAGCCTTGCCCCATGCTCTTGACCCGCGCTCTGACGGCTGTCGCCGGCGCCGGCGTGGTGGGCGGCGCCGCACTCACCGCGTACGCCGCCACCGAGGCCCGTGCCTACACGCTGCGCCGCGTGGAGGTGCCCCTGCTGCCCCGCGGACAGCGTCCGCTGCGGGTGCTGCACCTCTCCGACATCCACCTCACCCCGGGGCAGCGGCGCAAGCAGGAATGGCTCTCCTCCCTCGTCACCCTGCGTCCCGACCTCGTGGTGAACACCGGCGACAACCTCGCCCACCGCGACTCCGTGGCACCGCTGATCGACGCCCTGGGCGGCCTGCTGGACGTGCCGGGGGTGTTCGTGCTCGGCAGCAACGACTACTTCGAGGCCCGGATGCGCAACCCGGTGCGCTACCTGCTGCCCGACGACGGCCGGCGGCACACCGACGTCCCCGAGCTGCCCTGGCGCGAGCTCCGCTCGACGTTCAGCGACGCCGGCTGGTGCGACCTGACCAACGTCCGCGCCGAGCTGGCCGTCGGCGAGACCCGCTTCGCCTTCGCCGGCGTCGACGACCCGCACCTGTCCTACGACCGCCTCGACCTGATCTCCGGACGGGCCGCGCCGGACGCCGACGTACGCCTGGGTGTGGCGCACGCGCCGTACCTGCGGGTGCTCGACCAGTTCGCCGCCGACGGGTACGACGCGATCCTGGCCGGGCACACGCACGGCGGCCAGGCGTGCCTGCCCGGCGGCCGGGCGCTGACGACCAACTGCGACCTCGAGCCCGCCCGGGCCCGGGGCCTGCACCGGCACCCGGCGGACTCGCGCCCGGGCGACCCCGGCTCGTCGTGGCTGCACGTGTCCGCCGGGATCGGCACCAACCCCTACATCCGGCTGCGCCTGGCCTGCCGCCCGGAGGCGACGCTGCTGACCCTCATCGCCCGGGACTGAGCCCGATTGGGGAACCGGAGCCGTCCTCCGGTATGCTCCGGTGCTTGTGAGCCGGGTGTGAACCCGCGATCACGATCGGGCTGTGGCGCAGCTTGGTAGCGCGCCTCGTTCGGGACGAGGAGGCCGCAGGTTCAAATCCTGTCAGCCCGACACAGTAGGAGCCGGATCCGCTCAGCGGGTCCGGCTCCTGCCATTTCCTCCCTCGCCGAGTCGGCCCTTGTGGTTGTCCGAGTTGGCGATTGTGGTTGCGCGAGTCGGCCCTCGTGGCGGCGGAACTCTCGATTCATGCGGTCAGGACTCTCGACTCGACCGTCAGAAGTCTCGACTCAACCGTGCCGCCGGGACTGGACGTGGTCTGCGACACTCGGCGCCATGGCAGACGACGACCGCCGTGGGAGCACGCCCTCGCTCGAGCCGCCTTCGCTGAACCCGTTCCGCCGTCGCCGGCCCGCTGCCGGGCCCCCTGCGCCGGCCATCGCTGCGCAGCCGTCCGCTGCTCCTGCCGCGCCGCCGCCGTCTCCTCCGGCGCCGCCCCGGGGCCCCGAGCGCCGCGAGGAGCGCCCTGCGGGCCCTGTGTCGGCCCCTGAGCGCCTGGCACGGCCCGCGGCGCCCCCAGCCACCCCGCAGGCACCTCGGGCCCCTCGCGAGCCGCGGCGGCCGCTGCTGGCCGAGGTCGTCGTCCCGGGGATCGTGGCGGCGCTCGTGGGCGGCCTGGTGGTCGGCCTCGGCGCGGTCTCGCTGACCGCCGGCGGCATGCAGGCCTGCGAGTCGGTGCGTGGCACCTCCGCGTGCGGGCGCGGGCCCGGCCTCGCGCTGCTGCTGGCGATCACCGGCGTGCTGGTGCTGCTCGGCAGCGCCGTGCTGCGGGCGCTGCGTCACCCCGGTCCGCTCGCCACCGGCCTGCTGGGGGTGGGCCTGCTCGCCGTGGTCGTGCTCGCGCTGGCCGACCACGTCTTCGAGACCTGGATGGCGGCGGCCGTGCCGGCGCTCGGCGCCGCGGCGTACGCGCTGAGCCACGCGGTGGTCACACACGCGAACGAGCCCGCCCCGGAGTGACTCCCGGGCGGGCTCGCAGCGTGGGCGGTGCTCAGCGCGCGGCGGCGACGAGCTCCGCGATCTGCACGGTGTTGAGGGCCGCGCCCTTGCGCAGGTTGTCGTTGCTGATGAACAGCGCGAGCCCGCGGTCGCCCTCGACGCCCTCGTCGCGGCGGATCCGGCCGACGTACGACGGGTCCTTGCCGGCGGCCTGGAGCGGGTTCGGGATCTCGGCGAGCTCGACGCCGGGGGCGTCGGCGAGCAGCTCGGTGGCCCGCTCGGGCGTGATCGCGCGCTCGAACTCGGCGTTGACCGAGAGGGAGTGCCCGGTGAAGACGGGGACGCGCACGCAGATGCCGGAGACGAGCAGCTCGGGGATGCCGAGGATCTTGCGCGACTCGTTCCGCAGCTTCTGCTCCTCGTCGGTCTCGTTGAGCCCGTCCTCGACGAGGTTGCCGGCGAACGGCAGCACGTTGTAGGCGATGGTGCGGCGGTAGACGCCCGGCTCGCCGAAGGCCACGGCCTCGCCGTCGTAGGCGAGCTCGCTGGCCTTGTCCCCCGCGGTGGCGATGCCGTTGGCGAGCTCCGCGACGCCGGCGATGCCGGAGCCGCTCACGGCCTGGTAGGTCGAGACCACGAGGCGGCGCAGGCCGGCCTCGTCGTGGAGCGGCTTGAGCACCGGCATCGCGGCCATGGTGGTGCAGTTCGGGTTGGCGATGATGCCGCGCCCGGCCTCGATGACGCCGCGGGCGTCCTCCGGGTTGACCTCGGAGACCACCAGCGGGATGGCGGGGTCCTTGCGGAAGGCCGAGGAGTTGTCGACCACGATCACGCCGGCGTCGACGAACTTCTGCGCGAGCGCCCGCGAGGCGGTGGCGCCGGCGGAGAAGAGCGCGACGTCGAGACCGCTGGGGTCGGCGGTGGTGGAGTCCTCGACCACCACCTCGCGGCCCTCGTAGTCCAGCACCTTGCCCGCGGAGCGCGGGCTGGCGAAGAAGCGGATCTCCTCCACGGGGAAGGAGCGCTCCGCGAGGATCTGGCGCATCGCGACGCCGACCTGGCCCGTGGCGCCGACGACGCCGATCCGGATGCCCATGTCAGCGACCGGTCCCGCCGTAGACGACGGCCTCGACCTCGGTCGCGTCGAGGTCGAACGCCGTGTGGGTGGCACGCACGGCCTCGTCGACCTGGACCTCATCGACGATCACCGAGATGCGGATCTCGGAGGTCGAGATCATCCCGATGTTGACGCCGGCGTTGGCGAGCGCGGAGAAGAACTTGGCGGTGATGCCGGGGTGCGAGCGCATGCCCGCGCCGACCAGCGACACCTTGCCGACCTGGTCGTCGAAGAGCAGCCGGTCGAAGCCGACGGTGTCCTGGATGCGCGCGAGCGCGGCCATCGCGGCCTGCCCGTCGGCACGCGGGAGGGTGAAGGAGATGTCGGTCAGCGCCGTCGCCGCGGCCGAGACGTTCTGCACGACCATGTCGATGTTGGCGCCGGCTGCGGCGAGGGTCTCGAAGATCCGCGCAGCCTCGCCCACCTTGTCGGGGACCCCGACGACGGTGATCTTGGCCTGCGACCGATCGTGGGCGACACCGGCGATGATCGGCTGCTCCATGGACTGTGCTCCTGCCTGGGCGTCGGGGATGATCCAGGTGCCTTCCTTCTGGGAGAAGGAGGACCGGACGTGGATCGGCATCTGGTAGCGGCGCGCGTACTCGACGCACCGCAGGTGGAGGATCTTGGCGCCGGACGCGGCCATCTCGAGCATCTCCTCGGCGGAGATGCGCTCGAGCTTGCGCGCGGCGGGGACGATGCGGGGGTCGGCGGTGAAGACGCCGTCGACGTCGCTGTAGATCTCGCAGACCTCGGCACCGAGGGCCGCGGCGAGCGCGACGGCAGTGGTGTCCGAGGCGCCGCGGCCCAGCGTGGTGACGTCCTTGGTGTCCTGGGAGACCCCCTGGAAGCCGGCAACGATCGCGATCGCGCCGTCGGCGAGGGCCTGCTCGATGCGGCCCGGGGTGATGTCGATGATCTTGGCCCGGCCGTGGGCCGAGTCGGTGATCACGCCGGCCTGGGAGCCGGTGAACGACTGGGCCTTGTGGCCGAGCTGGGCGATCGCCATGGCGACGAGCGCCATGGACATCCGCTCACCCGCGGTCAGCAGCATGTCCAGCTCGCGCGGCGGCGGCAACGGCGAGACCTGCTCGGCGAGGTCACGGAGCTCATCGGTCGTGTCACCCATGGCCGAGACGACCACGACGACGTCGTGGCCGGCCTTGCGGGTGTTGACGATGCGCTGCGCCACCCGCTTGATGCCGGCCGCGTCAGCGACGGACGAGCCGCCGTACTTCTGCACGACAATGCTCACGACTGCTTCCCTCGCAACTCGGTGGAGATCCCTGGACGAACCGCACGGCAGAAGGGGCGCGGACCTGGTCTGGTCCGGGCGCCCGGCGGCTCCCCCGAGTTTATCGCGCGGTGTCCTCGGTCCCGCCCAGCATCTCATCAGCCGCAGCGAGCTGGTCGTCCTCGTCGATCTGCTCGGCGTCGAGGCGGTCGTGGGTCACGATCGACTGGAGCGCGCGCAGGACGCCGCTGGCGGTGTTGCCCCAGGAGGAGACGTAGGAGAACTGCCACCACCACAGCGCCTCGGAGACGTTGCCGGCCCGGTAGTGGCGCAGGCCGATCGCGACCTCCGCGGCGATGGCCGCGAGGTCGTCGGAGAGCAGCTCCTCGACCAGCTCGGGGGCGTAGGCGTCGAAGTTCACGACATAGGTGTCCACCGACTCCAGCAGCCGTGCCAGCCGCTCTCGCATCAGGTCGAGGTCGGGATCGGGGCCGACGTCGGGCTGGTACTCCTCCTCGGGGGTGAAGTCCGCCTGCGCCCCCAGACGGGCGCCGGCCAGGAGGAGCTGGCTGACCTCGAGCAGCAGCAGCGAGATCGCGCGGGCGCCCGCCTCGTCGCGGGCGATGGCCTGCAGGGCGAGCAGGAAGCTCTCCACCTGGTCGGCGATCTGCTGGGCGAAGTCCTCCGTCGCGGCGTCGAGGACCGCCTCGGAACGGGTGCTGGGGGTGGGGGTCATTCGGCGTTCCGCCTTCCTGCGAATGCTCGGCCGAGAGTCACCTCGTCGGCGTACTCGAGATCGCCCCCCACGGGCAGTCCACTCGCCAGACGCGTCACGCGCAACCCCAGCGGCCGCAACATCCGGGTCAGGTAGGTCGCCGTCGCCTCCCCCTCGAGGTTGGGATCGGTCGCCAGGATCGTCTCCGTGATCGCGCCGTCGGCGAGGCGCGTCATCAGCTCACGGATGCGCAGCTGGTCGGGACCGATCCCGTCGATCGGCGAGATCGCCCCGCCGAGGACGTGGTAGCGGCCCCGGAACTCGCGGGTGCGCTCGATGGCGACGACGTCCTTGTACTCCTCCACCACGCACAGCACCGAGGGGTCGCGACGCGGATCGCGGCAGATGCGGCACTGCTCGTCCTCGGAGACGTTGAAGCAGATCGAGCAGAACTTCACCTTGGCCTTGACCTCGGTGAGCACGTCGGCGAGCCGCCGCACGTCGACCGGGTCGGCCTGCAGGATGTGGAACGCGATGCGCTGCGCGCTCTTGGGACCCACGCCGGGCAGCCGGCCCAGCTCGTCGATCAGGTCCTGGACGACACCTTCGTACAAGGCGAGACCCTAGAAACCGAGCTGACCGGACAGCCCGCCGGGAGCGTCGCCCCCGGGGAGGCCGCCTGCCAGCGGGCCGAGCGCCTCGCTCGCGATGGCATCGGCCTGGGCCTTGGCGTCACGGTAGGCGGCGACCACCATGTCGCCGAGGTCGGAGAGGTCGTCGGCGTCGTCACCGTCGAACTGCCCGGCCTTGATCGCGACCCCGACCAGCTCGCCGACGCCGTTGACGGTCACCGTCACGGCGCCCCCGGCCACGGTGCCCTCCACGGTGGAGTCGGCCAGGCGCTGCTGGGCCTCCTGGAGCTGCTCCTGCATCTGCTGGGCCTGCTGGAGGAGCGCATTCATGTCGAAACCGCCGCCGCCGAGCGCGTCGAAGGGGTTCTGGGTCATCGCAGTCTCACCTGGTCCTGTCTGTCCTGTGGTGCTGGGTCGTGGGAGTCACTGGTGGCGGATCTCCTCGATGAGCTTGGCCCCGAGCTCGCGCTGGAGCAACTCCGCGCCGCCGACCTCGTCGAGGTCGGCGTCGAGGTCGTCGCGCCGGGCGTCGGCGTCACGGTCGACGGTGTCCTCCGCCGCGGCAGGCTCGGGGATCCCGGCCGCCCGGGTCGGCTGGACCGCCTGGCGGGCCAGGTGGATCGGGTCGTGGTCGGGCGCACGCGGCGCCCGGTCCTCGGGCGCCTGGTCGGTCCCGGCCGGCGCGTCCGCCGCCGGCTGCGGCTGCTGCTGAGCCGACGGCGCGGGCTGCGGCGCGGTGTCCGCGGGCGGGGCCGGGGCCGCCGGTGCGGGGGCCGCGGGCCGGGAGGCGTCGACCTGGGTGCCGGCGTCGATGATCGTCTCGATGCGCCAGTCGGCGCCGACCACGTCGATCGCCGCCTGGCGCAGCACGGCGTCGCAGCCACCGGCCACGAAGGAGTCGCGCGCGCCGACGTTGGAGAACCCGACGGTGAGCACGTTGCCCTCGAGGCCGACCACCTGGCAGTTCTGGGTCAGGATCATCCAGGCCACCCGCCGGCGCAGCTTGGTGGCCTCGACGATGTCGGGCCACAGCCGGCGCACCTCGACCAGGGACAGGCCACCGGACGCGGCCGACTGCGGGGGCGCGGGCTGGGCGGCGGGCTGGGCCTCCGGTGGGGCGGGCGCAGCCTGCTGCGGTGCCGGCGGCTGCGGGGCGGGCTGGGCGGCCGGCGCGGAGCCGGGCACGGCGGGGGTCGACCACTGCGCGGCGGGCGGCTGTGGAGCCTGCTGCGCGGCCTGCTGCGGGGGAGCCGGCTGCTGGGACGCGGGCGGAACCGCGGCGGGAGCAGGAGCGGGCGGCGCGGCCGCCTCGGGGTGCCGCTCGGCCGCGACGTGGACGTCGGCTGGACGGTCCTGCGCCGGCGGCGCGGGCGGGGACGCGGGACGGGCGGCGGCCGAGGGCGTGCCGGTGATCGTGAGGCGCTTCTCGAGACGGTCGAGGCGGGCCATCACGCCCTCGGTGGAGTGGTCGGCGCCGGGCAGGAGCACCCGGGCGCAGATCAGCTCCAGCAGCAGGCGCGGCGCGGTCGCGCCGCGCATCTCGGTCAGCCCGGTGGCGACCAGATCGGCGGCACGGGACAGCTCGGTGCTGCCGAAGCGCGCGGCCTGGGCGACCAGGCGCTCGCCCTGATCCTCGGAGACGTCGATCAGCCCGGAGACGGTCGCCTCGGGCACGGCGGCCACGATCACCAGGTCACGCAGGCGACGCAGCAGGTCCTCGGTGAAGCGGCGCGGGTCCTGCCCGGTCTCGATCACCTTGTCCACGACCCCGAACACCGCCGCGCCGTCACCGGCCGCGAACGCGTCGACGACCTCATCGAGCAGCGTGTCGGGGGTGTAGCCGAGCAGACCGGTCGCGAGCTCGTGGGTCACGCCCTCGGGACCGCTGCCACCCAGCAGCTGGTCGAGCACCGAGAGCGTGTCGCGCGCCGACCCGCCGCCGGCGCGGACGATCAGGGGCAGCGCCACAGGCTCGATCGCGACGCCCTCCTTGGCGGCGAGCTCGGAGAGGTAGGAGGAGAGCAGCCGCGGCGGGATCAGCCGGAAGGGGTAGTGGTGCGTGCGCGAGCGGATGGTCGGGATGACCTTCTCGGGCTCGGTGGTCGCGAAGATGAAGCGGAGGTGCGGGGGCGGCTCCTCGACGAGCTTGAGCAGGGCGTTGAAGCCCTGCGGGGAGACCATGTGGGCCTCGTCGATGATGTAGACCTTGTAACGGCTCTTCACCGGGGCGAAGAACGCCTTCTCCCGCAGGTCGCGGGCGTCGTCGACGCCACCGTGCGACGCGGCGTCGATCTCGATCACGTCGATCGAGCCGCCACCGCCGCGGGACAGGTCGCGACAGCTCTCGCACTCCCCGCACGGATCGGCCACGGGCGCCTTCTCGCAGTTGAGCGCGCGGGCCAGGATGCGGGCCGAGGTGGTCTTGCCGCAGCCGCGCGGGCCGGAGAAGAGATAGGCGTGGTTGACCCGATTGTTCGCGAGCGCGGCGCGCAGCGGGCCGGTCACGTGATCTTGACCGATGACCTCGGCAAAGGTCTCGGGCCGGTAGCGGCGGTACAACGCGAGGGGTGACTCCACGTCAGAACCCTAACCACCGGGTCCGACAGCCGGTAGCGCACCGGTCGGGCGACGTCGCTCCGGACACGGGCACGGGAGAACACCGGGGCGCCCGGGACATGAAAAGGCCCCCCGCGTACCCGACAGAGCTCACTTACCCTTGCTGCCTTCCGGCCCTGGGGGAGTTGGGCGAGATGCCGCCACGCGGGGGGTTGGCCGCAACTCTAGGCGACGCCCGCGGGCGGCACCAAGACGGCCCGCCGCTCCGGATCCTGCGGTGGCGGGCGGGCGGGATCGGGCGGGGTCGATTTCGCCCCCCGTCGGCGTGACCGGTACGCTCCGTCGCGGAGGATTCGCCTAGTGGCCTATGGCGCTCGCTTGGAAAGCGGGTTGGGTTAACAGCCCTCAGGGGTTCGAATCCCCTATCCTCCGCCAGCAGGAGCCCTCGACGTTCGCGTCGGGGGCTCCTTTGCATGTGGCCACTTCGACATCGGGCGCCGAGGCGGCTGCGGACCGGTCCGGCTCATCGAGGACCCGGTCGATGTGGGCCGCCGCGGCGCTGCCGGCCACGACGAGCACGGCGAGCACCACGCCTCCCAGCAGCTGGCGGCCGGTCCGTGGCGGCTCCACCTCGTGCTCGCCGGGCGAACCGGACACGAAGCCGGACACGAAGGCGGTCACGACCCGGCGACGCTCGAAGGACTGCGCCTCGGCCAGGTCGCGCCGGGTGACCACGTCAGACCCCGAGCCGGTCCGCGAGGCCGGCGGCCACCGCGAGGACGGGCAGGAGCGACAGCACCGCCGCGGTCTCGGCGAGGTCGCCCAGGCGTCCCCGGCGTACCGATCCCGCCCCCGGCACTGCGCCGGCGACCAGCACGCCGACGCCGGAGGCGAGGAGCACCGCAGCGGTCCCCGGGCGCCAACCGGGGTGCAGCACCAGGGCCGCTCCGGCGGTGCTCAGCAGGGCGGCGACGCCGAGGACCGTCGCGGCGACCACCTCCGCGGCGACCCGGTGGCGGCGCGCGCGCAGCAGCACGACCAGGCAGGCGGCGACTGCGAGCGTGGTGCCGGCGGTGCCCAGCGCGACCGCGAACGGCGCCAGCACCAGGACCCCGAGACCGACGCTGACCACCAGCGCGAGCAGGACCTCGTGCGCGGCGCGCACGTCGTGGCTCAGCCGCACCAGGTCGACGGGCTGGTCGTGGCCGCGCTCCCCCGCCCGGTCGACGCCCGGGACCAGGCCGAGCGCCAGGCGAGGGAGCAGCGCGGCACCGAGGATCACCACCACCAGCAGGGCCGCCGCGACGAGCGCCGGCGGGGCGTCGAGCAGCCGGTCGCCCACGACCGCGACGAGCCCGCCCAGGCCGGCGAGCACCACGGGGATCGCCCACGCCCGACCGGCCCCCAGGGCGAGCAGGCCCGTCAGCCCCGCCGCGGCGGCACCCGCCGACCCGCCGAGCAGGGGCGGGAGGTCGGCCCGCCCCGCGAGCAGCACGCCGGCGACCACGGCGTACGCGGCCGCGGCACCGAGCGCCGCGAGACCCGGACCGGGGTCGGGCCGCAGCCGGGAGAGCAGGGCCGCACCCCCGAGCAGCCCCGCCGCGGCACCCGCCGCCGCGGCCGCGGCACCCAGCGGGTCCTCCTGCACCAGCAGCGCGAGCGCCCCGAGGACCAGGGCGAGTACGGCGGCGACCGGCGCGGTGGACCCGGCGAGCGGGCCGGGGTGGTGCGCCAGGTCGTGCTCCACCACGTCGCGCACCGCCTCGGCGAGGTCGTCGTGGCGCCGCGGCAGCGGGTCGGCGACCCCCTCGAGCAGGGTGAGCAGCGCGCCGTCCACGACCCCCTGCGCGAGCAGGCCCGCATCACCGGCCAGCGGCCGACCGGTGGCCGTGCGCAGCCGGTGGCCCAGGTGCGCCGACCGCGCGGTGAGCAGCCCCACCGCCCGGGCGAGCTCGGGGAGCAGCTCGGCGACCGGCACCGCGCCGGGCAGCACCAGGTCCACCCGGCGGGTGGCGGAGGCGAGGGTCACCCGCACCTGCCCGGCGGCTCCGGTGATGACTCCGGGGTCGCCGGGCAGGTGCGCGGGATCGGCCACCGGCCTGCTCAGGCGCCGAAGGTCGCGGCGCCGCGGGCGTCGGCGGCGGCGTACTCGGCGTTGGACGCCGACACCGCCCGGCCGGTGTCGTCGAGCAGCTGGCGCATCTCCTCCATCGCGGCGTCCCAGGTCGCCTTGGCCTGGAGGTAGGCCTCCTGGGCGCGCCCGCTCCAGTCGCGGCGCAGCGGGGCGAGCTCGCTCTCGAGACGGTCGAGGCGCTGGTCGATCTCGCGTGCCTTGCGGCGCAGGTCGTCGGCGGCCTGGTCGAGGCCGCCGTGGTCGACGAGCATGCCGCCGTCGGGTGCTGAGGTCATGGTGGGCTCCTGTGGTCGGTGGTGGTCGGGGGTGGTCGGGGGTGGCTCAGCCGAGCCGGGAGGCGGCCGCGGTGAAGGTGGCCGACTGCTGGTCGTCGGTCGTGACGTTGATCTGCTCGGTGCGGGTCAGGGAGCCCTCGAGCTCCTCGAGCGCGGCGACGATCGTGGACTGCTTCGCCGTCCACGCGTGGTGCAGGCGGAAGAACGCCTGGGCGCCCTGCCCCTGCCAGCGCGCCTGGGCGCCGCCGATCTGGTCGGAGAGCTGGGCGGCGAGCCGGTCGAAGTCGGCGCGGGCGCCGGCGACGAGCGCCGCCCCCGCAGAGAGCGTCCCTGCGCCCTGGCCGTAGGTGCCGGTGGTCATCACGGTGCTCCTGTCCGGTGACGGTGGCCCGCCACGCAGTCGGGGTGGAGGTGGTGCTGCGACTCGGGTGTCGCGGTCCGGACCCGCCACCAGGCGGCCGGACACCGCGCCCCTACCGCTGGCCCCGGGGCCCGAAACCGGCACCGATCGCTTTCCACAGCCACGGCCGGACATCGGGTCGACGAGGACCGCCCGATGCCGCCGGGACGGGCCGGGAACCGTCCTCAGCGGGTCGTACGACGCGCTCCTCCACAGCACGGGCGCGCGGCCGGGCGGGCCGGGGCCGGGGTCGCACAGCATCACCTGCGCGGGCCCCCGCCGGACGGCTCGTTCCCTTCCCCCCGAGCAGCAGCACCCAGGAGGACCCGTGGCGACCGCGCCGGACCACCGCCCACCGCCGCTGCCGACCGGGCGGATCGTGCTCAAGGCACCACCCGAGCTCCGGCCCGCCGAGGGCACCGGCGGCGTGCTGATGAACGCGGTGCCGATGCTGGGCGGCCTCGGCTCGGTCGTCCTGGTGGCCACCCTGGGCGGCGGTGCCAGCGCGCTGCGCCTGGTGGCGGCGGGCATGTTCCTGGTCGCGACCGTGGGGTTCGTCGTGGTGCAGGTGGATCGCCAGCGCACCCAGCGCGCCCAGCAGGTCGGGGGCGCCCGCGCGGACCACCTGCACCACCTCGCCTCGGTGCGGAGCCGGGCCCGCGAGGCCGGGGAGCGCCAGCGCGCGGCACTCGTCTGGCACCACCCCGAGCCGGCGGCGCTGCCCGCCCTCGCGGCCGAGCGGTCCCGGGTCTGGGAGCGCACCGCCGGCACCCCCTGGTTCCTCCAGGTGCGCTGCGGGGTGGGGGCGCAGCCGTCGGCCCTCGAGCTGGTCGCGCCCGAGACCGACGGCTCGGCCAGGGCAGACCCGGTGGCCGTCGCCGCCGCGCAGCGGCTGCTCGCGGTCCACCGCACCCAGCCGGACCTTCCGGTGGTCCTCAACCTGGCCGCCCACGAGCGGGTCGAGGTCGTCGGCCCCGTGGACAGCGCCCGCGCCGCGGTGCGCGCCCTGGTCTGCTCCGCGGCGACCTTCCACTCCCCCGGCGTGCTCGCGGTGGCCGTCCTGGCCGATGAGGCCTCGCTGGCGCACTGGGACTGGGTCAAGTGGCTGCCCCACGCCCACAGCCCCCACGGGCGCGACGCGATCGGAGCGCGCCGGCTGGTGAGCACCGCACCGTCGCAGCTGCGGGCACTGCTGCCCATCGACCCGCACCTGCTGCTGGTCCTCGACGCCGCCGGACACCTCCCCGCAGCCCTGGACCTGCCGGCGTCCGGGGTCACGGTGGTCCGGTTGCCCTCCGGGGCGGACCCGCCCCCAGCCGGCCAGGACGGCCCGCCCCGGCGGGTGCGGCTGCTGACCGGCACCGAGGCGGTCGCCGCGGAGCCCGACCGGTGCGACCTCGCGACGGCCGAGGCCGTCGCCCGCCGTCTGCTCCCTCTCGGCGCGGTCGGCGCAGCGGGCCCCACCGGCCGGGACCGGAGGGCTCCTGCCGACTTCGCGGACCTGCTCGGCGCCGGCGACCTCCGCGTCCTCGACCCCGGGACCAGCTGGCGGCCGCGCCCCGCACCCGACCGGCTGCGGGTGCCGATCGGCACCGCCGAGGACGGCCGCCCCCTCCACCTCGACCTCAAGGAATCGGCGCGCGGCGGCATGGGCCCGCACGGCCTGGTCATCGGAGCCACCGGCTCCGGCAAGTCCGAGCTGCTGCGGACCCTGGTGCTCGGGCTGGCGGTGACCCACCCCCCGGGCGACCTCAACCTGGTGCTGGTCGACTTCAAGGGAGGCGCGACCTTCGCCGGGCTGGCCGCGCTGCCCCACGTGTCCGCGGTGATCACCAACCTCGCTGAGGAGCTGGCCCTCGTCGAGCGGATGCAGGACTCCCTCACGGGAGAGCTGCTGCGCCGCCAGCAGGTGCTGCGCCGGGCCGGCAACCTCGCCTCGCAGCACGACTACGAGCAGGCGCGCGCCGCCGGCGAGCCCCTCGCACCGCTCCCCTCGCTGCTCGTCGTGGTCGACGAGTTCTCCGAGCTGCTCGCGGCCCGGCCCGAGCTGCTCGACCTCTTCGTGGCGATCGGCCGTCTCGGTCGCTCCCTCGGCGTCCACCTGCTGCTGGCCTCGCAGCGGCTGGAGGAGGGACGGCTGCGCGGACTGGAGTCCCACCTCTCCTACCGCGTCGGGCTGCGCACCTTCAGCGCCCAGGAGTCGCGGGCCGTGCTCGGCGTCCCGGACGCCCACGAGTTGCCTGCCGTCCCCGGCCTCGGCTATCTGCGCCCCGACCCCGCGCACCTCGTGCGCTTCCGCGCGGCGTACGTCTCGGGGCCCGTGCCGCCGGCAGCGGCGCGGGCCGGGGCCAGGCACCACGCCGTCCCGGTGCCGTCGGGGTCGCCGGTGTCGACAGGGATCTGGCCGTTCACGATCACCCGCGTGCCCGCGCCGCCGGTCCCTCCGCCGCCACCCGGTCCCACGGCCTCCGACGACCCGCGCCCCCTGCTGGAGGTGGCGCTGGCCCGGGTGACCGGCCACGGCCCGGCCGCCCACCGGGTCTGGTTGCCGCCGCTCGACGCCCCGGAGACCCTGGACCGGCTGCTCGACCCGCTCGTCGAGGACGCCCGGCTCGGGCTGGTCGCGCCGCGCTGGCGCGCGCTGCCGGGCCTGGCGGTCCCGGTGGGGATGGTGGACCGCCCGCGCGAGCAGCGTGCCGATCCGCTCACCGTCGACCTGGCCGGGGCCGCCGGGCACGTCGCGGTGGTCGGCGCCCCGCGCAGCGGCAAGAGCACCGTGCTGCGCACCCTCGTCGCGGCCCTGGCGCTGCGCACCACCCCGCAGGAGTCGCAGTTCTTCGTGCTCGACTTCGGCGGCGGCACCTTCGCGCCGTGGGCGCGTCTGCCGCACGTCGCGGGCGTCGCCTCGCGCGCCGAGCCCGACGTCGTACGCCGGGCGGTGGCGCAGGTGCGCAGCCTGCTCGACCGGCGCGAGGCGTACTTCCGCGAGCACGGCATCGACTCGGCCGAGACCTATCGCGACCTCCGCGCCGCGGGCCGCGCCGACGACGGGTACGGCGACGTCTTCGTCGTCGTCGACGGATGGAGCACCCTGCGCGCCGAGCTCGACGACCTCGAGCCGGTGCTCCAGCAGCTGGCCGCGCGGGGGCTGGCCTTCGGCGTGCACCTGCTCACCAGCGCCGCCCGGTGGGCCGACTACCGAACCTCGATGCGCGACGTCCTCGGCACCCGGATCGAGCTCCGGCTCGGCGACCCGGTCGAGTCCGAGATCGACCGCCGCGCCCAGGCCCTGGTGCCGGCCCCGCGCCCGGGCCGGGGGCTCCTCGCCGGCCCGCTGCACGTGCTCGCGGCGGTGCCACGCATCGACGGACGCCGCGGCGCCGACGACCTCGCCGACGGGGTGGCGGACCTGATCGACCGGGTCGCCGCGGCCTGGCGCGGACCGGCCGGGCCCCGGCTCCGGCTGCTCCCCGGATGCGTCCCGCTCTCCGACGTACGCCGGGTCCACGGCACCGACGGCATCCCGGGCGACATCCCCGGCGACACCCCCGACTGCGGGGGCGGGCCGCTGCTGCTCGGCCTGCGCGAGTCCGATCTCGCCCCGGTCGCCCTCGACGTCGACGCCGAGCCGCACCTGCTGGTCCTCGGCGACAGCGGGTCCGGCAAGAGCTCGCTGCTGCGCGCCTACGTGCAGGAGGTGGTGCGGACCCGCAGCCCGCAGCAGGCCCAGATCGTGCTGGTCGACCCGCGCCGCTCGCTGCTGGGCGAGGTCCCGGACGCCTACCTGCTCAACCACCTGTCGACCGCCGCCCAGGCGCACGCGGCGCTCACCGACCTCGCGACCCACCTCGAGACCCGGCTTCCGGGGCCCGGGGTCAGCACCGCGCAACTGCGCAGCCGGACCTGGTGGACCGGCGCCGAGGTCTTCGTGGCCGCCGACGACCACGACCTCCTCACCTCACCCCAGGGCTCGCCGCTGCGGGTCCTGCTGCCGCTGCTCGCCCAGGCGCGCGACACCGGGCTGCACCTCGTCGTGGCCCGCCGGGCCGGCGGGGCCGCCCGCGCGCTGCACGAGCCCGTGCTCCAGACCCTGCGCGACCTGGGGACGCCCGGCCTGCTGCTGTCCGGCAGCCCCGAGGAGGGCCCGCTGCTGGCCGGACTGCGCCCGGTCGCCGCACCGCCGGGGCGTGGGCGCCTGGTCACCCGCGACCGCGGGATCGAGGTGGTGCAGGTGGCCTGGCAGGAGCCGGCGCCGTGACGGCCCGGCCCGCGCGCAGCCCGCCCGCCGGGTCAGTGCGTGGCGACGCCCGGGCCGGTGATCTTCAGGCCGGGGAGCTGCTTGAGGTCGTACTTCATCTCGAAGGTGCGGCGGTAGCCGGTGTGGGTGACCCGCCAGCCGTCCGCGGTGCGGGCGTAGCGGTCGGCGTAGAAGGCCGCCCCCTCCAGCATGAAGTCGTAGGCCGGCACCAGGACCTTGTCCTGGAGGTACCAGCGACCGGTCGCGGTGTCGCCGTCGACCTCGATCTCGGGGTGGTGCGCCTGGTGCATGGTGTACATCCCCTCCACCATGTGGGTGCGCATGTAGTCCACCAGCGCCGACCGGTCCTCGAAGACCAGGCCGTCGTAGTCGGCGGTGGCGTCGGGCGCGAAGCACGCCTCGAAGTCCTCCCACTGCTTGGAGTCCAAGGTGCGCAGGTAGCGGTACTTCAGCCGGCAGATCTCCTCGACGTCGCTCACGGGTGCAACCTAGATCACACACCCGCGGCACACACGACAACTTCCCGTAACCGGGACACAACATCGTGGCGATCTTTCGGGCGCACGCTGGTCTCGACCCCGACCCCACCGAAACCAGGAGCCAGCGATGCCCCACGACATCGACCCGACACTCGACCGCATCGCCGCCCAGCGCACCAAGCTGGAGCTCCGTCACTCCCAGGCCCTCGCGAGGCTGCTGGAGGAGCGCCAGGACCTCCGCGGCGTCAACGCCCTGGCCGACCTGGTCGCCGACTCGCTGCGCTGGTCCGCCTGAGCTCCCGCGCCCGCGGCGGGCCGATACGCCGCGGGCTCGGGCTCCACGGACCCCCGCGAGACGTGATGCTCGTTATAGTCGCCGCGTGATCTTCAAGCGCGTCGGCGACAGCCGCCCGTACCCCGATCCCGGACTGACCCCCCGGGAGTGGGCGGCGATCGCCCCGCGTGCGGTCCGCCTGGACTCGCTGATCACCACCAAGGACACCTTGCAGCTGGCGGCCCTCCTCGACGAGGACTCCACCTTCTACGGCGACCTGTTCGCCCACGTGGTCGAGTGGCGTGGCGAGCTCTACCTGGAGGACGGCCTGCACCGCGCGCTGCGCGCGGCCCTGCGCCAGCGCAGCGTGCTGCACGCCCGGGTCCACGTGGTGTCCGAATGAGCCCCGACAGCGACCTCTCGCCGCGCAGTCGCAGCGCGCTGACCCTCGGCGTCCTGGTCCTGCTCCTCGTCGGCGGGGCAGTGTGGGGCTGGACCGCCCTGACCTCGCCGCTGCCCGGGATCTCCGAGGAGGTCTGCGTCGAGACCGAGATCGCGGCGGGCAGCAAGATCTACCCCGACCAGGTGCTGGTGAACGTGCTCAACGCGGGCAATCGCAACGGACTGGCCGGGCGCACGATGCAGGAGTTCATCGACGCCGGTTTCGGCGAGGGCACGCGCGACAACGCGCCCCGCGGCACCGACGTCATCCGCGCCCAGATCTGGACCTCCACGCCCCAGCACCCCGCCGTCCGACTGGTCCGCTCGCGCCTCGGGGACGCCAAGGTCATCAAGCGCCGCACGACCCAGCCGGGCGTGCTGGTCGTCGTCGGGGACAAGTTCGACAAGCTCGTCCCCGGGCGCAAGACCACCGTGGCCGCCCGCGACATCACGATCTGCAGCCCGCCGGTCGTCTAGGACACCGCCGCCCACCTAGGCCCGGCGCTCCCGGGTGGCCTGGATCCACTGCGCCAGCCGGCCGTGGCGGCTCACCTGCCGCAGGCGCGTCTCCGTGGCCTCCCGCAGCCGACGCGGGGTCACCACCAGCAGGTCGTCGCCGTGACGCAGCACCGTGCGCCGCTCGGGGACCAGCGTCTCCCCGTCGCGGATCACGATGGTCACCACCGCGCCGTGGGGCAGACGGAGCTCACCGATCTCCACGCCGTGCATCTGCGAACGCGGACCGATGGTGATCTGGAGCAGGTCGGCGGCGATGCGCTCCAGGGGCGCGGCCTCGAGCTCGAGCTCGCGCGCCTCGGAAGGACGCGCCACGCCCAGCAGCCGGGCCACGAAGGGCAGCGTCGGGCCGGTCAGCAGGGTGTAGACCACCACCAGCACGAAGACGATCTCGAAGAGCTGCTCGGCCCCGCTCACCCCGTCGGCGAGCGGGATCGTGGTGAACACGATCGGGACCGCACCGCGCAGGCCGGCCCACGACAGGAACGCACCCTCGCGCCACGGCAGCCGACGCACCAGCCCGCACACGAAGACCGAGACCGGGCGGGCCACGAAGGTGAGCACCAGCCCGGCGGTCACCGCCAGCCAGACGGTGTCCCAGGTCAGCCGGTCCGGCTCGAGCAGCAGGCCGAGCATCACGAACAGACCGATCTGGGCGATCCAGGCAACCCCCTCGGCGAAGGACCGGGTCGCCTGGCGGTGCGGCAGCTCGGCGTTGCCGAGCACCAGCGCCGCGACGTACACGGCGGCGAACCCGGAGGCGTGGACGGTGACCGCGCCGCCGTAGGCGAGCACGGCCAGGCAGAGCACCGCGATCGGGTAGAGGCCGGAGGCGGGCAGCGCCGCGCGCCGCATCACCCACGCCCCGCCGGCCCCGGCGGCCAGGCCGATCAGGACGCCGGCCACGAGCTCGAAGGCGACCAGCGCGACCAGCGCGAGCGGGCCGTGCTCCTGCGCCGCACCCGAGGACACGAGCACGATCAGCACCACCACCGGCGCGTCGTTGAGACCGGCCTCCGCCTCGAGCGCGCCGGTCAGCCGCGCCGGGAGCGGGAGGGCGCGCAGCACCGAGAAGACCGCGGCCGCGTCGGTCGCGGACGTCGCCGCCCCCAGCAGCACCGCCACCTGCCAGGGCAGGCCGAGCAGGTAGTGCCCGGCGAGCGCGACGATGCCCACCGAGATCGCGACGCCCACCGTCGCCAGCGCCACCCCCAGGCCGATCGCGGGGCGGATCGAGCGCCAGCTCGTGGTCAGGCCGCCCTCGGCCAGGATCAGCACGAGCGCCCCGAAGCCGAGCGCGTGGGCGATCTCGGCGTCGACCAGGTCGATTCCGAGCCCGGAGGCACCGAGCAGCACGCCGATCATGAGGTAGACCAGCAGGCTGGGCAGCCCGGCGCGGTGCGAGAAGCGGACGGCGAGCACCGCCATCAGGGTCACCGCCGCGCCGATCAGCAGGAACAGGTCCAGCTGATGGGCGTCGAAGGCCATGGCACCTCGGGACTGGGCGGGAGTCCCGATGCTAACGGCCGGGCGCACTCCCATCCCGTCGCGCAGAAGTGGAACTTGTTCTAGATTCCTCGCATGACGAGCGAGCCTGCGGGCATCCGGGTCCCCGACGTGCTGTCCCCCGACGTCCTCGACGGCGCCGCGTCGTACGACGTGGTGGTGGTCGGCTTCGGCATCGCCGGCGGGTGCGCGGCGCTGGAGGCGGCGCGCGCCGGAGCGCGGGTGCTGGTGCTGGAGCGGGCGGCGGTGCACGGCGGCACCTCGAGCATGTCCGGGGGCCATTTCTACCTGGGCGGCGGCACCGTCGTGCAGCGCGCGACCGGCCACGAGGACTCCGCCGACGCGATGTACGACTACCTGGTGGCGGTCTCCAAGGAGCCCGAGCACGACAAGATCCGCGCCTACTGCGACGGCTCGGTCGAGCACTGCGACTGGCTGGAGTCGCTCGGCTTCGAGTTCGAGCGCTCCTTCTATCCCGAGAAGGCGGTGATCCAGCCCGGCACCCAGGGCCTGATGTTCACCGGCAACGAGAAGGTCTGGCCGTTCCGCGAGCAGGTGCCGCCCGCGCCGCGCGGGCACAAGGTGCCGGTCCCCGGCGACACCGAGGGCACCCGGATGGTGATGGACCTGCTGCGCGACCGTCTCGAGGAGGCCGGCGTCGAGGTCCGCTACGAGACCGGCGCGACCAACCTGGTGCTCGACGACGCGGGCGCCGTCACCGGGCTGGCCTGGCGCCGCTTCGAGGAGACCGGCATGGTGCGCGCGGGGGCCGTGGTGATCGCCGCCGGGGGCTTCGTGATGAACCCGGCGATGGTCGCGCGCTGGACCCCGCAGCTCGGCGAGAAGCTGTTCACGCTCGGCTCGACCTACGACGACGGGCTCGGCATCCGCCTCGGCGAGTCCGCCGGCGCCGAGCTCAAGCACATGGACGAGCCGTTCATCACCGCGCCGTGCTACCCGCCGTCCCGCCTGCTGACCGGGGTGATCGTCAACCAGCGCGGCGAACGCTTCGTCGCCGAGGACTCCTACCACTCCCGCACCTCGCAGTTCGTGATGGAGCAGCCCGGCTCCGCGGCGTACCTCATCGTCGACAGCGAGCACGTCGAGTATTCGAAGTACTCCCTGGTGCCGCTCATCGACGGCTACGAGACGCTCGCCGAGCTCGAGGCCGCGCTGGACCTGCCCGCCGGCTCGGTCACCGCGACCCTGGCGCGCTACGACGAGCACGCCGCGCGCGGCGAGGACCCCGACTTCCACAAGGCTCCGGAGTGGGTCGCCCCGCAGTCGGTGGGGCCGTGGGCGGTCTTCGACCTGCGCCTGGGGCACGCGATGTACGCCGGGTTCACCCTCGGTGGTCTGCGCACCACCGTCGACGGCCAGGTGCAGCGCGCCGACGGCTCCGTCGTCCCCGGGCTGTACGCCGCGGGCGCCTGCGCCTCCAACATCGCCCAGGACGGCAAGGGCTACGCCTCGGGCACCCAGCTCGGCGAGGGCTCGTTCTTCGGGCGACGGGCAGGGCGGCACGCCGCGGCGCGCGCGGGAGTGCCTACAGTCGGGGCGTGACCTCCCTGAACGACCGCTTCGCGGTGGCCAGCCGCGCCAACGTCCCGCCGTTCCACGTCATGGACCTGCTCGCCGCGTCGGCCGCGCGCCAGCGCACCCACGGCGACATGATCAACCTGCTCGCCGGGCAGCCCAGCACCGGCGCCCCCGCACCGGTCAACGCCGAGGCGATCCGGCTGCTGCAGTCCGGGGACCCGCTCGGCTACACCCCGGCGGCCGGCCTGCTCGAGCTGCGCGAGCGGATCGCCGCGCACCACCGGCGGACCCACGGCATCGAGGTCTCCCCCGACGAGGTCGTGGTCACGACCGGCTCCAGCGGCGGCTTCCTGCTGGCCTTCCTCGCGGCGTTCGAGGTCGGCGACAAGGTGGCGATGGCCCGGCCGGGCTACCCCTGCTACCGCAATGTGCTCAGCGCCCTGGGCTGCGAGGTCGTGGAGATCCCCACCGGGCCCGAGACCCGCTTCCAGCCGACCGTCGAGCAGGTCGCCGCGCTCGGCCCCGACATCAAGGGCCTGGTCGTGGCGAGCCCCGCGAACCCCACCGGCACGATGCTGCTGCCCGCCGAGCTGGCCGCGCTCGCGGCGTACTGCGAGGAGCACGGCATCCAGCTCATCTCCGATGAGATCTACCACGGCATCGAGTACGCCGGCCTGGACACCGGGGACGCGCACCTGGCCCGCTCGGCGTGGGAGACCAGCCGCGAGGCGGTGGTGTTCTCCAGCTTCAGCAAGTACTTCTCGATGACCGGCTGGCGGATCGGCTGGATGCTGGTGCCGGACCGGCTGCGCCGCGCGGTCGACGTGCTCACCGGCAACTTCACGATCTGCCCGCCGGTGATCGCCCAGCGCGCCTGCCTGGCCGCCTTCGAGGAGGAGTCGTACGCCGAGCTGGACGGCCACGTGCGCCGCTACGCCGAGAACCGCCGGCTGCTGCTCGACGGGCTCGCCGACCTCGGCGTCACCCGGCTCGCGCCCGCGGACGGCGCGTTCTACGCCTACGCCGACATCGGCCACCTCACCAACGACTCGATGGCCTTCACCCGCGACGTGCTGGAGCGGGTCGGCGTCGCCATGGCGCCCGGCATCGACTTCGACACCGTCGACGGGCACCGCTCGGTGCGCTTCAGCTTCGCCGGCCAGGGCCACGAGATCGAGGAGGCGCTCACCCGCCTGCGCCCCGTCTTCACCTGACCCTCCCGAGTCGGCCCTGATGGTTGCGCGAGTCGGTCCTTGTGGTTGCGCGAGTCGGTCCTTGTGGCGGCCGGCGCGGCTCAGAGCAGGTCGTGGACGAAGTCGGAGAGCTGGGTGAGGTTGCGGCACTCCACCATGTCGACGACCTCGCCGTACGCGCTGGCGGCGGAGTCGCCGGTGTCCCACTGCCGGCGGTGCTCGGGGTTGAGCCACCAGGCGTGCCGCGCGGACCCGGCCATCTCCCGCAGCGCGCCGAGGGCCAGGTCGCCGTGGTTGGAGCGCGCGTCGCCGAGGATCAGCAGGGACGACCGCGGCCCGAGCGCGTCGGCGTGCTCCTCGGCGAAGCGGGTGAACGCGCGGCCATAGCTGGTGCGCCCCCACAGCGCGGCGTGCGACGCGCTGGCGGCCAGGTCGGCCATCACCTCGGCCGGGTCGGCCTGCGGGCGCAGGTGATGGGTCACCTCGTGGACCTGGTCGACGAAGGTGAACGCGCGCAGGTTCTGGAACTGGTCGCGCAGCGCGAGCACCAGCAGCAGCGTGAACTGCGCGAAGTTGGCCACCGACCCGCTCACGTCGCACAGCACCACCAGGTCGGTGCGGTGCGGCCGCTTGGGCTTGTGGCGGGTCTCCAGGGGCACACCGCCGGTGGAGAGCGAGGCCCGCACGGTGCGCCGGAAGTCGACCGGGCCGCGACGTTGCGCGTGGTGCTCCTGGGTCAGCCGGGTGGCCAGTCGGCGCGCCAGCGGGTGCACCTGGCGGCGCAGCTCGTCGAGGTCGGAGCGCCGCGCGGAGAGGAAGTCGAGCTGGTCGATGGTGGCCCGCACGGCGGTGCGCGCGACGTGGGCGGCCCCCTTCTCCTCCGCGGTACGCCGCCGCGCCTCGGCCTCCGCGGCCGCGGTGAAGGCGCCGATGCGGCGGGCGGCCGTGCGCCGGGCGCGCTCCTGGTCGGTCCCGGCCACCAGCAGCGCGCGGACCAGGCGCTCGACGAGCTGCTCGGGGGCGACCCGCTGGAGCGCGGCGTACGACGACCAGGCGGGCGACCCGCGCCCGGCGGCCCCGGGCAGCCGCCCGAAGGTGCCGATCGCCTCGACGGCGAACTCCGTGGTGGCCTCGGCCGCCGCCGCGTCCTCGCTCGCGGCCAGGGCCTCGACCAGCCGGCCTCGCAGCGACTCCAGCGCCGCCGCGCCGTCGCGGACCTGCCCGGGCGAGGGCGCGTCGTCGGCTCGGGGGTCGGCGTCCGGGTCGCCGGCGTACCCCTCCCCGACCAGGCGCGGGAACCACAGGTCGAAGAGGGTGTCGAAGGTCGGCCGCTGGGTGCGCCGCTTGACCAGCGTGGCGGCGTAGGCCTCGCGCACCAGCGCCCGGTCCTCCCAGGTCACCGCGGTGAGCGCCGCGACGGCGTCGAGGTCCTCGGCGAGGGAGACCGGGAGGCCCGCCCCGCGCAGCGCCTCGAGGAAGGAGAGGTGGCGGTCCAGGAGGCTCATCGCCGCAGCTTCAGCTCCCGCACGGCCCGCTCGGTGTCGGACACGTGCTTGAGGACCACGCCGAGCGTGGCGTCCACCGCCGCGTCGTCGAGGTCGTCGATCTCCAGGGCGAGCAGGGTGCGCGCCCAGTCGATCGACTCCGCGATCGAGGGCGCCTTGCGCAGCTCGAGGTCGCGCAGCCGGGCGACCACCTCGACCAGCTGGGTGGCGACGGCGTCGTCGAGGCCGGGGACCGCGGCGGTGATGATCTCCCGCTCCCGCGCGGCGTCGGGGTAGTCCAGGTGCAGGAACAGGCAGCGACGCTTGACCGCCTCGGACAGCTCGCGGGTGGCGTTGGAGGTCAGCACCACGAACGGGCGTCGTACGGCGCTGATCGTGCCCAGCTCGGGGATCGTCACCTGGAAGTCCGAGAGCACCTCGAGCAGCAGCCCCTCGACCTCGACGTCGGTCTTGTCGACCTCGTCGATGAGCAGCACCGTCGGCTCCTCGCGCCGGATCGCGCTCAGCAGCGGGCGGGTCAACAAGAACTCCTCGGTGAAGATCTCGTCGTGGGTGCGGTCCCAGGACTGCTCGCCGCCGCTGGCCTGGATCGCGAGGAGCTGCTTCTTGTAGTTCCACTCGTACAGCGCCCGGGCCTCGTCGAGCCCCTCGTAGCACTGCAGCCGCACCAGCTCCGCGCCCGCGGCGCGCGCGACCGCCTTCGCCAGCTCGGTCTTGCCGACGCCTGCCGGGCCCTCGATGAGCAGCGGCTTCTCCAGCGCCCCGGCGAGGTACGCCGTGGTGCCGGTGGCGGCGTCGGCGAGATAGCCCGCCTCCCCCAACCGCTCGATCGCGTCGGCGGGCGAGGTGAACCAGGGCGCGGAAGGCATGCGGCCCATCCTGCCGCAGGGCGGGCGGGGTGGTGGGCCGATGGCGGGGGTCGTCGGTAACTGCGGAAGGACACCGACCCCGGCACGCCGAACCACAGGCGGCCGGGCAGCCGGGCGCCGCGCCCTCAGAGGGTGGCGGCCACCCGCCACGCGGAGTGGATCGCCCCCTGGATGTAGCCGACGTCGGCGGCATCGCCGACCACCTCGACCTTGATGCCGCGGGCGGCGAGCTCGTCGGCGAGCGGGGCACCCGCGGCCACCTCGGAGGCGACGACGACCAGGTCGGCCGGGGCGGTCTTGATCGCCGCGTCCTCGCCGACCCGGTAGCGCACCTCGGACCCGGTGATCTCGACGACGTGGGCGCCGCGCACGGCGGTGACGCCGTGCTCACCGGCCCGTCGTACGGCGGTCCAGCGGCGCGGCATCGCCATCGGCAGGCCGAGCTGGGCGCCCTCCTCGAGGATCGTCACCTGCTTGCCGCGCTCGGCGAGGAACTCCGCGAGCTCCAGACCGACCAGCGAGCCGCCGATCACCACGACGTCGGAGCCGACGGGAAGGAAGCGGCGCGTCGCCTCGCGGATCAGCTCCGGGCTGCGGGTGGCGCGCGTCAGTCGGCCGGCGGCGCCGGCGAGACGCAGCAGCGCCTTGGTGCCGCCGGCGTCGCCGCTGCCGGTGAGCAGGGCGCGCAGGCTGTCGCCGGTGTGCACGTGCGGCAGGTCCGCACCGGGTACGCCGGGGCGCCCGCGGTGCGCGCCGGTGGCCAGCACCACCGCGTCCGGCGCCAGCGCCGCGATCGTGTCGGGAGTCGCGCGGTGCTTGAGGCGCACGTCGACGCCGAGGCGGCGCAGCTCATGGCCCTGCCAGTCCAGCAGCGGCCCGTTGGCGGGGGTGGTCAGCTGGGAGAACCACGCCGAGCCACCCAGCCGGTCGCCGGCCTCCAGCAGCGTCACCCGGTGCCCGCGCTCGCGCGCCACCCGGGCCGACTCCATGCCGCCGGGCCCGCCGCCGACGACCACCACGTGACGCGGCGTGGTCGCCGGCACCAGGTCGCCGGCCGCCTCGTCGCCGAGCGCCGGGTTGACCGCGCAGATCGGCGTACCGTCCCAGAAGTTCTGCTCCACGCAGACGTAGCAGTTGATGCACGGGCGCACCCGCGCCCGGTCGCCGGCACGCAGCTTGTTCACCAGGTCGGGGTCGGCCAGCAGCTGGCGTCCCATCGCCACGAAGTCGGCGTCGCCGGCGGCCAGGATCTCCTCGCCCACCTCGGGCAGCACCCGTCCGACGGTGATGACCGGGATGCCCACGGCGTCCTTCACGGCCCGCGCGAAGGAGCGGTACGCCGCCACCTCCGACGGCAGCGGACCCTCGGTGAAGTCGCGGAACGGGTTGCGCGCCCAGCCGGTCACGTGGATCGCGTCGGCGCCGGCGGCCTCGAAGAGCCGCGAGGCGGCCACCGCCTCCTCGGTGCTGAGCGCGCCCTCCTCGCCGTACTCCTTGCCCGCGACGCGGACCAGGATCGCCAGGCCGTCGCCGACCTCCGCACGCACGGCGGCGATCACCTCGCACGCCAGCCGGGCGCGGTTCTCCAGCGAGCCGCCGTAGCGGTCGGTACGCCGGTTGTCGGCGGAGGCGAGGAAGCTGCCGAGCAGGTAGCCGTGGGCGGCGTGGATCTCGATCGCGTCGGCGCCCGAGGCGAGCACCCGGCGCGCGGCGCCGACGAACTGCCCGACCGCCCAGGCCAAGTCCTCCTCGGTCGCCTCGTGGTAGCTGGGCTGGTTGCCCTCGTTGACCGCCGCCATCGCGACCAGCTCGTCGCGGGTGTTGTCGGCCAGCGCGCTCAGGTCGCGCTCCACGCGCGGCTCGGAGGGCACCAGCATCGGGCGCCCGTCGGCGGTGTCGATGCGCGCGACCTTGCTGTGGTGGGTGGCCTGCACGCAGAGCAGCGACCCGGCGGCGTGCACGGCGTCGGCGAGCGCGGTGAGCCCCGGCAGGAACCGGTCGTCGGAGAGACCCGGCTCCTTGCGGCTGGTCGCGCCGACCGGGTAGGCCACCGCGCTGGCACCGGTGATGACCATCCCGACGCCGCCCTTCGCGCGCCGCGCGTAGTGGACGATGTCGCCCTCGTGGATCACCCCGTCCTCGCACAGGTTCATGTCCATGGCGGGCAGCAGCACCCGGTTGGGCAGTGTGATCGGGCCGATCCGGCCGGGGGCGAGGAGACGGGGGAACTCGGTCTGGGTGCGCACCGCGCCACGGTAGGAACCGGCGCGACGAGCCGACCGCCCCGATCCCTGTGACCGGGACCACTCGCCCGACCGGATCGGCCGGGCGGGTCGAGCGAGCGGTGGCCGGGGTCAGGTCACCAGCTGCGCGCCGTCGCGGTGCCGCTGCGCGAGCTCGACGTAGTACGGCGCGTTGGCCGCGACCAGCGCGGCCAACGGGGTGCCCGCGATCGAGCGCAGCACCCGGGCCGGGGTGCCGCCGACCACGACCCCGTCGCCGACGGTGGTCCCCGGGGTGACGACCGCGCCCGCCGCAACCAGGGTGCCCGCGCCGACCCGGGCGCCGTCCAGCACGATCGCGCCGTTGCCGATCAGCGATCCCTCCCCGACCTCGGCGCAGTGGACCATGCAGGAGTGCCCGACGGTGCTGTTCGCGCCGATCACCAACGACTCCCCCGGGCCGGCGTGCAGCACGGTGTTGTCCTGCACGTTGGTCCCGGCTCCGATGACGATCGCGTCGACGTCGCCGCGCAGCACCGCGCCGTACCAGACGCTGGCGCCGGCCTCGACCGTCACGTCGCCGATCAGCGTGGCGGTCGGGGCGATCCAGGCGTCGGGGTGCACGGAGGGGCGCTTGCCCTCGAACTCGATCAGGTTCACGGGCGTCACTGTGCCCGACCCGCGGCCCGCGCGGCCGCGGGACGCGCCCGCGACGAGACAGCTCAGGCCGTGCGCGGGGCGTACATGATCACCGCGACGCCGACCAGGCAGACCAGCGCGCCGGCCACGTCGTACCGGTCCGGGCGGAAGCCGTCGACGAGCATCCCCCAGGCCAGGGAGCCGGCGACGAAGACCCCGCCGTACGCCGCGAGCACCCGGCCGAAGTTGGCGTCCGGCTGGAGGGTGGCGACCAGCCCGTAGAGCCCGAGGGCGACGAAGCCGGCGCCGACCCACAGCAGGCCGCGCTGCTCACGCACGCCCTGCCAGACCAGCCAGGCGCCGCCGATCTCGGCCACGGCGGCGAGCACGAAGAGCGGCAGCGAGCGCGCGATGTCCATGCGCGCATTGTGTCGCCTCAGCGCGTCGGGACGCCGCCGGCGGGTGGGGCGAGCGGGAGGAGCAGGCCGCGGATGTCGCGGCCCCCGAGCACGACGGGGTCGGTGTGGGTCACCACGACCACCCCGTCGGGCGCCCCGAGCTGCGGCAGGTTGGCCGGCTCGACGGCGAGGATGTCGTCGGCGCCCAGCAGCACCGGGGCGACCCCGTCGTCGAGCGGCACCAGGCGCAGCCCGGCGGCGACCGGCTCGATGCGGACCCGGCCGGATCCCGCGCCGTGGAGCAGGTCCGTGCCCCCGGCCCCGAGGGGTACGACGTGGGGCGCGCGTGCCTGGGCCCGGCGCACGGCCAGCGGCGCGACCACACCGGCGAGCGCGAGCGTGGCAGCGATCATCACGGTCAGCGTGGCACCGCCGAGCAACCAGCCCCAGAGCAGTCCGAGCAGCGCGGCGACCACCGACTGGGCCAGCCGTCGCGCCCAGCGCGGGAGCTGCGGGTCGGGCGGCGCGGCGGCCGTGCCGAGGGCGCGCGCCCGGGCGAGGTAGGCCTCACGCTCCACCCCGGCCCGGTTGAGGACCCCCTGTCGGCGCAGGGACTCCCGGATCATGGTCACCCAGGCGCCCAGGGCGGAGACCAGGCAGCCGCCGCCGACGGCGATGCCCACCAGCCGCGCGGCCCAGGGGGCGTCGTCGAGCAGCGGACCGAGGAGGAGCGCCAGACCGAGCGCCGCCGGAGCGGCGGCGAGGACAGGCCCCGGCACCAGGCGCAGGTCGCGGACGTGCCGCCCGGCGGCCAGCGCCCGGTCGGCGGCGACGGCAGGCAGGTCCGCGTCGTCGCGGGCGTCGTGGACGGTGCGCAGGTCGCGCTCGGCAATCCGCAGCTCGCCCGGCGGCAGTGCGCGCGCCGCGGCCGTGCGGTCGAGGTCGGCCCAGTGCCGCACCTCACGCTCGAGGGCGCGGGTGCCCACGCCGTGGCGGACCAGCACCACCGCCAGCAGGGCGGCCGCGACCCCGCCGGCCACCTGCCACCCGACGGCGCCGGGGTCGCGCCTCAGCTCGTCGACCGCCAGGAGGCCGATCGCCAGCGCGAGGGCCTGGACCAGCCCGGGGAGCAGCAGCCGGCGCACCGAGGTGAGCCGGCGCTCGAGGTCGGCCAGGCGGTCCTGCTGCTCGGCCAACAGCTCGGCACGGCTGCCGCTCATCGTCCACCCCCCGGTTCCTCGCCTGCGCGCGGGTCGACCCGCCGCGGATCCTCTTCCCCGTGACGACGCGGTTCTCACCTCCCGATCGGGGCGGGAGGTGAGGACCGCGTGCGGAGCGGGTTGGCTCAGTCGTGCGCGAAGGTGATGTTCGGCAGCACCCGGCGCAGCCAGGTGGGGCAGTACCACGCGGCCCGTCCGGTGAGGCGGAGCATCACCGGCAGCAGCACCAGACGGACCAGGAAGGCGTCGAGCAGCACGGCCAGGCCGAGGACCACGCCCATCTCCTTGGGCGGGATCGGGCCGGAGAGCGCGAAGGTGAAGAACACCGCGACCATCACCGCTCCGGCCGCGAAGATCACCCGGCCGGAGTGGGCCAGCGAGCCGACCATCGCCTGCTTCGGGTCACCGGTGCGCTCGTAGTGCTCCTTCGCCGAGGCCAGCAGGAAGACGGTGTAGTCCATCGCGATCGCGAAGATCATCGCGAAGAAGAACACCGGCGCCCAGGCGTCCAGGAACCCCTGGGACTCGAACCCGAGCAGGTCCGCGCCGTACCCCTCCTGGAAGATCAGCCGCGCGACGCCGAAGGCGGCGGCGGTGGACAGCAGGCTGGCGAGGGTGCCGAGCAGCGAGATCAGCGGCGCCTGCAGGGCCACCAGCAGGAGCAGGAAGCCGAGGACCAGGACCACGCCGATGACCAACGGCGTCGACTCGTCGAGCTGGGTCTTGAGGTCGAGGTTCTCGACCGGAGCGCCGCCGACCAGGGCGGAAGCGGGCAGGTCGCCGCGGATCCGGTCGACGGTGTCGGAGAGCGCGGGGTCGGACGGGTCGACGGTCGGGACGGCCTGGAGCATCACCAGGCCGCTGTCGTCGGCGGCCGGCATCGGCGGCATGACCCCCGCGATCCCGGAGTCCTGCGCCAGGACGTCGTACGCCGCGTCGCCGTCACCGGCCTCGGTCACGACCTGGAGGGTGCCGGGGGCGCCGTCACCGAAGGCGTCCTGGACCACGTCGTAGCCGATGCGCGCCGAGGCGTCCTCGGGCAGCACCTTGATCGAGGGCATCGCGGTGGTGAGGCCGAGGACGGGCGCGGCCAGCGCGAGCAGGACCAGCAGCGAGCCGACGCCCCAGGCGATCGGGCGCTTCCAGAGCCACTCGCCCCAGGCGGCGAACCGCGGGGAGCCGTGCCCGGCGCTGCGCGCCCACGGAAGGGCGAGGCGGTTGATGCGGTCGTCGAGCTTGAACAGCACGAGCGGCAGCAGGGTGAGCGTCGCGGCGAGGACGAAGACGACCGAGAGCATGATGCCGCCGGCCATCGAGCGGAACGCCGGGGAGGGCACCAGCATCACCGCGGACAGCGAGATCAGCACGGTCAGGCCGGAGAGGAGCACGGCCTTGCCGGCGGTGTCCATGGTCTCGGCGATCGCCTGCTGGCGCCCGGCGCGCTCGTCGAGGGCTCCGGGGGCCTGCGTCGCGGCCCCGCGGCGTGCGGCCCGGGCGGCGCGGTAGCGCACGACCAGGAACAGCGCGTAGTCGATGCCCAGCGCGAGGGCGAACATCATCGCGAAGTTGAAGGCCCAGATCGAGACCGGCACGAGCGCGTTGATCAGCACCAGGGAGCCGGCCGAGGCGACCAGGCCGGCGAGGGTCAGCAGCAGCGGCAGGCCGGCGGCGACGAGCGCGCCGAAGGCCAGCACGAGGATCGCGAGCGTCACCGGCCACGACATCAGCTCCGACTTCAGCATCGCGTCGAGGTTGGCCTCGTTGAAGTCGCTCCAGAGCAGCGAGGAACCGGTGGGGTTGACCTGCACGGTCTCGGTGGAGAGGTCCCCGAGCTCGCCCTTGAGGTCGGTGGCCACGCGCACCATCTCGTTGGTGTCCGCACCGGCGCCCGCCAGCACGATCGCGGTGGAGCCGTCCTCGGAGAGGGTCGCGCCGGGGGTCGGCGCCACCACGTCAGCGATGCGGGGCTCGGCCTCGAGGAGGCGGGTCACCTCGGCCAGGACCTCGCGGCCCTCGCCCTCGGTCACCGGCCCGTCGGTGGAGCGGACGACGACCTGGATCGCCGAGGACGCGTTGCCGCCGAAGTGGTCCTGCGCGAGCTCGCGCGCCGCGACCGACTCCGAGCCGCTGTCCTGCCAGCCGGCGCCGGAGAGGTTGTGCTCGACCTGAGGGGCGAACGCTCCGAGGCCGATGACCGCGAGCAGCCAGACCAGGCCGACGACCTTCCCGTGATCGGTGACCCAGACGCCGAGGCGACCGAGTGGCCCTGGGCGGCTGGGGGACGGCGCGGGCGGGTCCGCGGGACGGCTGGGTGCCGGGGTGGTGCTCATGGCGTTCCGTTCGTGTGCTCGACGCAAGGGGGCACATCCCCCAGGGGGATGTGTTCGGACGTAAGCATAACCCCCCAGGGGGATAGTTCCCGGCGCGCGCTAGCCTCCCCGGGTGGACGACCTGTCGAGCATCACGCACGCCCCGGGCGTCGACCGGCTGGTCGCCGGCGCGGTCGTGTACGTCGAGGACTGCGTGCTCGTCCTACGCCGCTCGGCCGGCGACGACTTCCTCCCCGGCATCGAGGAGCTGCCCTCCGGCGGGTGCGAGGCGGGCGAGACGCTCGGCCAGGCGCTGGACCGCGAGCTGGCCGAGGAGATCGGCTGGTCCGGGCCGGCCCGCGTCGACCCGGGCTTCGTGGCCGAGTTCGACTACCTCAGCGGCAGCGGGGCTCGCACGCGGCAGTACACCTTCGCCGTACCGCTCGGCGAGCAGATCATCCAGCTCTCGCCCGAGCACAGCAGCTGGCGGTGGCTTGGCTGCGGCGAGCTCGACCGATCGAACCTGACCTACGAGACCCGGCGCGTGCTCGAGGAGTGGTGGGCACGCCAGGACCGCTCAGCGCGCGACTGACTTCCTCCGTCTGCGGGACGGACGGGGCACGGTTGAGTGCAGCCCGCCCCCGTCAGGCCGAGAGGTGCGCGAGGAACCCGGGGTCGAGGTCGCCCTCGGTCACCTCGAAGTGGTCCACGTGCACGTCCTTCTCCGCGAGCAGGTCGTCGTCGCCCGGGTAGAAGACCGCGACCTCGGGCCGCTCGCCGGCGAAGCGGCGTACGTCGTCCATCGACTCCCACAGCGACAGCGTGACCACCTCGACGAGGTTGCCCACCGGGCGGCGCAGGACCAAGGCGCCCAGGTTGCCTGGCGTGGAGCGGTAGCCACGGATGCCGGTGTCGCTCTGGTGGGCGAGGTAGGCCTCGGCGTCCTCGGGCCTGACGGCCCCTCGCCAACGTCGCAGGATCATGACCGTCCTCCCTCGGCTCTCGCGTCCCGATGTCGGCGGCGCGATCCCCTCAGGTCAGCACAACCCGCAGCCCGTGGCAACGGCCCCGGACCACCGCGCTCGGCCTGCTCCGCCCGCCGTCACCGCCACGTGGTCGAACGGCGCGCGACCTCATAGATGGCGTCGATGGTCTCGGGCGAGTGGATGGGACCGTGCCGCAGCAGCCACTTGGCCACCCGCATGCGGGGGACGACGGAGACACCCTCGGGCTGGCTCTTGATGGTCACGTCGTCGGCGTTGACGGCCACGACCAGGCCCTCGACGTGCACGGGGAACCCGCACGCCTCGGCGAGCAGCTTCGCAGCGCGCTGCGCCTCGTGGCGGGCGTTGCGGACATAGGGCTGCTTGACGCCGTTGACCATGAAGGTGCTGCCACCGACCCAGATCTTCGCGCCGGGGTGGTGCTTGGCGTTGGCGGTGAAGACACCGCCGGGACCGATGACGAGGTGGTCGATGTCGGAGCCGCGGCTGCCGACCGGGATGGCGTGCAGGAAGCGCCACCGAGGGTCCTTCCTCGCCACCTTGGCGAGCTCCGCGGCGACCTTCTCCTCACCGTCCGCGCCGATCCGCCAGGCGCGTTCGTCGGTGTGCACGCCCAGCACCCGCGCGAGGATGGTCTTGACGGGCGCCGCGTCGCGGGCCGACAGGGCCTGCTCGCGCGCCTCTGCACCGGGTCGGTTGGTGGCCAGGTCGACCCACGGGCGGACCGGCTCGACAGGTACGTCGCGGGCGACGGGGCCGACAAGCTCCACAGGTGCGCCCGCGTCCCCCGCCCCATCAACGCCGCCGTCCTTCTGGGTGAGCAGTGTGGACGCCATGGCCTCGTGCTGCAGCTCGGGCTCGGGCTCGGGCTGGGCCACCGCCGTCCCCTCCGGCAGTGCATCGACCACGGTCGACCCCTTCCCCGACTGCGCCTGCGCCTTCCATCCCGCGACGGCCGCCAGCAACGCCGGTCCGCCCTCCGGGGTCTCCGGATGCGCGGTCTCCGCGACCAGGTCCCAGAACCCGATCTTCTCCCCGTCCGCCGTCTCCACGTACAGACGGTCCATGCCGAAGCGCCGCCACCGGTTCACGACCAGGTCCCGAGAAGTCACGCGGAGATCATCGGCGCGCGCGGGCCCGCACTTCAGGGGACGGGCGGATCGATCGCCACCGAGCGCCAGGTCCCGCGGCGTACTCCGACAGCACTCACCCGGAATGCCGAAAGCCGCCCCGGTTCCCGATCTCTCGGGCCTGGGGCGGCTCTCTCACGACCTAGGTCGTCTGGCGGTGGCGGTGGGATTTGAACCCACGGTGGGTTTAACCCCACACATCATTTCGAGTGATGCACCTTCGGCCGCTCGGACACGCCACCGCGGAGGAATGTACCGGAGCGGGGCGGGCCGAACGAAATCCGGTCGGGTCAGGGCGTCGGGCTCGCGGTCCGGGGCGAGACGGTGCCGGTCGGCGATCCCTGGAGCGAGGCGCCCGGATCGGCCGTGCTGCTGGGCGTCCCCGAGCCGGATCCCTGCGGGGACCGTGACGGAGACGAGGTCGGGGGCGCGGCCGGGGCGCTCGACTTCGTCGGCGTGGCACTCGGCGTGGGCTTCTCCGAGGGCGTCGGCTTCGCACTCGGGCTGGGCTTCTCCGAGGGCGTCGGCTTCGTACTCGGGCTGGGCTTCTCCGAGGGGGTCGGCTTCGTACTCGGGCTGGGCTTCTCCGAGGGGGTCGGCTTCTCGCTCGGCGTCGGCTTGTCCGACGGCCCACCGGCCTGCGAGACCGTCACGGTGTGGGACGCGGAGGTGCTGGCCTCGGCGAGCGGGCGGTCCACGAAGCGCCAGCGGTACGTCGTGGTCCTCTCGGGGCGCACCGTCGCGGCGGGGTCGACGCCGGGACCAACCTCGACCACGTCGACCTTCTCCCAGGCACCGCCGTCGAGCTGGCGCTCGAGGATGACCGAGCCCCACGGCAGCGGCGCGCCGTCCTGGTCGCGCAGCGTGCCGGTGAGCCGCACCACCTTGCCCGGACGCGACCTCGCCGGACCGGAGATCGTGGTGGTGGTCGCCAGGCCCTCGAGGTCGTACGTCGTGACGGCGCCGGCGGGCCCGGCCCGCATGGCGTCCAGGGAGAACGGCTGGCCGTCACACCCGAAGCCGATCGTGAAGAAGGCCCCGCCGTCGCCGCCGCCGCGCGCCGCGAAGGCGCGCACGCCCATCGCGGAGCCCGGGCCGCGCTCGAGGACCGCGCCGCTCGACAGGTCGACGCGCGACCAGGTGTAGGAGGTGCGCATCGCGTCGACCTCCTGCCAACCGCCGGCCGCGGTCAGGCCCGCACGCCCCAGCCACATGACGTCGGTGCCGCGATCGGCGCGCGTCTGGTAGCCGGCGTAGGAGACCCCTTGAGCACCCGCGGGGGCGTGGACGAAGACCGAGGCGACGCTCGTGGTCCGCACGGAGCCCACGACGTGCATGGCGCCGACGGCGTTGCCGCCCGCCAGGTCGTAGCCCAGGCTGCGCCGGCCGGCCGGCGGCTGCCCGGGGCCGAGGCCGACGTACGCCTGGGGGGTCTCGGCGCGCACCGCGCCGATCGACTCGCACCCGACGAAGGAGAGCCGGGTGGCCATCGGGTCTGGGAACGCGGCGCCGCGCACGGTGACCGCGCCGTCGGCGGCCGCCGGCGCTGCGGTCGCGCTCAGCCCGGCGAGCACCAGCCCGGAGACCACCACACCGGCGGTGACCGGCCTGCGTCGAGAACGCCGCCAGGAGGAGAACCTGCCCTGGGAACGTGTCGAGGACCTACCGGTGAACGCTGCCGCCACCTCGCCAGTATGACCCCGGTCCAGACAATGGGAAGGTCAAATCTCGGGAACCCCCACGGAGGTCATGCCTTCGGACGATGACGTGCGAAGAAGTCCTCCAGCAACGCCGTACACTCCGCGGCCAGCACCCCGCCGACGACCTCCGGGCGGTGGTTGAGACGACGGTCGCGCACCACGTCCCACAGGCTCCCGACCGCCCCGGCCTTCTCGTCGAAGGCGCCGAAGACGATCCGGTCCACCCGGGCCAGCACCGCGGCGCCGGCGCACATCGTGCACGGCTCGAGGGTCACCACCAGCGTGCAGCCGCTCAGCCGCCACTCCCCGAGCGCCCGTGCCGCGGCGCGCAGCGCGACGACCTCCGCGTGCCCGGTCGGGTCGCCGTCGGCCTCCCGGACGTTGTGCCCGGCGCCCAGGACGGCGCCGTCCGGACCCAGCACCACGGCCCCGATCGGTACGTCGTGGGTGGCGTCGGCGGCACGCGCCTCGGCGAGGGCGGCGAGCATCGGCTCGCGCCAGCGGTCCTGCAGCACGGTCGTCGTCAGTCGGCTCAGGCCGACGTCAGCCCGACGGCGTCGTCGAAGGGCTTGCCGAAGCCCACCTTGCGGGCCACGTCGGAGAGCACCTCGTCAGGGTAGAGGTCGAAGTCGTCGAGCAGCACGGCCATGTCCATCGCGTGCATGCCCAGGTCACCGAGCAGGTCGAGGTCGCCGGCCGGGACGGCCTCCTCGTCCTCGTCGTCGTCGAGCGGCGCCGGGATGCCGAGCACCTCCAGCGCCGACGCGGCCAGGTCGGACTCGTCGGCCGCGGCGATGTCGGAGACCAGCACCCGCACCCGCGAGCCGGTGACCCGCACCAGCAGGAAGTAGTCCTCGTCGATGCCGATCAGCGCGATCGCGCCGCTGTCACCGGGCAGCCGGCGCAGCGCATCGGCGAGCGTCTCAAGGTCGGCGAGGTGCTCCCGGGTGAGCTCCCCGACCGTCCACACGCCGTCCTGCCGGAACGCGGCAAGGGCGAAGTCGACCTCGTCGATCTGGACCATGACGCTCCTCCACACCGGTGCTGGTCGCCGCTGTCCCCCTAGGGTGGCAGAGCCCCGCCGCCCGGCCAAGTCTCGGACCGGGAACCTGGACTAGCCTGCACACATGCGTATTCATGTCGTGGACCACCCGCTCGTCGCCCACAAGCTCACCACCCTGCGTGACGAGCGCACGGACTCCCCGACCTTCCGGCACCTCACCGACGAGCTGGTGACCCTGCTCGCCTACGAGGCGACGCGCGACGTCCGCGTCGAGCAGGTCGACATCACCACCCCGGTCTCCCCCACCACCGGCGTGCGCCTCGCGACGCCGAAGCCGCTCGTGGTGCCGATCCTGCGCGCCGGCCTCGGCATGCTCGACGGCATGATGCGGCTGCTGCCGACCGCCGAGGTGGGCTTCCTCGGCATGGTCCGCAACGAGGAGACCCTCGAGGCCGCGACGTACGCCGAGCGGCTGCCCGACGACCTCTCCGGGCGCCAGTGCTACGTGCTCGACCCGATGCTCGCCACCGGCGGCACCCTCGCCGCGGCGATCCGCTTCCTCACCGACCGCGGCGCGGACCACGTCACCGCGATCTGCCTGCTCGCCGCCCCCGAGGGCTGCGTGCGCCTCGAGAAGGACCTGGCCGACCTCGACGTACCGGTCACCGTCGTGACCGCCGCGATGGACGAGCGCCTCAACGAGAAGGGCTACATCGTGCCCGGTCTCGGTGACGCCGGCGACCGGCTCTACGGCATCGCCGGCGGCGCCTGAGCGTCGGCCCGGCCCGGCTAGCCGCCGAGGCCGAACGGCACCACACCGGTGACGGCCAGCACCATCAGGCCCACCACGACCAGCGCGAGCAGCACGACGACCCACTCCCGGCGCTGGCGCTCGGTCTTCGGCTCCGGTGCGGCATAGCGGTACCAGTCGGGGCGCCGCCGGCGCTCGTCCTCCTCGTCGTCCATGCCGTGCTCAACGAGCCGGCGGGCCCGAGGTTCCGCGCGCCTCACAGCCCCTTGAGGGCGGCGAGCAACTTGGCGAGCGACTCCTTGGCGTCACCGAACAGCAACGTGGTGCGCGGGTCGAAGAGCAGCTCGTTGTCGATGCCGGCGAATCCGGGGCGCATCGAGCGCTTGAGGAACACCACCTGGCGGGCCTGGTCGACGTCGAGGATCGGCATGCCGTAGATCGGCGCGCTGGGGGTGGTGCGGGCCGCCGGGTTGACCACGTCGTTGGCGCCGACCACGAGCGCGACGTCGGTGTGGCGGAACTCGCTGTTGATGTCGTCCATCTCGACCAGCTGCTCGTAGGGCACCTGGGCCTCGGCCAGCAGCACGTTCATGTGTCCAGGCATCCGGCCGGCCACCGGGTGGATCGCGTAGTCCACCCGGACGCCGCGCTCGGTGAGCAGGTCGACGATCTCGCGCAGCGTGTGCTGGGCCTGCGCCACCGCCAGGCCGTAGCCGGGCACCACGATCACGCGCTCGGCGTACCCCAGCGCGATCGCGACGTCCTCCGGGCCGGCGGAGCGCACCGGGCGGTCGGAGGCGACACCGGCGCCGAGCGTGGAGCCCCCGCGCAGGGCGCCGAAGAGGATGCTGGTGACCGAGCGGCCCATCGCCCGGGCCATCAGCAGGGTCAGGAAGGTGCCGGAGGCGCCGACGAGGGTGCCGGCGACCAGCAGGACGACGTTGCCCAGGACGTAGCCGCCGGCGGCCACGGTCAGGCCGGTGAAGGCGTTGAGCAGGCTGATCACGATGGGGACGTCGGCGCCGCCGACCGGCAGCACCAGGAGTACGCCGAGGAGCAGGCCGACCGCGGCCAGCGCGACGCCGAGCGGGACCGACGGGTCGCGGACCACCAGCACCGCGAGCACCACTGCGGCGACGGCCGCGAGCCCGAAGAGCACCGGCAGGCCGGGGAACACCACCGGCCGGGAGGTCATCAGCTCCTGGAGCTTGGCGAAGGTGATCGCGGACCCGGCGAAGGAGACCGCGCCGACGGCCAGCGTGAACCCGGTCGCCGCGAGGTCGAAGCCGGGGGTCGCCGCCCCCATGTGGGTCAGCTCGAGCAGCGCCACCAACGCGGCCGCACCGCCGCCGACGCCGTTGAACAGCGCGACCATCTGCGGCATCTGGGTCATCTGCACCCGTCGGGCGCCGAGCACCCCGACCAGGGTGCCGACCGCGATCGCGCCGAGGATCAGCGCGACGTGGTCGAGGTCGAGGTAGAAGAACGGGACCGCCACCGCGACCACCGCGGCGCCCGCGCCGACGAGGTTGCCGGCGCGTGCGGTGCGCGGGCCGGCCAGTCCCTTGAGGGCCAGGATGAAGCCGACCGCGCAGGCCAGGTAGACCAGCTGGGCCCAGGTGGGGGTCATCGGGTGCTCCCCCGCTGGGACGCGGCGTCCTTGGCCGGGCGGCGCCGGCCGAACATCTGCAGCATCCGGTCGGTCACCACGAAGCCGCCGGCCATGTTGATCGCGGCCAGCACGATCGCGACCAGCCCGACCACCAGCGCGAGCGTGGACTCGGTGGTGCCGGTGACGATGACGGCGCCGAGCAGGATCACGCCGTGGATGGCGTTGGCGCCGGACATGAGCGGGGTGTGCAGGGTGGAGGAGACCTTGGCGATCACCTCGATGCCGACGGCCACGCTCAGCACGAAGATCGTGAGCCAGGCGATGGGGTCGCTCACGCCGTCTCACCTCCGGCGTCCTCGAGCAGCAGCCGCGCCGGCTCGTGGCGCACCTGGCCGTCGTGGGTCACGCAGCTGGTGGCCACGATCTCGTCCTCCCAGTCGGGGTCGAGGGCGCCCTCGCGAGTCAGCAGGGCGACCAGGTGGGCGACGTTGGCGGCGTAGAGGCGCGAGGCCGGCTCCGGCATCTGGGCGGGCACGTTGCGACCGCCCCACACCTGGGCCCGCCCGACCCGCACCACCTCGCCGGGCACCGAGCCCTCGACGTTGCCGCCGGTCGGGGCGTCCGCGGCCAGGTCGACGACGACCGACCCGGCCCGCATCTGCTCGACCATCGCGGCGGTGACCAGCAGCGGCGCCGCCCGGCCGGGCACGGCGGCGGTGGTGATCAGGGCGTCGGCCGCCGCGACGTACGGCGCCAGCAGCTCGCGCTGGAGCTCGGCGCGCTCCTGCGACATCTCCCGGGCGTAGCCGCCGGCGCCCTCGAGCGTGGGCAGGTCGAGCTCGATCGCGTGGGCTCCCACCGAGCGGATCTCCTCCGCCGCGGCGGCGCGCACGTCGTAGGCGCGCACGACGGCGCCGAGGCGCCGCGTGGTCGCGATCGCCTGGAGCCCGGCGACCCCGGCGCCCAGGACGACGACCTCGGCGGGCGGGACCGTGCCGGCGGCGGTCATGTTGAGCGGCAGGAAGCGGCGCAGCAGCCCGGCGCAGACGACCGCGCAGCGGTAGCCCGCCACCAGCGACTGCGAGGAGAGCGCGTCCATCGACTGCGCGCGCGAGATCCGCGGGACCAGCTCCATCGCGAACGAGGTCGCCCCGACGTCGCGCAGGTCCGCGACCAGGGCGGGCTCCTGGGTCGCGGGCAGGAAGGAGATGGTGGTGGCGCCGCGGCGCAGGCGGCGTACGCGTGCGGGCGAGAGCGGCTGCACCGAGAGCACCAGGTCGGCCCCGGAGAGGTCGACGGCGAGGTCGGGGTCGAGGACCGCACCGGCCACGACGTAGTCCTCGTCGAGGTGCATCGCCCGCTCGCCGGCGCCGGGCTCGACCGCGACCTCCCACCCGAGGCCGGTCAGCTTGGTGACCAGCTCAGGTGTCAGCGCCACCCGCGTCTCGTGCTCGCGGGTCTCCCGGACGACAGCGACCCTCACAGGGGTGAACCTAGTCACATCCGCCGACAGTGCCCGCCATTTGCCCCGACTCGCCGCACCATCGGCGCCGACTCGCGCAACCAGTGGCCCCGACTCGGCGAGGGGTCAGAGGTCGTCGAGGCGGTCCTGCCAGTGCCGGCGCAGCACCGGGGGCATCTCGCCGTCGAGGGCGTCGCGCAGCAGCTGCACCTGCGTGGGGTCGAGGGCGAGCGCGGGGAAGGCGCGGCCCACGACCTGGGAGAACGCCTGGCCGCGGCGCTCGGCGATGCCGGGCGACTCGGCGAGGTAGCGGGCGACGTACGGCGCGAGCAGGTCGGTCTGCCCCGGCGACCACAGCCCCGCGGCGAGCGCGGCGTAGAGCCGGTTGGAGACCTCGGGGTCGTCGGCCATCCGCGCCCACGCCTCCGCCTTGGCCTCCTCGGTGGGGCGGGCCGCCAGCGCCCGCGCGGCGCCGAGCTCGCCGTCGACGGTGCCGTCGCGGCGCCGCTCCTCCTCGATCACGGCGGCGTCCAGCGCCCCCAGCTCGGCGAGGCGGTGCACGATCCCCCAGAGAAGTCCCGGCGTCAGCTCGACGCCCTCGGCGGTGCGCCCACCGGCGCGGGCCGCGGCCAGCCAGCCGCCCAGCAGGTCGACGTCGGTGGCGGTGGCGATCAGGCCGCGGGTGCAGGCCAGGGCGCGCTCGGGGTCCCCGGCGCCGTCCGCCAGCCCACGCGCGCAGGCCGCGGCGACCACCGCGAGGAGCCACTCGGCGTCGCCCGGCGCGGTCCGGCGCAGCAGCACCTCGTCGAGGGTGCGCTCCAGCACCGCCTCGAGCAGCTCGGGATGCGACTCCGCGGGCAGGTGGGTGGCCACCAGGTCGGCGTACTCCTCGACCGGGAGCAGCCGCGACTGCACCAGCTCGAAGGCGTGCTGCCACAGCACCGTGCGGACAGCCACGTCGTCGAGGCCGGACAGCCCGGCGCGCGCCGCGTCCCAGGAGAGCGGGTCCAGGCGCAGCCGCGCGAAGGTCTCGCCGTGGCTGTTCGGCACCACGACCCGACCGGCCCAGTCCTCGAGGCGCACCGGCTCGTCGGCGACGTCGACGAAGCGGGAGCCGACCTCGGTCCAGGCGCCGCCCGGCGCCACGTCGTACGCCGTGACGCGGAGGCGGTGTGGGCGCTCGCCCTCGCGGGTCAGCACCGGTACGCCGCCGTCGCGATCGACGCGGATCGTGTCGTGGCCCGAGCGGCGCAGCCACGCCTCGACCCAGCCGCGGACGTCGCGCTCGGAGGCGGCGTCGAGGGCGTCGACGAAGTCGGCGAGCGTCGCGTTGCCGAAGCGGTGGGCGGCGAGGTGGGCGTCGACGCCGGCCAGGAACGCCTCGTCGCCGAGCCAGGTCACCAGCTGGCGCAGCACCGAGTTGCCCTTGGCGTAGGAGATCTGGTCGAAGTTGTTGAACGCCGCGTCCACGTCGGGCACGTCCTCGGCGCGCGGCGCGACCGGGTGGGTGGAGCCACGCAGGTCGGCGTCGTAGGCCCGCGGCTTGCGGCGCGCCTCGTGGGCGACCAGCGTGTCGGCGTACCCGGCCCCGTCGCGCGCGACGCGGTAGCCCATGTAGTCGGCGAAGGACTCGTTGAGCCAGGTGTCCTCCCACCAGCGCATCGTGACCAGGTTGCCGAACCACATGTGCGCCATCTCGTGGGCCACGATCGTCGCGCGGCGCACCCGCATCGGCTCGCTCACCCGGCCGCGGGGCAGCAGCTCGTCGCGGTAGGTCACGCAGCCCGGGGTCTCCAGCGCGCCCCAGTTCTGGCCCGGCACGAACGCCTGGTCGTAGGAGTCGAAGACGAACGGCTCGGCGAGCAGCTCGGCGTAGTGGTCGAAGCAGCCCTCGGTGAGCGCGCGCAGCTCCGCGGCGTCGCGGTCGAGCTCGGCGGCCAGCGAGCGGCGCGCGTGCCAGCCGAACGGCAGTCCGCGGTGCTCCCAGGTCACCGAGTGCCACGGGCCGGCGCAGACGACCACCATGTTGGTGGGGATCGGCGGGGTGGTCGCGAAGCGCCAGGTGCCGTCGCCGTGCTCGCGCGCCCGGCCGTTGGCCAGCACCGTCCAGGCGGGGTCGGCGTGCACGGTCATGGTCACCGGCGCCTTGAGGTCGACCTGGTCGAAGCAGGCGAAGACCCGCTGGGAGACGTCCATGCCGAGGTAGGCCGACAGGTAGGTCTCGCCGTCCGCGGGGTCGGTGAAGCGGTGCATCCCGTCGCCGTCGGTGACGTACGGGACCCGAGCGGTCACCTCGACCCTCACCGGCACGCCGGTGGGCAGGCCGGTGAGCGCGATCCTTCGCCCGTCGTACGACGTGGGGGCGGGGGCGCCGTCCACGAGCACCTCGAGGTCGCGCGCACCGCTGAGCTCGAGGAAGGTGTCGGGCCCGGTGGTCGTGAACGTGACCCGGGTGCGGCAGCCGAACGTCTCCGCGGCGGGGTCGGTGAGGTCGAGCTCGATGTCGTAGGCGACGTCGCTCAGCTGGGCGGCCCGGGCACGGGCCTCGTCGAGGGTGAGGGACATGCCCCGACCGTAGCGGGGCGTCAGCGGCCGAGGAGGAGCTCGTCGACGAGCTCGTAGCGGGGGCGGCCGCGGGGGCCCTCGCCGAGGTGGGAGGCGATCAGCCGGAGCCGGTCGATGGTCCAGGCCGGGCCCTCGTAGGTGTCCAGCAGCCGCACCCAGTCGCTCACGTCGTCGGGGTGGCGCAGCCGGGCCAGCGTCACGTGCGGGCGGAAGCGCTGGCCGTCGACGGCGACGCCGGCGCGGCTCGCGGCCGCCCGCGCCCCGGTGGCGAGCCGGTCGAGCTCGGTGCGGCCCTCCTCGTCGAGGTCCAGGCCGGCCCAGATCACCCGGGCCCCGGCGACGTGCGGGAACGCGCCGCCGCCGGCGATCCGCGTCTCGAAGGCCGTGCGCTTCGCGGCGGCCCGCCCCAGCCGCTCGACCAGGTCGTCGAGCGCCCGCTCCGGCACGTCGGCGTAGAACGCCACCGTCACGTGCAGCTGCTCCGCCGAGGCCCAGCGGAACGGCCCGGCGTCGCGGCGTACGTTGAGGAAGGCGTCGAGGTCCGCGACGACCTCCTCGGGTGGCACCACGGCCGCGAACATCCGCATCCCCAGATGCTAGACATCTCCGAACATCCGATTGACCCGGCGCGAGCGGGGGCAGGGTGCGGATGCCGGCCGGGGGCCGCCGGCGATCGAGGAGGCGGCGAGGGCATGCGCGACAAGCAGCGGCGGATGAAGCCGCACCAGATGGTGGAACCTGTCCTCACCCTCACGACGTCCGCGCCGGCCGAGGTGGCCGTGTCGGCGCTCGTCGACGCGCTCATCGGTGCTCGCTACCGGCTCCAGGAGCGCGAGCCCGGTCGCGCCCGGCTGCGGCTCGGGTCCTGGACACGCGAGCTGCTCGTCCCCGAGGACATCGGGTACCTGCTGCGCCTCGGCCTGCTCCCGCGGCGCCTGGTCACCTGGGCCTTCATGGCGACCGTCGACGTGGAGACCCTCGACACCGCCCCGCCGACCCAGGTGCGGGTGCGGATGCACCGGGTGTGGGGCGAGGAGCGGTACGGCGTGCCCCACACCCTCCGTGCCGTCGACGCGGCGATGCGGGCGCTGTACGCCGCCGGCCACCACGTCGAGGGCGACGAGGTGGACGAGGGGCTGTGGCTGCGGTGACGGTCGCGGCCCTCGACGTCCTCAGACCTGCGTGCCCAGCAACGACCCGATCCCGTAGGTGACCCCCATCGCCAGCGCGCCCCCGGCCACGTTGCGCACCACTGCCCGGGTGCGCGGCGCGTAGCCCAGCGTCGCGCTGGTGAAGCCGGTGATCGCCAGCGCGACCAGCACGCTCAGCACCGTGACCACGACCCGGATGTCGTCGGGCGCCAGCAGGATCACCAGCAGCGGCAACGCCGCACCGGTCACGAACGACACCGCGGAGGCGAACGCCGCCGCCCACGGGTTGGTGATGTCGTCGGGGTCGATGCCGAGCTCGACGCGCGCGTGCGCGGCCAGCGGGTCGCGGGCCATCATCTGCTCCGCCGCCTCGCGGGCGGTCTCCTCGCTCAGCCCGCGCTCGACGAGCAGGCCGGCGAGCTCGTCGCGCTCGGCCTCGGGCTGCTCGGCCAGCTCGCGGCGCTCGGTGTCGAGCATCGCGAGCTCGGAGTCGCGCTGGGTGCTGGTCGAGAGGTACTCCCCGGCGGCCATGCTGATCGCGCCGGAGACCAGCCCGGAGACACCGGCGACCGCGATCGCGCCCTGGTCGGTGGTCGCGCCCGCGACGCCGACCACCAGACCGGCGGTGGACACCACGCCGTCGTTGGCGCCCATCACGCCGGCCCGCAGCCAGTTCAGCCGCCCCCGCACCCCGCCGCCGCTGCCCGGCACGCCGGGCTCGCCGGCATGGGTGGCGGATGCGGGGTGCCGGGCCTTGGGACTCATCCCCCGATGGTGGCCCGCCCGACGCGACCCGACAAGCAAGGGCACGCTGACCGAGACGCCTCAGAGGCCGAGGTCGCGCCCGATGAGCTCCTTCATGATCTCGTTGGAGCCGGCCCAGATCTTCGAGACGCGGGCGTCGCGCCAGGCGCGGGCGACGCGGTACTCGTTCATGAAGCCGTAGCCGCCGTGCAGCTGCACACAGTGGTCGAGCACCTCGTTCTGCACCTGCGAGGACCACCACTTCGCCTTCGCGGCGTCGATCGGGCTGAGCTCGCCGGCGTCGTGGGCGACCACGCACTGGTCGATGTAGGCCTGGGTGACCTCGATCTTGGTCACCTGCTCGGCGAGCAGGAACTTGTTGTGCTGGAACTGCCCGATCGACTGCCCGAACGCCTTGCGCTCCTTGGCGTAGGCGATGGTCTCCTCGAGGATCTGCGCGGCGTGCGCGACGTTGGAGATCGCGCAGCCCAGCCGCTCCTGCGGCAGCTTCTGCATCATGTGGATGAAGCCGCCGTCGAGCTCGCCGACGATCTCGGCGTCGGTGACGCGCACGTCCTCGAAGAACAGCTCGGCGGTGTCGGACTCGTCCTGGCCGACCTTGTCGAGCTTGCGGCCGCGGCTGAAGCCGGGGGTGCCGGTCTCCACGGCGAACAGGGTGATGCCGCGGGCCTTCTTCTCCGGGGAGGTGCGGGCCGCGACCAGCACCAGGTCGGCGGAGTAGCCGTTGGTGATGAAGGTCTTCGAGCCGTTGATGACCCAGGAGTCGCCGTCGCGCACGGCGGTGGTCCGCAGCGCGGCGAGGTCGGAGCCGCCGGAGGGCTCGGTCATGCCGATGGCCAGCAGGATCTCGCCCGCGGCCACGCCGGGCAGCCAGCGCTTCTTCTGCTCCTCGGTGCCGAGCTCGACGAGGTACGGCGCGGTGATGTCGGCGTGGATGCCCACGCAGGAGCCGAGCGCGGCGTTGACCTTGTTGAGCTCCTCGAGCAGGACCGCGTTGAACCGGTAGTCGTCGGCCCCGGCCCCGCCGTACTCCTCGGGGATCGCCAGGCCGAGCAGGCCCTGGCGCCCGGCCTCGAGCCAGAACTCGCGCGGGATCGCCTTCGCCTCGGCGTACTGCTCGACGTCCGGGAGCACCGAGCGCTCCAGGAACTCGCGCACCGAGCCGCGGAATGCCTCGTGGTCCTCGTCATAGATCGCTCGCTTCATGGCGCCACGATACTCACCGGTAACAGACGGCGGGAGGCCTGGAAGATTCCTTCCGGCGACCAACGGGTACAAGCCGGGCTCCGCCGCCCCGGGTCCGCGCGCGCTCCCTCCCCGTGCCGCCGCGACCCGTCCCGCTCCACGCAGCCCCGCGAGAGGTGCCCCCGTGATCGATCCCGCCGACGCCGCCCCCGAGGTCTGGCCGGGCCAGCCCTACCCCCTCGGTGCCACCTTCGACGGCAGCGGGACCAACTTCGCGCTGTTCAGCGAGGTCGCCGAGCGCGTCGAGCTCTGCCTGTTCGACGAGACCGCCGACGGCACCCTGTCCGAGACCCGCCTGGAGCTGACCGAGGTCGACGCCTACGTCTGGCACTGCTACCTGCCGCGCATCCAGCCCGGGCAGCGCTACGGCTACCGCGTGCACGGTCCGTGGGACCCCGAGCAGGGGCTGCGCTGCAACCCGAACAAGCTGCTGCTCGACCCCTACGCCAAGGCGACCACCGGCGACATCGACTGGGACCAGGCGCTGTTCTCCTACAACTTCGGCGACGAGGGCTCGCGCAACGACGAGGACTCCGCGCCGCACATGACCCACGGCGTCGTGATCAACCCCTACTTCGACTGGGAGGGCGACCGGCGCCCCGGCTACGCCTACAACGACACCCTGATCTATGAGGCGCACGTCAAGGGTCTCACCGAGCTGCACCCCGACGTGCCGGACGAGCAGCGCGGCACCTACGCCGGCGTCGCGCACCCGGCCGTGATCGCGCACCTGCAGAAGCTCGGGGTGACCGCGATCGAGCTGATGCCGGTCCACCAGTTCGTGCAGGACAGCACGCTGCTGGAGAAGGGACTGCGCAACTACTGGGGCTACAACACCCTCGGCTTCTTCGCCCCGCACGCCGACTACGCCTCGACCGGGCGCGACCCGGCCACGCTCGGCGCGCAGGTCCAGGAGTTCAAGTCGATGGTCAAGGCGCTGCACGCCGCCGGCATCGAGGTGATCCTCGACGTGGTCTACAACCACACCGCGGAGGGCAACCACCTCGGTCCGACGCTGAGCTTCCGCGGCATCGACAACCAGGCCTACTACCGCCTGGTCGAGGACGACCCGCGCTACTACATGGACTACACGGGCACCGGCAACAGCCTCAACGTGCGCCACCCGCACTCCCTGCAGCTGATCATGGACTCGCTGCGCTACTGGGTCACCGAGATGCACGTCGACGGGTTCCGCTTCGACCTCGCCTCGACCCTGGCGCGGGAGTTCTACGAGGTGGACCGGCTCGCGACGTTCTTCGAGCTCGTGCAGCAGGACCCGGTGGTCAGCCAGGTCAAGCTGATCGCCGAGCCCTGGGACGTCGGTCCGGGCGGCTACCAGGTCGGCGGCTTCCCGCCGCAGTGGACGGAGTGGAACGGCGCCTACCGCGACACCGTGCGCGACTTCTGGCGCGGCGAGCCGTCGCTGGGCGAGTTCGCCAGCCGGCTCGCCGGCTCCTCGGACCTCTACGAGCACTCCGGGCGGCGTCCGTTCGCCAGCATCAACTTCGTCACCGCCCACGACGGGTTCACGCTGCGCGACCTGGTGTCCTACAACGAGAAGCACAACGACGCCAACGGCGAGGACAACAACGACGGCGAGAGCCACAACCGCTCGAACAACCACGGCGTCGAGGGCCCCACCGACGACCCGGAGATCCTGGCCGCGCGGGCGCGCGCCCAGCGCAACCTGATCACCACGCTGCTGCTGAGCCAGGGCGTGCCGATGCTGCTGCACGGTGACGAGCTGGGCCGCACCCAGCAGGGCAACAACAACACCTACGCCCAGGACTCCGAGCTCAGCTGGGTGGACTGGAAGGACGCCGACCTGCCGCTGGTCGAGTTCACCGCCGCGGTCGCCCGGCTGCGCCGCGACCACCCGACGTTCCGGCGCAAGCGGTTCTTCACCGGCGGCACGGTCCGGGTCCCCGACGGCGGCGACGGCGACCGGCTCAACGACATCGTGTGGCTGCACCTCGACGGCCGCCCGATCGAGGACGACCAGTGGGACGACGGCGCCAAGGCGCTCGGGATGTACCTCAACGGCCACGGCATCGCGGGGCGCGACGAGCGCGGCCAGCCGATCGTCGACGACCACTTCGTGCTCTACTTCAACGCCGACGGCCCGGCCACGATCACCCTGCCGCCCGAGGAGTACGCCGAGGCGTGGGACGTCGTGATCGACACCGGCGGCGACGCCGACGCGAGCCCGCCGCTGGCGGCCGGGGCGACGTACGAGCTCGACACCTGCAGCGTGCTGGTGCTGCGCGAGCACCGCGAGGCCGAGACCGAGCCCGACGTGTCGGTGGCGGCGTCCGTGGCGGCCCAGGCCGCCAACGCCAGCCAGGCCGGCGCGACCGGCGGGCAGGGCTGAGCCGTGCGCGTCCCCACCAGCACCTACCGGCTCCAGATCACCCAGGACCTGGACCTGTTCGCCGCGGCCCGGCTGCTGCCCTACCTCCACGAGCTGGGCGTGGACTGGGTCTACCTGTCGCCGCTGCTGGCGGCCGAGCCGGGCAGCACCCACGGCTACGACGTGGTCGCCCACGACCACGTCGACTCCTCGCGCGGCGGCGCAGAGGGCCTGGCCGCCGTGAGCGCGGAGGCACGCCGTCTCGGCATGGGCGTCCTGGTCGACATCGTGCCCAACCACGTCGGCGTCGCGACGCCGGCGGCGAACCCGTGGTGGTGGGACGTGCTCAAGCACGGCCGCGACGCCCAGCACGCCCCGGCCTTCGACATCGACTGGAACCCGACCGGGCAGCGGCTGCGGATCCCGGTCGTCGGCGACGATGACCAGACCCTCGACGGCGGCCCGGTCGGCCACCTCGACGTGGTCGAGGGCCCCGACGGCGAGCCCGAGCTGCGCTACCACGACCACCGCTTCCCGGTCGCGCCCGGCAGCGCCGACGACTGGGGCAAGCCGGGGGTGGCCGCCACCACCGTGCACGACCGCCAGCACTACGAGCTGGTCAACTGGCGGGTGGCCGACGACGGGCTCAACTACCGCCGCTTCTTCGCGGTCAACACCCTGGCCGCGGTGCGCGTCGAGGAGCCGGAGGTCTTCGCCGACACCCACGTGGAGATCCGGCGCTGGTTCACCGAGGGCCTGGTCGACGGGCTGCGCGTCGATCACCCCGACGGGCTGCGCGACCCGGGCAAGTACCTCGACGACCTGGCCGCCCTCACCGGCGGCGCCTACGTGCTGGTGGAGAAGATCCTCGAGCCCGGCGAGCAGCTGCCGTCCTCCTGGGCCACCGCCGGCACCACCGGATACGACGCGCTCGCCCACCTCGACCGGGTGCTCACCGACCCCGCCGGCCAGGAGCCGCTGGACGCGCTCGAGGCCCGACTGCGCGGGGCCCCGGTCGACTGGCACGAGATGGTGCACGGCACCAAGCGCGAGGTCGCCGACAACCTGCTGCACTCCGAGGTGCGCCGCATCGTGCGCGACCTGCGCCGCGAGGACCCCCCGCTGCCGGCCTTCCGCGCCGAGGACGCGATCGGCGAGCTGATGGCCTGCTTCCCCGTCTACCGCTCCTACCTGCCCGAGGGGCGCGAGCACCTCGAGCACGCCTTCGCCGAGGCGCGGCGTCGGCGACCCGACCTCGCCGGCACCTTCGACCGGCTCGAGCCGAAGCTGTTCCACGGCGAGGCCGACGGCACCCGCCGCTTCCAGCAGACCAGCGGGATGGTGATGGCCAAGGGCGTGGAGGACTGCGCCTTCTACCGCTGGTCGCGGCTGACCTCGCTCAACGAGGTCGGCGGGGACCCCTCGGTCTTCGCGCTGCCGGTGAGCGGCTTCCACGAGGCGATGGCCGAGCGCCAGCAGCACTGGCCGCACGCCATGACCACGCTCTCCACCCACGACACCAAGCGCGGCGAGGACGTGCGCGCCCGGATCACCGCGCTCGCGGAGATCCCCGAGGTCTGGGCGGCCGCGCTCGACCGGCTGCTCGCGCTGTCGCCTGTGCCCGCCCCGGGCTTCGGCTCGCTGCTGTGGCAGGCCGTGCTCGGCGCCTGGCCCGCGGACCGCGACCGGCTGCACGGGTACGCCGAGAAGGCGATGCGCGAGGCCGGCGACCGCACCACCTGGACCGCCCCGGACGCCGACTACGAGGCGGCCGTGCACGCAGCGGTCGACAGCGCCTTCGACGTCCCGGAGGTCGCCGCGGTGCTGGACGACCTGCTCGCGCAGGTCACGGTGCCGGGGTGGTCCAACTCCCTCGCGGCCAAGCTGGTCGCGCTGACCATGCCGGGCGTCCCGGACGTCTACCAGGGCAGCGAGCTGTGGGAGCAGAGCCTGGTCGACCCCGACAACCGCCGCTGGGTGGACTTCGAGACCCGCGCGGAGCTGCTGCGCGCGGGCGCCTGGGAGCCGCCCACCCCGCGGGTCGACGACCCCGGGAGCGCCAAGCTGCACGTCACCGCGACCGCGCTGCGCCTGCGCCGCGACCGGCCCGAGCTGTTCACGTCGTACGCCGGGGTGGGCGCGAGCGGGCCGGCGGCCGACCACGTGCTCGCCTTCGACCGCGGTGGCGCCGTCACCGTGGCGACCCGGCTGCCGATCGGGTTCGCCGCCCGCGGGGGCTGGGGCGCGACGACGCTCGCCCTCGCACCTGGGCGCTATGTCGACACGCTCACCGGCACCATCCACGAATCCGGCCCCGAGGGCATCGCCCTGAGCGGCCTGCTGGACCGACTGCCGGTGGCGCTGCTGGTCCCGGCCACTGACGAGGAGAAGTGATGAGGGGTCCCTTCGACGTCTGGGCGCCGCGCCCCGCGCGGGTGCGCCTGGCGGTGGGCGAGGCGGTCGTGGACATGGTCCGCGGCGACGACGACTGGTGGACGCCGGGCGCGGCGCTGGCCGACCTCGGTGCTGGTCTCGGTGCCGGTCTCGGGGCCGGCCTCCCGGCCGACGGGGTCGACTACGGCTACCTGCTCGACGACGACGAGACCCCGCGACCGGACCCGCGCTCGCGGCGCCAGCCCGACGGGGTGCACGGGCGCTCGCGCACGTTCGACTCCACGGCGTACGCCTGGAACGACCAGGGCTGGACCGGGCGCCAGCTGGCCGGCTCGGTGATCTATGAGCTCCACGTCGGCACCTTCACCCCCGAGGGCACCCTCGACGCCGCGCTCACCCGGCTCGACCACCTGCGCTCGATCGGCGTCGACTTCGTCGAGCTGATGCCGGTCAACGGCTTCAACGGCACCTGGAACTGGGGCTACGACGGCGTGCTGTGGTCGACGGTCCACGAGGCGTACGGCGGCCCGGCGGCGTACCAGCGCTTCGTCGACGGCTGCCACGCCGCCGGGCTGGGCGTGATCCAGGACGTCGTCTACAACCACCTGGGGCCCTCGGGGAACTACCTGCCGCTGTTCGGGCCCTACCTGAAGACCGGCGCCAACACCTGGGGCGACCTGATCAACCTCGACACCGAGGGCTCGGCCGAGGTGCGCCGGCTGATCCTCGACAACGTGCGGATGTGGCTCGACGACTACCACGTCGACGGGCTGCGCCTCGACGCCGTGCACGCGCTCGACGACTCCTCCCCCGTGCACCTGCTCGAGGAGATGGCGATCGAGGTCGCCGCGCTGTCGGCGCACCAGCGCCGCCCGCTGACGCTGATCGCGGAGTCCGACCTCAACCAGGCCTCGATGGTGACCCCCCGTGAGGGCGGCGGGCTGGGCATCGACGCGCAGTGGAGCGACGACTTCCACCACGCGGTGCACGTCGCGCTGACCCGGGAGACCGCCGGCTACTACGCCGACTTCGAGCCGCTCTCGGCGCTGGCGAAGGTGTGTGAGCGCGGGTTCTTCCACGACGGCACCTACTCCTCCTTCCGCGGCCGCGACCACGGTGCGCCGATCGACACCGAGACGCTGCCGACCTGGCGGCTGGTGGTGGGCAGCCAGAACCACGACCAGATCGGCAACCGCGCCGTCGGGGACCGGATCACCGAGGTGCTCGACGACGACCAGCTGGCCTGCGCGGCGCTGCTGACCCTGGCCGGGCCGTTCACGCCGATGCTGTTCCAGGGCGAGGAGTGGGCGGCCGCCACGCCGTTCCAGTTCTTCACCAGCCACCCCGAGCCCGAGCTCGGCACCGCCACCGCGGAGGGCCGGATCGCGGAGTTCGAGCGGATGGGCTGGGACCCCGCGGTGGTGCCCGATCCGCAGGACCCCGCGACGTACGAGCGCTCCAAGCTGGACTGGTCCGAGCCCGAGGGCGGCCGGCACGCGCGGCTGCTGGAGGTCTACCGCGAGCTGGCCCGGCTGCGTCGTACGCTCCCCGACCTCACCGACCCGTCGTTCGGCGCGGTGTCGTGCACCGCCGACGAGGAGGCCCGGGTCTTCACGATGCGCCGCGGCTCGCTGCTCGTGGCGGTCAACTTCGGCGATGCCGAGGCGGTGCTGCCCGTCGGCCCCGACCGCGCGGTCTACTTCACCACCCCCGCCGGCGCCACCCTCTCCACCGACACCCTCACCCTCCCTCCCCACGCCGGGGCGCTCCTCGGCTGAAGGTTGAGTCGAGACTTCTGACGCTCGAGTCGAGACCTGTGACCGGTTGAGTCGAGAACGACGCCACCACGAGGGCCGACTCGGCGAAGGGGACGGGTCAGCGGGCGCCGTCGAGCCACTCGGAGACCCACGCGGGGACGAGTACGCCGGCGGGGCCGAGGCGGGACTCCTCGAAGAGGTGGCTGCCCTCGCTGGGCAGCAGGTTGAGCTCGAGGGTGTGCGCGCCGGCGGTGACCGCGCTCTGCACGAAGCCGGCCGCGGGGTAGACCGCGCCGGAGGTGCCGATGGAGACGAACAGGTCGCAGCGGTGGAGCGCCTCGATGATGCGGTCCATCGCGTAGGGGACCTCGCCGAACCAGACGATGTCGGGGCGCAGCTCGGCGCTGCCGCAGCGCGGGCACGGCGGGTGGTCGCTGAGGTCACCGGCCCAGCGCGAGCGGCGGCGGCAGCCGACGCACAGCGCGGACAGCAGCTCACCGTGCATGTGCACCACGCGCGTCGAGCCGGCGCGCTCGTGCAGGTCGTCGACGTTCTGGGTGACCACCAGCAGGTCGTCGCCGAGCGCCTCCTCGAGGCGGGCCAGCGCGAGGTGGGCGGGGTTGGGCTCCACGTGGGCGAGGGCGGCGCGGCGCGCGTCGTAGAAGCCCTGCACCACCGACGGCTGGTGCTCGAAGGCCTCCGGGGTGGCGACGTCCTCGGCGCGGTGGCCCTCCCACAGCCCGTCGGAGTCGCGGAACGTCGGGACGCCGCTCTCCGCGGAGATCCCGGCGCCGGTCAGCACGACCACCTTCCGCCCGGTCATGACGCGTCCTGCTGGGAGTCACGGGGTCGACGGTGCATGGTGATGACGTACCCACCGTCGTCGTACGGCTCACCGTCCCACGTCGAGTAGCGCGCGACGGGCTCGAGGCCCGCCGCGGCCAGCGCGGCGTCGTGGTCGGCCAGCGAGGTCGGCGCGCAGCCGGCCGGCAGGTGGGCGGAGTCCAGGCCGAACCCGCAGACCACCAGTCCGCCCGGCGTCGTGTGCGCGGCCAGCCGCTCGGCCACCGCGCCCAGGGTGCCGGGCTCGAGCAGCGCGATGATGTTGCCGGCCAGCAGCACCAGGTCGAAGATCTCCCCGAGATCCATCGTGGCCAGGTCCGCCTGGCGCCAGTCCAGCGTTGGCGCCGCCGCGCGGGCCTGCTCGAGCATCGCGGCGTCGACGTCGGTGCCCACCACCGCATAGCCGAGCTCGGCGAGCCGCTCGGTGATCCGACCGGTCCCGCAGCCGGCGTCCAGCACCCGCGCCGGCGGCTCGAGCAGGCGCTGCACGAAGCCCGCCTCGCCGTGGATGTCCTCGCCCTGCGCCGCGAGCACGCGGAAGCGCTCGGCGTACGCCGCGGCGTACTCCTCGCCGTTGTTGGCCCGAGCGATGCGCTCCCAGCGGGTGGTCATGAGGTCCTCGGGGGTCGGTGGCGGCGTCGCTTCAGGACTACCAAGGCGAGCGCAGCGGCGCGGGCCGGGCGGGAGCCCGGGCGCCCGGTCACCGCCTCGGCGTGTGGCACCCTAGTCGTCGTGGGGCGGGTGACGATCAGCGACACAGCGCTCTTCACCGCCTTCGACCCCGGCAGCATCGCCCGCGGTCGGCAGTACGCCGCGACCCGGCGGGTGCTCTCCGCCGAGGTGGGCCCGAGCGGCCGCGGCGCGGTGGAGATCCGCGGGTCCGTCGCCGGCAGCAGGAACGCTCCCTACCGGGTCCAGGTCCGGATCGACGAGGGCGCCATCGACGCCCGGTGCGAGTGCCCGGTCGGTCACCAGTGCAAGCACGCCGTCGCGGTCCTGCTGGCGATCCGGGCAGCCGAATCGATGCGCCCGGTGGCCGCGCCGCCGGCGTGGCGGCGCAGCCTGGACCAGGTGCTCGAGCCGCTGGAGCAGGGCGCGTCGGCCCCGCCCGCGCGCAGGAAGCTGGCGCTGCAGTTCGAGATCCCGGTGCCGACCCGGCGGCGCTACCGCGGCCACGCCGAGGCCGGTCAACGCCTGTGGCTGCGGCCCATGCGCCAGGGGGCGCGGGACAACTGGATCAAGACCGGGATCTCCTGGGCGCACGCCGCGGCTCCCCAGTACGACGAGGCCCACGACCTCGACCAGCTCGCGGTGCTGAGCCGGTTCGTCCAGGCGGTCCCCGGAGCGGCGCCGCGCGACGTCCTCGACCTGACCGAGATCGGTCCCCAGCTGCCGACGCTGCTCCAGCAGGCGCAGGAGGCCGGGATCGCGCTGATCGGCGGCGAACGCATCTCCTCCGTCGAGATCGCCGACCCGGTCGAGGCCGTCCTCGACGTCGTGGAGCACCAGGACGGGGCGAGCCTGCGGCTGGGGGTCTGGCACGGCGAGGTGTTCGTCTCCGACGAGGGCCTGCTGCTCCTGGGGCGCCGGCCGCACTCCGTCGCGCTGGTCTCCCCCACCCGGCAGGGCTCGACCGCCCTCCACCCGCGACTGCACCTCGTGCTCGCACCGTTGCAGCAGCGGCTGCCGGAGGCGTTGCTGCAGGTGCACCGCAGCGGCAGCACCCTCGAGGTGCCGGCCGGCGATCGCGACGCCTTCGAGACCGACTACCTGCCCCGCCTCCGCCAGCACCTGTCGGTCATCTCCTCCGACGGGTCGATCCCGATCGCCGAGGAGGTGCCGCCCCGGCTCCAGGTGGTCGTGGAGTGGGAGGGGCTCCTCGCCCAGGTGTCGTGGCGCTGGCGCTACGCCGATGCCCACTTCCCGCTCGACAGCACGCAGCGGGCCCCCGCCGTACGACGGCCGGCCGCCGAGCGCGCCCTGCTCGAGGCGGCTGGCGAGTGGCCGCACCTGCAACCGCGCGTCGCGATCGCCGGCCCGGCGGCGGTGGACTTCGTCGCCGACGACCTGCCTCGGCTCCTGGCCCACGAGGGCATCGAGGTGGTGGAGACCGGGCAGCGGCCCCACTTCCGCGCCGCGGTGGCGGCCCCGACGATCGAGTTCGTCACCGATGAGGACGACGCCGACGGCCCCACCGACTGGTTGGACCTGCGGGTGGTCATCGACGTCGAGGGCGAACAGGTGCCGCTCGCCGACGTGTTGGGCGCGCTGACCGCGGGACAGCCCCGGATGGTGCTGCCGAGCGGGCTCCACCTGGCCACCGACCGCCCGGAGTTCCGGCGCCTCGCCGAGCTGGTCGAGGCCGCGGCCGAGATCCGCGCGGCCCGCCCGGACCGGCTGCGAGTCGACCAGCGCGACCTCGGCTTCTGGGCCGAGCTCGCCGAGCTCGGCGTCGTGGACGCCCAGGCGGCCCGCTGGGTGGAGGCGGCGCAGGCACTGATCGGCCACGAGACGCTGCCCGAGGTCGAGGTGGCGGGGCTGGTGAGCACACCGCGGCCCTACCAGCACGACGGGATCCGGTGGCTGGTCCAGCTGTGGCAGCTGGGGCTCGGCGGGATCCTCGCCGACGACATGGGGCTGGGCAAGACCCTGCAGACCTTGGCGCTGATCAGCCACGCCCGCGCACACGGCGCCGCGCCGTTCCTCGTCATCGCCCCGACCAGCGTGATGACGGCGTGGGCCTCGGAGGCGGCGCGGCACACGCCGGGCCTGACCGTGCGCGTCGTGGACGCCTCCGCCGCCCGGCGTACGACGTCCCTCGACGAGGTCGCGACCGGCGCCGACGTGGTCGTCACCTCCTACACGCTGTTCCGCCTCGAGGCGGACGCCTACTCCGCACTGGAGTGGGGCGGGCTGGTGCTCGACGAGGCCCAGGCGATCAAGAACCACCGGAGCAAGACCTACCAGGCGGTCCGGCGCCTGGACACGCCCTTCCGGCTGGTGGTGACCGGCACCCCGTTCGAGAACCGGCTGATGGAGATGTGGTCGCTGCTGTCGGTGGCGGCGCCGGGCCTCTACCCCTGGCCGACGGCGTTCCTCGAGCAGGTCGCGCGGCCCGTCGAGAAGCACGGCGACCCCGTGGCCCTGGCACGGTTCCGGGCGCGGATCCGGCCGTTCGTGCTGCGCCGGACCAAGGACCTGGTGGCCTCGGACCTGCCAGCCAAGCAGGAGCAGGTGCTGGAGGTGACCCTGGGCGCGGCGCACCAGCGGCTCTACGACACCTGGCTCCAGCGCGAACGCCAGTCCATCCTCGGACTGGTCGACGACTTCGACGCCAACCGGGTGGCGATCTTCAGCGCCCTGACCCGGCTGCGCCAGCTGAGCCTCGACCCCGCCCTCGTGGACGAGGCCCACGAGACCCTGGGCTCGGCGAAGTTGGACGTCCTGGCCGAGCACCTGGTCGAGCTGGCCGCCGAGGGTCACCGCGCCCTGGTCTTCAGCCAGTTCACGAGCTTCCTCAAGCGGGCCCGCACCCGTCTGGAGGCGGAGGGGCTGACCGTGCGCTACCTCGACGGGGCCACCCGCCGGCGCGCGGCCGAGATCGAGGCGTTCAAGTCCGGCGACGGGGACGCGTTCCTGATCAGCCTCAAGGCCGGCGGGGTGGGCCTGACCCTCACCGAGGCCGACTACGTCTTCGTGCTCGATCCCTGGTGGAACCCGGCGGCGGAGAACCAGGCCGTCGACCGGGCGCACCGGATCGGACAGGAGCGGCCGGTGATGGTCTACCGGCTGGTCGCGCTGCGCACCATCGAGGAGAAGGTGGTCGCGCTGAAGCAGCGCAAGGCCGACCTCTTCGCCTCGGTGTTCAGCGGCGAGGGCGCCCAGGGCCTCGGCATCGACGCCGACGACGTGCGCGGCCTGTTCTCCTGACCGAGGAGACGACCGCCCCGGCTGAGGACGGCACTGCGCCTCGATGGACGCGGGAGGGAGAGAACCCGCGTCGAGCTCGTTGAGCTGCCGCTCAACCTCCGGAGTGAGGTTGATCCGGTCCCGGGGGTCGGTGTCTTTCCGCGCAATTGCTGGGATTGACACCGGTTTTGCGCCGCGGCAGGTGCTTTTCCCAGCAACTGCGCCGAAAAGACCGTAGCCCGGGCGATCCGCGCCCTCAGGCCACGGGCCTGCGATTCTTGCCACCCACCTGCCACGCATGAGGGGCCATCAGGCTGCTGACCTGCGCAAACGCCCAGACTCAGTAATACCAGGGGTACGGCGACCAGTCGGGCTCGCGCTTCTCGAGGAACTGGTCGCGCCCTTCCTGCGCCTCGTCGGTCATGTAGGCCAGCCGGGTGGTCTCGCCGGCGAAGAGCTGCTGGCCGACCAGGCCGTCGTCGAGGAGGTTGAAGGAGTACTTCAGCATCCGCTGGGCGGTGGGCGACTTGCCGTTGATCTTGCGGCCCCACTCCAGCGCGACCTTCTCCAGCTGGGCGTGCTCGACGACGCGGTTGACCGCGCCCATCGCGAACATCTCCTCGGCGGAGTACTCCTCGCCGAGGAAGAAGATCTCGCGGGCGAACTTCTGCCCCACCTGGCGGGCGAGGTACGCCGAGCCGTAGCCGCCGTCGAAGGAGCCGACGTCGGCGTCGGTCTGCTTGAACTTCGCGTGCTCGCGCGAGGCCAGGGTCAGGTCGGCGACGGCGTGCAGCGAGTGCCCGCCGCCGGCGGCCCAGCCGGGCACCACGCAGATGACGACCTTGGGCATGAACCGGATCAGCCGCTGGCACTCCAGGATGTGCAGACGCGCGAGCTTGGCCTTGTCGATGACCGAGGGCTCCTCGGCGCCGGTGTCGTCGGCGCCGATGGCCTTGTCCTCGTACTGGTAGCCGGCCTTGCCGCGGATCCGCTGGTCGCCGCCGGAGCAGAAGGACCACTTGCCGTTCTTGGCGCTCGGGCCGTTGCCGGTGAGGATCACGCAGCCGACGTCGGCGGACTGGCGCGCGTGCTCGAGCGTGCGCAGCAGCTCATCGACGGTGTGCGGGCGGAAGGCGTTCAGCACGTCGGGGCGGTCGAAGGCGATCCGCACGGTGCCGTGGGCCTTGGCCCGGTGATAGGTCAGGTCGGTCAGGTCCGCAAACCCCGGGACCTCGTCCCAGTCAGCCGGGTCGAAGATCTCCGAGACGCCGTCGATCGCACTCATGGGCGGAGGCTATCGGCCCGCTCCCGCGGGCCCGGAGGGTGTCGGTCGTTCCGTCACCTGGGCAACCGGAGGAATAGCTGTCGGCGCAGCGGTCATTGGAAGGACATGACACTGACAGGCGAGTACGAGCCCAGCCCCGAGCAGTGGGTCCGCGACCAGGTCGCCGAGTTCGAGGCCTCCGACGGCCAGCGCGCCAACGTGCTGCCCGGCACCGAGGACCCGATCGTGGTGATCACCTCGCGCGGTGCCCGCTCGGGCAAGCTGCGCAAGAACCCCGTGATGCGCGTCGAGCGCGACGGCACCTACGTCGCGATCGCCTCCAAGGGCGGCGCCGACGACCACCCGACCTGGTACTACAACTTCATCGCCCACCCGGAGGTCGAGCTCCAGGACGGCGCGGAGAAGCACACCTACCGCGCCCGCATCGTCACCGGCGAGGAGCGTGCGGAGTGGTGGGACCTCGCGGTCCGCACCTGGGCGACGTACGGCGAGTACCAGAAGAAGACCGACCGGGAGATCCCGGTCTTCCTGCTCGAGCGCATCTGAGCCGAGCCGGCACCCCGGGGCAGCCCCGGGGCGCCGGGACGGCGATTGGCGTCCCTTGCGAGCACTCGTAGACTGCTTGCTCGTGTCAACTATTTCTGCGCGTCGTCCACCCGCCCCGGTGCGCCCCGGTGCGGTGGTCGTCGTCCTGGCGGTCGCGGGCATCACCGCCGCGCTCATGCAGACCCTCGTGGTCCCGCTGATCCAGGACCTGCCGCAGATCCTCGACACCAGCCGGTCCAACGCCTCGTGGGTGATCACCGCGACGCTGCTCACCTCCGCGGTGGCGACGCCGATCAGCGGGCGCCTCGGCGACATGTTCGGCAAGCGCCGGATCATGCTGATCTGTGTCGGCTCGCTCATCGTCGGCTCGGTCGTGGGCGCCCTGGCCACGACGGTCGTCCCGATGATCATCGGCCGCGGCCTCCAGGGGATCGGCATGGGCATGATCCCGCTCGGCATCAGCGCCATGCGCGACCTGATCCCCGCCGAGCGACTCGGCGGCTCGATCGCCCTGATGAGCGCCTCGATGGGCATCGGCGGTGCTCTCGGCCTACCGCTCGCCGCGGCCGTCGCCGAGCACGCCAACTGGCGTGCCCTGTTCTGGGGCGCCGCCGCGCTGGCCGTCCTGGTCGCCGTCCTCATCGTCACGCTCATCCCGCCCACGCCCATCACCAGCACCGGCGGGTTCGACGGCGTGGGCGCCGTCGGGCTCGGCGTCGGCCTGGTCAGCCTGCTGCTCGGCGTCTCGAAGGGCGCCGACTGGGGCTGGAGCAGCCCCATCACGCTCGGCCTGCTCATCGGCGCGGTCGTCGTGCTGGTCGCCTGGGGCGCCTACGAGCTGCGCAGCACCGCCCCGCTGGTCGACCTGCGGGTCGCCGCGCGCCCGGTCGTGCTGCTGACCAACCTGGCCTCGCTGGTGATCGGCTTCGCGATGTACGCGCAGTCGCTGATCATCCCGCAGCTGCTCCAGCTCCCGTCCGAGACCGGCTACGGCCTGGGCCAGTCGATGGTCGCGATGGGCCTGTGGATGATGCCGGGCGGCTTCGTGATGATGGCGATGTCCCCGGTCGGCGCGCGGATCTCCCACGCCCGCGGCCCCAAGATCACCTTGGCCCTCGGCGGCTTCGTCGTCGCGGTCGGCTACCTCTGCGCGACGCTGCTGATGAGCTCCACGTGGGGTCTGCTGGTCGCGGTCTGCATCTGCTCGATGGGCGTCGGCTTCGCGTACGGCGCGATGCCCGCGCTGATCATGGGCTCGGTCCCGCTCTCGATCACCGCCTCGGCCAACAGCGTCAACACCCTGATGCGCGCGCTCGGCACGTCGTTCGCCGCCGCCGTCGTGGGTGTGGTGCTGGCCCAGATGACCACCGACTTCGGAGGCGTCGCGGTGCCGAGCAAGGCCGGCTTCCAGACCGGGCTGCTGCTCGGCGCCGGCCTGGCGCTGCTGGCCGGCATCATCGCGCTGTGCATCCCGCAGCGCGCCAGCCGGGCGGCCGAGGACCACATCGAGCACTCGGACCAGGCCGAGAGCGCCGAGGGCGTACAGGCGGCCGCGGCCCGCTGAGACCGGGTCAGCCGGCGCGCGAGATCGACATCGCCAGCGCGACCAGGTGCCCCAGCCGGGCCAGCTCGGAGTCCAGGAACTCCGGACCGCCGCGGCGACCGATGATCACCACCTCGTGCTTGTTGAGCCGGGCCCCGCAGTGCACGTTGTCGTCGTCGGTGTCCAGGCGCGCGGCCTTGCCGAGCTGCTGCCAGGTCAGGTCGCTGGGCGCCGCCTGGGTCCCGTAGACGACCCCGGTGTCGCGGTGGACGCGTGCGGCCCAGTCGGCGCGGAAGGTGATCGGCAGCAGGTCGATGAGCCGGTCGAGCGCCCGGACCGGGTCCCCGGTGAGCTCCTCGACCGCCTCGAGGTCGAGGAACAGGTTGCCGCCGGCGGCGTACCGGCTGATCCAGATCACCTGGACACCGTCGAGGGCGTTGCAGGCGGAGACGATCGAGTCGGGCATCGTTCCCGGCGTGGTCTCGAGGAGCACGTCGTCGACCGCGACCCCGTCGTCGCGGCGCTTCTCGACGATCTCGATCGCGTCGATGTCGCCGCCGGCAGCACCGATCGCGCTCGCCAGCCGACCGAGGGACCCAGGGACGTCGGGCAGCTCGACACGCAGCAGGTAGGGCATTCAGCACTCCATTCGAATCGCCCCGACCCTAGCGATCCCAGGCCGGTCGGCGCGGGATCGTTCAGGACTCGGGCATCACCGGGCGACGAGCGCCACGTCGCTGGCGGCGCGCAGCCGCTGGCGCAGCCCGGTGGCTCGCTGGACCCGGTGAGCCACGGCGGCCCGGACCGCGGCCTGTGAGCCGACCACGCGCACCCGCTCCTGGGCGCGGGTCACCGCGGTGTAGAAGAGCTCACGGGTCAGCAGCGGAGAATCCTCCGGCGGCAGCAGCACCGTGACCTCCCGCGCCTGGCTGCCCTGGCTCTTGTGCACCGTCATCGCGTGCAGCGTGTCGACGTCGGAGAGCCGGGAGGTCGCGAAGCGCAGGTGCTCACCGACCCCGGCGACCACCGCGCGCAGCTCGTCGTCCTCACGGACCACGACGCCGGTGTCGCCGTTGAACAGTCCCAGGCCGTAGTCGTTGGCGGTCACCAGCAGCGGGCGCCCGGCGTACCACTCCTGGCCCCAGACGGCGCCGACCGGCTGGCCGGTCGCCTCGCCGAGCCAGCGCTCGACCTGGCGGTTCCAGTGGTTGACCCCCCACGGGCCGTCGCGGTGGGCGCACAGGAGCCGGTGGTCGTCGGTGGCGGCGACCGCCGCCTCCGCATCGCCCGCGAGGGCGGCCGAGCGCACGGCGAGGGCGTGCTGGACGAGCAGGCCGCGCAGCTGGTCGGTCGCCGTCGGGTCGTCGGGGTCGATCAGCTCGACGTCGCCGGCCCCGGAGGTGAGCAGCGCGAGCACCTCGTCGGCGTCGCCGGCGCGCAGCGCCTCCGCGAGCGCGCCGATGCTGCCGCCGAAGCGGTGGGTGGTGCGCAGCGCCGCGACGGCGTCGGGGGCGGTGCCGGCCAGGCCCTGCACCAGGTCGGAGAGCACGGCCCCGGCCTCGACCGAGGCGAGCTGGTCGGGGTCGCCGACCAGCACCAGCCGGGCGTCGGGGCGCACCGACTCCAACAGCCGCGCCATCATCGTCAGCGACAGCATCGAGGTCTCGTCGACCACCACGACGTCGTGGGGCAGCTTGTTGCCACGGTGGTGGCGGAAGCGGGTGCTGGACTCCGGCACCCAGCCCAGCAGCCGGTGCAGCGTCGAGGCGCCGAGCTCGGCCAGGCGGGCGCGGTCGGCGTCGGTGAAGCGCGCGGAGCGCTGCGCCTCCTCCACCGCCTGCTGCAGGCGCGCCGCCGCCTTGCCGGTGGGCGCGGTCAGGGCGATGCGCAGGCGCCGCCCGCTCGCCTCGGCCTGGTCGGTCAGCAGGGCCAGCAGCCCGGCGACGGTGGTGGTCTTGCCGGTGCCGGGCCCGCCGGTGAGCACGGTGGTCCACTGCCGCGCCGCGGCCAGCGCGGCGGCGCGCTGCTCGGCGTACCCCTCCCCGGGGAAGAGGCGGGCGGCGGTGGCCTCGAGCCTGACCGGATCGACCGACGGCGCGACCGCCGCGGCCCGGGTGAGCAGGTCGTCGCGGACCTGGCCCTCCTCGCGCCAGTAGCGGTCGAGGTAGAGCTGGCCGTGCTCGACCTGGACCACCGAGGCGGCCGCCGCCGGGCTCGCCGCCACCCGGGCGAGCCAGCCCTCGGCGTCCGGCCACGGGAGCGGGTCGCCGGGGTCGGTGCTGGTGGTCTGAGGGTCCGGGTCGGCCGGGGCCGCGACGGCGGCGAGGTCGACGCACACCGAGCCATGGCGGGCGGCGCGCACGGCGAGCGCGAGGGCGAGGCGGACCTCCTCGTCGGCGGTGCCGGTCAGCTCGCCGAGCCGGGTGGCGACGTGGACGTCGGCCGCGGTGATCACCCCGGCGTGGTTGAAGGTCCGCAGCAGCCCGGTGGCGCCGATCGCCAGTCGGGCGTCGAAGCGGTCCTCCACCTCGAAGCGCTCGATCATGACTCCCCCTCCGCTACGCCGTCGAGCAGGTCGGACAACGCGGTGACCAGCGCCGCGGGCGGGCGCCAGCCGAAGACGCCGGACGGGCACCCCTCGACGGTCGGGGTGTCCGGGCCGCACATCCCGCGCACGTAGAGGTAGAGCACCCCGGCCAGGTGCACCTCCGGGTCGTAGCCGGGCAGCCGCCAGCGCAGGTAGCGGTGGGCGACCACGCAGTAGAGCATCGCCTGGAGCGGGTAGTGCGAGTGCAGCATCGCCTCGGCGAGCAGCGGCGGCGCGTAGTCGGCGGCGGTGAGCGGCCGGGCAGGGTCGCCGAGCATGTTGGTCTTGTAGTCGACGACCACGAACCGCGGACCCGCCTCGGTCTGCAGCCTCAGCACCGCGTCGACCGAGCCGGAGAGGTAGCCGCGCAGCGGCTGGTCGCCGAGCGGCGGCACCTCGAGGCGATCGGCGTACGGCGCCAGCGGGTCGTCCGCGGGCAGGTGACGGCGCAGCAGCGGGGCCAGGTCGCGCAGCAGCACCTCGCGGCGGGCGCCGGCACGCACGTCGCCACCGGCGAGCGGGAGCTCGAACTCCAGCTCGCGCAGCCGGTCGCGCAGCGGCACCCGGCCCAGCGTCCAGCCCGGGGCGACCGGCCCGAACGGGGTCTCGTGGAGCGGCACCAGCGCCTCGGCGAGCGCCTCGACGCCCACCTCGACCGGCCACCAGGCGAGCTGCTCTGCGACGTGGCGGCGCAGTTCCGCGCGCAGGTCGGGGGCCTCGGGGTCGGTGTGCTCGAGGACGGCGTGGACCAGGCTGCCGAACCCGGCGCCGGCGGGCAGATCGGCCATCGGGGACGGCACCGACGCGGCGGCCTCGGGGATCGTGGACGACGACGCAGCCGGATCGGTGGCCAGCGTGCCGGGGCCCGGCTCGGGCGCCGGCGGCTCGTCCTCGAGCCCGGTGACCTCCGGCTCGCTGGCGACCTCGCCGTGCCCGGCGAGCGCCTGCTCCTCCTCGATCCGGATCAGCCCGGAGTACGACGTGCGGCGCCAGTCGGTGTCGACGACCCGCGAGAAGCGGCGCACCGCGAGCTCCCCGGCCCGCGAGACCGGGACCGGGCCGGTGGCATCGCCCGGGTCGGCGACCTCCGCGACCGGGCCGCCCATCTCCTCGAGCATGGCCAGGACCCGGGCGGCGTACTCGTCGTCGCGCACGTCCTGGGCGTCCGGGACCGCAGCGACCCCGGGGCGGCGACCGAACAGCAGCCGGTGCAGCCCGCCGATGCGGGTGTTGAAGGTCGGCGCCCACCAGGCGACGACCTGGCCCTGGGCGCGGGTGAGCGCGACGTAGAGGTCGCGCAGCTCCTCGCCGCCCTCCTCGGCGCGGTGCCGGGCGAGGTTGGCCTCCCACTCCGGCCCGGACCCGCTGACATCGAGGGTGCGGCGGCCGGCGTCGTCGTGGAAGAGCGCGACCTCGGTGGGGAACTCGAAGCACTGGTAGGCGAAGGGCAGGTAGGTGACGGGGTACTGCAGCCCCTTGCTGCCGTGGATGGTGACGATCTGCACCGCCGCCGCGTCGGAGTCGAGGCGGCGGGGCCGCTCGGTGGCGGTGGTGCGGCGCTGCTCCTCGCGGAACCAGCCGAGCAGGGCGGTGAGCCCGAGCTGCTCGCGGGTGGCGAGCTCGTGCATTAGCTGGGCGAGGTGGCGCAGGTCGGTGAGCAGCCGCTCGCCGTCGACGGCGGCCAGCACCCGGGCGCTCAGGCCGCGCTCCTCGGCCGCCTCGACCAGTGCGGCCACACCGCGACCGCGCAGCAGCAGCGCCCAGCCGCGCAGCGTGTCCGCGACCCGGCCGGTGAGCCGCTCACCGCCCGCGTCGAGCTCGGCGGTGGTGTGGCCGAAGAAGCTGGTGAGGGCGGCGGCGCGCACCAGCCCGGAGCGGTGCGGCTGCTCGAGTGCCTCCAGCAGCGCCAGCCACTCCCCGGCCGCGGGGGTGGCGAAGACATGGCCGCCGCCGGCGAGCACGGCCGGTACGCCGCGGCGCGCGAGCGCCCGCTGCACGAGCAGCCCGTGGTCGCGCACGCCCACGAGCACGGCCACCTGCCTCGCCTGCAGCGGCTCCTCGCACCAGGTCGCGCCGGAGGCGAGCAGGGCGGCGATGTCGGCCGCGCAGTCCTCGGCGATCGCCTCGCGGGCCTCCGAGGCGCCGATCAGTCCGCGCTTGAGCCGGAAGCCGTCGCGGGGCAGGCGGCGCAGCCGGAACGACGCCGGCGACGGCGCGCCCCGCAGCCGCGGGACCTCGCGGTCCGGCGAGGGGTGGTGGGCGGCCACGTCGCGGACCACGATCTCGGGGTGGCCCAGCGCCGCCCCGCGCAGCACCACCTGGAGCCGCTCGAGGAGGTCGGCGTCGGTGCGCCAGTTGGTACCGAGGGTGGCCTGGGTGGTCGCGGTGCGGGCCGCGGCGAGGTAGGTGACCACGTCGCCGCCACGGAAGGCGTAGATCGCCTGCTTGGGGTCGCCAATGAGCACCATCCGGGCGTGGCCGCTGAACGCCCGCTCCAGCACCTGCCACTGCACCGGGTCGGTGTCCTGGAACTCGTCGACCAGCACGATCCGCCAGCGCTCGCGCATGCGGGCGCGGGCCGGGGCGTCGTCGTCCTCCAGCGCCGCGGCGAGGCGGGTGAGGAGGTCGTCGTAGCTGAGGATGCCGCGGCGGCGCTTGCGCCGGTCGACCTCCTCGCGCACCGCCTGGGCGAAGCCCACCCGGGCGCCGGCGGCGCTCGCCGGGTCGGCGGCGGGAGCCAGCACGGCCTGCGGGTCGCCCACCGCGCGCCGGCCCAGGGAGAGCGCGCAGGCGCGGTCGAACGGCGGGCGCTCGCGCAGGTGACCGAAGCGCTGGAGGTAGAGGTCGTCGACGACCTCGACGACGAGGTCGTCGAGGTTGTCCACCAGCTCGGCGCCGGAGTCGGTGTCGCCGGCGACGCCCAGCGAGCGCAGCACCATCTGGCAGAACTGGTGGGTGGTCGCGATGGTCGCGGTGTCGAAGGACGCGAGGGCGTCGCGCAGCCGGCGGCGCATCTCGGCCCGGTCGGCCTCCCCGGCCGCCAGCAGGTGGGCGAGGACGGCGTTGCCGCGATCCGCCGACGCCGGGTCGGCCAGCGCGCGCTCGGCCTCGACGAGCTGGTCGCGCACCCGCTCGCGCAGCTCCTGGCTGGCCGCGCGCCCGAAGGTGATGATGAGCATCTCCTCCAGGGACGCGACTCCCTCGGCGACGTAGCGGGTCACCAGAGCGCCGACGGTGAAGGTCTTGCCGGTGCCGGCACTCGCCTCGAGCAGGGTGGTGCCGACGCCCGGAAGCTCGCCGGTGACCTCGAAGGAGGCCACGGCGGCCGGCGCTCCGGGGGCTCCCGGCTGTCCGGTCGGTCCTGTGGACTGCACGCTGTGCACCATCACCAGCTCCCCTGCTCGGCCACCAGCAACGGGCTCCACAGCCGCAGCGCGAGCGCGCCGAAGCGGGTGGTCTCGCCCTCGAACCCCTCACCGTCACGGGGGGCGACGTCCAGCCCGGGCAGCGGCGCACGGGGACCCCACACGGTGCGGTGGGCCGGCACCGACTGCTCGCCGGGGAACCTGCCGTCGCGCCAGTCCCACCCGGCCTTGAGCACCGCCTCGTCGTGGGTGGCGCGGGTGCGACGGGTCCGCGCATAGGCCAGCGAGGCCTTGAGCGGCAGCGGCAGCGGCTCGCTGAGCCCGCGGTCGCGCAGGTCGACGAGGTCGCGCAGCCGGGTGAGCGCGGTGTGGTCGAGCGGGCCGAGCAGCGAGACCGCGAAGCCCTCGCGCGAGCGGCTGTTGGTGGGCCTGCCCAAGGTGTGGGCGGTCCAGCTCTGGTCCTCGTCGGTGGCGGCCAGCGCCAGCAGCCGGATCCACGACTGCAGCCGGTGCGCGGCGCCCAGCCGGGAGTAGCTGACCGGGACCTGGCGGTCGCCGTAGACGTCGGCGACCGTGCCGCGCAGCCGGCGGCCGTCGCCCAGGTCGACGTCGACCTCGACCGCCCGCGGGGGGCGGGTGCGCCGCTCCCGTGCGGCGGCGGCGAGCGGCTCGGCACGCATCAGGAGATCGCCGAGGATGCGCCAGCCCAGCATGCCGGGCGGCAGCACCCCGCGGCGCCACTCCTGCTGACGGGCCTGCTCGACGTCCATGCCGCCCAGCAGGTCACGCAGCACCCGGTCGCCGACCTGCCACTGCACGAGCTGGTCGACCTCGACCGGAAGCCCGTCGTCGAGCGGCTCCTCCTCGTAGGGCAGCGCGACGTCGAGGCGCTGGCGCGAGAGGAAGCCCTGCACCGGCCCGCCGCGGCGGCAGAAGAAGGAGACCAGGTCGTCGAGGGAGACGTCCTCGGGCGGGGCCGGGGGCAGCGGGCCGCTGAGGAACGGCGCCACCGGGTGCCGCTCGCCGGCAGCGGCACGCGCGCCGCTCAGCGCGGCCCGGTCGAACGTGAACGCGGTGCCCGGCACCAGCGCGCCGGGGGTGAGGTTGCGCGGGTCGAAGGGCTGGAGCGGGTGCCGCACGGTCACGGCGTCCGCGACGCTGCCCTCCGGAGCGGTCGCGGTGACGTCGAGGGTGTCCAGCAGCTCCCCGAGGGGTACGGCGGGTGGGCGCGGCTGGCCAGAGTACTCGTTGGCGCCGGTGTAGGTGACCACGAGGTGCTCGGTGGCGGCGAGGATCGCGTCGAGGAAGAGCTGGCGGTCCTCGCTGCGCGGGTCGCGCTCGCCGGTCAGCGGGTCGCGGGCGAGCACGTCGTCGCCGTCGACCGACCCCACCCGCGGGAAGATCCCGTCGTCGAGGCCGAGCAGGCAGACCACGCGGTGCGGCACCGAGCGCATCGGGACCATCGTGCAGACGGTGAGCGTGCCGGTGCGGAAGTTGGCGCGGGTGGGCCGCCCGGCGAACCGGTCGGCCAGCAGCGCGCGGACGTCGGGCAGGCGCAGCGAGGTGGTGGACAGCCCGCCGGCGGCCTCGCGGACGCGGCCGAGCTCGCGCTGGACCTGCCCGGCCTGCCAGGACTCGCTCGCGGGCACCGCGCACAGCGACTCGACGCCGTCGGCGAGCGCGCTGAGCCAGTGCTCCAGCGGGTGCGCGCCGACCAGCTGGTCGGTGACCGTGCGCAGCCGCTCGACGAACTCCGTCAGCCGGCCGGCCAGCTCGACCTGGCCGCTGCCGACGTCGTCGATCGGCAGGGTGCGGTCCAGCCAGGTGCCGGTGTCCTCCGACATCGCCACCCCGGCCAGCAGCCGGTCGAGGCCGAAGCGCCAGGTGTTGGCGACGTAGGAGCCCAGGCCGTACTCGGCGCGGTGCTCGGCGTCGAAGGCCCAGCGCACCCCGGCGGTGCGGACCCACTCGGTGAGCTGCTGGAGGTCGTCGTCGCGGAACCCGAAGCGGCGGCGCACCGGCTCGCTGTGGGCCAGGTCGAGCACCTCGCCCGCGCCGGCCCGGCCGCCGGCGAGCTCGAGCAGCCGCTCGGCGACCGACAGCAGCGGGTTGGTGCGGGTGAGCGCGCGGTCGGCGAGGCGGACCCGTAGCCGGTGGGCGGGGTGACCCTGCTCGCCGACCACGTCGCCGAGGCCGAAGCCGGCGGAGATCAGCGGCGCGAAGGTCTCGATGTCGGGGCACATCACCAGCACGTCGCGCGGCTCGAGGGTCGGGTCCTCGGCGAGCAGCCCGAGCAGGACCTCGCGCAGCACGTCGACCTGGCGGGCGGCGCCGTGGCAGGCGTGCACCTGGACCGAGCGGTCCCCGGCGCGCAGCGGACGGGAGGCGGCGTCGCCGACGGCGTTGGCGCGCAGGTCGTGCTGGAGCCAGCCCAGCAGGGTGTCGGGGGTCTGCGGGTCGGGGCCGACGTGCTCCTCGACGCTCGTCACGCCGGACAGGGTGCGCTGGAGCTCGCGCACGTCGCGGCCGAGCGTCGAGAGCAGCGGGTGGCCCACGACCCGGTGGCTGTGGTCGGCCCGGCGGTCCACGGCTCGCCCGTCGGGCCGCTCGCCGGAGGCCAGCTCGGGGCCGAGGGCGTCCCAGAGCGCCGCGGAGGGGTGCGGCAGCCACAGGTGCACCTCGCGGTGCCGCCCGAGCGCCTCCAGCAGCCTCGCCTCGGTCACCGGCAGCCGGGTGTGGCCGAAGAGCGAGAGCCGGTCCGGCAGGTCGAAGGCGCCGGGCTCGTCGTGCAGCCGGGCGACGGTCTCGACCAGCCGCGTCTGCGGCGTGGGGGCACCCACCCGGGCCGCCACCCGCCGCCACAGCTCGGGCTGCCAGGCCAGGTCCGAAGGCAGCGGCCGGCCGCGGCCGTCGGTGTCACGACCGTCGGCCCAGTCGGCGAGCAGGGCCGGGCGCTGGGCGGCGTAGGAGGCGAAGAGGTGGGCCAGGCGCCGCGCGACCGCGAAGCGCCGGCCGTGGCGCAGGTCGGCCTCCTCCCCGTCGAGACCGCGGCCCAGGTGACGCGCCAGGGGCAGCGCCCAGGTCTCCTCGAGGCCGTCGTCGACGGCGGCCAGCAGCGGCCACACCAGCGAGTCCGGGGACCAGGGGTCCTCGTCACGGGTGCCGGTGACCTCGGCGAACAGCGACCGCGGGGTGCGGAAGCCGACCCCGGCGCAGATGCCGTCGCCGCCGCGCGGTCCTGCGCCCAGCCGGTGGGAGAGCCGCTGGCTCAGCCACCGCTCCACGCCCTTGGCCGGCACGACCACGACCTCCTCGGCGAACGGGTCGGCCAGCGGGGTCGCGAGCAGGCGCGCCAAGGCATCGGCCAGCACGTCGGTGCGGGCGGCGCGGTGCAGGTGCAGGGTCACAGCGGGCAGCATTCCACGGCGGTCCGACACCGCGAGCGGGTACGGGACCGGTCGAGGTCAGGGCGCGACGTCGCGCTCCTCGCGGGCCCGGGTGGCCGCGTGCAGGTCGCGCTCGAGCTCGGCGACCGCCTCCGGGTCGTCGTGGAAACGGCGATAGCTGTAGACGAGCAGGCCCAGCGCCACGAGGGCCGAGGTGATCTGGGTGATCCCGGTCGCGGCGCCGCCGGGCAGCCACCAGCCGTCCGGCAGCGGCCACCACTCCGGCGCGGCCGGACCGACGACCCAGAGCACCCCGCAGGCGCCGAGCAGCACGACGCCGGCGGCCGTCAGCGCGATGCGCCACCAGGCCTCGACGCTCTCCGCGGCGCCTCGGAGGGCGCGGTACTTCAGCGGGGCGAGCCGGCGCTCGGCCCAGTCGTACTGCTGGGACAGGATCGCCATGCCGCCGAACAGCATCAGCAGGCCGGGGCCGGGGAGGACGAGCGCAGCGACGCCGGCCACGACGAGCACCCACCCCACGATCTCCAGGGTCAGTCGGCGCGCGGCGGTCATCACCGGTCCAGTTTTTCAGAGGCGCGCAAGAAACCGCTCCTCCGGTCCGGCGCGCCGCCCCCAGGAGAGACCGAGGTCGCGTCCCGATCGGGAACCGGACGGGCGGTTTCCCCGAAGGAGCGGCCCCGGGGCCGCTACGCTGCGAACCCGTTCGGTTCGCCAGGAGGACTTGTGAAGATCGTCGTCGTCGGTGTGGACGGGAGCGAGACCGCGTCGGCGGCCGCTCACCGGGCCGCCGAGATCGCTGCCCGGTTCGACGCCCGCCTGCACATCGTGTGCGCGCACCGCGTCGAGGGCGACGAGACCCGTCACCGGATCAACGACAACGAGCGCGCGCTCGCCGTGGTCGCCGAGGAGCGCGCCCGACTGCTGTCGGTCGTGGAGGACATCTCCACCGAGGCGGTCCCCGGCAAGCCCGCCGACGTCATCCTCGGTGAGGCCGACCGGCTCGGCGCCGACCTGCTGGTCGTGGGCAACAAGCGCCTCCAGAGCCCGCTGCGCGGCCTGGGCTCGGTCGCCGGCACGGTGGCCCACCACGCCTCGTGCGACCTGTTCATCGTCCACACCCACTGAGGCCCCCGCCGAGGCCCCACTGAGGACGGGGCGTCCTCAGCCGCGCCCGCCGTACGCCGCGACGTAGGCGCGCGCCTCGTCGCCGAGCCGCCCGTGCTGCTCGGCGACCTTCGCCCACCGCAGCGTGGTCGTGAGGAAGCGCATCGGGTTGTAGACGTCTTCCTCGCGGCTGAACAGCCCGTCGCCGGCGTAGGTGACGATCGTCAGGTTGGTCGCGCTGTGCACCGACCCGTCCCCCGGGTCGGGCATCACGTTGCCGATCTCGCAGATCAGCCGCGAGGTCGGCACGTCCACGACCGTCCAGGCGAGCGGGAACTCCACCATCGCCGAGCCCGGGAACGCCGACATCGTGCGCACGCTCCAGTCCCGGATCTCCGCGCGGCCGTGGAAGGTGCCGTAGACGTGCTCGACGTAGGTCGCGTCCTCGGTGAAGCAGTCCGCGAAGCCGCTCCAGTCGCCGGAGTCGGCGAATCCCTGCACCCGTTGGTGCAGGGCGCCGTAGGCCTCGCGGATCTCGCCCTCGCTGAAGGTGCCGGTGTGCTGGTCCATGACCCGCATCCGAGCAGAGAACGAGAACAGGTTCCACCCGACCCGCCGCCCGGTGCTGCCCCGCGTGGTTGGCTAGCCTCGACGGATGAGCGAGGGCGCCGCGCTGCCCGACGGTGTCCGGCTGGGCACGGCGACCGGCCGGGCGGTGGTGCTGGCGACCGTGCTGGGCTCCGGCATGACGCTGCTCGACGCCACGATCCTCAACGTCGCGCTGCGCACGATCGGCGCGGACCTCGGGGCCAGCCTCGCCCAGCTCCAGTGGATCTCCAACGGCTACCTGCTCTCCCTGTCCAGCCTGATCCTGCTCGGCGGCGCCCTCGGTGACCGCTTCGGCCGGCGGCGGGTCTTCGTCGTCGGGACCTGCTGGTTCGCGCTCGCCTCGCTGCTGTGCGGCCTCGGCGGCCTCGCCTCCGCGGCCGGCCCGTTCCTCGGCGGCGCCCTGGTGCAGTACGCCGACTGGCGCTGGATCTTCCTCATCAACCTTCCGCTCGCGGCGCTCACCGTCGCGGTCGCGCAGCGGTGGGTCCCGGAGACGCGCGACCCGCGCTCCGCGCCGGCTCGACCTCGTCGGCGCGGGCTGCACGGTCCTGGCACTGGGCGGGGTGACCTACGCCCTCATCGAGTGGGGCGGCACATGGGCGCCGTGGGCGCTGCTGCTCAGCGTCCTCGCCGCGGCCGGCTACGTCGTCGACGAGCGCCGCAGCGAACACCCGATGCTGGCGCTGGGCATCTTCGCCGACCGCACCTTCAGCGCCGCGAACGCCATGACCCTCCTCGTCTACGCCGCGCTCGGCGCGGTGCTCTTCTTCCTCGTCCTGCATCTGCAGGTCGTGAGCGGGTACGGCGCCCTGGCGGCCGGGGTGGCCACCATGCCCATCACCGTGTGCATGCTGGTGCTCGCCTCGCGCGGCGGCGCGCTGGCGGTGCGGATCGGTCCCCGGCTCCCGATGACCCTCGGCCCGCTGGTGATGGCGGCGGGCACCCTGCTGCTGCTCGACGTCGGCGCCGGGGTGGACTACTGGACCGGGGTGCTCCCCGGGCTCACGATCTTCGGCCTCGGCCTGGCGCTGCTGGTCGCCCCGCTGACCGCGACGGTGCTGGCGGCCGCCCCCGACGAGCAGGCCGGCATCGCCAGCGGCGTCAACAACGCGGTCGCCCGGGCCGGCTCGCTGCTGGCGGTCGCGGCCCTGCCGGTCGCGGTCGGCCTCGGCGGGGAGGAGTACGCCGACCCGGCCGCCCTCGACGCGGCGTACCGCTCGGCGCTGGTGGTCTGCGCGGTGCTGCTGGCCGCCGGCGGGGCGCTCTCGTGGGTGCTGATCCGCGACCCGCGGGACCGGCTCAGCACTCGTCGGCGAAGACCTCCTGGGCGATCCGGAAGGCCACGTTGGCGCTCGGGACCCCGGAGTAGATCGCGGTCTGGATGATCAGCTCGCGGATCTCGGCGACGCTGAGCCCGTTGGTGCGCGCCGCGCGCAGGTGCATCGCCAGCTCCGCGTGGTGCCCCCCGCAGATGATCGCGCTGAGAGTGACCAGCGAGCGCTCCCGGCGATCCAGCCCCGGGCGCGTCCACACCCCGCCCCAGGCGTACTCGGTGATGAAGTGCTGGAACTCCCGGGTCAGCTCGGTGGCGTCGGCCATCGCCCGGTCGACGTGCTCGGCGCCCAGCACCTCGCGACGCACCTGCATGCCGGCGTCACGCAGCTCGGCCACGGTGAGCTGGTCGCGGGTGGGACCGAGGGCGTGCTCGCGCACCAGCCGGGCGACCGTCTCCGGATCCTCGACCGGCGCGAGGTGGGCGACGTCCTCGAGCACGACCAAGCGCGCGTCGCGGACCCCCTCGGCGAGCGCGCGCACCACCGCCGGCGGCACCGACTCGTCGCGACCGCCGGCGACCGCGAGCAGCGGGACCTCGATCTCGGCGAGCCGGTCGCGCAGGTCGAAGCCGGCGAGCGCGCCGCAGACCGCGGCGTACCCCTCGTCGACGGTGTCGCCCAGCGCGTGCAGCACGGAGGAGGCCCGCCCGTGGTGGCGCTCCGCGAAGCCCGGCGCGAACCACCGCTCGGTGGCGCCGGGGACCAGCAGCTCGGTGCCGCTCGCCAGGACCTTCTCGGCACGCTCCAGCCAGCCGGCCGGGGTGCCCAGGCGGGCGGCGCTGCAGATCAGGGTCGCGGACTCGACGCGACCGGGCGCGTCGAGCATCAGCTGGAGGCCGACCGCACCGCCCACGGAGTTGCCGGCGTAGTGGAACCTCGGCGGGTGGATGCCCTCGCCCATGCCGTCCACGAGCGTGAGCACGCCGGCCGCCAGGTCCTCGATCGTGATCGGCTCCTCGGGCACCATCGAGTTCGTGCCGTGCCCGGGCAGGTCCCAGGCCACCACCTGGAAGTCGCGGGCGAGCTCCCGGGCGACCTCCGACCACAGCGTCTGGGCGGTGGTGCCGAGCGAGGGACCGAGGATGAGCAGCGGCATCCCGGGGCGACCGCCGAGTCGTACGGCGGTGAGGTGGACGGTGCTCATCGTGCTCCTCCAGCGGTCCGAGACGCGTGACCCCGTGCGAGGCCACCTCGTCAGTGTGGCCGATCCGGCCGCCGACGGCTACGCGCTGTCGGGGTGCCCCACCCGGTCAGTCGCGCGTCTTCAACGCGGCCACCAGCTGGTCGGTGCGGTCCTGGCTCTCGACGAGCTGGCGCAGCAGCCACAGCCGCAGCACCCGCGCCACCACCCCGGCGACGAAGAGGCCGGAGCCGAGCACGGTGACCCCGACCCCCACGATGGCCAAGATCTGCATCGAGGCGATGTCGCGTCCGTCGCTGAGCCCGTTGGAGTTCAGCCAGGCCAGGAGGGCGATCACGATGCCGCCGACCCCGAGGAGCAGGCCGGCCGCGCGGGTCACGCGATCGCGCGCGACCCCGTCGGCCTTGAGGCTCTTCTCGGCGACCGCGTCGGCGAACGCCGCGCCCCGCTTGCCGCTGTGCGCGGGCTCGGTGGCGTTGGTGATGCTGCTGGACATGGTGGTCATCATCCCCCCAGATAGGTGGTGGACAGGTCGGCGTCGATCTCGGCGGGGCTGCCCACGGCAGTGACCCGGCCCTGCAGCATCACGGCGGCCACGTCGGCGATCGGCAGGATGGTGCGCGCGAACTGCTCGGCCACGAGCACGCTGATCCCCTCCTCGACGAGCTGGGCCACCGCGTCGTACATCTGGCTGACGATCATGGGCGCGAGGCCCATCGACAGCTCGTCGAGGAGCAGCACCGCCGGGTCGGTGGCCAGGGCGCGCGACAGCGCGAGCATCTGCTGCTCGCCGCCCGACATCGAGCCGGCGAGCTGGTTGCGCCGGTCGCCGAGGATCGGGAACCGGGTGAACGCCGCCTCCTCGATCGCGGCGCGCGTCGTACCGGTGCCGGTGGCGAGCCAGAGGTTCTCGCGCACGCTGAGGTTGGCGAAGATGCCGCGGCCCTCGGGGATCGTGCACACGCCCAGCTTCGCGGCGTCCTGCGCGGAGATCCCGTCGACCTTGCGGCCGGCGTAGCGCAGCTCCCCCGAGGTGAGCGGCAGCAGGCCGGAGGCGACCTTGACGGTGGTCGACTTGCCGCCGCCGTTGGGGCCGAGCAGGGCGACCACCTGACCGGCCCGCACCGTCAGGTCGACGCCGTGCAGGACCTCGATCGGCCCGTACGCCGCGCGCACGCCGACCAGCTCCAGGACCGGCGGGGCGAGCAGCTCCTCGACCGACGGCAGCGGGCCGCTGAGGGTCTCGCTCATCACACGACCTCCTGGCCGATGTAGGCCTCGATGACCTCGGGCGAGGCCTGCACCTCGGCGGGGTTCCCGGAGGCGATCACCCGCCCCCGGTCGAGGACGTGGATGGTGGTGCACAGCTGCATCACCAGCGGCAGGTCGTGCTCGACCAGGCAGATCGCCAGGCCGGTCCCGGCGAGACCGCGCAGCAGCTCGGCGAACTCCTCGGTCTCGCGCTCGGTCTGGCCGGAGGCGGGCTCGTCGAGCAGCAGCAGCCGCGGCTGGGTCATCAGCGCCCGGGCCACCTCGACGACGCGGGCCCGGCCGGTCGGGATCGCGGCCACCTCCGCGTCGGCGATGCCGCTCAGGCCGGTGAGCTCGAGCATCCGGTCGGTCTCGGCGTCCACGTCGAAGGAGCGGCGGTGCCGCGCCCGCACGATGTCGCCGGCGACCCGGACGTTGTCGCGCACCGACAGCGAGAGGAACAGCTCGAGGCGCTGGAAGGTGCGCGCGATGCCCAAGTGGGCCCGGTGCGCAGGGGAGCGCCGGGTGATGTCCTGGCCGTCGAGGAGCACGGTGCCGGCGCTCGGGCGCTGCATGCCGGTGACGGTGTTGAACAGCGTGGTCTTGCCCGCGCCGTTGGGACCGATCAGGCCGGTGATGCGGCCCGCGGCGAGGTCGAGGCTGACGTCGTCGACGGCCACGTTGCCGCCGAAGCGCACGGTGACCCCACGGGTCTGCAGCAGCGGTGCGTGCTCAGCCACGGGCGACCTCCTCCAGTGGTACGCCGTCCGCCAGGGCGACCTCGACGTCGTGGGACGGCAGCGGGCGGGGCGGCAGCCCCAGGGCGACGTCGAGGTCGTAGCGCTCCTCGGGGCTGAGCGGGGCGTCGAGTCCTCGGCGCTCGACCGGGAGCACCCGGCGTCGGGCGGCCAGGGCCTCGAGCTCCTCGGGCGACAGCACCCGCTCGGCCATCCACACCTGCCCGAGCACCGGCGTCAGGCCGACCACGCAGAACAGCGCGATCCCCAGCGTCCAGTCGCCGATCACCTCGAGGAGGTTGAGGGCGACGAGCACGGCGGCGACGCCCGCCCCGACGAACAGCACCGGGCGGGCACGCAGCAGTGGTCGGTAGCCCTCGCAGAGCTGGTGCACGATGCCGCTGGGGTTCTGGTTGACGGTGATGCCCATCAGCGCGACGAGGACCGCGAAGACGTGACCCATCGAGCCCAGCACCGGGGACCACGCGTCGTGGGTGAGCGCCAGGTCGCGGAAGGTGCCGTTGATGAGTGTGAAGCCCATCCCGACCATCAGCCCGCCGAACAGGGCGCCGCTGACGTAGCCCACGCCCCCGACCACCGTGAGCATGACCAGCGCGAGGCTCGCGGTGATCATGAACGCCTCGGTGGACACCGAGCCGGCCGACGACGCCATCAGGATCCCGCCCAGCCCGGCGATCGCCGCGGAGAGCATGAAGACCCCGAGCTTGAGCCGCACCAGCGACTGTCCGAGCATCGCGCTCGCCGCAGGGCTGTCCTTCATCGCCACCAGGCGCCGGCCGTAGCCGGTGTTGCGCAGCGCGACGATGCCGATGCCGATCAGGGAGAAGATCGCGGCCAGCACGATCATCGCCGTGTCGTCGCTGCGGAGGTCGAGGGGCCCGAGCTGCACCGGCGGCACGATGACGGTGCCGGTCGGGAAGATGGCACCCTCCCAGCCGAACCAGTTGCGCGGGTGGATCTCGGTGAGGACGAGGGTGGAGACCAGGCCGCCGAAGGCCATCGTGGCCAGGGCCAGGTAGAGCCCGCGCAGCCGCAGCGCCGGCAGGGCGACCAGGCCCCCGACCAGCGCGGCGGCGACGGTGCCGGCCAGCAGACCCACCCAGCCCATCCGCGAGGCCAGCCCGCTGCCCTCGATGCCGACGTGGAAGGCCACGATCACCCCGACCGCGCCGAAGGACAGCGGGACCAGGTTGATCTCCCCGGCGTACCCGGTGAGCGGCACGAGCGAGAGCGCGATGATCGCGAAGGCCAGGCCGGCCACGAACGAGCCGTGCATGAGCGGATCCGCGATCCTGGTCAGCAGCGCGACGAGCGCGACGAACACGACCCCCCACACCAGCGCCTGGCGCACCGAGGGCACCCGGTTGCGCTCGCGGGTGCGCACCTGCGCCCCGCGCAGCCGGTCCTGGGGCAGCACGAGGAGCACCAGGAACAGCACGATCATCGGCAGCGCGGTCTTGACGTTGCCCGCCCAGTCCCAGCTGCTCGGCGCATACGCGAGGAGGTACGTCGAGGCGAGGCCGAGGACCAGCGCACCGACGAACGTGCGCGGGATGCTCTGGAGGCGACCGAACATGGCCGCCGCGAAGGTGTCGATGATCAGCAGCGTGAGCATGCTGGCCTCGAGCGAGCCGCCCGCGACCGGGGTGACCAGCACGCCCGCGAACGCCGCCAGGCCGGAGCCGAGCGCCCAGCTGGCCATCGCCACCCGGTCGGGGTTGTGACCGTTGAGACGCAGCAGCTCGGGGTCGTCGACGACGCCGCGCATCATCACGCCGAGGCGGCTGCGGGTGAACAGCAGGCGCAGGCCGATCGCGAGCAGCGCAGCGGAGACCAGGCAGATGATCTCGTGGTAGCGGACCCGCACGCCGAACACCTCGATCGAGGTGGCGTTGCCGAAGAGCATCTCGAGCTTGCGCGGCTCGGTCGGGTCCCAGATCCACTGCGACAGCGAGACCATGCCGAGCAGCACGGCGACCGTCACGATGACCTTGGTGACCTCCGCGACGTCGCGCAGGCCGTGCATCAGGAAGCGGTGCAGGACGACGCCCAGGAGGGGGCCGAAGACGAGCACGACGAGCACGAACGCCACCGGGACCGGGAGGCCCCAGCCGACGCTGAGCTGCCAGTAGAGGAACGCGGCCAGCATCGCCTGCGCGCCGTGGGCGAAGTTGAAGACTCCCGAGGTGGTGTAGGTCAGCACCAGGCCGGACGCCGCGATGGCGTAGACCGAGCCCAGCACCAGCCCGACGATGGTGTAGGTCAGGAACAGCTCCATCAGGTCCCCCTCGGCCCTCGACGGTCCACGGACTCAAGGTCCGCCCGGCCGCCGAGGCGGCCGGGCGGAGGCGGATCAGCCCTGGGGCGTGATCACGTCGTCGCTGAGGTAGGTGGTGGCGATCCGGTCGTCGGTCAGCTCGACGCCCCACGCGGACTCCGGCGCCTTGCGGGCACCGTTCTTGGAGCAGTACCACTCGCCCTTCTGGGCCGGCTGGATCTGCTCGTAGCCCTGGCCGGCGACGGTCACGAGGATCGCGCACTCCTGGGGGGCGTTGCCGCCGGGGTCGGAGGTGCCGTGCAGACCGCCGCCGGTCCACTCGGTGACCTTCGAGAGACCGTCGACCATGCACTGGCGGGTCAGCTCGCTGCCGCAGTCCTTGGCCACGGTGGCCCACAGCAGGAACGCCGAGGCGCTCTGCATCCCGAGCAGGCCCTCCTCGCCGCCGGTCTGCCCGAGGACCGCGAGGTAGTCGGCCACGGCGGGCACGACGTCGGCGTTCTCGAAGGGCTGGAAGTTCAGCGCGATGATCGTGCCCTCGGTGAGCTCATCGACGTTGGCCTTCACGACGCCCTCGGTGTACCAGGTGGCGGCGTTGGCGAGCGGGAGGTCGAGGCCCTCGACCTTGGCCGCGTCGAGGAAGTTGTAGAGCGGCGGCGAGGGCGGCGTCCAGGTGAAGAGCGCGTCGACGTCGCACTCCTTGAACTTCTGCACGATCGCGCGGTAGTTGTCGCCGCCGGCCGACTTCAGCTCCACCCCGCAGTCCTTGGGCGTGATGCCGAGGCCCTCGAAGTTGTCGGAGTAGCGGGTGCCGGCCTGGTCCACGGCCGGGGAGTCGCTGTTGAGGAACCCGACGTTCTTGAACTCGGGGTAGTTCTCGACAATGACCTCGATGTCGGCGTCGTTGAACAGGTCGACCGGGCCGGGAACGGGCTCGTACTTCATCGGGGCCATCGCCGCCTGCGGGGAGATCGCGAAGCCCGGGACCATCGGCATCTGGCAGCCGATCCGGTCGGCCTCCATGTTGCCGTCCAGCGCGAAGCCCTGGCCGACCAGCATGAAGTCCTGGGGGCAGGACTCCTTCATGACCTTCGCCGACTCCAGCACCATGCCGTCGTAGCGGTTGCCGACGATCTCGCGGCCGTTGATGCCGCCGAGGCCGTTGCACCAGTCGATGAACGCGTCCATCGCGTCGCCCATCTCCTGGTTCAGACCGGGAGTGGCCGGGTAGCCCTTGTCGTCGCCGTAGCCGATCGTGATCGACTCGTCGGTGACGCCCTGGTCGGTCGCCCCCTTGGCGTCGCCGTCGCCGCACGGCGACTCCAGGTCACCGAAGGTGTCGGTGGGCAGCTCGGCGGCCGCGGCGGCGGTCGTCTCGTCGGTCGAGGACGGGTCCTCCTCGTCGCGGTCGGTGCCGCACGCGGTGGCGACGAGCAGCAGGCTCGCTGCGACGACGCCCAGCCTGGCGATCCTCTGATGACGCATCTAGTGGTCCTCCCCTGTCGGCCACCGTCGTGTGACGGCGAACACATCGAATCGCATGCTGGCAGATTTGACCAGAACCTGTTCTAGATCTGGCGAATTCACCCCGTCCCGCTCGCGGACGGCGGACCCCGAACGCACGAACGCCGAGCGCGCCCGGTCGGGGCGTGCTCGGCGTCCGAGGTGCGGGGCCGTCGCGGCGGGCTCAGCCCTGGGCGCGCATGTGGTCGCGCCAGGCCTCGCCGAGGCGGACCTGGCTCACCGCCCCGCGGCGTACGACGGGAGCGCCGGAGGCGTCCGCCGCGCGCGGCGCCACCCGGGCCGGGGCGGTGTGGCCTCCGCTCAGCTGGAAGTAGATCTCCTGGGCCGCGGCGCGCATGCCCCGCTTGAACGGGTGGAAGTCGGCGGCGCGGGCCAGCTTGAGGGTGTCGCCGTTGATCCAGGCCTCCTTGCCCGCACAGGCGTCGTGGCCGCGCGAGGCGGGGTAGAGGTTCAGGTAGGTGGCGCCGTTGGCCTTGGCCGCGAGGCGCAGCGAGCGGTTCAGCCGGCGCTCGACCCGGTTGCCCCAGCGGTAGTCGCCGGCGGCGAAGCCGACCTGCTTGCAGGTGCCGCGCTCCGGCAGCAGCCGGGGGTAGCCCACGACGTACACCTCGGCCTGCGGGGCACGACGGGCGATGCCGCGCAGCACCCGACCGACGTCCTTGCGGATCCGGTCGGCGTCGCGCAGCTTGGTGTCGACGCCCTTGCGGTTGGTGAAGTGCCGCCGGCACGGCGCGCCCTTCGGTGCCAGCGGGGCGACCTCCTGGCAGACCTTGATCATCGACCCGAAGAGCTCGTAGTCGTTGCCGCCGATGCCGAGGGTGACCAGGTCGGTGTCGTCGCTCAGCACGTCGAGCTGCGGCGCCGGCGAGGGCCCGGGGAGGATGGTGGTCTGCGCGCGCTTGTCGAGATCGGCGGTCTCGGCGCCCGAGCAGGTCACGTCGACGTACGTCGCGACGTCGAGGTGCGCGGCGAGGTAGGCGGGGTAGTTGTGGGTCGAGCGCAGGCAGCCCAGCGGGTCGGCGCGCTGCACCGGGATCAGCGGGCCGGCGCTGTAGGAGTCGCCGAGCGCCACGTAGTCGATCGGCTCGTCGCCGCCGACGACCTCGCTCGCGGCGCCGGCGCCGGTGGGCGCGGCGACCAGGGCGGAGCCGGAGGCGATCAGGACGGCGACGAGCGCCGCGCCGAGCCGGCGCCGGACACGGGGACGAGCAAGGGGCATGGGGTTCCTCCGGAGGGATGCGGTCGGCCGCGGGCGCTCCCCACCGGCCGGTACGAACGGGTACCACCCTAGTGGCGGCGGTCACGCTGGTGCCCCGCCTAGGCTGGCGGCATGCCCTCCCTCCCCTGCGAGATCCACCGTGACGGCGAGGCGCTGCGAATCGGCGGCGACGTCGACGACCTGGCCGTCCCCGCGCTGCGCAGCGCCCTCGAGCTGTACGGCCACCTCGACCCGCTGGTCATCGACCTGTCCGACGCGCACTACCTCAGCAGCCTGGCCGTGTCCCAGCTCGTGGGCGCCATGCGCGCCTCGGAGGGCGCCGGCCGCTCGTTCACGATCTGCGCCGAGGAGGGTTCCGCCGCCCAGATGGTGCTCGCGGTCCTGGTGATCCCGCACCGCCCCGAGCGATGGGGACCGAGCAGCACCGACGCCTCCGCCCACCGGTCGGATCCGAAGCAAGCGCTTGCCTGAGGCGTAGCATCGCCCGCGCGCCGCCCCCGGCGCAGCCGCCGGCGAGAGGACGACGCGTGAGCACCGTGCACCACGTGGGCATCACCGTGAGCGACATCGAGCGCTCCCTGGACTTCTACACCGACCTGCTCGGCGGGGAGCGGCTGGGCCCGTGGCGGCGCAGCGGACCGCGCATCGACGCGGTCACCGGCTACCCGGGCGTGGTGGTGCACCAGGCGTTCGTCCGGGCCCCGGAGGGCGCGACGATGGTCGAGCTGTTGCAGTACGAGAACGGCTCCCCCGTCGTGCTGGACCCCGACAACGGCCACGTGGGCGCCGCCCACGTCGCGATCACCGTGACCGGGCTGGACCAGATCCTGGCCGGGCTGCGCGAGCGCGGCGTGGAGCAGGTCTCCGAGCCGATCGTCGTGAGCGAGCCGATGGCCGGGCACCGCTGCGTCTACGTGCTCGACCCCGATCGGGTCCGCGTGGAGCTCATCGAGCCGCCGCTGCCGGACCCGGCGGCCGCCTCGTGAGCGCGGACGACCTGAGCCGGCTCCGGGACCACCAGGAGATCCGCGACCTCGTCGCGTCGTACTGCCGCGGGGTGGACCGGCTCGACCTGGCCGCCGTGCGCGCGGTCTACGCCCGCGACGGGGTCGACCACCACACCGGCTTCGACGGCTCCGCCGACGAGTACGTCGCGTGGCTCGGGCGGCTGCTGCCGCGCCTCGGCGGGACCATGCACATCATCGGCAACCAGCTGGTGGAGCTGCACGGCGAGGAGGCGGTGTGCGAGAGCTACGGCACCGCCGTGCACTGGGGCGAGCCTGCGGACGATGCGCGGCTCAACTTCACCAGCGGGTTCCGCTACGTCGACCACCTGGTGCGCGAGGACGGCGCCTGGCGGGTCCTGGAGCGCTGGGCGGTGCGCGAGTGGACCCGCTCCGACGCGGGGCGCCGGGTGGCCTCCGAGGCGGAGGGGCCGCGCGGCGAGCGGGGCGGCCAGGACCCGCTGCGCCGCCTGCAGGCCCGCTTCGCCTGACGCTCAGCCGGCCGCCGCGAGCAGCGGCGAGAGGAACCCCGGAAGGTCCTCGAGGCCGTCGCAGTGCGCGAGCGGATGGACGATGACGGTGTCGGCCCCCGCGTCCCACAGCGCCTCGACCTCGGCCAGCGGGTGCGGCACGCCGGCGTCGACCGCCCGGACCTCCTGCGGCAGCAACGTGACCGCCCCGGTGACCGGCAGCGAAGCCGGGTCCCGACCGGCCTCGACGCAGGCCGCGCGCAGCCGGGCCACCCCGGCGGCGAAGTCCTCGACCGGCATCGGCGCCGGGGCCCAGCCCACGCCGAGCTCGGCGATGCGCGCCACGTTGCGCGGGCCCAGCCCGACACCGAAGGACAGCGGCAGCCGGTCGCCCTGCGGCGGCAGCGGCTGCGCGTGCAGGTCCCCGATCCCGGCCAGGACCGGGTGCGCGGCGGCGGGGGCGCCGCCCCACAGCGCCCGGCAGGCGCCGACCAGCTCGACCAGGGCCGAGGTGCGGCCCTCGAAGGTGGCCCCCGTGGCGGCGTACTCGGCCTGCTGCCAGCCGACGCCCAGCGCGACCTCCACCCGGCCGCCGGAGATCGCGTCGAGGGTGGCGAGCTGCTTGGCGAGAAGCGCCGCGGGCCGCAGCGGCGCGATCAGCACGTTGGTCCCCAGCCGCACCCGCTCGGTCACCGCGGCGACCGCCGCGAGGGCGGTCAGCGGCTCCAGCCAGCTCGCGGACAGCGGGTAGGGGAACCCGTCGCGCTCGCGGTGCGCCTGCGCCGACATCACCACGTGGTCGGGCAGCACCACCCGGTGCACGCCGAGCCGGTCGGCGATCCGCGCCGCCTCGAGGACCCCGTCGAAGGACCCCCCGGCGAGGTGCTCGATCGCCATCAGGTTGAGCGCGATGCGGCGCGGCCGCGGCTGCCGGCCAAGCGGCTCCGCAGCGGTCGGGGTGGCGGGGCTCATGGGGGGGGCTCCGTTCGTGGGCGGCGGACGTCGAGCAGGCGGTCGGTCAACCTAGCGGCGCCCGGCCCCGCCCGCCCGGGGCACTCCCACTCCCGGGGAGGGTGCCGCCGCCAGCCGCATGTAACGCGGGGTTATCGACGCTGCACACGTGGAGTACGGCGGTGGAAGCGTCCACAGCACGGTGGAAGATGCGCCGCCGGCCGGCCCCGGATCAGGGCCGGCCCTCCCCCACCCAGTCGTACAGCTCCAGGTAGCGCTCGTGCGCCGCCACGAGCGCCTCGCGGTCGCCGGTGGCCAGTAGGTCGAGCAGCAGGCCGCGGACGACGGCGAGGCCCAGGCGGGCGTCCACCGGCGCGTGCTCGGCGTCCCCGGTGGCCTCGGCGAACAGGGCGGTCAACGGCGCGAGCCACTCCTCGACGGCGTCCCGCGGGAGGGACGCGGCCGACCCGCGACCCTGGAGGCCGGCGGCGTACAGCTCGAAGAAGAGGCGCTCGTGCGGCGCCGCCGCCGGGTCGGACAGCTCGCGCCACAGCGCCCGTGCCGCCTCGGCCGGGTCGGGGTGCGTGTCGGCGAGGGCGACCCGCCGCGCCCGCTGCCGGGCCTCCACCTCCTCGACGACCGCGACCAGCAGCCCGTCCAGGGACCCGAAGTGGTAGATCACCATGCGGTGGCTGGTGCCGAGCGCCTCCGCCAGCCGGCGCAGCGTCCACCCTCCGCTCCCCTCGCGCGCCAGCAGCTCGACGGCGGCGGCGAGCAGCCGCTCCCGTGGACCCGCGGGCTCGGCGACCGCCGTCACCCGGCGTTCCGCGCGGCCGCCTCGCTCGCCCGGGCGAGTCCCGCGAGCTCCTGGTCGACGTAGCGGGCGGTCCGCCGCATGGTGAGCGCGCCGAGCAGCCACGCCAGCGGCCCGGCCTGCTCGACGGCCAGGGTCGCCTCGGTCCCGCCATCGGCGGTCGGCGCCAGCGCGTGATCGCCGTACGTCGTGACCCCGGCGCTACGGGCCCACCAGCGGAAGTGCTGCCCCGGGGTCAGCTGGTCGACGGTCCAGGTCATCACCGGCATCCCCGGCTGACGGATCTCCGCGGCGGTACCGATCGCGAGGCCGTCACCGGCCAGGATCCGCACCGAGCGCATGGACGGGGTCCACTGCGGCATCCGTTCGACGTCGCTGAGCACCTCCCAGACGGTCGCGACGGGTGCGTCGATGCGGGTGGTCGTGCGGTGCTGCGTGGTCATGACTTCCTCCAGGGTCAGGGACGGGCGGCGAGGCCGGCTTGCCAGCGCCGCTCCAGGCCGCGCAGGAGCGCGGGATAGACGATCAGGTAGCGCAGCGGCTTGATCGCGGCCAGGTAGCCGCGTCCGAGGAGTCCGTTGGGGCGCACCAGCACGGCCATCTGCCCCCGGCCACCGCCGGCCGGGTCGGGGACCCAGCCCAGGTGCAGCACCCCGTGGACGGTGCGGTTCGCGATCTCCAGCGCCCACTCCTCGCTCGTCTCGTACACCGGGGTGAACGGGACGTCCGGCAGTGACCGCCCGGGCGGGGCCTGCCGCAGGTCGTCGGGCAGCCGCTCGCGCAGCGAGGAGACCCGCTCCCCGATCCCTTCGTCGGGACGGTCCCAGCGCAGCAGCCGGCCGATGACCCAGCGCGCCTGCCACAGCAGCCCTACGACGGCCGGCGCGCGGTCGGGGAAGTCGTCGTCGACGAAGGCGTCGACCAGCGAGGCGAAGTCGGCGCGCGGGTCGCTGCTCTCGATGGCCCACACGTCCTCGACCTCGAAGTCCGAGGCGACGCCGTGGATGACCCACGGCCGCTCGTGGTGGGCGCTCACAGGAAGTCTCATGCCGGTCCGCCGATCAGGTCCGCCCCGTGCCGAGACCGGGCAGCACGCCGCGGTCTCCCTCGAACGTACCATTTGGTACACAGGCCGCAACCGAAGCGAAATGACGAAAGCCCCAGGTCGACCGACCTGGGGCTTTCGCGTGCTGTGCGCCTGTAGGGATTCGAACCCCAAACCTTCTGATCCGTAGTCAGATGCTCTATCCGTTGAGCTACAGGCGCCCGTCCTCGTTACCGAGCGACAGGAAGACAATAGCCGACGCCCTCGGCGAGCACGAAATCGGGCAGGCGCCTCGCTGTGCGACGATGACCACCGGGGGGTATGGAGCCGCAAGGAACCTGCCGAGGGGGAACGGATTGACCAGCTTCGGTCCGCAGCAGCGCGCGCTGCTCGAGGACGCCGCCGCCCAGCTGTACGACGCGGCGCTCGCACACGGGGGACTGCCCGCCGACGATCCCCGGATCTCAGCGACCGGCGCGCACCGCGCCGAGTTCGACCTCTTGGTCGACCTGGGCCTGCTTCGCCTGGACAGCCTCGACGAGGGTGACGCCCGCTGGGTCGCCCAGGACCCCGCCGACGGGCATGCCCAGGTGGTCTCGCCGCTGAGCCAGGAGGGCGCGCGCCTGCTCCAGGAGTCCGCCGAGTGGTCCCGCGCCTTCGCGGGGCTGACCCGGAGCTGGCGGCGAGCCCCGTCGAGCGTCGAACGCGGACCGTTCACCTACCTGCGCGAGGGGGCCATCGGCGCCTTCCTCACCGACCTGGTGAGCGAGTGCGAGCGGGAGATGCTCACCGCCCAGCCGCAGGCCGGGCGCGACCCGCAGGCGCTGGCCGCAGCGGCGCTGCGCGACACCGCGATGCTCGAGCGGGGCGCCCGCATGCGGACGCTCTACCAGCACAGCGCCCGGCGCAGTAGCGTCACGCGCCAGTACGTCGACGCCGTCACCCGGCGGGGTGCCGAGGTGCGGACCCTCGATGAGTTCTTCAACCGGATGATCGTGTGCGACCGCCGGGTGGCGGTCATCCCGGCCGGTGAGGACCTCTCGACCGCCGTCGTGGTCCGCGAGCCGGCGGTGGTGGCCTACCTCGTCGACATGTTCGAGCGCACCTGGGAGCGCGGGCACGCCTTCGGCAGCTCCGGCACCACGACCCTGGCCGGCATCGCCGAGGAGCAGCGGGCGATGACGATCCGGATGCTGATCGCGGGCCATCCCGACGCCGTGAGCGCGAAGCGGCTGGGCGTCAGCCCCCGCACGTACGCCGGCTACGTCGCCGACCTCAAGGACGAGCACGACGCCCAGACCCGCTTCCAGCTCGGCTATCGGATGGGGCGCGAGGCGGCCGGCGCCCGCCCCGAGAGCGAGCAACCGGGCAGCGAGGGGCGGGTCGATCCGACCCACTGAGCCCAGGCGGAGCCCCGGCTCCTGGACATGCCACGAAGGCGGCGACCCGGGAGGGGGTCGCCGCCTTCGCGCGGGGCGGACCGGGCCGCGTGGGGAGCGGCAGCGGAGGGGCCGATGTCCGGTGGGGGGGTCGAACAGGTCCCGGTTTCCCGCCCTGACGGGTGCCGCCTCAGCGACCTCCGCCCGGGGCGACGCGGCACAGGCCGCCACAGCCCCAGCTGGTGTCTGCCTGTGCGGCAGGTGCGGTCACGGCGAGCAGGCCGGTGGAGAGGCCGGCGGCGGCCAGGGTGAGGGCGATCGTGCGGGCAACCTTCATCGGGGACCTCGTCTGCGTTCGGGGGGATCTTCTCGGGGGGGCGCGGGCGAGGCCCGCGCGATCAGTGTGGAGCGCGAACGCGAGACCGCAGGTCCGCAGCACTGCCTCAAGAACCTGCATTGCACGATGATGCAGCCCAGCGGGCTGTGCTGGACCGGGGCTGGACCCGCCCGGACTGGACCGGACCCCGGGGGGCGAAATGGCGATCGGCCCCTCCCGGAACGGAAGGGGCCGACCAGCTGCGGAGGCGGAGGGATTTGAACCCTCGATGGGGTTTTAGCCCCAAACCCGCTTAGCAGGCGGGCGCCATAGACCGGACTAGGCGACGCCTCCCCGACAGCGGCCACAGGCTACCCGCCCCGAGCCCGCCACGACCAATCAGGCCGTCCACCGGCGCCCGCGGCACAGATCCTGGGCGCCCGCTCAGGTGAGCGGCCGGTGCCCCTGGCCCCGCTGCAGGTGCCCGCGCAGCTCCTGGACGAACGCCTCGCGGTCGACCGCGAGGGCGCCGACGGGGATGGTCGTCGTACGACCGTCGCGCAGGCGCAGCACCACGCACGGCAGGCCGCGCGGGCTCGCGGCGACGGCGTCCTGCACCTCGCGCCAGCCGGCCTCGGGGGCGCCCGCGCCACGGATCAGCCGCACCCGGTAGCCCTGCTCGTCGCAGCGCAGCACGTAGGCGCGCTTCCACAGCCACCAGCCCGTCACCGCGAGCACGAGTGCCCCGGCGAGCAGGACCCCCAGCAGCACGCCCGCCGGCAGGTCGAGGAGGGCCACGAGCACGGTGACCAGGAAGATCAGGACCGCCAGGGCGACCACCCCGAGGCCGACGAGGCGGGCGACCAGCGCCCGGTTCATCCGGTAGTACGTCGGGGACTGGTCGGCGGGCGCGGTCATGGCCCCGATTGTCCCTCCCCCGCGCCCCGCCCCGCCAATCCGCCTAGACTCACCTCGCGCGGTCCCGCGGGACCCGCATGGAGGGGTGCCGGAGTGGCCGATCGGAACCGCCTTGAAAGCGGTCGTGGGGAGACCCACCGCGGGTTCGAATCCCGCCCCCTCTGCCACAGCCCACGAGCCCCGAGCGGGCTCAGCGCAGCTGCACCAGCACGTCGCCCTCCTGGACGACGTCGCCGGGCGCGACCTTCACCGCGACCACGGTGCCGGGCGCCTCGACGAGGACCGGGATCTCCATCTTCATCGACTCCAGGAGCACCACGGTGCCGCCGGCGTCGATCCGGTCGCCTGCCGAGACGTTCACGGTGAGCACGTTGGCCACCATCTCGGCGACGATCTCGGTGAGCTGTTCGCGTGCCATGACCGCGAACCTAGCCGTTACTTCCGGGTACTCCCGCACTCACAGCAGGGGGCTGGTCCGGGCGGGCTCGGGGCGGCCCGCCAGCGCCTCCTCGGCACGTCGGGCACGGCTGCCGCGGGGACCGGTGAGGGCCAGGTCGGCGCGGATCACCAGGTAGCCGATCAGCAGCCCGACGAGGAGTCCGTAGACCACCGACAGGCCCGCCTCCAGCAGGCTCGTGGCCGGGTTCATCAACACGTTCGCCACCGGCACCGTGGCCGCGACGCCGAACGCGCAGACCCACCAGCCCTGCCGGCGCCGGGCGCGCATGTGGCAGCCCCAGGCCAGGGCGGGGATGCCGAGGATCGTCATCAGCGGGCGCGGGAACGCGCCGAGGTTCTCGCGGCTCCAGCGCACCCCGTCCAGCAGCGTCTCGACCAGGCCGGTGGCGCCGTAGCGGCGCAGCAGCTCGGCGTACACGAGCGTCACGGCGAGCGCCACGGCCCCGATCGCGACGGTGGCGGCGCCGCGCCGCCCCAGGCCGTGCAGGCCGGCGCCGAGGCGGTAGACGAACGCGAACGCGCCGCCGAGGGCCAGCGCGAGGGTGACGTAGTCGAAGCGCAGCAGGGTGATCGAGGGCTCGAACGCGACGGCGGCGAACGCCCCGACGGATGCCACCAGCACCGCATAGGTGCACTCGCGCGCCGCCTCGACGAAGCGTCGGGTGGGCGTCGTGATCATCACGCCGAGGACGGCGGTGACCACGGAGGTCAGGACGGCCGCGCCGGTGCGCAGGTAGTTCTCGTCGAGGACCAGCACCACCAGGCCGATGACCAGCGTGAGCGTGCCGAACACGATCGGTCGCCCGCCGGTGCGCGCCGCGAGCGCCCAGGTGTACGCCGTGGCGACGACCACCGCGCCGATCTCGCCGAGGATCCCCGGCCCGACCGGGACCGTGCCGGCGATCAGCAGGGCCAGGCCGCTGAGGACCGCGACCGCCCAGACGCCCACCGGGAGCCGGGTGTCGCCCACGGTGGTGTCGATCGCCGTGTCCAACGCGGTGCCGACGGTGCCCTCCGAGGTCCGGGGCCGGCGGCCGCGGCCGCGCTCGGTGGCACCGGGTCCGGAGCGGCGCCACCGCACCGGGCGGGGCTCGGCACGGCGGCGGGGAGCGGCTCGGGACATAGGAGTGAAGATTACAGTCGGCGGTTGGCCAGGGACGGGTTGGTACGCCGCGCCTCCTCGAGCACCGCGCGCTCCAGGGTGGCGGCCACGATCGCCGCCTCCTCCCCCGCGTCGACGAGCACGTCGCCCAGCGGGTCGACGATCGTCGAGTGGCCGCTGTAGCGCGGGCCGGGCTGGCCGGCGGCGGCCACGAAGACGGTGTTCTCGATCGCGCGGGCGCGCAGCAGGGTGCGCCAGTGGTCGACCTTGCGCGGGCCGGCGACCCAGGCGGCCGGGACCACGAGCACCTCGGCGCCGGCGTCGACCAGCGCCCGGGCGAGCTCGGGGAAGCGCAGGTCGTAGCAGGTCATCAGCCCGACGCCCCAGCCGTCGATGTCGACCACGCAGGGGGTGAGCGGCCCCGCGGTGAGCCGGTCGGACTCGCGGTAGCCGAAGGAGTCGTAGAGGTGGATCTTGCGGTACTCCGCGCGGGCCGCGCCCCGCAGCACGAGGGTGTTGAACGGCCTGGCCGGGTCCTCGCCGGTCTCGAACATGCCGGCGACCACGGTGGTGCCGTGCTCGCCGGCCGCCTTGTCGAGGGCCGTCGCGAACGGCCCGTCGAGCGGCTCCGCGGCCCCGCTCACGTCGGAGCCGGGCTTCCCGAAGTCGCGCGCGTAGGCCTCCGGCAGCACCACCAGGTCGACCGGGCCGCCCTCGGCGGCATCGGCGGCGCGGCCGACGAGCTCGCCGAGCCGGGCGCGGTTGACGTCGGCGTCCGGGGCGGATGCCTCTTGGACGAGGGCGAGGCGCAAGGTGCTGGTCACGCCTCCAGCGTGCCACCCGCGCCGAGGATGTCGCCGTGGACGCCGGTGGGAGACTGACGCCGTGCCCCGCTCCGTGCCCGACCTGTGCGGCGTACTCCTCGCCGGCGGCCGGGGCACCCGCCTGGGCGGCGTCGAGAAGGCGACCCTCGAGGTCCACGGGCGCACGCTGCTCGACCGCGGCCTCGACGCGCTGGGCGCCGCGGCACCGGTCGTGGTCGTCGGCGACCCGGTGGCCACCACCCGGCCGGTGCGGTTCTGCCGGGAGCAGCCGGCGTACGGCGGCCCGGTGGCGGCGCTGCTCGCCGGGCTCGACGCGCTGGCCGGGGAGGGCGAGCTGCCGGCGTACGTCGCGGTCCTCGCCGTGGACATGCCGGCGGTCACCGCCGCCACCGTCGCCCGGCTGCGGGCCGCCGCGACCGGGCGGGACGGCGCCCGGCTGGTCGACGGGACCGGTCGCGGGCACCTGGCGCTGGTGCTCGCCACCGCCGCGCTCCGCGGCGTACGACCGCCCGGCGACGGCGCGCACGGGATGGCGCTGCACCGGCTGCTGGGTCCCCTCGACCTCGCAGGCGTCCCCGCCGTCGACGGCGAGCACCACGACGTCGACACCTGGGCCGACCTGCCACCGGAGTGAGTCGGGGTGAGCCGGGGTGGGCCGGTGCCGGGTTGCGGGCTCCGCGGTCGGCGGCGAAGGTGGGGGCGTGAACCTGCACGACTGGATCGATGAGCTGGCCGACGCCCTCGACCTCGACGACGCCGAGATCGACGAGGGCCTGGTGCTCGACCTGGCGCGCGTCGTCGCGCACAGCGTGGAGCGCCCGGCGGCCCCCGTGACGGCGTACCTGCTGGGTCTGGCCGCGGGCAGCCAGGGCGCCGACCCGGCGGGCGTGGAGGCGCTCGCCGCCCGCGCCCAGCTGCTCGCCGAGAACTGGGAGCGCCCGGCCGGAGCAAAGGATCCCGACGACGTCGACGACCCGGTCCCCGACGACAGTGCGGTCGACCACGTCGGCGAGACCTTCGAGGTCTGAGCTGAGCCGCAGTCCCTAAGGTGGGGCCATGCGTGCTGTGGTGGCTGAGCGGAATGGTGGTCCCGAGGTCCTGTCGGTCGGGGAGGTTCCCGACCCCGTCGCGGGCCCCGGCGAGGTGCTGGTCGAGGTCGTCGCGACGGCCGTGAACCGCGCCGACACCCTCCAGCGGCAGGGGTTCTACCCGCCGCCGCCCGGCGCCTCCGACATCATCGGCCTGGAGTGCAGCGGCCGCGTGGCCGCGCTCGGCGAGGGTGTCGAGGGCTGGCAGGTCGGCGACGAGGTGTGCGCGCTGCTCGCCGGCGGCGGGTACGCCGAGCTGGTCGCCGTACCGGCCGGGCAGCTGATGCCGGTGCCCGCCGGCATCGACCTGGTGACCGCGGCGGCGCTACCCGAGGTCGCGTGCACGGTGTGGTCCAACCTGTTCATGGTCGCCGGGCTCACCGCGGGCGAGACCGTCCTGGTGCACGGCGGCGCGGGCGGCATCGGCACCTTCGCCATCCAGCTCGCCCACCAGCTCGGGTCGCGGGTGATCACCACCGGTGGCACCCCCGACAAGCTCGGCCTGTGCGGCTCCCTGGGCGCCGACGTGACGATCAACTACCGCGAGCAGGACTTCGTCGAGGTCGTGCGCGAGCAGACCGACGGGCACGGCGTCGACGTCATCTTGGACAACATGGGCGCCAAGTACCTCGACCGCAACCTCTCGGCGCTCGCGAACGAGGGCCGGCTGGTGATCATCGGCATGCAGGGCGGCACCAAGGGCGAGCTCGACATCGCCAAGCTGCTCAACAAGCGCGCCGCAGTCATCGCCACCTCGCTGCGCTCGCGCCCCGCCGCCGACAAGGCCGCCATCTGCGCCGCCGTCGTCGAGCACGTCTGGCCGCTCGTCGCCGACGGCCTCGTCCGCCCGATCGTGCACGAGGTGATGTCGCTCAAGGACGTCGCCGCCGCCCACACCGTCATGGCCGAGGGCACCCACACCGGCAAGATCCTGCTCACCGTCTGACCCCGCCCCACCGTTGAGTCGAGCCTTCTGAGCGTTGAGTCGAGCCTTTCGGACAGTTGAGTCGAGGGTTTCGTCCACGGCGCCACCACAAGCGCCGACTCGCGCCACCATTGGCCCCGACTCGCGCCACCACAAGGACCGACTCGCGGAGGCCTGTGTGGCGCCTCACCCCCGGGTCGCTAGCGTGGATGCATGAGCGAGCAGCGCAGCCCCGGCGAGCAGGACCAGCAGATCGTCGTCATCGGCCCCGACGGGCAGCCGATGGCCGTCCCGGTGTCCGCGGTCGCGCCGCAGGACGACGCGGGAACCGACGCCAAGGGCGAGGAGGACCGGGGCGAGCGCGCCCTGACCGAGCTCGTCGAGCAGCCCGCCAAGGTGATGCGGATCGGCAGCATGATCCGCCAGCTCCTCGAGGAGGTGAAGGCGGCTCCTCTCGACGAGGCCAGCCGCAACCGCCTCAAGGAGATCCACCGCTCCTCGATCGCCGAGCTCGAGCAGGGCTTGGCCCCCGAGCTCGTCGAGGAGCTCGAGCGGCTCACGCTGCCGTTCTCCGAGGACGCGACGCCCAGCGAGAGTGAGCTGCGGATCGCCCAGGCCCAGCTGGTCGGCTGGCTCGAGGGGCTCTTCCACGGCATCCAGACCGCGATCTACGCCCAGCAGATGGCCGCGCGGGCGCAGTTCGAGCAGATCCGCCGCGCCCTGCCCGCCGGCATGGTCGCCCAGCCCGGCGGCGTACCGGGGCAGCCCGGCCAGGCCGGTCAGGCCGGCGCGGCTGCGGCCGCCGCGGACGCCGAGCAGCGCTCCGGCGGTATGGGCGGCATGTACCTCTGAGCCCCTGAGTCCCTGACTTTCTGAGCCGCGGTGGCCTATACGCCGGCCCTCAGGCCCGGCGGCCCGCCCAGCGGGCGAGCACCAGGCCGAGCAGGCCGACGAGGACCATCGCCAGCCCCGGCGCGGCGGTGCGGGTGAAGTCGGCCGGGGCGTCGGCGCCGACCGGCTCGATGACCGCCTCGACCTCGCCCTGGTCGATGGTCGGCGGGGAGCCCTCGCCGTACATCCCCTGGACGGCACGCACCAGCGCGGCACGAGCGGGGGCCGTGCCGCCGCAGCCGGGCGCGGTCACCTGGTCGCCGTCGAGACGGGCGAAGAAGACGTACTCGGTGCCGGGCGTCAGCCGGCCGAGGCCGCACGGGTCCTCGCTGCGCGGGTCGGTCGCGACCTCGAGTGCGGACTCGGTCAGGGTGCCCTTGTAGACGACCTCGACGGCCACGTCCTGCACCCACGAGCGGCCGCGGGAGTCGGCCTCCTCGACGGTTCCGGTGAAGACGTAGCGCGCGGCCCGCGCGTCGGCCTCCGTGTCGGTGGGCCCGCACGAGCAGGCGGCCGAGGCCGGAGCAGCGGCCCCCACGAGACCGGCCAGGGTGGCCAGCGGAACGGCGAGCAGGACCAGCAGCACCGCGAGCAGGGCTGCCGGCCGGCGCAGGGCCGGGGCGGGAGTCAGGCTGCGGGACACGGCGTCATTCGACCAGATCACAGACCGAACACACCAGCCAGCACCCGCGCGACGCCGTCGTCGTCGTTGCGCGGGGCGACGCCGCGGGCCGCGGCGGTGACGCTCGGGTGCGCGTCGGCCATGGCGTACGACGTGCCGGCCCAGGTCAGCATCGGCAGGTCGTTGGGCATGTCGCCGAACGCCACGACCTCCTCGGCGCCGATCCCCAGCCGGCCGGCGAGCAGTTCGAGGGTGGAGGCCTTGGTGACGCCGGGTGCGCTGATCTCGAGCAGCGAGGTCGCGGAGGACCAGGTGATCACCAGCCGCCCGCCCAGCGCCTGCTCGGCGGCGTCCCAGAACTCCTGCGGCGCCAGCTCCTCGTGCCGCGCCAGCAGCTTGAGCGCGGGCCGGTCGAAGAGCTCCTCCACGGGGGCGCGGCGCGAGCCCTCGGGCATCGGGTAGCGCTCCATGAAGTGCGGCTCCAGGCCGATCCCCTCGACGTCCTCGACGGCGTACGTCGTGCCGGGCACCGCCGTGCGCAGCAGCTGCGCGGAGGTCAGGCCCAGCTCCGGCTCGATGGCCCGCTCGAGGTCGACCGCGCCGCGCGCGACGTCCCAGACCAGGGCACCGTTGGAGATGATCGCCAGCCCGTGGCGACCCACGTGCTCGAAGACGTCCTCCGCCCACCGCAGCGGGCGCCCGGTCACGAACACGACCGGGACGTCGCGGCGATCGAGCTCCAGGAGCACGTCACGGGTGTAGTCGGAGATGGTGCCGTCCGAGCGCACCAGGGTGCCGTCGAGGTCGGTGGCGACCAGGCGCGGCAGGCGGGCGGGCTGGTCGGACGGGTGGTCCGCCGGCGGGGGCACGGGGCGCTGGGTGGTCATCGCAGCGGCCGCACCATGACGAGCTCGCCGTCCTCGTTGGCCCCGCGCAGCTCGGTGAAGCCGCAGGCCGCGAGCACCTTGATGCTGGCCTTGTTGTCGGGTTCGACGCTGGCCCGCACGCGTACGCCGACCCGGTCGCACTCGGTCATCAGCGCGCCGAGCGCCTCGGTCATGAAGCCCCAGCCGCGGGCCTCGGCGACCAGCCCGTAGCCGACCTCGGCCTCGAGGACGCCGTCGGCCGCCGGCTCCGGAGGCCCGTAGAAGCCGATCGAGCCGAGCACGGTCACGCCGCGTACGACGCTGCGCGAGCTCCAGGGGTCATCCGCGCGCCACACGCTGGCGGCGTCGACGTCGTCGCGCCGCGGGAAGTCGGCGTGCCAGCCGGGTCGCCGGCCGCCGCCGCGGATCGCCGCGACGTCGTCGGCCGTCCACAGGGGCAGCGAGAGACGCGCGGTCGTGACCAGCACCGGGAGCGCGCTCACGCGGGGAACCAGCGGCCGATCTCGAGCGCCGCTCCGTCGTCGTACACGCTCTCGGCGACGTCGTCGGCGACGTCGATGACCGGCTGGATCGCCTGGCCCATCGCCACCCCGCGCCCGGCCCACTGCAGCATCTCGATGTCGTTGCGCCCGTCGCCGATCGCGAGTACGTCGGCGGCCTCGAGGCCCAGCACCCGGGCGACGTGCTCGAGGCCGGAGGCCTTCGAGACGCCCACCGGCGCGAGGTCCAGCCACGCGGTCCAGCCCACGACGTAGTTGGTGCCGTGCAGGCCGAGGCCCTCGGCGAGCTCGACGAACTCCTCGGCGGTGGCGTCGGGGTCGCGGATGATCACACGGCTGACCGGCCCGGCCACGAGGTCCTCGAGGTCGGTGACGATCATCTCGCCGGACAGCTCGCCCTCGGGGAAGTGCTTGGTCACCCGGTAGCCGAAGCCGCGCTCCTCGACCGCGACCCGTGCGTGCGGGTGGCGCTCCAGGATGGCCGCGACCGCCGGCCTGGCGTCGAAGGTCTCCTCGTGGACCACCTCGAGCGGCGGGTAGCGGAACACCACCGCGCCGTTGGAGGCCACCACCCAGAGCCGGTCGCGCTCCTCGCCGTGCAGCTCCAGCATGTCGGCGATGCCGGTCATGCCGTGCGGGGAGCGCCCGCTGGCCAGCACGACGTGCGCACCGCCCGCGAGCGCGCGGTGCACCGCGGCGTGGACGGCCGGCGAGATCTCCTCGTGCGTCGCGCCGAGGCCCTCGATCCACTTCAGCAGCGTGCCGTCGATGTCGAGCGCGACCATCTTGGGGACCCAGTCGCTGGGCACGGGGGGCTTGCCCTCGCGGTGCATCGACGTCACTGGGCCACCGGCTTCAGCACCTCGAGCCCACCCAGGTAGGGCCGCAGCGCCTCGGGCACGCGCACCGACCCGTCGGCCTGCTGGTGGTTCTCCAGCAGCGCGACGATGGTGCGGGTGACCGCGCACAGGGTCCCGTTGAGGGTGGCCAGCGGACGGGTCTCGGTGCCCGAGCCCGAGGTCGCCGCGAAGCGGGCGCGGATGTCGAGGCGGCGCGACTGGAACTCGGTGCAGTTCGAGGTCGAGGTCAGCTCGCGGTACTTGGCCTGGGTCGGGATCCACGCCTCGCAGTCGAACTTGCGGATCGCGGAGAGCCCGAGGTCGCCGGCGGCCACGTCGATGACCTGGAAGGGCAGCTCGAGCTTGCCGAGGAACTCCTTCTCCCACTCCAGCAGCCGCAGGTGCTCGGCCTCCGCGTCGGCGGGGTCGGCGTAGACGAACATCTCGACCTTGTCGAACCAGTGCACCCGGAAGATGCCGCGGGTGTCCTTGCCGTGCGAGCCGGCCTCCTTGCGATAGCACGGGCTGAACGCGGCGTACCGGCGCGGCAGCGAGGCGCCGTCGAGGATCTCGTCGGAGTGGTACGCCGCCATCGGCACCTCCGAGGTGCCGACGAGGTAGAGGTCCTCGCCCTCGATGCGGTAGACGTCGTCGGCCGCCTGGCCGAGGAAGCCGGTGCCGTCCATGGCGCGCGGCCGGACCAGCGCCGGCGGGATCACCTCGGTGAACCCGGCCTCGGCGGCCTGGTCGAGGGCCATCGCGACGAGCGCGCGCTCGAGGCGGGCGCCGATGCCGGTGAGGAAGTAGAACCGCGAGCCGGAGACCTTGGCACCGCGCTCCACGTCGATGGCGCCGAGCAGGCGGCCCAGCTCGAGGTGGTCGCGGGGCTCGAAGCCCTCGGCGGCGAAGTCACGGGGGGTCCCGAGGGTCTCCAGCACGACGAAGTCGTCCTCACCGCCCGCGGGCGCCGCCTCGGCGGCGAGGTTGGGCAGCGAGTGGATGGCGTCGTTCCACGTCTCCTCGGCGACCTTCTGTGCCGCCTCGGCCTCCTTCACCTCCGCCGCCAGGGCCTTGGTGCGGGCCAGCAGCTCGGCCTTCTCCTCGCCGGTGGCCTTCGCGACCTGCTTGCCGAGGCTTTTCTGCTCGGCGCGCTTGGCCTCGAAGGTCGTGATCGCGGCACGGCGGGCGGTGTCGGCACGCAGCGCGACGTCCACGATCTCGTCGGACAGACCCCGCTTCGCCTGGGCAGCGCGCACACGGTCGGGTTCGTCTCGCAGGATGCGTGGATCGATCATGCGGCAAGGTTATCGGGGCACCGTCGTCCACCTCACCCGCATTCTCTCCTGGCGCGTCCCTGGCACCTCCGCGGCTGGCCGGCCCGGTCATACTGACCCGGTGCTGGATCGTCCTCGCCTGGTCCACCTGACCTGGGCCCTCCTCTGTGTCGCCGTCTTCTCCGGCATCGCCCTCGCCGCCGTCCAGGGGTGGGGGCCGGTGGCCGCGCTCGACGACCGCGGCGACCCCGCGCAGGACTGGGCAGTGGAGACGTCGTGGCTGCGGGTCCCGTTGCGGGTGGTCGAGGTGGCCTTCGGCACGATCGGCATGACGATCCTCACGGCGGTGCTCGCCGCCACGATGTTCCTCAAGGGCCACCGGCGCGCGGCGTACTTCACGGTCTTCGTGATGGTCCTGACCTCGGTGGCCACGACGCTGATCAAGCTGACCGTGGGGCGCGAGCGCCCGGAGTGGCAGCTCACCGACGACCTGCTGACCACCAACTCCTTCCCCTCCGGGCACGCCTCCTCGGTCGCGGCGCTCGCCGGTGTCTCGTTCGTGCTGGTCACGATGCTGGTACGCCGGCGCGGCGTGCGCCGCCTCGTCGGTACGGCGCTGGTCGCGCTGGTCGTCGTGGTCTGCCTCGACCGGGTGCTGCTGGGCCGCCACTTCCCGACCGACGTCGTCGGCGGCACCGTGCTGGGCCTGGCCTGCGTGCTGATCGGGCTCGCCGTGGTCAACCCGCTGCCGCGCAGCACCGCCGCCAGCATCGAGCCGCTCCCGGAGGTCTTCGCCTCGACCCGCTCGCTGCACGTGATCCTCAACCCGATCAAGGTCGAGGACGTCGGGCAGTTCAAGCACGTGGTCAGCACGATGGCGGCCGAGGCCGGCTGGTCCACGCCGGTGTGGCACCACACCACCGTCGAGGACCCGGGCGCCGGCATGGCCGACGCGGCAGCGGTCGGCGGCGCCGACCTGGTGCTGGTCTGCGGCGGCGACGGCACGGTGCGCGAGGTCTGCGCCGAGCTCGCCGGCACCGGGATCCCGGTCGGGATCATCCCGGCCGGCACCGGGAACCTGCTGGCCCGCAACCTGGGCATCCCGCTCTACATCCGCTCCGCGATCGACGTCGGCCTCAACGGCCAGGACCGGGCCATCGACATGGTCGAGGTCGGCGGTGACGGCATCGAGGACACCCACTTCATGGTGATGGCCGGGATGGGCTTCGACGCGGCGATCATGGCCGGGGTCAACGAGGACCTGAAGAAGCGGGTCGGCTGGATCGCCTACGTCGTGTCGGGCGCCAAGTCGCTGATGTTCCCCGCCGTCCGGGTCGAGATCTCCGTCGACGGCGGCGAGTTCACCCGGCACCGCGCCCGCACGGTGGTCGTCGGCAACGTCGGCTTCCTCCAGGCCGGGATGCCGCTGCTGCCCGATGCCGTCATCGACGACGGCCTCCTCGACGTGGTGATCCTGCACCCCAAGAACTTCGCGGGCTGGCTGCCGCTGGCCTGGCGGGTGCTGGCCAAGCGCCGCCACACCGACGAGCTGGTGGACCGCAAGACCGGCGCGTCGGTGGTCATCCGGGCCGCGGTCGACACTCCGCGGCAGCTCGACGGCGACTCGATCGGCGCGGGTCGCGAGCTGCGGATGCAGTGCGTGCACGGGCGGCTGCTGGTGCGCGTGCCGCGCTGATCGGGCGTTCGTCCACAGAAGCCTTCGACTCGCCGGACAGGCGGCGCCCCGCTGGGGCAGGGTGGGCGCGCTGCCCCCATCCCGCTGTCCCGTCCCGCGACCGAAGGCCTGAGATGACGTCCTACCTGATCGCCACCCTCGTCGCCGCGGTCGTCGCGGTCGGGTTGGGCTACCTCGCCCACGAGGCCCGCGGGGCCCGCCAGCGGCTGCGCGGCACCGAGACCTCCACGACCGCCACGCTCACGGCGCTGGCCGGCGCCGCGAGCGCCGCCGCCGGCAGCCGCAGCTACGCCGAGCGGGTCGAGCTGAGCGGCGTGGCCGCCCCCGGACCGCAGGGGCTGCTCACCTCGGAGATCTCCGGGACCCCGTGCGTGTGGCACCACCACAAGGTCAGCCGGCGCTACGAGGAGCGGCGCCGTACCAGCGGCGGCGAGCACCGCACGCAGACCCGCACCGAGGTGGTGACCGAGAACCGCAGCCGCGAGCCCTTCGTGCTGCGCGACGAGCACGGCGAGGTCCTCGTGGTGCCGGAGACCGCGGTGGACCGCCCGCGCAAGGTGCGCAACGAGTTCCGCCCCGAGACCGGGCGCGGCGGCCCGTCGATCACCATCGGCTCGCTCTCGCTGGCCATGCCGGCCAGCCGGGAGACGCTCGGCTACGAGTACGAGGAGTGGGTCCTGACCCCGGGCACCCCGCTGTTCGTGCAGGGCGAGGCGACCGACCGCGACGGCCGCCTCGCGGTCCGCGACTCCCCGTCGGCGCCGCTGGTGATCTCCACTCGCTCGGAGGCCGAGCTGCAGGCCGCGCACACCCGCCGAGCGCTGCTCTGCGCCGGCGGCTCCGGCCTCGCCGCGGTGGCGGCCGTCGTGATGCTGATCCTCGGCCTCCTCGCCTGACCACGTCGCCGAGTCGGGGCTTGTGGTTGCCCGAGTCGGTGCTCGTGGCGTGCGGCGGTACGCCGCGGCGTACGAGCTCTCGACTCAACGCGTCAGAGGTCTCGACTCGACGGGCACAAGTCTCGATTCAACGGGAGCGGTCAGCGCTGAGGGCGGGCGTGCTCGATGGCTTCGGACTCCTCGGGGGAGAGCTGCTGCTCGCAGCGCCAGGCGGTGACCGACTTGGCGTAGGTGCGGGCCTCGGCGCGGCCGTGGATCGAGGTCAGCACGACGCCGTGGCCGGAGTCGTCGAGCAGCGCGAGCGACCAGGAGAGGTGCCCGCCCATGTCGCCGAAGGCGTCGTAGCGCACCACCGCGAGGTGGCGCAGCGCGTCTCGGGTCTCGGCGCGCAGCGCGGCGACCTCCTGGCGCAGCCCGTGGACGTCCTCGGGCAGTGCCTCCTCCGAGGGCCGTTGACCGGAGGTCTGTCCGCGGCGCAGCGAGACGACGGCGAGAGCCAAGGCGGCGAGGGCGACGAGCAGCGAGATGACGGCGAGGAGGACCACGGGCCAAACCCTAGGCTGTGCGGGTGACCGATCCTCGACGCATCGCCTACCAGGGCGAGCCCGGCTCCAACTCGCACGCCGTCTGCGCGCAGCACTACCCCGACTGGGACACGGTCCCGTGTGCCTCGTTCGAGGACGTGTTCGCCGCGGTCGCGTCCGGGGACGCCGAGCTGGCGATGATCCCGATCGACAACTCGATCGCCGGGCGGGTGGCCGACATCCACCACTTCCTGCCCGAGTCGGGGCTCTACATCATCGCCGAGCACTTCCTGCGGATCCGCTTCCACCTGATGGCGCTGCCCGGCACCTCCCTGGACCAGGTCCGCACCGTGCACAGCCACGTGCACGCGCTCGGCCAGTGCCGCAAGATCATCCGCGAGCACGGCCTGACCCCGGTGATCTCGGGTGACACCGCCGGCGCCGCCCGCGAGATCGTCGAGGCCGGCGACCCGACCCAGGCCGCGATCTCGCCGCCGATGGCCGCCCCGATCTACGGCCTCGACGTGCTCGCCGAGGACATCGAGGACGAGGACCACAACACCACCCGCTTCGTGGTGCTCTCCCCCGACTTCGTGCGCGCCCCGGCCGGCAACGGGCCGGTCGTCACCAGCTTCGTCTTCAACGTCCGCAACATCCCCGCCGCGCTCTACAAGGCGCTCGGCGGGTTCGCCACCAACGGCGTGAACATGACCAAGCTGGAGAGCTACATGGTCGGCGGGCAGTTCACCGCCACGCAGTTCCTCTGCGAGGTCGACGGCCACCCCGACGAGCCCGGCCTCAAGCGCGCGCTCGAGGAGCTGGAGTTCTTCACCACCGACGTCCGCGTGCTCGGTGTCTATCCCGCGGACCCGTTCCGCGCCTGACACCCGCGCCTGACACCGGTGCCCGCGACCGGGCGGTGACTAGGGTCGCCGCATGGCAGCCACGGCAGCGCACCCCGAGGACCCGGCATCCCGCGCGACCCGCGCCCCGCACGGCGCCGACAGCGAGGTCGGGCGGTTGCGCACGGTCGTGCTGCACCGGCCCGGCCCCGAGCTCCAGCGGCTCACCCCGCGCAACAACGACCGACTGCTCTTCGACGGCATCCCGTGGGTGGGCCGCGCGCAGGAGGAGCACGACGCCTTCGCCGAGGCACTGCGAAGCCGCGGGGTCGAGGTCCTGCACCTCACCACGCTGCTGACCGAGGCGCTGGCCGGCGAGGAGGCCCGCCACCGCGCGATCACCACCGCGCTCGACGGGCGGCACCTCGGCGACACGCTGCGCGCCCACCTTGCGGCGTACCTGCGCGACGCCTCACCCGCCGAGCTCACCGCGCACCTCACCGCCGGCATCCGCAACGACGAGGTGCGCGGGGGCTTCGGGCTGGTCACCAGCCTGCTGGCCCACGACGACTTCCTCATCGACCCGCTGCCCAACCTGCTGTTCACCCGCGACTCCAGCGTGTGGGTGCGCGACCGGGTCGCGGTGACCTCGCTGGCGATGCCGGCCCGGGCGCGGGAGACCCAGCTCACCGAGCTCGTCTACACCCACCACCCGCGCTTCGCGGGCACGCAGACGGTGCACGGCTGGCAGCACGAGCACGTCGAGGGCGGCGACGTGCTGCTGCTCGCGCCGGGCGTGATCGCCGTCGGCGTCGGCGAGCGTACGACGCCGGCCGGCGTCGAGCGGTTCGCCCGCCAGGTCTTCCACGCCCGACTGGCCACCACCGTGCTCGCGGTGCCGATCGCCCAGGAACGGGCCACCATGCACCTGGACACCGTCTGCACGATGGTCGACGTCGACAAGATCGTGATGTACCCCAACATCGCCGACTCGCTGCGCGCCCACGCGGTCACCCTCGCCGAGCCCGCCGAGCACGAGGCGGACCTGGTGCTGCACGTCGCGCCGGCCGAGCCGTTCATGGTCGCCGCGGCGAAGGCGATGGGGATCGACACCCTGCACCGCATCGACACCGGCCTGGACCCGGTCACCGCGGAGCGCGAGCAGTGGGACGACGGCAACAACACCCTCGCCATCGCGCCCCGGGTCGCGGTCGCCTACGAGCGCAACGTCGTCACCAACGACCGTCTCGAGGCGGCCGGCATCGAGGTGGTCCGCATCGCCGGGTCCGAGCTCGGCTCCGGTCGCGGCGGCCCGCGCTGCATGAGCTGCCCGGTCGCCCGCGACCCGCTCCCGACCGACTGAGCGGTTCACGGTTCGGTACGCACCCTGGACACCCGCGCCCGGCTCCGCGAGGATCCGGCGCGGGGAGGCACGCCGTACGACCGCACCGGAAGGTTCGCATGACTGCCACGTTCTTCGACGCGTTCACGCCCCACGAGGTGGCCCGGATCAGCGCCGCCGGGACCCACCTCACGCTCCCCGCCGGCTGGTCGCCGATCTGGGAGCAGACCCCGGCCGACAAGGCCTACATCCTGCTCGCCGGCACGGTCTCGGTACGCCGCCAGGGCGAGGAGATCGCCCGGCTCGGCCCCGGCGACATCGTCGGGGAGAGCGCGATCGTCGGGCACCAGCTGCGCTCGGCCACGGTCGTGGCGCTGACGCCGCTGGAGCTGATCCACCTGACCACCGAGGCGGTGCAGCAGCTGCGCAGGGACCTGCCGAGGTTCCGCGACGAGATCGACGCCGTGGCGGCCGCGCGGCTGCGATGAGCGACCCCGTCCCGGCTGACCTCGCTGGCCCGGCCGGGGACGGTGCTGGTGCACGCCGGGGTCCACGACGCGCTCGCCGCGGATCGCGGGATCGCGGGGCGGGCCCGGAGGTGGTGCCCGCGCCGGCGGCGTACGCACTCCAGCGGCTGCGCCGCGCCTCGGTGAAGGACCACCCGCGGCTGGGGGCCTGGGTGCTGCGCGGCGCGTGAGGAGGCCGGCGTACCGACCCTGGACGTGGAAGGACCCGACCGGTGCTGACGGGGGGCAGACCGGCCGGGTCCACTCCTACGTTACTTATCCGTACACAGCGGAGCAAGATGAGTGGTCAACTACTTGGGGTGACGTCGCCTACCCCGTGGCCCCGCGCGGACGACTAGCGGATGGTGACCTGACGGTTTGCCAGTCCGGAGCGGGCGGCGCGCTGCTCGGTGGTCAGCTCGGAGGTGTCGGCGAGCGCCTCGTCAAGGGCGGCGCGGAACTCAGCGGCCGGGTCCTCCAGCGCCTCGGCGCCGGTGCCGACCTCGAGGTCCCACACCGGGGCGAGCAGGCCGTGGGCGCGGAACATGCCGACCAGGCGCGAGCCGGGCACGAGCACGTCGCGGCCGGCGGCGTGCAGGCGGGCGAGGGCGTCGAGCAGCTGGTCCTCGGGCTCGGGCATCACCCAGCGCAGGTGCTCCTTGGGCCCGACGTTGGTCCAGTACGCCGCCTCGACCGACGCCAGGCGCAGCGTCGGGTTCACCGACTCGTTGGCCTGCTGCAGCGCGGCCTCCATGCCGGAGGTGTCCTCGACGTCGGAGACCCAGTAGTCGAAGCCCTCGTGGACGGTGACCTCGAGGGTGTCGTTGGAGATCAGGTCCTGCAGGCGCGGGCCGGGGCCCGGGTCGGAGGTCAGGCCGACGATGCCGGGCTCGGCGTCGAGCGCGGCGAGCAGCACGGCGCCCAGGTCGCGCGAGGGGTCGCCGAAGGAGTGCTGGACCTGCAGGCCCAGCCAGATCTCGCCGCTGTCGCGGACCATCGCCGGCGCCGCCATCGGCAGCAGCGTGCACAGCCGGACCGGGCGGTCGGAGTCCTTGAGGGTCAGCGGGGCGGTCGCGGCGGGGACCAGCTCGCGCAGCGCGACCAGGTCGCACTCGCCGGGCAGGCCCTCGAAGGGACGGGCGACGAACGGCGTCGCGGCGCCACCGGCCGCGCCGTGGCAGGCCTTGTAGCGCTTGCCCGAGCCACAGGGGCAGGGCTGCCGGGGGCCGACCTCGCCCTCGGCGAGCGGAGCAGCGTCACGGGCCTTGGTGCGGGACTTCTTCGCCATGGGGCCTGAACCTACCGTTCCAGCAGCTCCCGCATGTAGGCCGGGCGGTCGGTGATGACCGCCTCGACGCCGAGCTCGCGGCACAGCTCGAGCTGTGCGCGGGTGTTGACGGTCCACACGTTGAGCGAGTGCCCGGCGCGCACGATGCGCGGGCCGAGGCGGGGATGCGCGGTGAGCTCCTCGATGCCGGGCCCCATGATCCAGTCGCGTCCGACCACCCGACGCAGCACCGGCCACTGCTCGGCGTGCTCGAACAGCATCACCAGCGGCACCTCCGGCACCAGCCGATCCAGGCGCTGCAGGGCGGTCCAGGAGAAGCTCATCACCCGCACCGGACTGCCGGCGCGCTCCCAGCCGAAGTCGCGCAGCAGGTCCGCGACGCGACGCTCGACCAGGCCGCCGTACCGCGTGGGGTGCTTGGTCTCCACCGCCAGCTCGACGCGGCGGTCGTAGTCGGCGGCCACCTCGAAGAGCTTGCGCAGGGTCAGGACCCGGTTCATCTCCTCGTCGATCTCGGGCGCCTCGTCGTCGAGGTCGCCCCAGGGGTTCTTCCACGAGGAGAAGTCGAGCTCGGAGAGCTCGGCCAGCTCCATCGTGGAGACCAGCCCGCGGTGCCGCGCCGTACGACGGGTGCTGCGGTCGTGCACGCACACCAGGTGCCCGTCGGCGGTCAGCCGGACGTCGCACTCCAGGCCGTCGGCCCCGGCGTCGAGGGCGGCGACGTACGCCGCGAGGGTGTGCTCGGCCTGCTCGTGGCTCGCGCCCCGGTGGGCGACGACCTGGGGACGCATGGCGACCATCGTGCCGTGCCGGGCTCAGGCCTGCTCGCGCAGGTAGCGCCCGAAGTGGGGCACGGTGAACGCGATCCGGCCGCGCTCCCCCGAATAGATCAGCCCCTTCTTGAGCAGCGCGTCGCGCGCCGGGGACAGCGACTGCGGCCGCTTGCCGAGCACGCCCGCGACGTCGGCGGTGGCCACCGAGCCCACCACGTCGGCGTCCTCGCCGGCCGCGTCGGCCATCGCACGCAGGTAGTCGCGCTCGCCGGGGGTGGCACGCTCGTAGCGGGAGCCGAAGAAGCCCACCGCCAGCTCGCGCTCGGCCTCGGGCGCGGCGACCGCGACGTCCTCGGCGGTGATCGGGCTGCGCGGGGCGTGGTCCCAGACCGCCTTGCCGTAGGCCTGGATGAAATAGGGGTAGCCGCCGGTGGCGGCGTACATCGCCTCGAGCGCGCCCTCGGTGTAGACCGCGTCCTCCTCCATCGCCGGCGAGCTGAGCGCGCGGTCGGCCTCCTCGCGGGCCAGCCGGTCGATGCGCTGGTAGGAGAAGAGCCGCTCGGAGTAGGACTTGCTGGCCGAGAGCACCGCCGGCAGGTGCGGCAGCCCGGCGCCGACCACGATCACCGGGAGCCCGGACTGGCTCAGCTCGTGGCACGCCGCGCAGAGCGCGGAGACGTCGTCGGGGCCGAGGTCCTGCATCTCGTCGATGAACACCGCGATCCCGCGGCCGGTGTCGCCGGCCAGCCCGCCGAGGTCGGTGAAGAGCTCGACGAGGTCGATCTCGATGTCGCCGGAGTCGGCGCGGCCGCGCGCCGGGGGTACGTCGATGCCGGGGCTCCACTGCTCGCGCAGCTTGGCGCCCGGCCCGGCCTCACGCTGGGCGAAGGCGCGCAGCACGCCGAGCACGTGGTCGGACTCCTCGCCCACCGGGTGGCCGAGCTCGCGGACCGCCTGGTGCAGCGCCGAGGACAGCGGCCGGCGCAGGCCCTGCTCGGGGCGCGCCTCCAGCTTGCCGGTCCCCCAGCCCTTGCGGACCGCCTGGGAGCGCAGCGCGTTGAGCAGGACCGTCTTGCCGACCCCGCGCAGCCCGGTCAGCACCAGCGAGCGCTCCGGGCGCCCCCGCGCGACCCGCTCCAGGACGACGTCGAAGGCGCGCACCTGGTCGTCGCGACCGGCCAGCTCGGGCGGGCGCTGGCCGGCGCCGGGGGCGTAGGGGTTCCTGATCGGGTCCACGATCTGACCGTATCGGGGTGTCTAGGCGCGGTCCTAGATTTGGGTAGCGAGTCGGATCGGCGTGTTCTGCGGGCCCGCGGCCAGCTGTAACGCGGGGTTATTGACGCTGCACACGCTGCATGCGGTGTGTGCAGCGTCAATAACCCCGCGTTACAAGCGGTTTGTCGCACCCCGCAGACACCACCCCGCTCCCCCGCCCGCCACCTACACTCGCGGTGTGCCCGAGCTGCCGGAGGTGGAGGCGCTGGCCCTGGACCTGCGGGGCCGGCTGGCCGGGCGCGCCATCACGAAGGTCCACGTGGCCGCGTTCAGCGCGCTGAAGACCTTCGACCCGCCGCTCTCGGCGCTGGAGGGCACGCTCGTCGACGACGTCACCCGGCACGGCAAGTTCCTCGACATCGACGCCTCCGGCCTGCACGTCGTTCTCCACCTGGCCCGCGCCGGGTGGGTGCGCTGGCGCGAGGAGGTGCCGGCGCTGCCGCCCAAGGCCAGCAACAAGTCGCCGCTCGCGGTGCGCATCGTGCTCGACGACGACACCGGCCTCGACGTCACCGAGGCCGGCACCCGCAAGAGCCTGGCGCTGTACGTCGTGCGCGACCCCGCCGACGTACCCGGCATCGCCGCGCTCGGCCCGGACCCGCTCAGCGACGAGTTCACCGTCGAGGCGCTCGCGGAGATCCTGCAGCGCGAGGGCCGCAAGCAGGTCAAGGGCGTGCTGCGCCACCAGGGCACGATCGCCGGCATCGGCAACGCCTACTCCGATGAGATCCTGCACGCCGCGCGGATGTCGCCGTACAAGCCGGCCAACAGCCTCGACGACGCCGAGCTCGCCACGCTGTACGCCGCGGTGCGCGACACCATCGGCGCCGCCGTCGAGCGCTCCCGGGGCCTGGCCGCGAGCGAGCTGAAGGGCGAGAAGAAGAGCAACCTCGCCGTCCACGGCCGCACCGGCAAGCCCTGCCCGGTGTGCGGCGACACGGTGCGCGAGGTCTCCTTCGCCGACTCCTCGCTGCAGTACTGCCCCACCTGCCAGACCGGCGGCAAGCCGCTCGCCGACCGGCGGATGTCGAAGCTGCTCAAGTAGCAGCGGGTGAGCCAGGCCGGCGATCAGCCCGTGGCGTACCCGAGGATCACCGCGAGCGCGATCACAGCGGTCTCGGAGACGACGAGCAGCAGGGACAGGTAGCCGACGACCAGGCCGGTCCGTCGGTACGCACGCGCAGCACGGGGCATCGCGTCGGCTGCCGACCCGCACGCGGCGGCGGCGAGCCCGCCTCCCAGCGCGATCAGCGCGACGACCATGGCGACGATCGCCAGGGGCCGAGCGCGACGACGTCAGGCTCGAACCGGCCCCAGACGGCCAGCAGTGCCGGAATTCCGACGAGGAACGCGACGCAGGAGACGATGGCGGCTTTGGCGACGCTGGCAAGTTCGTCGACTTCCTCCAGGTCGCGGTGGCGGCGGGCGTGATCTCCGGTCATGGTGCGAGCATCCCCCGCGACGTCGGTTCCACTCACCCGAACCTCTCGTGGAACACGGCGTCGATCTCGCAGGACTGCCGCGAGTCCTCGGTCGAGGCGTCGGGCTCGTCGCCCAGCTCCGCGGCAGCGGAGACCAGCAGCCCGCCCAGCATGAACGCCACGATCACGGCGGCGAGCGCGCCGGACGGCAGCACCGGGATCAGCCGGCGCGCGCCGCTCGGCGTGGCGGCGCCATGGAAGCCGTGGGTGAGGGCGTGGCCCTTCCCGCGCGCGAGCAGGAACACGTTGACCGGATAGGCGGCCAGGAAGGCGACACCGAGGGCGAGCATCATCGCCAGCCAGAAGACGCTGTTGACCAGGCCCGCGTCCATCGCGCCGGGCACCAGCGCCATCACCGCGTTGTCGACGACCTCCATGGTCGCGATCGAGAGCGTGTCGGCGGCGAGCACGACCGCGAGCGCCGCACCGACGCCCAGGCCGGCGCGCAGCAACGGCAGCGTGGACAGCATGTAGCCGAACAGGAACGCCAGCGCGACCGCCAGCACCAGCGTCCAGCCGTTGCCCAGGCCGAGCGCGGTGCCGATCACCAGGCCGGCGATCTCACCGATCACGCAGCCGGTCAGGCAGTGGAGGGTGGCGCTCAGCGCCATCGCCCGCGACCCGCCACCGGGGTGCTCGTGAGCCGGGGAGTGTGTGTGGTGCGCCGGGTGTGTCATGAGCGTTCGCCTTCGCCGTCGGAACCCGTCTGCTCCCGATTGAACAATACCCCCAGGGGGTATGTTCCATGCCTGCCGAGTTGCGCCTCCCCCGACACCCCGGATCATGGAGACAGCACACCTCGCCCGCAGCCACGAGAGAAGGCCCCCGTGATCCCCACCGTCTCCATCGACGGCGTACCGAACCCGCTCCCCGAGGGCCTCACGGTCCTCGACGTCCGCGAGGACGTCGAGTGGGAGCACGGCCACATCGAGGGCGCGGTACACATCCCGCTGATGGACCTGCCGTCCCGCCTCGACGAGGTGCCGGACGGTCAGGTGCTCGTGGTCTGCCGCGTCGGCGGCCGCTCCAGCCAGGCGGTCGCGTGGCTGACCCAGCACGGCCGCGACGTGGTCAACCTCGACGGCGGCATGCTCGACTGGGCCGGCGCCGGGCGCCCGATGGTCAGCGAGAACGGCCAGGCTCCCCAGGTGGTCTGAGCCCCTACCGCAGCCCGTCGTCGAACGCCGCGGGCAGCGGCACCTCCAGCGTCGCGGCGAGCCGCGAGAGGTACGCCGCGCGCGGAACCTCGACCACGCCGAGCGAGGCGAGGTGCGGGGTCTGCCACTGCACGTCGAGCATCCGCTTGTCGGCGTGCTCGTCGCGCAGCAGGTCCACCAGGCCGACCAGCGCCACCTTGGAGGCGTCCCGCTCGCGGTGGAACATCGACTCCCCGGCGAACAGCCCGCCGATCGCCACGCCGTACAGCCCGCCGACCAGCCGGCCCTCACGCCAGGTCTCGACCGAGTGCGCCCAGCCCAGCTCGTGCAGGCGGGTGTAGGCCGCCCGGATCCGCCGGTCGATCCAGGCGCCCGGGCGACGCGGGTCGGCGCAGGCCGCGAGCACCTCGGCGAACGCCGTGTCGACCCGGATCTCCAGGTCGCGCACCGAGCGGCGCAGGGACCGCGACACCTTCAGCCCGTCGAGCGGGAGCACGCCGCGCTGCACCGGGCTGAACCAGTACATCGGGTCGCGCCGCGAGCCCGGCATCGGGAACAGCCCGCGCCGGTACGCCGCCAGCAGGGTGCCGGCGTCGAGGTCGGCGCCGACCCCGACCAGGTCGTCGTCGGGGTCGAACCGCTCGGGGTCCGGGAAGGTCCACGCGGTGGGAGGCGGTTCGACGGGCACTCCGTGACGGTACTGCTCACCGCCGTCTTCGTAGGATCGCGGGCATGGGTGCGACATGGGTGTGAAGAGGTCGATGGCGTCGACGCTGGGCCGCCAGCTGGCCCCGCGAGCCCTGAGCGCCGCGCCGGGACTCACCGCGTCGTTCGTGCGCGAGGCGCTCCAGCGCGCGATCCAGGGCGCCGGCCCGCTGCCGAGCGCCGCGCGCGCGGCCCGGACCGCCCTGAAGGCCAAGGACGGGGACGTCGAGAAGGCGGTCCGCTCGGTGATCGACGACCACGTCCGCTACGCCGGCGCGCAGGGCTTCCTGACCAACGTGGGCGGCCTCGTGACCGCGGCGGTCGCGATCCCCGCCAACGTCGCCGGTCTGGCGCTCGTGCAGTGCCGGATGATCGCGGTCATCGCCCACCTGCGCGGCCACAACCTCGAGGACCCGCGGGTGCGCAACGCGGTCATCACCTGCCTGATCGGTGGCGAGGAGGTCGACAAGCTGGTCGGCCAGCGCAAGCTGCCCGCGCCGCCGATGGCGCTGGCGACCGCGCCCGTGCACGACCCGGACCTCGACCGGGTGATCGCCGCCGAGGTCGCCGCCGCGATCATCACCGGCATCGCCGGCAAGCGCCTGGCCACCACCGTCGGTCGCCGGGTGCCGGTCGTCGGCGGCCTGGTCGGCCTGGGCGCCGACGGCTACGCCACCTGGCGGGTCGGGCGGTACGCCGCCGGCGAGCTGCTGGCCCGCCGGCCGACTCCCCCGGTCTGCCCCCCGGCCTGAGCCTCCCGGCCGACCCTGCGGGTCAGGCCCCGTTCCCGATCGGGTGCGCCGGCCAGCGCGAGGCATCCAGCAGCACCCGGTCGCCCAACGGTGCGGCGAGCTCGACGGTGTCCGGCACCCAGGGGTTCCCCTGACAGGTGGCCACACCGTCGATGGCCGCACTCGTCCAGGTGATCTCGACGCTCTCGTCGGTCTCCACCACCTCGGGGGCGCCCAGGTGCGGCCGCGGGTCCCGGCCGCCCGTGCAGCCCCCCTCGCGCAGCCGCAGGGACAGCCTCGTCGAGGTCGGGTCCAGGTCGCGCGCGGCGCGCACCTCCACCCCCTGCCGTCCCGGCTCGAGCACCCGCGCCACGATCCGGCAGTCGCCCCAGCCCGAGACGCGCCACTGCCCACCCTCCTTCCGCAGGGTGACGGTCTGGCCGTCCGGCGCGGGGCCGTTCGCGTCCCAGGCACCGGTCGCGACGGTGGCGTCGGTCGGGCTCTGGTCGAGCACGAACCAGTCCCCGTCCGCGAGGTCGCCACTCCTCAGTGCCGCCGGGGCGTCGATCCCGGCGTCGGCGGCGAGCTCCTCGAGCGCCACGGCGAGAGTACGACGGGAGGCGGTCATGCCCGGTGCGACGAACCGCACCGGCCCGTGGTTCCGGGTCGCCGGCGAGGACCAGACCGCCTCAGTCGCGCAGCTTCTCCGCCTGCAGCTTGATCCGCCCCGGCAGCCGCCGGGACGGGTCCGGGCGGCGTACTGCCTCCTCGGTGAGCACCAGCACCGCCTCCAGGGCGGCGTCGAGCTCCTCGCGGTAGCGCGGCTTGTCGGGGTTGCGCCAGCGCGTCCCCTCCGCGGGGCGCACCGGGCGCAGGTCGTCGACGTCGCCGACGACGTCGACCCCGCTGGCCTCGATCCACTCGATCCAGCGCTCGCTGGCCTGCTCGACCCAGTCGAAGTGCTGCGGGCCCAGGCGCACCGGCTGGGACTCGCGGTGCACGAAGTTCTCCTGCGCGACCAGCTCGCGGACCAGCCGGTCGTGCTCGTACTCGCGGCGCGTGGTGAGGCCCATCCGCTTGTTGATCCGGCGCAGCACCTGGGTCTCGGCGATGCCGAGGGACTCGTTGCGCTGCTCGGGGTCGCGCGGCGCCCAGGACGGGTCGATCCCGAAGGCCCGGCAGTAGCGGCCCCAGAGGTCGTCGCCGGGCGCGGTGACCGCGCCGCGCTGCGGCACGGTGACGACGTGCACCTGCTCGGGCGCCAGCCCGGCCGACCAGCTGTTGAGCACGGCCGGCAGGTCGAAGGCCTGGGCGAAGAACGGACGGCCCTCGCGGTAGTCCTTCAGGAACCGCCCGAAGCGCCACGACTGGCCCTGCTTGATGCTCTCCTGCCAGGCGGCCGGCAGCTGCCGGGCCAGGTCGCGCGCGGAGTAGACGATGTGGATCTCGGCGCCGCCGGCGGCGAGCTCGCGCTTGGCCTTCGCGATCTTGTCGGCGCTGGCCGGCGCGAGGATCTCGTGGCTGATCACCACGGAGCCGCTGTGGCGGCGCACCCGCTGCACGAGCGCCTCCCAGTTGCCGGTGGCGTGTCCGGGCGGGCCGCCCCAGTCCTGCTCGAGCAGGTCGAGGGCGGCGCGGAAGTGGAAGATGTCCGGGCGCACGAACGGGCCTCGGCCGGGGACGTAGACGCCATGTCCCGCCAGCGAGCGCGCATTGGCCCCGAGTCGCCGCTGGAGGTAGGTCGTCCCCGTCTTCGGTGCGCCGATGTGCAGGTAGACGCGGCGTTTCGGGGAGCTCACCCGGACGATTGTGCCAGTGCCCGTACGACGGCCGACGGGCTCGGTCGCCCCAGGTGCGCGGCCATCCAGGTGCTGGTCGCGACGAGGGCCTCGAGGTCGACCCCGTGCTCGATCCCGAGACCGTCCAGCAGCCACACCAGGTCCTCGGTGGCGAGGTTGCCGGTGGCGCTGTGCGCGTAGGGGCAGCCGCCCAGTCCGCCGGCGCTGGCGTCCAGGGTGGTGACCCCCGCGCGCAGCGCCGCGTGGGCGTTGGCGAGCGCCTGTCCGTAGGTGTCGTGGAAGTGCATCGCGAGCCGCTCGACCGGTACGCCGGCCGCCCCGAACGCCTCCACCAGCGCGGCGACATGGGCGGCGGTGCCGACGCCGATGGTGTCGCCGATGCTGAGCCGATCGGCGCCCAGGTCGAGCAGCCGGCGCCCCACGGTGACGACCTGCTCGAGCGGCACCGGCCCCTCCCAGGGGTCGCCGAAGCACATCGAGACGTAGCCGCGGACCTCCAGGCCGGCGTCCTTCGCGCGGCGTACGGTCGGCTCGAACATCGCCAGCTGGCCCTCCAACGAGCGGTTGAGGTTGCGCTGGGCGAAGGTCTCGGTGGCCGAGGCGAAGATCGCGACGTGGCGACAGCCCAGCTCCAGCGCCCGGTCCAGGCCGCGCTCGTTGGGCACCAGCACCGGCAGGTCGCGGGCGGTCTCGCCGAGGTCGGCGGCCAGGGCGGTGAGCAGGTCGGCGGCGTCGGCCAGCTGCGGCACCCAGCGCGGGTGCACGAAGCTGGTCGCCTCGACCACCGGCAGGCCCGCGGCGAGCAGCCGCCGGCAGAACTCCGCCTTCACCTCGGTCGGCACCAGCGCGGACTCGTTCTGCAGCCCGTCGCGCGGGCCGACCTCCCAGATGGTCACCCGCTCGGGCAGCGCGGGGTCGCGCACGGTCATCGGCAGGCTCGTCATGGGTGTCACTCCTGTCCCGCTGGTTCCACGTGGAACAACGGCGTCCCGAGCGCGACCTGGGTCCCGGCGACCGCGTCGACCGCGGCGAGGGTGCCGGCGAACGGCGCGCGCAGCGTCAGCTCCATCTTCATCGCCTCCATCATGCCCAGCGCCTGGCCCTCGACGACCTCCTCGCCGACCGCGACGCTCACCTCCAGCACGGTGCCCGGCATCGGCGCGAGGACGGTGCCGTCGCCGATGGCCGGCCCGTGGTCGGCGAGCACGTCGGGACGGCGGAACACGAAGCGCTGACCGAGGTGGACGACCTCGGCGAGGTGCGGCTGCACGTTCACGACCGCGCGGTGTCGGCGCCCGTCAATGCTGAGCACCAGCACGTGGTCGGCGGCCGCGTGCTGCCGCACGGGTACGCCGTCGACGGTGCCGCGGACCCGGTCCACGAGCACCGGGCGGTCCAGCTCGACCCGGACCGGGGCGGGCTCGCCGGCCGAGCGCCAGCCGTCGGCCCGGAAGGGGTCGCTCGGGTCCTCCTCGCCGGCGATCAGCATCGCCGCCACCCAGGCCGCCATCATCCGGGGCAGGTCGGGCGAGGGCGCGGGGACCTCGGCGGTGTCCAGCCAGGCGGTGTCGATGGTCGCGTCGCGGAACTCCTCGCTCGCGACCAGGGCATGCAGGAAGCCGGTGTTGGTGGTGAGCCCCAGGACCGCCGTGCCGGCCAGGGCGTCGAGGAGCGCGAGGCGGGCCGACTCGCGGTCCGGCCCGTGCACGATCACCTTGCCGAGCATCGGGTCGTACGCCGTGGAGACCACCTGCCCGCTCTCCAGCGCGTGGTGCACCCGGACGGTCGTGGCCTCCGCGGAGGTCTCCGCCTCCGGCGGCCCCGGCCAGCGCACGAGCGAGGCGGTGCCGGCCTGCGGCAGGAAGCCGCCGAACGCGTCCTCGGCGTACACCCGGGCCTCGATGGCGTGGCCGTGGATGCCCATCACGAACTGATCCTGGGTGTGGTCCAGCTCCTCCCCGGACGCGACCCGCAGCTGCATTGCGACCAGGTCGATCCCGGTGACCGCCTCGGTGACCGGGTGCTCGACCTGGAGCCGGGTGTTCATCTCCAGGAAGTAGAACTCGCCGGTGTCGGCGTCGAGGAGGAACTCCACGGTGCCGGCGCCGACGTAGCCGACCTGGCGGGCCAGCTCGACGGCCGCCGTGGTCAGCCGGTGCCGCAGGAACGGGTCGACGGTCGGCCCGGGGGCCTCCTCCAGCACCTTCTGGTGCCGGCGCTGGGTGGAGCAGTCGCGCTCGAAGAGGTGGAGCACGTTCCCGTGCGCGTCGGCGAGGACCTGCACCTCCAGGTGCCGGCCGTGCTCGACGTACCGCTCCACCAGCAGGGTGTCGTCGCCGAACGCCGCCAGCGCCTCGCGCTTCGCGGCGGCCACCGCGGCGTCGTACTCCTCGGGGGTGCGGACGATCCGCATGCCCTTGCCGCCGCCGCCCGAGGCGGCCTTGACCAGGACCGGGTAACCGTCGGGGCTGCCCGGCTCGCCCTGGGGGACGACCGGGACACCGGCCGCGATCGCGACCTCGCGGGCGGCGTCCTTGCGGCCCATCAGGTCGATGACCTCTGCGCTCGGGCCGACCAGGCGGATCCCGGCGGCGTCGAGGGCGCGGGCCAGCTCGGCGCGCTCGGAGAGGAAGCCGTAGCCGGGGTGCACGGCGTCGGCGCCGCTGACCCGAGCCGCGCTCACGACCGCGTCGACGTCGAGGTAGCTGCTCACCCGGACCGCGTCGGTGGCCGCGCGCACGTGCGGCGCCGCGGCGTCGAGGTCGGTGAAGATCGCGACCGTGCGGATCCCGAGGGCGCGCGCGGTGCGCATGACGCGCAGCGCGATCTCGCCGCGGTTGGCGATGAGGAGCGTGCGGATCGGCACGGCTCGGCGGGTCATGGTCCTCATCCCCTCACATCCGGAAGATGCCGTAGGAGGGCGCCGGGACCGGGGCGTGCGCGGTCGTCGCCAGGGCGAGGCCGAGCACCCGGCGGGTGTCGGCGGGGTCGATGATGCCGTCGTCCCAGAGCCGGGCGGTGGAGTAGTACGCCGAGCCCTGCGCGTCGTACTGCTCGCGGATCGGGGCCTTGAACGCCTCCTCGGCCTCCACCGGCCACTCCTCGCCGCGGGCCTCCAGGCCGTCGCGGCGCACGGTGGCCAGCACCGAGGCGGCCTGCTCGCCGCCCATCACCGAGATCCGGGCGTTGGGCCACATCCACAAGAAGCGCGGGTCGTAGGCGCGCCCGGCCATGCCGTAGTTGCCGGCGCCGAACGAGCCGCCGATGACGACGGTGAGCTTGGGGACCACGCTGCACGCGACGGCGGTGACCAGCTTGGCGCCGTCGCGGGCGATCCCGCGGTTCTCGTACTCGCGCCCGACCATGAAGCCGGAGATGTTCTGCAGGAAGACCAGCGGGATGCCGCGCTGGTTGCACAGCTCGACGAAGTGCGCGCCCTTGAGCGCGGACTCGCTGAACAGCACGCCGTTGTTGGCGATGATCCCGACCGGGTGGCCCCACACGTGCGCGAACGCGCAGACCAGGGTCTCGCCGTAGAGCTGCTTGAACTCCGAGAACCGGCTGCCGTCCACCACCCGGCGGATCACCTCGCGCACGTCGTACGGCGTGCGCGGGTCGGTCGGCACCACGTCGTACAGCGTCGTGGGGTCCTCGGCGGGCTCCTCGACCGGGCGCACCTCCCACGGCGTGGGGGCCGGGGCCGGGAAGGTCTCCGCGATCCCGCGCAGGATGGCGAGCGCGTGGGCGTCGTCCTCGGCGAGGTGGTCGACCACCCCGGAGGTGCGGGCGTGCACCTCTCCCCCGCCGAGCTCCTCGGCGGTGACGACCTCGCCGGTCGCTGCCTTCACCAGCGGCGGTCCGCCGAGGAAGATCGTGCCCTGGTTGCGCACGATGACGGTCTCGTCGCTCATCGCCGGCACGTAGGCGCCGCCCGCGGTGCACGAGCCCATCACCGCGGCGACCTGCGGGATGCCGCGCGCCGAGAGCTGGGCCTGGTGGAAGAAGATCCGCCCGAAGTGCTCGCGGTCGGGGAAGACCTCGTCCTGCATCGGCAGGAACGCGCCGCCGGAGTCGACGAGGTAGAGGCACGGCAGGTTGTTCTCGAGCGCGATCGTCTGCGCGCGCAGGTGCTTCTTGACCGTGAGCGGGTAGTAGGTGCCGCCCTTCACCGTCGCGTCGTTGGCGACCACCATGCAGGTGCGTCCCGACACCCGGCCGATCCCCGCGACCACGCCGGCCGAGGGCACCGCGTGCTCCTCGCCCTCGGCGCCGTACATCCCGTACGCCGCGAGCGGCGCGATCTCCAGGAACGGGCTCCCGGGGTCGAGCAGCCGGGCGACCCGCTCGCGCACCAGCAGCTTGCCGCGCGCGGTGTGCTTGTCGCGGGCCGCCTGGGACCCGCCGCGCCGGGCGGTCGCGAGCCGCTCGCGCAGCTGGTCGGTGAGCGCCCGCAGGTCGGGCCGTCCGTCGTCGGTCACCCCACGAGGTTAGCGAACGTTAACCTCGCCGTCGACCCCGCATCCTCCGCGCCATTCGGACCGCCTCGGCGTACGGTCCTCGACCATGCGACTCAAGCCCGGACGGCCCGACCTGCAGCGGTACGCCGCGCGCTTCGACGTCCCGCCCGCGGACGGCTCGTCGGGCGGGACGTCGGGCGGCTCGTCGGACGGAAGGCCGGTGGTGACCTTCGCGGGGGTGTCCACGCTGCTGATCGACGACGGGGAGACCGCACTGCTGACCGACGGCTACTTCAGCCGGCCCGGGCTGCTGCGCGTCGGGCTGGGCCGGGTGGCGCCGGACGCCCGGCGCATCGACGCCGCACTGGGCCGGCTCGGCGTGGACCGGCTCGCGGTGGTCGCGCCCGTCCACACCCACATCGACCACGCGCTCGACTCCGCGGTCGTCGCGCAGCGCACCGGGGCGGTCCTGGCTGGCGGCGCCAGCGCGACGTACGTCGGGCTCGGCGGCGGACTCCCGCAGGACCGGCTGCACCGGGTGGAGCCCGGCCGGCCGCACACCTGGGGCGCCTTCACGCTGACCTGGGTGGAGTCCGCACACTGCCCGCCGGACCGCTTCCCCGGGGCGATCACCGCGCCGGTCGTGCCGCCCGTGCGGGCGACGGCGTACCGCTGCGGCGAGGCCTGGTCGCTCCTCCTCTCCCACGCGAGCGGTCGCACCGCCCTGGTGCAGGGCAGCGCCGGGTTCGTCCCGGGCGCACTGGCGAGCCACCGCGCCGAGGTCGCCTACCTCGGCGTCGGGCAGCTCGGCGTGCAGCCGGAGCGCTACCTCGAGCACTACTGGACCTCGACCGTGCGCGCGGTCGGCGCACGCCGCGTGGTGCTGACCCACTGGGACGACTTCTTCCGCTCCCTGGAGCACCCGCTCCGCGCGCTGCCGTACGTCGGGGACGACCTCGACCTGACGATGGCCGTGCTCGGCCGGCTGGCCGCCGAGGACGGGGTCGCCCTGCACCTCCCGACGGCGTTCCGGCGCGAGGACCCGTGGGCCGGGCTCGCCACCGGCAGCTGACCCCCAGGACTGGGAGCGCGACTGGGAGCAGGACCGGGAGGTCCGCTCAGAGCCCCTCGACCGGGCGGTAGCGGACCACGCTCACCCAGATCGTCCAGAGCACCACCCCGACGACGAGAACGCCGACGGCCACCATGAACGGCCAGCCCAGGCGCGGGTCGTCGCTGCGGGCGGCCGCCACCGTCACCCACAGCACCCCGACCAGGAACGCCATCACCGCCGCGGCCAGGCCGTAGAGGTCCGCGCGCAGCCGGCGCCGCGCCTCCGCCTCCCGCGCGGGCGTGGCCAGCCACCACTCCTTGTGCGGGAGGTTGACCAGCCCGGAGCGCAGCGGCAGCCGGTCCACCAGCACGGCCGAGCCGCCCAGGAGCAGCACCAGCCCCGCGCCGATCAGCCCGAAGGTGAGCACCGCCTCGGTCCGCGAGCCCCACCGGTCCGGCTCGCCGGAGCCGGCGAAGTGCAGCGGCACCCGCGCGGGCGCCACGGCGGACGCCACCGCGACCGACGCTGCATAGAGGACGGTGGTCAGCAGGAAGGCTCGTCGCACCGCCCCAGCATTCCGCGGCCGCGACCCGGCGCACCGCGGGGGTCCGACCACCGGTGCAGACCGCTCACCCAACGGACCACTAAAGTCGACCTTTTTGCTCTACTTTAGGCTGGTGTCGGATCGAGGTGCCCATGGCTGCCCACCGGCAGCGGAGCCCCTCCCACCGTCGACCAGGAGCTGACATGACCTACCGCCCCGAGACCCTCGCCGTGCACGCCGGCCAGGAGGTCGCCGACCCGACCACCAACGCCCGGGCCGTGCCGATCTACCAGACCACGTCGTACGTCTTCAACGACACCGAGCACGCCGCGAACCTGTTCTCGCTGGCCGAGCCGGGCAACATCTACACCCGCATCATGAACCCGACCCAGTCGGTGTTCGAGGAGCGGATGGCGCAGCTCGAGGGCGGTGTCGGGGCGCTCGCGACCGCGTCCGGCTCCGCGGCGATCACCTACGCGGTGCTCAACCTGACCTACACCGGCGACAACATCGTCGCGCTCTCCACGCTCTACGGCGGCACCTACGCGCTGTTCGCGCACACGCTCCCGCAGTTCGGCATCGAGGTCCGCTTCGTCGACCCCGAGAAGCCCGAGGAGCTCGCGGCGGCGGTCGACGAGAAGACCAAGCTGGTCTTCGCCGAGACCGTCGGCAACCCCAAGATCAACGTCGTCGACATCCGCGCCTGGGCCGACGCCGCCCACGCCCAGGGCCTGCCGCTGATCGTGGACAACACCGCGCCGACGCCGTACCTCTGCCGGGTCTTCGACCTCGGCGCCGACGTCGCCGTCCACTCCGCCACCAAGTACATCGGCGGCCACGGCACCTCGATCGGCGGCGTCATCGTCGACGCCGGCAGCTTCGACTGGGCCGCGCACGCCGAGCGCTTCCCCGGCCTCACCGGCCCCGACGGCGCCTACCACGGCGTCGTGTGGACCGAGGCGGTCGGCAACCTGGCCTACATCATCCGGGCCCGCACGGTGCTGCTGCGCAACACCGGCGCCGCCTCCACCCCGATGAACAACTGGCTCTTCCTCCAGGGCCTGGAGACCCTGCACCTGCGCATGGAGCGCCACAGCGCCAACGCGCTGGCCGTGGCGCAGTACCTCAGCGACCACGACGCGGTCTCCTGGGTCTCCTACCCCGGCCTCGCGGACTCGCCGTACAAGGAGGTCGCGGACCGGTCCTTCACCGGCAAGGGGTACGGCGGCCTGCTCAGCTTCGGGCTGAAGTCCGGGCGCGAGGGCGGCACCCGCTTCATCGAGGCGCTGGGGCTGTTCAGCCACCTGGCCAACATCGGTGACGCCAAGTCGCTGGCGATCCACAACGCGACGACCACGCACAGCCAGCTCACGCCCGAGGAGCTCCAGGCCGCCGGCGTGCCCGAGGACATGGTCCGCCTGTCCATCGGCATCGAGAACGTCGAGGACCTGATCGCCGACCTCGAGCAGGCGCTGGCCGCCAGCAAGTGACCGGCTCGCTCGGCTACGTCGAGCAGCAGCGGGTCGTCCTCGCCACCGAGGACGACCCGCTGCACCTGCGCGGCGGTGGCCGTCTCGACGAGGTCGAGGTCGCCTTCGAGACCTACGGCCGGTTGTCCCCCGCCCGGGACAACGCGGTGATGGTCTGCCATGCCCTCACCGGGACCGCGCACGCCGCCGGCCTGCATCTCGGCGCCAAGAAGCGCGGCTGGTGGGACAACCTGATCGGCCCCGGGAAGGCCGTCGACACCGACCGCTTCTTCGTCATCTCGGCCAACCTGCTCGGCGGCTGCTCGGGCACCACCGGCCCGCTCTCGCGCAACCCGGCGACCGGGACGCCGTACTTCCTGGACTTCCCGCTGCTGCACATGAGCGACCTGGTCGCGGTGCACCGCCGGCTGCTCGCGCACCTCGGCATCGACGAGCTGTACGCCGCGGTCGGCGGCTCGCTGGGCGGCATGCAGGTGCTCCAGTGGGTCATCGACGACCCCGAGCAGATCGAGCGCGCGGTGGTCGTGGCGGCGTCCTCGCGGCTGACCCCGGAGAACATCGCGTTCTCGTCGGTGGCGCGCGAGGCGATCATGAACGACCCCGAGTTCCACGGCGGCCGCTACGTCGAGCACGGCACCGTGCCGCGGCTGGGCCAGAAGGTCGCGCGGATGATGGCGCACATCACCTACGTCTCCAACGCCTCGCTGGAGACCAAGTTCGGCCACCGGCGCGACTCCACCGGGGACGACTGGCGCATGGGTCCCGACTTCGCCGTCGAGCACTACCTGCAGCACCAGGGCGAGACGTTCCTGGACCGCTTCGACGCGCTGTCCTACCTCTACCTGACCCGGCTGCTGGACTACTTCGACCCGTTCGCCGACCCGTGGACCGAGGAGCGGCTGCGCGCCACCCGGACCCGCTTCCAGGTGACCAGCTTCGACTCCGACTGGCGCTTCGACACCGCGCAGTCACGCGCGCTCGCGGCCGGCCTGGAGCGCTGCGGGGTCAAGGTGGACCTGGCCGAGCTCTCCTCGCCGTTCGGGCACGACTCGTTCCTGCTGGAGCCGCCCGGCTACCACGAGCGGATCGCGGCGTTCCTGGAGTGAGGTCCCCTGCCTCGCCGGCCTCGGCTGAGCCGGCCGCGGCGGGCGGCGCCGCGGGGGTTACCGTGCGGGGATGAGCAGCACCCCGACGCGTCGCGAGCAGATCCTCGCCACCGCTGCGGAGATGTTCGCAGCGCGGGGGTTCCACGGCGTACCCGTGACCGACCTGGGCAAGGCCTGCGGCATCTCCGGTCCGGCGCTCTACAAGCACTTCGCCTCCAAGGACGCGATGCTCGCCGAGATGCTGGTCTCGATCAGCGAGGAGCTGCTCGCGGTCGGGCGCAGGCTGGTCGAGGAGGCGAGCGACGCCGACGACGCGCTGGTGCGCCTGGTCGACTGGCACGCCGACTTCGCGCTGCGCCACCGCGCGCTGATCGTCGTGCAGGACCGCGACTGGTCCTCACTGCCGCCGGACGCCCGTGAGCAGGTCCGCTCGCTGCAGCGCGCGTACGTCGACCTGTGGGCCGCCCAGCTGCGCGCCCTGCACCCCGGGCTCGACCAGGACCGCGCCCGGGCGACCGCGCACGCGACGTTCGGCCTGCTGAACTCCACCCCGCACAGCGGCCTGCTGCCCGACGAGGCGATGCACGAGCTGCTGACCTCGATGGCGCTGGCAGCGCTCAGGAACCCATCTGGTTGAGCCGCCGGCAGGCTTCGTCCCGCTCCCCCGGGAGGACCCGCGACCAGGTCGGGCACTGCACCCAGCGCGCCTTGATCGTCGCGGTGGCCGGCTCGCCGTCGACGGTGTGGGCGAGCTCGAGGTCATCGAGCCAGATCGGTCTGCCGCGGTCGGGGAACCCCACGACGAGCCAGGCGTTGCCGTCGGGGTTGTCGCAGTCCCCGATCTCCCCCTGCGCGCCGGCTGCCGGCTGGTAGCCGGGCGGCAACCGACCGCGGTGGTGGTCCACCCGCTCGGCGACGAGCAACGGTGCCCACGCCACCCGCACGTCGAGGTCGTCGGCGTCGATGCCGCCCAGCTCGCGCGGTACGACGTCGTCGATGCTCACCTCCGCGTCGCCGCCCTCGAGGCACAGGTCGGTGCCCAGCCACGTCGTACCGCCGCTCGTCACCGTGACCGCGTCGTACCCGCTGCCGGTCAGCGTCGGCGGGTCCAGCAGCCCACACCCGGCGAGCAGCGGGATCGCGAGCAGCGGCGCGGTCAGCGCCAGGGCACGGTGTCGGGTCCGAGACATGCCGCGCACGCTAGCGCGCCGACTCGGCGAAGGACGGTGGGTCAGAGGAGGTGCTCGATGCCGTGGGTGGGGTCGTCGTCGAGGAGCTCCAGGAGCCGGCGGGCACGCTCGACGGCGTCGATGCCCGCGTCGAGGTCGTGCTCGAGGGGGTCCTCGGGTGCCGGGTCGGGCGCGTCGGCGGCGGGGTCGGCACCGGTGCTGAGGGCGTGCAGCCGGGCGAGCAGGGCCTCGCGGGGCAGGCCGCGCAGGTGCAGCAGCACGAACGGGTCCTCGTCGAGCAGCTGGCCCAGCTGCACCAGCACCGCCAGCGCGTGCGGGCACGGGTCGGTCCAGGCGTCGCAGGTGCAGGTGGCGCCGAGCTCCCCGCCGTACGGCAGCAGCTCGACGCCGGCCTCCTCGGCGTGCTCGACCAGGGCGTGCGGCAGGTCGCCGGCGAGCAGCGCGGCGACCCGCCCGGACTCCGCGGCGACGGTCTCCACGAACGCCTCGGCGCCCGCACCGTCGAGCACCGGCACCGCGCCCACCACGGTCCAGGCCTCGCCGTCGTCCTCGACCGCGGCCAGGAACCCACCCGACTCCACGGTGATCCGCCCGACCCGGCCCGCGCGCGCCACGGCTCGGCCGGCGACCAGGTCCTCGGGGGTGTACGCCGCCTCCTCGACCGCGCGCAGCCAGGCCCGCGCCCACCAGCTGCGCGCCCGCAGGCCGCCGCGGCGCGCGGGCAGCCGGCGGTGGGTGACGGCGCCCTCGCTCACGAGTCGCGCCGCAGCGTCACGAAGTCGCGCAGCTCGGCGTCGCTGAGCTCGGTGAGCGCGGCCTCGCCGTTGCCGAGCACCGACTCGGCCAGCGACTTCTTGCGCGCCAGCAGCTCGCCGATCCGCTCCTCGATGGTGCCGACGGTGACCATCCGGTGCACCTGCACCGGCTTGGTCTGCCCGATCCGGTAGGCGCGGTCGGTCGCCTGGTCCTCCACGGCGGGGTTCCACCAGCGGTCCAGGTGCACGACGTGGTCGGCGCGGGTGAGGTTGAGCCCGGTGCCGCCGGCCTTCAGCGACAGCAGGAACACCGGCACCTCCCCGGCCTGGAACCGCTTCACCATCGCCTCGCGCTCGCGCACCGGGGTGCCGCCGTGCAGCAGCTGGTGGGGGACGCCGGCGCGGCTCAGGTGGGCCTCGAGCAGCCGGGCCATCGCGACGTACTGGGTGAAGACCAGCACCGCGCCGTCCTCGGCCACCACCGTCTCGACCAGCTCGTCGAGCAGGTCGAGCTTTTCCGAGCGCCCGGCGAGGCGCACCGCGCCGGACTGCTTGAGGAAGTGGGCCGGGTGGTTGCAGATCTGCTTGAGCCCGGTGAGCAGCATCAGCACCAGGCCGCGGCGGGTGGCCTCGTCCTCCGCGCGCTCGACGCGCTCGAGGGTGTCGCGCACGAAGGCCTCGTAGAGCACGACCTGCTCGCGGGTCAGCGACAGCGGGTGGTCGGTCTCGGTCTTGGCGGGCAGCTCGGGGGCGATGCCGGGGTCGGACTTGCGCCGGCGCAGCAGGAACGGCTCGATCAGCTCGGCGAAGCGCCGCGCCTTGGCCGGGTCGGTGCCCGACTCGATGCCCGCGGCCCAGGCCCGGCGGAACGCGAGCCGGCTGCCGAGCAGCCCGGGCGTGGTCCAGTCGAGGATCGACCAGAGCTCGGTGAGGTCGTTCTCGACCGGGGTGCCGGTGAGCGCCACCCGCGCGGTCGAGCCGATCGTGCGCAGCGCCCGCGCGGTGGAGGTGCGGGCGTTCTTGATGTGCTGGGCCTCGTCGGCGACGACCAGGTCCCACGGCACCGCGCCCAGCTCGGCCGCGGAGGTCCGCATCGTGCCGTACGTCGTGAGCACGAACCCGCCGTCGAGCCCCTCGAGCGTGCGCGCGCCCCCGTGGAAGCGCCGCACCGGCACCCCCGGCGCGAACCGGTGGATCTCGGCCTCCCAGTTGCCGAGCAGGCTCGCCGGGCAGACGACGAGCGTCGGGCCGCCAGGTGGATTGCCAGGTGGATTGCCGGGCAGATCGTCCAGCAGATCACCGGAGCGGTCGCCGCGCTCCTCGGCACGGTGCAGGTGCAGCGCGATCAGCGTGATCGTCTTGCCCAGGCCCATGTCGTCGGCCAGGCAGGCACCCACCCCGAGCGAGCTGAGCTCGGCCAGCCAGGTCAGCCCCTGGAGCTGGTAGTCGCGCAGCGTCGCGTGCAGGCCCGCAGGCGGCGCGACCGGCTCGCGGTGGGGAGCCGTGCGCAGCCGCTCGCTGAGGCCGACCAGGCTGGCGCCGACGATGACGGAGGCCTCCTCGACCTCGTCGTTGCCCGCGGGCAGGTGCACCACGCCGGTGAGGGCGGCGGCGATCGCCTCACCCGCGCTCGCGCGCCGCAGCAGCCGGCGCCGGGCGCGGCGCGCGACCCCGGGGTCGACCACCGTCCAGTTCCCGCGCAGCTTGAGGATCGGGGTCGCCGCGCGCGCCAGCTCGTCCATCTCCTCCTCGGTCAGCGGGTCGCCGTGCAGCGCGACCTGCCAGCTGAAGGTGAACGCGTCGTCCTTGCCGAAGAGCCCGTCGTTGAGCAGGTCCTCCTGGCGTTCGGGCTCGCGGTCGCCGGCCGCGCCCCGCGGGGCGCGGTCCAGCACGGCCCGGGTGGTCAGGTCGCGCCCGAGGCTGCGAGGCCACAGCACGTCGATGCCCCGATCACGCAGCGCGGCGACGCCGTCCTGGAGCAGGCTGGTGATCTCGGCGGCGTCGAGGTTGATCTCGTCGGGGACCCGGAGGGTCAGGAACCGGTCGAGCACCGGCCAGGCCTCGGCGGCGGCGCGCAGCGCGATCATGGCGTGGGTGCGCGCCCGGTCCCCGAAGCCGTGCTCGGCCCCGGACTCCAGCCACAGCAGCGCGGCGTCGCAGACGTGCAGCGGGTCGCGCTCGTCCTGCACCTGCAGCACCAGCCGCACCGACCCGCCGACCAGCTCCTCCTCGTCGGCCTCGACCCGCAGCGAGAGCGTCACCAGCTGGGCGAGCTCGCGCCGGTCCGGCGGCTGCGTGCGGTGCCGTGCGATCCGCGCCTGGAGCCGGGCCCGGAAGTCCTCGACCGGCAGGTCCTCCCCCGCAGGCAGCGGTGCGTCGTCCGCGGGGTCCGCGGCACCAGCAGCTGCCGGCACCGGCACCGCCGGGCGCCGCGGCGTACGACGGGGGGCCGAGCGGGGCGGGGCCAGCCGGGTGCGTGCGGTCGCCTCGGGCGCGCTGCGCGGCATCGCGTCCACGACCGCGGCGAGCACCTCGCGCACCACCTCGGCCGCCGCCTCCTCGTCGAGCCCGTCGTGCGCGCGGGCCTGGGCCAGCAGCTCCACCCGGGCCCGGTCGGCCTCGTCGAGCGGCGCCGGGCGCCAGCTCGGCGGGTCGGTGTCGGCGGGCTCGAAGCGGCCCGCGGCCACCAGCCGCATGCCCAGCAGCACCGCGCCCGCGAGCAGCCCGACGCTGGGGTGGGCGTCATCGCGCTGGTGGGCCCGGGTCAGGACCGGCAGCGCGGCGCGCATGGGCAGCTCCACGCTGCGGCCGCGGCCGTCGTCACCGGTGAAGACGACGACTCCCTCGCGCGGCGGCTCACCGGCACGGAAGGTCGCCGGACCGGTGACGGGAACGAAGCTCACCGGGACGACGGTAGTCGTCGCGACCGACATCCGGCCGATCCCCGGACAGGCCGATCGACGAACACGCGGCCACGCGCTGGGCGGACGTCACTAGGGTGGCCCCATGAGCATCCTCGACGCCCCGATCGCCCGTCTCGACGGCACGCCGACCACCCTCGGCGAGATCACCGGCGGCCAGCCCGCGCTCCTGGTCAACGTCGCCAGCAAGTGCGGCCTCACCCCGCAGTACGCCGGCCTGGAGAAGCTCCACGAGGAGTACGCCGACCGCGGCTTCAAGGTCATCGGCCTGCCGTGCAACCAGTTCATGGGCCAGGAGCCCGGCTCGCCCGAGGAGATCGCGGAGTTCTGCTCGGCGACCTACGGCGTCACCTTCCCGATGACCGAGAAGATCGAGGTCAACGGCGAGGACCGGCACCCGATCTACGCCGAGCTCACCACCACGCCCAACGAGCAGGGCGAGGCCGGCGACATCGCCTGGAACTTCGAGAAGTTCCTCATCGCCGCCGACGGCACCGTCGTGGCGCGCTTCTCCCCGCGGGTGGAGCCGGACGACGCCTCGCTGGTCGACGCTGTCCGCGCGCTGGTTTCCTGAAACCAGTTCTATTCCCGTTCCGGGCGTGAGAGTTCCCATGCCCGGAGCGGGGCCTCAGCCCTCGCCGTCCCCGGGCGGCCCACGTAGCCTCCCACGGTGAGCACCGACACCACCCTCGAACCCCCGTCCGGCGCGCCCGGCAAGCCCGACCGCCTCGATCGTGGCGTCCTGCTGGTCGCCGGCGTCGTCGTCCTCGGCGCCATCATGTCGATCCTCGACGTCACTGTCGTCTCGGTGGCCCTGAAGACCTTCCAGGAGGACTTCGACGCCACCACCGCGCAGGTCGCCTGGACGATGACCGCCTACACGCTGGCGCTGGCCAGCGTGATCCCCCTGACCGGCTGGGCCTCCGACCGGTTCGGCACCAAGCGGCTCTACCTCGCCGCGATCGTGCTGTTCACGGCCGGCTCCGCGCTCTGCGCCGCGGCCACCTCGCTGGAGATGCTGGTCGCGTTCCGCGTGGTCCAGGGCCTCGGCGGCGGCATGCTCGTGCCGCTGGGCATGACGATCCTGACCCGCGCCGCAGGCCCGGAGCGGATCGGCCGCGTCATGGCCGTCATGGGCATCCCGATGCTGCTCGGCCCGATCTGCGGCCCGATCGTCGGCGGTGCGCTCATCGACTCCCTCAGCTGGCACTGGATCTTCCTCATCAACGTGCCGATCGGCCTCGCCGCGGTGATCTACTCCGCCAAGGTGCTGCCGGCCGACAACCCGACCCCGTCGGAGTCCTTCGACTGGCTCGGCATGGTGCTGCTCTCCCCCGGCCTGGCGCTGTTCCTCTACGGCATCTCGATGATCCCCGAGACCGGCACCATCCAGGACGCCGAGGTCCTGGTGCCGGCGTTCATCGGCGCGCTGCTGATCATCGCGTTCGTGCCGTGGGCGCTGGCCCGCCGCAACATCCACCCGCTGGTCGACCTGCGCCTCTTCGCCAACCGCAACCTCAGCGTCGCGGTGATCGCGATGTCGCTGTTCGCGATCGCCTTCTTCGGCGCCAGCCTGCTCTTCCCGCAGTACTTCCAGAGCGTGCGCGGCGAGACCGCCCTCGCCTCCGGCCTGCTGCTCGCCCCGCAGGGCGTCGGCGCGCTGCTGACCATGCCGATCGCCGGCGCGCTCAGCGACCGGATCGGCCCCGGCAAGATCGTGCTGGCCGGCGTCACGACCATCGTCATCGGCATGGGCCTGTTCGCCACCCTCGACGCGACCACGTCGTACTGGTTCCTCGGCACGGCGCTGTTCATCCAGGGCCTCGGCATGGGCGCCACGATGATGCCGATCATGTCCGCCGCACTGCAGACGCTGCGTGGCCCGACCGTCGCGCGCGGCTCGACCCTGCTCAACATCATCCAGCAGGTCGCCGCCTCGATCGGTACCGCGATCTTCTCGGTGCTGCTCACCAACGGCATGAAGAACGACGTCGACCTCACGGGCCCCAACCCCCTCGCCGACCTGGCCGGGGTCTTCAGCGGCACCTTCTGGGTCGCCACCGTGATGATCGCGGCCGTGCTCATCCCGGCGTTCCTGCTGCCCCGCCGCAAGGCGGAGGTGCCGGCGGACCCGGCGCTGATGATGGGTCACTGACCCAGCGGTACGGCGGGCCCGGCCCGCACGCGCACGTCGACGAGGCGGTCACCCGGCAGGGTGGCCGCCTCGCGGCGTTCCGGGGGCCGGTGTTCGGGGGACCGGGGGTCTCAGCCGCGCAGGCGGGGCAGCACGTCGCGTGCGACCGCCTCGAGGACGTCGACGCTGCCGACGTAGGTCGTGTCCTCGCGCGGCCAGTGGGTGACCAGGTCGGTGAAGCCGAGCTCGCCCAGCCGTCCGGCCAGGTCGGTGAAGAAGCCGACGCTCGACAGCGCGTAGCGACCCGCGTCGGACAGGTGCGGGGAGGCGTCGGTGATCACGTAGCGGCGCACCATCGCAGGGTCGCGCCCCGCGTCGTGCAACGCCGCGGTGAAGGTCTCCGCGGACCGCGCCAGCCCGGCGAACCACTCCTCGAGGTCCACCCCGCCGCCGGGCCCGGTGGTCACCCAGGCGTCGCCCGCGCGGGCGGCCAGGCGCAGCGAGCGGGGCCCGTTGGCCGCCACGAGGTACGGCGTGCGGTCCAGGCCCCCGACGGTGCGCGCCTCCTCGGTGGAGAACCACCGACCGCGCGTGGTGACCCGGTCGCCCTCGCGCAGCCGGGTCAGCACCTCCACGAACTCGTGGAAGCGGTCCACCCGCTCGCGCAGGCCCATCGGCTCGCCGCCGAGCACCCGGGAGTCGACGTCGCCGCCGGCGCCCAGGCCGAGCACGAACCGGCCGTCGGAGACGTCCTCGAGCATCTGGGCGTCGCGGAAGAGCTGGTAGGGGTGGCGGAAGTTCGGCGAGGAGACCAGGGTGCCGAGCGTGATCGTGGAGGTCACCCCCGCGGCCGCGGCGAGCAGCGGGGTGGCGCCGCCCCAGCGCGCGTCGGGCAACCCGCCCCAGACCAGGTGGTCGTAGGTCCAGGCGTGGTCGAAGCCCATCTCCTCGGTGGCGCGCCATCGGTGCCGCGCCTCCGCCCAGGGGACGTCGGGCAGGAGGGCGAGGCCGATGCGCATGGACCGAGCCTAGGACTCCCCCTACGACTCCGTGCCGAGCGCCAGCGGGTGCACGGCCCCGGCGCCCGCCTGGCGCAGCGCCCGACCCGCCACCGTCATCGTCCAGCCGGTGACGACCAGGTCGTCGACGAGCAGCACCGAGGCGCCCTGGAGCGCCGAGGGATCGTCGAGCACGAGCTCGTAGCGCCGGGCGACGGCCGCCACGCGCTGCGCGGAGTTCATCGCCCCCTGGCGCGGCCCGATCGCCGGCTCGGCGATCGCGAAGCGGCCCACGATCGGGACCCGCAGGTAGCGCGAGAGCCCGGAGGCGAGGTCGCGCACCAGCTCGGGGCGGGTGGCGGAGTCGAGGTGGACGATCGCGTCCACCCGCGGGCGCCAGTCGCCGAGCACCTCGACGACCGCGCGCACCAGCGGCACCGGCACCGGCCCGTCGTGGGCGCCCTGCTCGGGGTCGACGCGGAACAGGTCACGCAGCGACTGCCCGTGGCCGAGGTCGGTGAGCCGGGCCACCACCCGGCCGGGCTCGGGGCCGTCGGCGATCTTGCCCTTCCAGTCCAGGCCGAGGTTGGCCAGCGCGGTGGGCCACATCTTGCGCGGCTCCAGCACCACACCGGGTCGGGAGAGCCGCGCCTCCGCCTCGGCGACAGCGGTCTCGGAGACCTCCACGGAGACCGTGAAGCCGCCGCAGTTGTCGCAGCGCCCGCAGGGGGCGGCGTCGGGGTCGTCGAGCTGGGCCCGCAGGAACTCCATGCGGCACCGGTCGGTGGAGATGTAGTCGAGCATCGCGCGCTGCTCGCGCTCGCGGGCCTCCGCGACCCGGCGGTAGCGCTCGGCGTCGTAGGCCCACGGCTGGCCAGTGGCCTCCCAGCCGCCCTTGACCCGGCGTACGGCGCCGTCGACGTCGAGGACCTTGAGCATCGTCTCCAGCCGGTTGCGGCTGAGCTCGACGTAGGTCTCCAGGGCGATGGTGCTCATCGGGCGCCCGGCGTCGCTGAGCACCTCGAGGGTCTGACGGACCTGGTGCTCGGGCGGGAACGCCAGGGAGCCGAAGTAGGCCCAGATGTCGCGGTCCTCCGGCGCCGGCAGCAGCACCACGGTGGCCTCGGCGGTGCCGCGGCCTGCGCGGCCGACCTGCTGGTAGTAGGCGACCGGCGAGCTCGGCGCGCCCATGTTGACCACGAACCCCAGCGTCGCGTCGAAGCCCATGCCGAGCGCGCTGGTGGCGATCAGCGCCTTGACCCGGCCGTGGATGAGGTCCTGCTCGAGGGCGTTGCGCTCGGTCGGGTCGGTCTGCCCGGAGTACGCCGCGACCGCGTGCCCTCGGCTGCGCAGGTAGTCGGCGATCTCCTGGGTGGCAGCGACGGTCAGGCAGTAGACGATGCCGCTGCCGGGCTGTTCGGCGAGGTGGTCGGCGAGCCAGGCCAGCCGCTGCTCGGGGGTGCGCAGGCGCACCACCGCCATCCGCAGCGACTCGCGGTCGAGGGTGCCGCGCAGCACCAGGACGTCGCTGCCCAGCTGCTCCGCGACGTCGCCGGTGACCCGCTCGTTGGCCGTGGCGGTGGTCGCGAGCACCGGGATGCCCTCGGGCAGGTCGCCCAGGAGCGTGCGGATGCGGCGGTAGTCGGGGCGGAAGTCGTGGCCCCAGTCGGAGATGCAGTGCGCCTCGTCGATCACCAGCAGGCCGCAGGTCGCGGCCAGCCGGGGCAGCACCTCGTCGCGGAACCCGGGGTTGTTGAGCCGCTCGGGGCTGACCAGCAGCACGTCGACCTCGCCGGCGCGCACCGCCTCGTGGATGGGGTCCCAGTCCTCGATGTTGGTGGAGTTGATGGTCACCGCGCGGATGCCGGCGCGCTCGGCGGCGGCGATCTGGTTGCGCATCAGGGCCAGCAGCGGCGAGACGATCACCGTGGGCCCGGCGCCCTGCGAGCGCAGCAGCAAGGTGGAGACGAAGTAGACCGCGGACTTGCCCCACCCGGTGCGCTGCACGACCAGGGCGCGGCGCCGGTGCACCGCGAGCTCCTCGATCGCCGACCACTGGTCCTCGCGCAGCACCGCGTCCTCGCGCCCGACGAGGGCGCGGAGGTGGGCCTCCGCCTGCTGGCGGACGTCGGTGGCGGCGGCCGGGGAGTCCTGGGAAACGCTCATGCGACCTGTCTACCAGCGGGTCCGGACAGTCCTGACCTCCCCTCCGCTGCTTCTCCCCGGCTCCCGGCACCCGACGCTCAGACGGCGGCGAGCGCCCGGGACTTCAGGACGTCGTACTCCTCCTCGGTGATCGCGCCGGTGTCGAGCAGCTGCTTGGCGGTGGCGATCTGCTCGGCCGGGGAGGTCCCCGCGACCGAGCGGATGTAGTTGTCGGTCGCCTGCGCGGCCTGCTCCGCCGCCTGCCGGTCGCGGCCGGCCATGCCTCGGCCCCGCACGACCAGGTAGACCAGCGCGGTGAGCGCCGGCAGCACCAGCAGCGCCAGGACCCACATCGCCTTGGCGAGGCCCGAGAGCTCCCGGTCGCGGAAGAGGTCGACGACGATGTGGAACAAGATGATCAGGTAGGAGATGAAGAAGAACGACCAGACGATGAGCCAGAAGACGTCCCAGAAGTCCATGAGCGCTGTCCTTTGCGAGCCGTTGGGGTCGAGACCCCCGGCGGGCGCCGGCATCTCGAGGCCGGCGCGGGCGCGCCACCCCCGCACGTCGTCCGGCGGACAGTGCGTCCGTCGCACGAACCACGCTGGGCGGGTACGTCCGGATCGGTCCCGATGAGTGTAGGACGAACTCGCCCCGGCTCCGGGCCGTTGCCGGTGGTCAGCGGCCGACCGAGCCGGTCGCTCGCCGAGCCGCTCGACACCACCAACGATTGGTCACGAACAGCACCCCAACAGGCCGGATCGTTGTCGTTGGGGACCAAACGTCGACGCAATCTGACTGTTGAGGCTGGCGTGGTCGCATCACCGAGTCTCCCGGCGACCACCCGCCCAGCGAGCAGGTACTGGCAGGGCGCCGCGATGCGGGCGATCGCCTCGGCGACGGGGACGCCGTCGTCCTGGCGGCGCGAGCGCTCAGTGCTCCGGGCGGCGCTCCACCCCGAGGCGCGCGCACGCGGCGTCGTACAGCGCGACGACCTCGCGGCGGATCTCCGCGCGCTCGGTGATCGGCGCCCCCGGCCACGGCACCCGGACGTCCTGCTCCCCGGCCGGCGTGGTGGCGCGGAAGTGGCCGCTGTCGCCATCGGCCCCGGTCATCACGGCGGCACTCGCCTCGGGCAGCGCGAAGGCGCGCACGATCAACAGGTTGTCCTCGGTGTGGTCGTCGTTCATGTGCCGGCAGACGGCCTCGACGACCTCGGTGGGGAAGGTGCTCACAGCCCTGGATTCTAGGCGGGTCCTACGCGGGTGCGACGGCCAGGGAGTCGACCGCTCGGCGGACCAGCTCCCGCCGCGCGGCCCGGCCCTCGGGCACCGGCAGCAGGGGGTGGACGTGAATGGCGCCCGGCTCCTCGTGCAGTCGTACGGCGACCCCCGCGGCGCGCAGCCGCTCGGCCAGCAGGCGGGTGTCGGGCAGCGTGATGTCGCGCGTGCCGACCCACAGCTCGACGGGCGGCAGCGCGGCCAGCGCCTCGTCGCTGCCCAGGACCGGGCTCACCCTCGGGTCCGTGAGCGGCAGCCCGCCGGCCCAGGACCTGGCCACCGCGTGCAGCGCCGGGCGTGCCAGCCACGGGTCGTGCGGCTCGACCGCGTCGATGCCGGGGTTGGCCATCCGCAGGTCCAGCCAGGGCGCCATCAGCGTGAGGCCCCGCAGCAGTCCGGGCCCGAGCGGGCGGTGGTGCAGCGCGAGCGCCAGCGCCAGCCCGGCACCGGCGGAGTCCCCGGCGAGGTGCACCGGGCGGTCCTCGTCGAGCAGCCCGCGCAGCACCGCGCCGGTGAGGCGCAGCGCATCGGTGGCGTGGTGCTGCGGCGCCAGGCCGTAGATCGGCACCACCACCTCCACCCCGGGTCCCGGCGCGGTCGCCAGGTCCTCGACGAGCGACCAGTGCTGGCGCACGATCTCGCTCACGTAGGCGCCGCCGTGCAGGTAGACCACCGCGGGACCACCCGGCGCCGTCGCGCGAGCGCGCACCCGGTGCACCGCGAAGCCCTCGACGACGTCGGTCTCCACGACGCAGCGGCGTCGCAGCCGCGCCGGCGGGTCCGAGGGGCCCTTGGGCCGCGCGAGCAGCGCCGGCCCACCGTCGGGATCGGCGAAGCGCCGCCGCCGCGTGACGCGCATCAGCGCGCCCACCGTCCTCATCTGCCACGACACGCAGGGCAGGTTACGGGGCGAAGGACTCGCCCTGGAGGCGCGGGACCACGCGGCTCCCGGTGCCGGTCGCGATCTCGACGTCGCGGGCGAAGCCCCGGTCGACGAGCTCACGGCCGCTCGCGCTGTCCAACAGCTCGCGGTGCAGCGCGCCCGAGGCCGCGTCGTACGCCGAGGCCGCGACGCGCGCCTCGACGCTGAGGTCCTGCTCCCCGCGCGCGGTGAGCGCCCGCAGCACGGCCCCGGCACCCCAGAGGTCCTCGACCGCGGGACGCAGCGAGCGGTCCGGCCAGCGCTCCCCCGCCGCGATGAGCGCCACCGTGCGCCCGGCAGCGATCTCCGCGCGCACCGCGTCGGCGACCGGGCCGGCGTTGCGGAACGAGGCGGCGAGCACGGTGTTGCCGGGGCGGGCAGCCGCCAGCGCGAAGCAGATCGAGGAGCCGTTGGGGCTGGGCAGCACCAGGCGGCGTACGGCGGGGTCGGCGGTCGCCACCGAGTTCGGCGACAGGCTGACCTCGCCCGGAAGCGCCCGGCGTCGACCGACCGCCAGCGTGGCGTCGCGGGTCAGCGCATAGCTGGTCGCCCGGACGTCGTTGGCCCCGAACGGGAAGACCTCGATCCCACGCTCGAGCGCGACGGTGAGCGTGGTGGTGAACGAGAGCACGTCCACCACCACCGTCACGTCGGCGTCCTGGGCGAGTGCCCCGGGCAGGCCCCAGTCGAAGCGGACGGCCTGGCGCTGGGTGTGCGCCGGGTGCGTCCCTCCGCGGGCGCCCGGGGATCCGCGGCTCACCAGATGCGCACCCGGGCCTCGGGTTCGAGCCACAGCCCGTCACCGGGACGGGTCTCGAACACCTCGTGGAACTCGTCGAGGTTGCGCACGATGTTGGCGCGGAACTCCGGCGGGCTGTGCGGGTCGACGGTGAGGTACTGCTGCTCCTGCTCGCGGCGGCGCTTGGTGCGCCACACGAAGGCCCAGTTGGTGAACAGGGTGCGCCGGTCCTCGACCGACGCGGTGCCGCCCTGGGAGATCAGGTAGGCGCGGTGCGCGATGGTCAGACCGCCCAGGTCGCCGATGTTCTCACCGACCGTCAGCGCCCCGTTGACCTTCTCGCCGGGCAGGCTGCGCGGGGAGAAGCCGTCGTACTGCTCGATGAGGGTCTTGGTCTTGACCTCGAAGGCGGCCTTGTCGGCAGGGGTCCACCAGTCCTCGAGGTTGCCCAGCGGGTCGTACTGCGCGCCCTGGTCGTCGAAGCCGTGGCCGATCTCGTGGCCGATGACCGCGCCGATGCCGCCGTAGTTCTCGGCCGGGTGGGCGTCGGGGCTGAAGAACGGCTTCTGCAGGATGCCGGCGGGGAAGCAGATCTCGTTGGTGCCGGGGTTGTAGTAGGCGTTCACCGTCTGCGGCAGCATGAACCACTCGTCGCGGTCGACCGGGCTGCCGATCTTGGCGAGCTGGCGGTCGGTCTCGAACGCCGACACCGCCGCGACGTTGCCGAGCAGGTCGTCGCGGGTGACCGTGAGCGCGCTGTAGTCGCGGAACTTCTCGGGGTAGCCGATCTTGGGCCGGAAGGTGTCGAGCTTGGCGAAGGCGCGCTGCTTGGTCTCCTCGGTCATCCAGTCGAGCTCGGTGATCGAGCGGCGGTAGGCCTCGATCAGGTTGGCGACCAGCTCGTCCATCATCGCCTTGGCGCGCGGCGGGAAGTGGCGCGCGACGTACTCGCGGCCCACGGCCTCGCCGAGGGCGCCCTCGACGAGCGAGACGCCGCGCTTCCAGCGCGCGCGCAGCTCGGGGGTGCCGTTGAGGGTGCGGCCGTAGAAGTCGAAGTTGGTCTCGACGAAGTCGTCGGTGAGGTACGGCGCGACCGAGCGCAGCACCCGGGTGGTCAGCCAGGCCTGCCAGTCGGCGAGCGGAACCTCGCTGAGCAGCCCGGAGAGGTGGGCGAAGAACGACGGCTGGCGCACGATCACCTGGGCGACCGTCTGGTCGTCGCCGCCGAGATTGGTGATGTAGGAGTCCCAGTCGAAGGCCGGGCACAGCTCCTTGAGCTCGGCCTCGCTCAGCAGGTTGTAGGTCTTCTGCACGTCGCGGGTCTCGGCACGCTCCCAGTGGCCCTTGGCCAGTCGGGTGTCGAGCTCGAGGGTGGTGCGTGCGGCGCCCTCGGGGTCGGGGTGGCCGGCAAGGCCCAGCAGCCGGGTGAGGTAGTCGACGTACGTCGCGCGGATCTCGGCGAACTTGTCCTCGCGGTAGTAGGACTCATCGGGCAGGCCGAGGCCGCCCTGGCTGAGGTGGAACAGGTAGCGGTCGGAGTCGCGGGCGTCGGTGCTGACGTAGGAGCCGAACAGCCCATGGCCGCCGAGCCGCTCCAGCTCGCCGAGCAGCGGCGCGACGTCGCGGACCTCGCGCAGCGAGGCGACCGCGTCGAGCAGCGGCTGCGCGGGGGCCAGGCCGAGGGCGTCGATGCGCTCGGTGTCCATGAAGGAGGCGAACAGATCGCCGATCTTGCGCGCGTCGTCCGCGGCCCCGGCATCCGCGACGCTCGGGGCGCCGCCGGAGGCGAGGTGCTCGATGATCTCGCGTACGTGGGTCTCGGCCGTGTCGGCCAGCTGGACGAACGGACCCCAGCTCGAGCGGTCCGCAGGGATCTCGGTCTCCTCCAGCCAGCGTCCGTTGACGTGACCGAAGAGGTCGTCCTGGGGCCGGATGTCGGGGTTCATGCCCGGACGGGCGTCGTCGAGGATGCTCACCGTCACGACGATAGCCGCGACCCCCGACGCAGGGTCGGGGGCCGGGCGCTCAGAACTGGTCGCTCAGTGCTGGTGACCGTCGTGGTCGTGGTCGTGCGGCTCCTCGCGCTCGATGGCGTCGAGGCGACCGCGCATCAGCGCGAGCACGTCCTCCACGCTGGAGCCGTCACGGCGGGCCACCTCGTCGACGAGCTCGCGCACGACGGCGAGCACGCCGCCCATGAGCGGGGAGATGTCGAGCTCGAGCTCGCCCTCCTCCTCGTCCATCGTGACCTCGATGGCCTCGATCTCGAGCAGCTTGCCGAACGCGGCCTCCATGGCCTCGCCGGTCTCGACGTCGGCGGCGGTGATGCCGTCGAGGATGATGTGGCCGGCCTGGCGGGTGATGTCGTCGATGCTCATGGCGCCATCCTGCCCCGCCCGGCCTGAACCCGTCGCCACGGGGCGCGACCGTGGGCTCCCAGTCGGGCTCAGCGCACCCGCACGACCGACTTGCCCAGCGTGCGGCGCTCGTCCATGTCGACGAGCGCGCGCCCGAAGTCCTCGAGCGGGTACGTCGTGCCGATCGGCGGGCGCACCGCGCCGTCGGCGATCATCGGCACCAGCGCGGCCCACTGCTGCTGCAGGTAGCCCTGGCGCGCCATCGCGTAGGCGCCCCACCCGACGCCGCGCACGTCGACGTTGTTGAGCAGCAGCCGGTTGACCTTCACCTGCGGGATCCCCTGCCCGGAGGCGAACCCGACGACCAGGAGGCGCCCGAGCGGCGCGAGCACCCGCAGCGAGTCGGTGAACGCGTCCCCGCCCACCGGGTCGAGCACGACGTCGACACCGCGTCCCCCGGTCAGCTCGCCGACCGCCTCGCGGAAGCCCTCGAGCAGCACCACCTCGTCGGCGCCCGCGGCCCAGGCGAAGTCGCCCTTCTCGGGGGTGCTGACCACCGCGATCGTGCGCGCTCCCATGCCGCGGGCCACCTGGAGGGTCGCCGTACCGACCCCGCCGGCGGCGCCGTGCACCAGCACCGTCTCCCCCGCGCGCAGCCCGGCCCGCTCGTCGAGGGCGAACTGGGCGGTGAGGTAGTTCATCGGCAGCGCCGCCCCCTCGTCGTACGACAGGGCGTCGGGGAGGGCGAAGGTGAAGTCCACCGGGCTGACCGCCTGCTCGGCCGCGCCGCCGTACCCGCCCACGCCGGCGACCCGGTCGCCGACCGCAAAGCGCTCCTCCGCGCCCGGGCCGAGCTCGGCGACGGTGCCGGCGAAGTCGACGCCGAGGGTGAACGGCGGCTCGGGGCGCAGCTGGTACTCCCCGCGGCTGAGCAGCAGGTCGGGGAAGGAGATTCCGACGCTGTGGACGTCGACGAGCACCTCCCCGGGCCCGGCCTTCGGCGCGGGGACGTCGCGCAGCTCGATGTCGGTGGGACCGGTGGTGGTGATGACCTGGACGGCTCGCATGTGACGCACGCTACCCAGCCGGAGCGCCCGCGACGCTCAATCCGGGTCGACCAGCCGCGCGAGCTCGAAGTGCATCGGGTCGGTCCAGCGCCAGTCGCCGCCCCAGGCGAAGCCCCACTTCTCAAAGATCGCGACGACGCCGCGGTGCAGCTCGCCGGCGGTGCCGCGCTGGTTGCCGGGGACGTTGATGTCGAAGGCGAGACCGAAGGAGTGGTTGGACAGCGTGGTGCTGCCGGCGATGAAGCGCGGGTAGTAGCACCCGGCGTACTCCTCGGGGTGGATCTCGCCGGCCAGCCCGCTGGCCACGACCTCCTCGAGCGCGGCGCGCAGCTGGGGGAAGATCGCCCGGTTGCAGGTCATCGTGCCGAGGATCGGCACCTGCTCGGTGCTGATGTGGCTGGCCACCCAGGCCGGGTCGGGCGCGATCCGGCCGCCGCCGAGGGTGCGGTAGCTGAAGGACCCGACCGCGTCGGCGACGGTGCCGACCACGACCGCGGTCTGCACGGCGTCGGGGTCCAGGCCGAGGCGGGTGGCGATGTCGAGGAGCTGGATGGAGGCGTTGGCGCCGAGGATGCGCTTGACCGGCCCGCGGATCGCCTGCGGGGCAGTGATCGTCGTGGAGACCACGAGCGCGTTGCCCGGCTGCATGCCGAGCTCCTCGGCCCAGCGCTCGTTGACCACCGCGTCGATGGTCGGCACCTGCGGCGCCCAGGCCCCGACGTGGGCGCTGGGCGAGCCCTCCTCGCTGCCGAGGCGCACGAAGTCCTGCTCGTCCAGGGGCAGCCTGGCCTGGAGCGCCGGTCGGACCGCGATCTCGCCGCCGGCGACCCGGTCCCAGACCGCCTGCTCCTCGGCGGTCGCGAGCCCGGTGAAGCGGCGGTAGCCGGCCGCGTCGACCGCCGCCACCGACAGCACCCGGTCCTCCACGCTCACCAGGGCCACCGACAGCGGCTCCACCGCGGTCACCCCCGGCAGCCGGCGGATCCGCTGCACCGTCTGCTTCGAGATGGTCTCCTCGGTGGAGATGAGGATGTCGGCGGAGAGCAGGCGTTCGCGCAGCGGGCCGGGGCGCTCCACGGCGTACTCGGCGAAGGGGTCGTCCCCGGCGGAGGTGGCGGGGCTCTGCGGGTCCTGGCCCCCGGCCGCCAGCTCGGATCCGGAGCTGCGGCCGGCCGCCGGCGGCCCGGGCTCCTCGCTCGGCGACTCCGCGCACGCGGCCGCGAGGAGCAGCACGCCGGCGATCGCGCCGGCGCCGAGCGTCTGCCGCAGTCCCATCGTCGTACCCCCGCCCGACCCGAGCCCAGTGTTGGCATCCGACGGTAGCCGCCGCGACCTCACGTCCGCCGCGCGAACCGTACGTCGCCGTTGGCCAGGCGTTCGGTGGTGTACGTCGGGTCGTGGGCGCGCTGGTGGTGCCACCGGCAGAGGAACTCGAGGTCGTCGAGGTCGGTCGTGCCGCCGCGAGACCAGGGGTTGCGGCGGTGGTGGGCCTCGCACCAGGTGGCGGGGATCGTGCAGCCCTGGCCGGCGCAGGTGTGGCGGCCCACGAGCGCGGCCCGGCGCTGGGCGGGGCTGAAGAGCCGGCTGCTGCGCCCGAGGTCGAGGACCTCGCTGCGGCTGCCCAGCACGGCCGGGACGATGCCGGCGTGGCAGGCCAGGCGGCGTACCTCCCCGACACTGACCGGGGTCTCGCGGTCGCCGTTGGTGGCGAGGGTGCCGTGCCCGAGGCCGCTGCGCAGGGCCTCCAGGTCGATGGTGATGACGATCTGGGTGGACGCCCCGCCGTGGACGGGCAGCCGCGCCGGGTCGACGGACTCCAGCAGGGAGCAGAAGGCCAGGCCCATGAGGCGTTCCTGGGTCAGCCGCGCCCCGGTGGCCGGGTCGCGGCCGCTGATGTCCCCGCTGGACGCGGCGTGCCGCGGGGAGGTCCAGGCCTCCAGCAGGGTGCGCAGGCGGGAGGCGACCGCGTCGGGGACCCGGGCCTTGACGTCGCTCGCGCCGTCGCCGCGGGGGTGGATGGTCAGGCGGTGGCGTTGTGGGCGCGCCGCTGGGCACGCTCCAGGGCCTGGCGCTCGAGCTCGTCGTAGTGCTCGGGGGCCACCACCTCGAGGATGCGGCTGGCGAGCAGCTCGAGCTTGCGCGGCTCGTAGGTCTCCGCGAGCGCCACCAGGTGCGCCTCCGCACGGTCGAGCACGTCGGCGGCCACCTCGTCGGTCGGCAGGTCGTCGAGCGCCTTCACGATGACGTGGGCCTGCTCGACGCGCATGCGACCGTCGGCCAACGCCTCCCCGACCCGCCCCCAGCGCTGGGAGACCGCCGAGGCCAGCAGCTCGGCCCGCCGCTCGGCGCCGTACCCGGTCAGCGTGCGCGAGGCCAGCCAGGCCGCTGACGTGCGTGCCCCGTCGTCCTGCGCCAGCCCGCCTGGGCCGCCGGCGGCATCGATGACGCGCATCCGCAGCTCCTCGAGCTGGCCGACGAGGCGGGTGAGCTCGACCAGCGCGTCACGGTGCGCCGCAGCGGGCAGGTACGCCGCGTCGACGTCGCGCACGGCCGCCAGCGACGCGGCCACCTCGGCCACGCACCGGCTCACCGGGTGCTCCGCCACCGCCTGCACGCTCACGGTCGTCTCCCTGCGTCGACTGAGGTCCAGTCAAGCAGAGACCACCGACACTTCTGGACCACGACGACGCCGCCCCGCGGCAGGTGTGAAGAGGGGCAATCCGCCGCGAAGCGGACGACCACTCCGAGCCAAAGCAACTACTGTCTTGCGCCCTCGTGCAGCAGTCCCCGTCGATCGTCGCCGACCGCTTGTGCGGGTCCATCCCACTGACGACTCGGCCTGTCTTCGTCGATGTGCTCACGCCTTCCTCCGAAGCTCGAACCGCGGTGATTGACGAGCCGGGAGGGCAACGCTGCTTCGAGCTGGGCAAACACCTCTTGAGCCTCTCCTGGCCCTGGCGACGCCCGGTCACACAGGCCAAATGAGAGCCCCACGAGAAGCGTGGGCAGCCGAAATGCAACAACCGTCGAGGATCGTTGGCAGTCGCGCACCGAGGGCGCCTGCGTCAGGTGCCGCTCTGCTCGAAACTCTGCGTGCCGATCACCCGGAGAAGCTCGAGCTTCTCCCGGGCATCGGTGCCCTCGACCGGCAGGAACGCACGAATCCGCAGGTCCTCCTCGGGCGTGAAGAGGATCTCGCAGGTCAGCTCGAGAAGCCCGACCTCCGGGTGCACGATCGACTTGAGCGCATGTCGACGTACGGCAACCTCGTGTCGCTCCCAGAGCCTGCGGAACTCCGCGCTCCGCTCGAGCAGGTCGTTGACCAGCTCGACGACGTCGGGGTCGCCGGCTCTCCTGGCGTGGGTCGCCCGGAGGTCGGCGACGTGGGCGGCGGAGTGGGTCGCCCAGTGCTCCCCGGGGAAGCGGTCCCGGCTCCCGGGGACCGCGAACCAGCGCCAGGTGATGTTGCTTTCGCGACCCGTCCCGGGCTCTCGGTGACCGAGCACCGCGTCGGCGAGGGCGTTCTGCCAGAGCACCTCGTCGACGTCGGTGGCGATGACGAGCGGCACGTCGGTGAGCCTGTCGGCGAGGGCGAGCAGGCCGGGACCGATGTGCCGCCCGGCCCGTCGCGCCGGGGGCGTGAGGTCGGCGAGGTGGTAGAGGTGGTCGCGCTCGTCGAGCTCCAGGCGCAGCGCTCGGGCCAGCGACGCCACGATCTGCGCCGACGGGTGCGCGCCACGCTGCTGCTCCAGCCGGGAGTAGTAGTCAGTCGACATCCCGGCCAGCTGCGCGACCTCCTCGCGGCGCAGTCCCGGCGCGCGGCGCCGGAAGCCCGGCGGCAGCCCGACGTCCTCGGGGCGCAGGGCGTCGCGGCGCCGGCGGAGGAAGTCGGCCAGGCCGGCACGGTCGATCATGCCCCCATCCTGCGTCACCGGCGGTGGTTCAGACAGGGACCGCCAGTCCCCGGTTGAGCTGTGCCTTCTCCGCATGGTCATGCACGACCACCGTGGTTGCTCGACACCCCGTCATCACCCCAAGGAGAAGTCGATGAGCACCATCACCCAAAGCCAGGCCGACACCAGCCACGTCCAGGCGACCGCACCCGCGCCGGTCGGTCCGCCCACCCGGCCGCAGATGGCCGTCATGATCTGGCTGGCGGTCTTCCCGACCCTGACCGTACTGTCGCTGGTCCTCGGCCCGTGGCTAAGCGACGCCAACCCGGTCCTGCGCACGTTCGTACTGGCGACGGTTGCCGTGCCGACCATCGTGTTCGGCGAGTTGCCCTGGCTGCAGCGCGCCCGGGTCTGGCTCCTCACCCGGCGCGGGTGACCGACACGTGGACCCGGCTCGTCGGGACGAGCCGGGTGCACGTACGGATGAGCCTCCGAGGCGACGATCGGGCGGCAGAGCCCTCGGTGTCGTCGTCGTTGGACTGACGCCTTCCAGAAGAAGTGGACGTGCAGCGCCTTGCCAATGGCCCTGGGTGCCCCGGCCGTTGATGAAGCCAAGGAAGCAAACGGAACAGTCGACGCCGCGAACGTCCACGGCGACGGCTCCCGACCACGACAGCGGCACCGAAGCCGGTCACCCCTACCCTTGCCCGGTGTCCAGAATCCTCGTCCTCCCTCTCTTCACCGTCGTCTTCGCCCTCGTCTGCGTCTGGGCGGTGTTCTGGATCATCCGGCTCGCCGTGCGGTACGGCGTGAACGACGCGATCCGCATGAACCCGGCCCTCCTTGCCGCCCGCCCGCCGGCGCCGAGCGAGCCCCAGGACCCCACCCACCGCTGAGCCACCCCCTGCCAAGGAGCGCGCGTTGCCCCCCGCCCGCAAGTCCACCCGGCCGCCCCAGATCGACGACCTCCGGCTCGGCACCCTCGCCGAGGGTGACCCCGCGGACCTGCGGCGGAACGCCGACCTGGAGTCGGTGCGGTACGCCGACCTCACGCTGCACCACCTCGACCTGACAGGGGCGGTCCTGGCGTCGACGCAGCTGACGAGCGTGTCGGCCGACGAGACCGACCTCAAGGGCGCGCGGCTCTCGGAGGTCCACCTCGACCGCGTGGTCCTGCCGGTCGTGCGTGCCGCGCGCGGGCAGTGGCGCGACGTACGCGTGAGCGGACGACTGGGCTCGCTCGAGGCGTATGAGTCGCAGTGGCGCTCGGTGCACTTCGTCGGGTGCAAGCTGAGCTTCGTCAACCTGCGCGGCGCCGAGCTGCTCGACGTCGCGTTCACCGACTGCCTGATCGAGGAGCTCGACCTCAGCAACGCCAAGGCGCGGCGGGTGCGCCTCGCCGACAGCCGGGTGGGGCAGCTCGACGTCCGCGGCAGCACCCTGAGCGACCTCGACCTGCGCGGCGCCGACCTCGCGGTCGTCGACGGGCTGCTCGACCTCCGCGGCGCGACCGTCAGCCCGGACCAGCTCGCCCGGCTGGCGCCGGCGCTGGCCGACGCCCTGGGGATCCGCGTCGAGCGCTGAGCGCGCCTAGCCGCTCGGGCGATCCGCGCCGAGCACGCGAGCCGCGACCCACGCGATGGACTCGGCGGTGGCGGCCGGCGTGGCGGACGGCTGCATGACGTGGCTGAGCACGACCCGCACGATCATGTCGATGCCGGCGTCGAGCTGGGCCGGCACGAGCGAGACGTCGTACGCCGCGACCCGCAGGGCGACCACGGCCTTGGCGCCGGCGAGCAGTGACTCCGAGTGGGTCGTCAGCAGCGGCAGCAGCTCGGTGTCCGCACCATGGGTCGCCGAGACGACCGCGTGCAGCAGGCGGTTGTCCTGGGCGTGCTCGAGGACCGCGAGCGACGCGGCGCGCACCGCGGCGACCAGGTCGTGGGGGTAGGCGTCGAAGGCGGCGCTGACCTCGCCGAGGAACCGCTGGAGCTCGCGCTGGACCATCGCCTCGGCCAGACCGGCCTTGGTGCCCATCTCGTTGTGCACCGTCTGCCGGCTGACCCCGACCCGGTCCGCGAGCCGGGCCATGGTGACCTTCGCCCAGCCCTCCTCGGTCGTCATCGCGACCGCGGCATCGAGGACTCGCTCGCGAGTGGTCAGGGACATGACACCAGTCTAGGAAGCACTCCCCGGGCCGGCCCGGCCGCCGGCGTACGGCTCAGCCCGTCACCGCCCGCTCGCGCGGGACGAAGTCGACCTTCTCGCGCACCCCGCAGTCCGGGCAGCACCAGTCGGCGGGGATGTCGGCCCAGGCGGTGCCGGCCGCGAAGCCCTCGTGCTCGTCGCCGGCGGCGACCTCGTAGACGTACTCGCAGCTCGGGCACGCCGCGGCGAGCACCTCCTCGGCATCGACCGCCGTCACGTCGGCGCGCGCCCCCTCGACCTGCCCCTCGACCGCCTCGGCAACCGGGGGCGGGTACGCCGCCGCGAGCACCTTGTCGCGCCGGCGCGGGGAGATGTTCGCGCGGGTGACGTCGCCGTCGAAGTGCGCGAGCACCCGGGGGTCCATCACCCGGCGCCACAGCGGCGGGACCAGCGCCAGCCCGATCATCCCGGCGTACCCGGTCGGGAGCACCGGGCTCTCCTCGAAGTCGCGCAGGGTCTGGTAGCGCCGGGTCGGGTTCGCGTGGTGGTCGCTGTGGCGCTGGAGGTGGTAGAGCAGCACGTTGGTGGCGATGTTGTTGGAGTTCCACGAGTGCGAGGGGTCGACGCGCTCGTAGCGCTCGCGCTTCCCGACGCCGACCTTCTGGCGCAGCATCCCGTAGTGCTCCAGGTAGTTCACGGCCTCCAGCAGCGAGAAGCCGACGACGGCCTGGATCACCAGGTAGGGCAGCACCCCGGGACCGAGCCAGACCACGACCGCGGCCCACAGCACCACGGACATCAGCCAGGCGTTGAGGACGTCGTTGCCGGGGCGGAACGGGTGCTGCTGGCGGCGGGCGAAGCGGCGCTTCTCCAGGTGCCAGGCGCTCCTGAGCGAGCCGAGGACGGTGCGCGGCCAGAACGCGTAGAAGCTCTCGCCGAGCCGGCTGCTCGCCGGGTCCTCGGGGGTCGCGACGCGCACGTGGTGGCCGCGGTTGTGCTCGATGTAGAAGTGGCCGTAGAAGCTCTGCGCCAGCGCGATCTTGGACAGCCAGCGCTCGTGGCTCTCCTTCTTGTGCCCGAGCTCGTGGGCGGTGTTGATGCCGATCCCGCCGATGCAGCCGATCGAGACCGCGAGGCCGACCTTCTCCCAGGTGGCGAGGTCGCCCTGGCCCAGGAGCGGGTCGCCGCGCGCGACGAGGTACATCGCGCCGAGGAAGCCGGCGTACTGCACCGGGAGGAAGAGATAGGTGATCCAGCGGTAGTAGCGGTCGCGCTCCAGCTGCTCGATCACGTCGTCGGGCGGGTTGGAGCGGTCCAGGCCGGTCAACAGGTCGATCGCCGGGACGACGACGAGGATCACGACCGGCCCGATCCAGAGGAACCCGCCGAAGCCGGTGAGCCCCCAGCCGGCGTACGCCACGAACGCCAGGGAGGGCACCACCAGCCCGATCAGCCAGAGGCGGCGCTTGGGATCACGCCACTGCTCGACCGAGCCGGGCGGGATGGTGCTCTGGACGGTCATGGGGCCTCCTGGGCGATCGGAGAGCGAGCCGGCACGGCCAGCGCGTGGTTGACAGAACCCTAGGGATTGTCAACCTGCTTGACAAGGGGGCCGCTTCTGTCAAACGAAGCAGGCTCTACCGTGAGTCCATGGGCACGCCACTCACTCCAGACTCCCGAGTCACCCCGGTCGGCATCGACTTCGGCGGCAGCGGCATCAAGTGCGCCCCCGTCGACCTCGCGTCCGGCGAGCCCGGCGAGCGCGCCCGCGTCGAGACCCCGAAGCCGTCCACCCCCGAGGCGGTCGCGGCGACGGTCGTCGCCCTGCTCGCGCGGTTCCCCGAGGCGACCGGACGGGTCGGGGTGACGGTGCCCGGCGTCGTACGACACGGGGTGGTGCACTCGGCCGCCAACATCGACCGCGCCTGGCTCGGCACCGACGCCGACGCGCTGTTCAGCGAGGCGACCGGGCGCCAGGTGCACGTGGTCAACGACGCCGACGCCGCCGGCCTCGCCGAGGTGGAGTACGGCGCCGCGCGCGGGCGCCGCGGACTGGTCATCGTCACGACGCTCGGCACCGGGATCGGCTCGGCGCTGGTGCACGACGGGGTGCTGGTCCCCAACTCCGAGCTCGGCCACCTCGAGATCGACGGGCACGACGCGGAGAGCCGCGCGGCCAACAGCGCCCGCAAGGCCGAGGACCTGTCGATGAAGGCCTGGGCGCACCGGCTCCAGCGCTACTACTCCACCCTCGAGATGCTCTTCTCCCCCGACCTCTTCGTGGTCGGCGGCGGGATCAGCAAGCGCGCCGACGAGTTCCTCCCGCTGCTCAAGCTGGACACCGAGATCGTCCCCGCCACCCTGCGCAACGAGGCCGGCATCGTCGGCGCCGCCCTCCTCGCCGACCGCAGCTGACTCCCTCCTCACGAAGGCTCCATGGCGAAACTATCCACAGCCCCCTGTGGATAACTCGGTGGAAATCTCACCCTTTAGGGCATCCCCCGTACGTCGAAACCCCGGCGCGACGCGCTCAGACGGGCGGCCGCACGCCCCCACCAACGCCCCGCCCCGTTGTCCACAACGCTCTGTGGATAACTCCGCCACAAGGGCCGACTCGGCGGGGGTCAGCGGAGGACGCGGAGGTCCTGGCGGGTGCCGATGGTGCTGCCGGGGACCGCGGGCAGGCCGAGCAGGTCGGCGGAGAGGTTGGCGAGGTCGCCGTTGCGCACCGGCTGGCGCGGGCGCGCGTAGCCGGGGTGCGCGCGGCCGGGGTTCCGCCGCCCGGGGCTGAGCCGGTAGAGATCGCCGCGCGCCACCCCGCGCCCCCAGACCAGGAACGGCACCCGGTAGTTCGCCGCGCGCGTCGCCACGTCGTGCCCGGCCTCGCCGCGGCCACCGTGGTCGGCGGTCAGCACGACCACGACCTCGTGCCGCAGCCGCGGGTGGGCCCGCACCGTGCGCAGCACCCCGCGCAGCTGGCGGTCCACCTCCCGCACCGCCGCGACGTACGCCGGGGAGCCGAAGCCCTCGCGATGACCGGCGCTGTCGGGGCCGCGCAGGTGCAGGAAGGTGAACGCGCGCCCACCGCGCACCAGGTCGCGGCGCGCCGCTCGGACCAGCCGGCCCTGGTCCTCCGCGATGAGCACCCGGTCGATCGCCCGCGGCCAGGTCTGGGGGAAGGTGCGGAACTTGTCCTTGCCCGCGAACATCGCCGTCCGCAGCCCGGCCCGGTGCACCTGGGTGAAGATCGACTGCACCCGCCGTCCCCGCGCGTCACGCGGGATCGCACGGCGCGGGGTGGCGTCGTTCCAGGTCACGCCGTGCCCGCCGCGGCGGGCGTCGATGCGGCGCCCGGTGAGCATGCTGGTGTGGTTGGGCAGGGTCACGGTCATCTCGACCGCCGTGCGCGCCTCGAGGGTCGAGGCGCCCCGGCGCAGCAGCCGGTGGAGCGTCGGCGTCCCCCGCGGCCCCAGCCGTCGTACGACGCCGGGCGCGAGCCCGTCGACCGAGATGGCCAGCACCCGGCGCCGCACCCCCGCCGGCCGCACCGGGCCCCGAACCGCTGAACCCGGCTCCACCGAACCCGGCGCCACCACGGCGGGCGCCGACACCGAGCTCGACACCGCCACCCCCGGACCCGCATCCGGGCCGCTCGCCTCCGGGCTGCACCCGAGACCGATCCCCATGGCGACCACGAGCGCGACGGCGGCGTGCAGGGGACGGAAGGTCATCCGGCCACCCTCCGCCTCCGGCCGCCCCCAGGCAAGGCAGTGACCGCCCTCACATTCCTGCACTATTTGGGGCATAGTGCAAGAATCTCACCATGACCTCACCCGCCCTCTCGACGCGAGAGGCACGTCGTCTGGCGACCGAGATCCGGATCGCGCGCTGCGCCCAGGTGCTCACCGCCGAGCGCGGGCTGGACGGCTTCACCATGGACGACCTCGCCGAGGCGACCGCGCTGTCGCGCCGCACGCTGTTCAACTACTTCCCCGGCAAGCTCGACGCCGTCCTCGGACCGGTACCCGTGATCGCCGAGGACACCCGCGCGCGGTTCGTCGAAGGCGGCCCGCACGGGCGGCTCATCGACGACCTCGCCGTGCTCGCCCACGAGCTCCTCGACGGCCAGAGCGACGAGCTCGACCGCGAGGACATCGCCCGCATCACCCACCTGATCACCACGACCCCGCGCCTGCTCACGGCGGTGATCGACCGCTTCGAGGAGTTCGTCGGCGGCTTCGTCGACCTGATCGTCGAGCGCGAGCAGGGGCGGGTCGACGCCGTGCGCGCGCGGCTGCTCGTCCGGCTGCTCGTCACCGTCTTCGAGTCGGCGATCGGGACCTACGTCGCCGGCGACGAGCGATCGATCCCCGACCTGTTCGACCACACGCTGGCTGCGGCCCGCGAGCTCTTCACCTGACCACCCGGCCCTCGGCCCGCCCCGCCCTCCGGGGCACACCCCGCACCACACCCCTTCCTCAGGAGACCCCCGTGGCCACCCTCTTGTACCGACTCGGCAGGACCGCCTTCCGGCGCTGGCCGTTCTTCATCGTCGGCTGGCTCGTCGTGCTCGTCGCCGTCGGCGGCTTCGCGGCCACCCAGTCCAAGCCGATGAGCGACTCCTTCTCGATCCCGGGGATCCCCTCGGAGAAGGCCGCCGACATGCAGGCGGAGCTCTTCCCGGGCGCCAAGGACCCCTTCGACCAGGCCACCGTCAACGTCGTGGTCGCGGCCCCGGAGGGCAGCACCCTCTCCGACAAGGCGTACGCCGCGGAGGTCGACGCCCTCGTCGAGGACCTGGCCGCGCTGCCGCAGATGCCGGAGAAGGCCCCGCTGGCCAACCCGGTGCAGGCGGCGGAGCAGCAGCGCCAGCTGATCGTCGACCAGGCCACCCAGGCCGGCACCCCGCGCGACGTCGCGGAGGACAACGCCCAGGCGCTCTCGCCGCTGTCCCCGGACGGCCGGGTCGGCCAGATCAGCTTCGAGTTCGACGTCGACACCGTCGCGGACGTCGAGCCGGAGACCATCGAGGCACTGCGTGACGCCATGGAGGAGCACCGCGTCGACGGCCTCGAGATCGAGGCCAACGGCTCCGGCTCCACCGGCATGCTCGAGATCGGCATGACCTCCGAGCTCGTCGGCATCGCCGTGGCGCTGCTCGTGCTGGTCCTCACCTTCGGCTCGCTGGTCGCCGCCGGCCTGCCGATCCTGACCGCGGTGTTCGGCGTCGGCATCGGCATCGCCGGGGTCACCGCGATGACCGCGTTCACCGAGATCGGCTCGACCACCCCGATGCTCGCCACGATGATCGGCCTGGCGGTCGGCATCGACTACGCGCTGTTCATCCTCGCGCGCTACCGCTCCGAGCACGACCACACCGATGACAGCCAGGAGGCGGTCGGCGTCGCCGTCGGCACCGCCGGCTCCGCGGTCGTCTTCGCCGGACTGACGGTCCTCATCGCGCTCGCCGCACTCGCCGTCGTCCGCATCCCGTTCCTCACCACCATGGGCCTCGCGGCCGCGAGCACCGTGTTCATCGCCGTGCTGGTGGCGCTGACCCTGCTGCCGGCGATCCTCGGCCTGCTGAAGTCCAAGGCCTTCGGCGGCCAGGTCCGCAAGTACGCCCCCGCCCGCGAGGACGACGGCCGGGTGCTCAACAACGGCGTGCGCTGGGCCCGCTTCGTGGGCAAGCGCTCGTGGGCGGTCGCCCTGGTCTCGGTGATCGTGCTGGGCGCGCTGGCGATCCCGATGAAGGAGCTCTACCTCGCCTTCCCGACCGACAGCACCGCCTCGAGCGACACCACCGCCCGCAAGGCCTCCGACCTGACCGCCGAGGCGTTCGGCCCGGGCCGCGACGCCCCGCTGCTGGTGGTCGTGGACGCCGGTGACGTGCCCGCCGAGGAGCGCGGCGAGGTGTTCGGCGAGGTCGCCGCCTGGGCCGCCGGCCAGGACGACGTGGCCAACGCCCAGATCATCGCCACCAACGAGGTCACCGACGACAAGGGTGCCGTGACCGAGCCGGCCACCGGCGCGCAGGTGATGATCACGCCCGAGTCCGGCGCCGAGGACAAGGCCACCAAGGACCTGCTGAGCTCGCTGCGCGACGGCCAGGACGCCCTCGAGGCCGAGACCGGCACCGAGATCGGCATCACCGGCCTGACCGCGATCACGACCGACGTCTCCGACCGCCTCGACGACGCGCTGCCGGTCTACCTGGCCGTCGTCATCGGGCTGGCGTTCATCCTGCTGATGCTGGTCTTCCGCTCGATCCTGGTGCCGCTCACCGCGACGTTCGGCTTCCTGCTGTCCGTGCTGGCCACGCTCGGCGTCACCGTCGCGGTCTTCCAGGAGGGCGCCTTCGGCATCATGGAGGGCCAGCCGATCGTCAGCTTCATGCCGATCTTCCTGATCGGCCTGGTGTTCGGCCTGGCGATGGACTACCAGGTCTTCCTGGTCACCCGCATGCGCGAGGCGCACGTCCACGGCATGAGCACCCGCGAAGCGGTGGTCGACGGCTTCCGCAACAGCGCCCGCGTGGTGACCGCGGCCGCCCTGATCATGATCTCGGTCTTCGCCGCCTTCATCCTGATCGACGAGCCGATCATCAAGTCGATGGGCTTCGCGCTCGCCGTCGCCGTGCTCCTCGACGCGTTCGTCGTCCGCATGGCGCTCGTCCCGGCGCTGATGTACATGCTCGGCGAGAAGGCCTGGTGGCTGCCGAGGTGGCTGGACAAGATCCTGCCCAACGTGGACGTCGAGGGCGAGAGCCTGGAACGCCCGCACATGCAGCTCGACGAGCGGGAGCCGGTCAAGGTCTGACCCCGCCTAACCCGCCGTACGGCCCAGGACGCACCTCGGTGCTCCTGGGCCGTACGCGTTCCTTGGCCGTCCCGGCCGTACGACGTCCTGGCCCTCAGCCGCGCGGGGCCGCCAGCGCGCGCTCGATGTCCGCGGCGATCTTCTCCGGCTTGGTGGTCGGTGAGTAGCGGGCCACGACCTTGCCGTCCCGGTCGAGCAGGAACTTGGTGAAGTTCCACTTGATCCGGTCGCTGAGCACGCCCTTCTGCTCCGTGCGCAGCCAGCGGTACAGCGGGTGCGCGTCCTCGCCGTTGACGTCGATCTTGGAGAACATCGGGAAGCTGACGCCGTAGTTGCGCTGGCAGAAGCCCGCGATCTCCGCGTCGTCGTCGAGCTCCTGGTCGCGGAACTGGTCGCACGGGAAGCCCAGCACGGTGAAGCCCTGCTCGCCGAACCGGTCGTAGAGCGACTGGAGACCTTCGAACTGCGGGGTCAGCCCGCACTTCGAGGCCGTGTTGACGACCAGGACGACCTGGCCGAGGTAGTCCGCGAGATCGATGTCCTGGCCCTCGATGGACCGTGCGGAGAAGTCGGCGAGCGTGTGCATGACGCCAGTCTGGCGGTGCCCCGCAAGCCGGTCTGATCAGCCGACCATGAGTCCCTGCACCCGGGCGTCGCCGCCGACCTCCACCGGGTTCGCGTGCCCGTCGAGCAGCACCCGCACCCGCCGGTCGGCGACCTCCAGCAGCACCTCGCCGTCCTCCCCGGCCGACACCGAGGCGACCCGGCCCTGCACGACGTACTCCAGTCCCGCGACCCGCTCCAGCAGCGGCGCGTCCTCGCCGGGCTCCAGGTCACTGTCGGCGCGCAGCACCAGCTCCGGACGCATCCGCCCGCGCACCCGCCACAGCAGCAGCGCGATCAGCAGCACCAGGCCGTTGAGGACCAGCGGCAGCACCACCGCCGAGCGGTCGCGGACCTGCCCGTCCACGACGTACGTCGCGGGGTTCTCGGGGCGCACCCGGACGGTCAGCGTGCCGGTCTCGGTGGCGCGCGCACCGGTCTCGCGGTCCACCTCGACGGCGTAGGCGGTGTCGTCGTCGATCCCGCTGCTCGCGGGGTAGGCGAAGCTCACCAGCACCCCGGAGTCCGAGGGGCGGGTCTGCACGACCCGCGCGGCGACGTCCTCTCCCGAGCGCTCCACCTCCAGGCGGTTCCACACGCCGATCAGCGTCGGGAGGTTCACCAGCACCAGGACGAGCAGCAGGAGCAGCGCCCCGCGGCCCCGTCGGGTACGGCGTGGGTCGCTCGAGGACGGCATGGACCCAGTATCCCGGGGTCGGGACGAGGCGCGCAGGCAGGTGCACCAGTGCCGAAGGACCCCTGCCCTCGGGCCCTGACGGGCGCCCGGTGACGTGAGAGCCTGAGGAGAACCCAGGGCACCACAGCTGCGCCATTCGCAGACCCGGGACCGGCTCCGGCCCCGGACCCAGGAGGTACGACGTGACGACGTACGACAGGCGAACCAGACTGGCCGCAGCCGTGGCCGGTGCAGTGCTGCTGGCCGGTGCGGCGGCGTGCGGTGACGACTCCGACGACGGGTCCTCCTCGGACTCCCCCTCGGCTTCGGAGTCCTCGGAGTCCACCGACTCCGCGTCCTCGGACGCCACCGCCTCCGACTCGGACGATTCCGAGGGCGAGGCCTTCGCCCAGCAGTCGGTCGAGGAGATCCAGGCGGCGGCCGTCAAGGACATGCGCGCCCTGCAGTTCGTGCGGGTGGCGGGCTCACTGCGCGACAGCGGCACCAAGCTGGCCGTGGACCTGCAGCTCAGCACCCAGGGCGACTGCCAGGGCACGGTCTCCATCGACGGGGCGGAGGCCGAGATCATCGGGAAGGGCACGACCTCCTACCTCAAGGGCACCGAGGAGTTCTGGCGCACGAGCGCCGGCGACGACGCCGGGTCGGGGGCGGAGCAGCTGATCTCGACGCTCGCGGGCAAGTGGGCCAAGATCCCCGGCGGCGACTTCACCGAGTTCTGCGACCTCAACTCCTTCCTCGACGAGCTCGATGACCAGAGCGACGCCAGCGAGTCGGCGAACCCGCAGAACGAGGTCGTCGGCGAGACCACCGTCGACGACATCCCCGCGGTCGAGGTCAAGATCTACGACGACGCCGACGTCTCGACCGTCTGGGTCGGCACCGAGGAGGGTCGCCACTACATCCTCAAGATGCGCGTCCAGGCCGGCGAGGAGCCGGGGGAGTTCACCTTCTCGGACTTCAACGACGCCTTCCAGGTGAAGGCGCCGCCCAAGGACCAGATCGTCGACCTCGGCAGCGCCGAACCCGAGGACTGAGAGCGTCGGGCCTCAGCCCAGCCCGGCTCGGCTCAGCCCCGCTCGGCCCCAGCCCAGCTCGGCTCAGTCCAGGTCGGCCCAACCGCGCACGGTCACCGGGCGACCGGTCGAGCGCACCACGAGCCGGACGGCGCGGGGCAGCCGGTCGGTACGCACCAGTCGCACCAGAGTCCCCCGGCCTGCGGGCCGGCGGGCCAGGTCGACCCGCCCGAGGCTCCGGCCGGCGCCATCGACCGCCTCGAGCACGCCGCGCCCGCGGCCAGTGTCCACCGCCACCCACAACTCGCGGCGCTCGCGTCCAGGCCGCACCAGCAGGTGCGCGCCGCGCCGCTCGGTGGTGAGGTGCGGGCCGGAGTCGCGTCCGCGCGTCCAGCCGCGGAGGCGGCCCATCTCGGTCGCCGGAGTCACCGGGACGAGGGAGCGGCGCAGGCGCACCGCGTTGCTCATCGAGTCCCGCGCGGTCAGGGTCACCCTCACCGTGGCATCGCGGTGGGCGCGCACCGTGATCCGCCCCGTCGCGCACCCACGGACGTAGGCCCGTCGTGAGGAACAGTCGAGCGAGGCCAGCGGCAGCGACGACACCACGCGGTACGTCGCGGGGCCCAGCACCAGGGCGCCGTCGCGCGGGCCGACCAGGCGGACCCGCAGCGCCCGCGGCGTCACCGACGCGGAGACGGCCTCCGGGCTCTCGCCGGTCAGGCCGACCGCGCGCACCCGGAAACGGCCCGCCACCCCGTTGGGCGCGGCGACCCGCGCGAACTCGGAGATGACCTTCTGCTCGACACCGGTGGCGACGTCGGTGACCACGTAGTGCCGCCAGGTCCCTGCGACCGCGGGCGGATCCCACTGCAGGAGCACCCCGCCGTCGCCCGGGACGGCCCGCAGGTTGCCGACCGGGCCCGGCGGCTCGGGGAGCACCAGGTCCGCGAGCCGCACCAGGAGGCTGCCGTCGGGCTGCGGCTGCGCGCCGCTCAGCTTCGCCACGTGCGGAGGCAGGTGCCTCGCGAACGTGAACGAGGCGGAGCCGGACAGGATCCGACCGTCCGCGGACCGGGTGAAGCCGTGGCTGACCTCGCCAGACGCATCGGTGGTCAGGGACGCCCTCATGGCCGCCCGCTCCACCGGGAGACCGGGCGACAGGGCGTGCCCGGCGTGCTCCCACGTCGCCTCGCCCGGCACCGGGGACTGCGGCAGGCCCCACAGGTGGGTGACCGCGGCGCCGGGGACCGCGCGGCCACCGGCGTCGACCACCCGCACGGTGACCGGCTCGAGCACCGGCACGTCGAGCACGCCGAGGTCGGAGCCGGCCGAGAGGTCCGTCGGTGCCGTCTCGATCCGCAGGCGCGAGGTCTCCGCGCCGTACTCCTGCAGCACGACCAGCCGCGCCGGCGCCGAAGGCGCGGACAGGCTGAAGCGACCGTCTGCCCCCACCACGGCCCAGGGGCCGTCGAGGCGAACCCAACGGCTGGTGACACCCGCCGCCGGGGCGCCCAGATCCCCGACGACCATCGGCGCGGGCGACCCCGACGGCCCGGACGGCCCTGGCGGCTCAGCAGCCGGTTCGTCGGCGCGGGCGCCCGGGGCGCCGAGCGGCAGGGTGAGGAGCAGGAGCGCGGCCACCAGGGCAGCGCACAGCCGCCCCGATGCCGACGTGGAGGAGGTCATCGGGGTTTTTCCTTCGCCGCAGGGATCGAGCACACACTAGGGGCGCGGACGCGGGCGCCGGGTGGTTTTCCCCGGCGCCACCCGGCCATCCGGTCCCTCACCCCTGCATGACCTCAGGGGGCACAGGAGACACTGAGGACTCCAGGACACAGAACTGAGAGGAACAACGTGACGTACAAGAGGCGTACCCGTCTGGCCGCAGCCGTGGCCGGGGCCGTGATGCTCACTGCCACGGCCGCCTGCGGCGGTGACGAGGAGTCGAAGGACTCGTCCGGGGGCTCGTCGTCGGAGGCCTCGGAGAACGGCTTCGCCGACAAGCCGATCAAGGAGATCCAGGACGCCGCGCTCACCGACATGAAGGCGCTCGAGTCGGTCCGGATGGCCGGTGACATCACCACCGACGGCACCAAGATGTCGCTGGACCTGCGGCTCACCACCTCCGGTGACTGCACCGGCAGCATCTCCAGCGACGGCGCCAAGGCCGAGATCATCGGGCTGGGCGAGGAGTCCTACCTCAAGGGCTCCAAGGAGTTCTGGACCCAGAGCGCGGGCCCCGGCGGCGAGCAGCAGGCCGAGGCCCTCATCGGCCTGATCGGTGACAAGTGGGCGAAGGTCCCCGGCGGCGGCTTCACCGAGATCTGCGACCTCGACGCCTTCCTCGACAACCTCGACGAGGGCGACGACGCCGACGCCGAGAAGGAGAAGGGCGAGGTCGTCGGCGAGACCGAGATCGACGGCACCCCCGCGGTCGAGATCGTCTCCGAGGAGGACGGCGAGGAGACCACCGTCTGGATCGGCAGCGAGGAGGACAAGCACTACATCCTCAAGATGGAGGTCGTGGGCGGCGACGAGCCCGGCCAGTTCACGTTCTCGGAGTTCAACGAGCCCCTCGACGTGCAGGCCCCCGCCAAGGACGAGGTCGTCGACCTCGGCGCCGCCGGCTGACCTGCGGCACCCTCATCCTGGGCCGGGCCCGGGGCAGCTCGGCTGCCCCGCGCCCGGCCTTCGGTGTCTCGGCGGGTCGCCCGCCTGCCCGGCCCGCGCCGCCCGGTCTCGCGGGGCATTCCCCTGGAACCCCCCCCCAGCGGCCATGATGGGGCGAGCCCCGGAGCAGGACACCCGTCCCGTTGGAGGCGCCCCATGGCGAGCGACGCACCGGCCTCCAGGCGGGCGCGCCAACGAGGCCGCGGCTGGTTCACCCTCGCCGACCTCGGGCGGCTGCTCGCCACCTGGCTGGTCTCCACCGGCATCCTGTGGGCGGCCGCCAGGCTGCTGCCCGACCTCGAGGCCTCCTCGCTGCTGAGCCTGGCCGGGGTCTCGGTGGTCAGCGGCATCGTCGGCTTCGTGGTGCGGCCGCTCCTGGTGGAGGTCAGTGTCCGCCTGGGCTGGCTGACGGTGCTCCCCCTGGCCTTCTTCGGCCAGGGCATCGTCATGCACATCGCGATGCTGCTCGTCCCGGGGATCACCGCGACCTGGACGGCCGCCTTCGTGACGAGCTGGCTCTGCGCCGCCGGTGTCACGATCGTGGCCTACCTCCTCACCGCCGGCACCGATGAGTCGGTCACCACTGCGATCGCCCGTCGTGGCCGCACGGTCCAGCCCCCCGACCCTGAGGTCGACGGCCTCCTCGTCGTCCAGCTCGACGGGGTGCCGTTCCCGGTGCTGAGCTGGGCGGTGCGCGCCGGCGGGGTCCCGACGATCCGCCGGTGGGTGACCTCGGGGGACTACCAGCTCCGTGAATGGACCCCACAGCTTCCCTGCACCACCCCGGCCAGCCAGCTCGGCCTGCTCCACGGCACCGTGGCCGGCATCCCGGGCTTCCGGTGGTACGACCGCGAGCTGGGCCGGGTCCTGGTCGCCAACCGCCCCGCGGACGCGCGCCTCATCGAGGAGCGGGCGAGCAACGGCCGGGGCCTGCTCTGCGAGGACGGGGTGTCGATCTCGAACCTGTTCTCCGGAGACGCCGAGAACGCGATGCTGACGATGAGCCGGGCGAGTGCCCGGCTCGGCTCTCCCCAGACGAGGCGGGCCCTGGCCTGGTTCATGCTCACCCCGACGGGCTTCGCCCGCAGCCTCACCCGCACCGTCGGCGAGGTGGCGAAGGAGCGCTGGCAGGCACGCGCCCAGGTGCGCTACGAGCTGGTGCCACGCATACGCCGCAACTGGACCTTCGCGCTGCTGCGGGCCCTGACCAACGTCCTGCTGCGCGACCTGAACACCGCACTGATCGCCGAGGAGATGCAGCGTGGGCGCAAGGTGATCTACGTCGACTACGTCGACTACGACGAGGTCGCGCACCACGCCGGCCTCTTCCGGCACGAGTCGCTGGCCGCCCTCGAAGGCCTGGACCGGGTGCTCGCCCAGCTGGAGCTGCTCGCCGAGCAGGCGGCCCGGCGCTACCGCCTCGTCGTCGTCTCCGACCACGGTCAGTCCCAGGGGCAGCCGTTCAGGGACCGCTACGACCTGGAGCTCTCGACCCTCTGCACCGAGCTGATGGACGAGGGCGTCCACGGCTACGAGGAGGCCGACGAGGGCTGGGGCCGGGCGCACGCACTGGTCCTGGACATCGGGGAGGAGGGGGTCGCGGGCAAGCTCGCGGCTCCGGCCCGCCGCCGGGTCGACCAGATCGACTCGGCCGACACGGAGCGGAACGTCGGCGGCCGCGCTGCCGACCGCGCCCTCGTCCTCGGCTCGGGCAACCTGGGGCTGTTCTACGTGCCGGGCCAGACCCGTCAGAGCCTGGACGACCTGACGGCCCGCTGGCCGCGGCTGCTTCCCGGGCTGTGCGAGCACCCCGGCGTGGGGTTCGTCGCCGGGATCGACGAGCACGGTGTCCCCTGGGCCTACGGGGACGGGGGCCGGGTCGACCTGGCCTCGGGCACGGTCACCGGCACCGACCCCCTGGCCCGGTACGGCGAGCACGCCAGGCGGGTGCTGCTCCGCGCGGTGCTGGACCCGAAGGCGCCCGACCTCTATCTCAACAGCTCCGTGGACGAGCAGACCTCCGACATCGCGGCCTTCGAGGAGCTGGTCGGGGCGCACGGCGGCCTGGGCGGATGGCAGGACAGCGCGGTCCTCCTGGCGCCGCAGGACCTCGCCACCTCGGTGCCGGAGCGCGTGGAGGGCGCCGACCAGCTGCACCAGGTGCTGCTGGGGTTCCTCCGGCAGTCCGGCCAGCGTCTCGAGACCGGGGCGCCCGAGTCAGGTGTCGCCGTCACCTCCGGGTGACCAGCTCTCCCCGTGCCCGAGCCGGATCACCCGACAGTCCGGCGCCACGGCCGCGACCTCCGCCTCGAAGGCGGGCAGGGGGCGCTCGAACCAGTCGCCGAACCTCCCCACCAGGGGCGGGTGCAGGGTGCCCCAGTGCACCGGCAGGCCGTAGCGCGCCCCGGTCGCGGCGCACGCCTGCGCGGCCTGCGCCGGCCCCATGTGGTTGGCCGACAGCCGGGGGCCCCACCCGCCGATCGGGACGATCGCCACGTCCAGCCGCTCGGTCCCGGCCAGCGCAGGCAGGTCGGCCATCTCGTCGTACAACGCGGTGTCCCCGGCCACCCACAAGGTCGTCGTGCCCGCGCGCACCAGGTGCCCGTGGGCCTCGTTGGGACGGTGCGGCATCGGCCGGCCGTGGTGGACGGCGGGGACCAGCCGGACCTGCACGGCGCCCACGTCGGTCCACTCCTCCGCCCCCTGGCCGAGCAGGCCCTGGCTGCGCACCCAGGCCGCGTTGCGACTGCCGGTCAGGACCGGGACCCCCGCGACCATCCGCAGCGAGCGGAGCTCGGCATGGTCGAGGTGCAGGTGGGAGAGGAGCACCGCGTCGGGATCGGCCCACTGCTCCGGGCGCGGCCGCACCCCCCGGCGGCGCAGGAGGTTGTTGTGGGTCCGCAGCAGGGGATCGGCCAGCAGTCGCGACCCCGCCAGGTCGATCACCACCGTCGAGTGGCCCAGCCAGGTGAGCCTCAGCCGTTCCTCGGAACCGCGCACGTCATCGAGCCTAGCCACCACGACTGCGGGACAGATCCCCGGAGAATGGCCCCGGAAACCACTCGAGGCCGGGACCCCCATCTCTGGGTGTCCCGACCTCGGGTGCGGGGTGTTGCCCCGCTTCTGTGCGCGAGGGGGGAGTTGAACCCCCACGTCCTTTCGGACACACGGACCTGAACCGTGCGCGTCTGCCTATTCCGCCACTCGCGCTCTGAAGCGCCTTGAGATTAGCCCAGCCGCGCCGACATTCCCAAACCGGCGTACGGGTAACGAGATCGACCGAGTGGGCATGGCTACGATCGGGGCCGTACCCCGGCGCGTCCGGGGTCCTCGGTCTGCGGCCAACCGGCGCGGATCGCGACCGGTACGAGGCACGACCCGGGGTTCCGGCGAGAGGAGGCGACGTGCGTGGGTTGCAGCGCTTCGAGCAGCGCCTGGAAGAGATGATCTCCGGCGCGTTCGCCCGTGCCTTCCGCTCCGCGGTGCAGCCGGTGGAGATCGCCGCCGCGCTCCAGCGCGAGTGCGACAACAACGCCCAGATCCTCTCCCGCGAGCGGCGACTGGTCCCGAACGACTTCCACGTCGAGCTCTCCGGCTCCGACCTGGAGCGGCTCGCGCCGTACGACACCGCGATGGCCGACGAGCTGGTCTCCCAGGTGCAGCAGCACGCCCGCGAGCAGGGCTACTCCTTCCCCGGGCCGATCACGCTGTCCTTCCAGGAGGCCGAGGACCTGACCACTGGCCGCTTCCGGGTCCGCAGCCAGGTGCATGCCAAGGTCACCTCCCACTCCTCCCCCACGCAGGTACGCCGGGCCCGCGCGCTGCTCGAGGTCAACGGCACCCGCCAGCCACTCCAGCCGCCCGGTGTCGTGGTCGGCCGCGGCACCGACGCGGACGTCCGGATCAACGACCCCGGCGTGAGCCGGCGCCACGTGGAGTTCCGCGTCGGCGAGGACGCCGGGCGCGCCGCTGACCTGCGCATCGAGGTCCGTGACCTCGGCTCCACCAACGGCATGCTGGTCGACGGGCAGAAGGTGCCCCGCGCCCGACTTCACGACGGCTCGGTCGTGAAGATCGGCACCACCACCCTCACCGTGCGGGTGGTCGAGGAGGACCACGTTGTCTGAGCTGACCCTCCTGCTCGTCAAGATCGCCTACCTCGCGATCCTGTGGATCTTCGTCCTCTCGGCCGTGTCCGTCATCCGCTCCGACATGTTCGGCGCCCGGGTGCCCGAGGCCGACCGCGGCCGCGGCCCGCGGCCGAAGAAGGAGCGGACGCCCAAGACGCCCAGCCGCCGGCGCGGCTCGCCCACCCACGTGCTCGTGGTCGAGGGCGCGAACGCCGGCGAGCAGGCCAGCCTCGACAACGCCCCGGTGCTCATCGGGCGCGGCTCCGACGCCGCGATCCGCCTCGACGACGACTACGTCTCCACCCGGCACGCGCGCATCGCCGCCTCCGGCGACCAGTGGTTCGTCGAGGACCTCGGCTCCACCAACGGCACCTACATCGGCACCAGCCGGATCACCCAGCCCACCACGCTCACGCTCGGCACCCAGGTCCGCATCGGCAAGACGATCCTCGAGCTGCGCAAGTGACGGCCGCCACGATGCTCCGCCTCTCCTACGCCGCCGTCTCCGACGTCGGGCGGGTCCGCAAGGACAACCAGGACTCCGGGTACGCCGGCCCCTGGCTGCTCGCCGTCTGCGACGGCGTCGGCGGGGCGGCGCGCGGCGACATCGCCTCCTCGACCGCGATCAGCCAGCTGCGGCGCCTCGACACCGAGCCGGTCGTGGAGTCCCCCGACGACCTCCTCGGCCTGGTCTCCGGCGCCCTGCACCGCGCCCACGACCGGATCAACGAGCTGGTCGACGAGGACGCCTCGCTCAACGGCACCAGCACCACGGCCACGGTCGCGCTCTTCGACGGCCACCGCGCCGCGTTCGGCCACGTCGGCGACAGCCGCGCCTACCTGCTGCGCAACGGCGAGCTGAGCCAGCTCACCAAGGACCACACGTTCGTCCAGAGCCTCATCGACGACGGTCGGATCACCGAGGCCGAGGCCCGCGTCCACCCCCACCGCAACCTGATCCTGCGCGCCCTGGGCGGCCCCGGGGACACCGAGCCGGACCTGTTCCTGCTCGACCTGCTCCCCGGTGACCGGCTGCTGCTGTGCAGCGACGGTGCCAGCGGCGTGCTCCCCGACCCCCGCCTCGCCGCCGTGCTCGGCGACGGGACCCCGGCGTACGCCGCCATCGAGCTGGTGCGTGTCGCCATCGAGGCCGGCAGCTCCGACAACGTCACCTGCGTGGTCGCCGATGTGGTGGCCGACGACGGTTCCCCGGTCGTCGACGCCGAGGGTGAGGAGCTGAGCCCGATGCTGGTCGGCGCGGCCGCCGAGCTGCGCCGCCGTCCGGGCCGGGCCCCGATGACCGGGCTCTTCCGTGCCCACCGCTCCGGCGACACCGGCGAGCTCGAGCCGGTGCCGGACCTGCCCGGCGACGTGCACGCGATCCCGGCCGACCCGATCGACCCCGAGCAGGCGCGCTACGCCCCGCGTCCCCCGGACCGGCTGCTGTGGCTGCGCCGCGTGCTGGTCACCCTCATGCTGCTGGGACTCGGCTGGATCGCGGCCGCGGCCGCCTGGTCGTGGAGCCAGCACCAGTACTTCGTCGGCGAGCAGGACGGCATGGTCGTGATCTTCCGCGGCCTCAACGCCGACCTGCCCGGCGTCTCCCTCTCCGAGCCCTACGAGACCACCGACGTCGTGGTCGACCGGCTCCCGGACCACCTGCGCGACCAGGTCGCCGCGGGCATGGCCGCCGACGACCGCGACCGGGCCCGCACGATCGTGCAGAACCTCGCCGACGAGATGTCGCCGGCCCAGCCGGGCGCGGCCAGGACGGGCGGCTGAGGCATGGCTCAGCAAGGCGCGATCATGGGCTTCGTGCACCGGCGGCGCCGGGGCGCGGAGCTCTTCCTGCTCGTCCTCGCGCTCCTCGTCGGCATCGGCGCCTACGCCGCGGTCGGCATCGGGGTGCAGGGCGAGGTCCCGGCCGACATCGTCGGGTACGGCGGCTGGCTGGCCGCGCTGGTGATCGTCGCCCACCTCGTCGTCCGCATCGTCGCGCCGTACGCCGACCCGGTGCTGCTGCCGCTGGTGGCGGCGCTCAACGGGCTCGGCCTGGCGGTGATCCACCGCCTCGACCTGGCTGCCGGCGACACCAGCTTCGCGCGCCAGCAGCTGACCTGGATGACGGTCGGCGTGGTGCTGTTCATCATCACCCTGGTGGTGCTGCGCGACCACCGGGTGCTGCAGCGCTTCACCTACACCAGCGGCCTGGCCGCGATCGTGCTGCTGATCCTGCCGATGGTCCCGGGCATCGGCCGCGAGATCAACGGTGCCCGGATCTGGATCAGCGTCGGCCCGTTCAGCCTCCAGCCCGGTGAGATCGCGAAGGTCCTGCTGGTCGTCACCTTCGCCGGCTACCTCGTGCTGCACCGCGACGCGCTCGCGCTGGCCGGGCGCCGCTTTCTCTTCATCGACCTGCCCCGCGGCCGCGACCTCGGCCCGATCCTGGTCATGTGGGCCGTCAGCCTCGGCGTGCTGGTCCTGCAGAAGGACCTCGGCTCCAGCCTGCTGTTCTTCGGGCTCTTCCTGGTGATGCTCTACGTCGCCACCGAACGCCCCGGCTGGCTGGTGGTCGGCGGGCTGCTGTTCTTCGCCGGCGCATTCGTGGCCGCCACGATCTTCAGCCACGTGCAGACCCGTGTCGACCTGTGGGTGGACCCCTTCGCCTACTACGGCGAGGGCACCAGCGACAAGGGCCGCCAGATCGTGGAGTCCATGTTCGGCATGGCCTGGGGCGGGCTGATCGGCCGCGGCTTCGGCGAGGGCAGCCCCTGGCGGATCTCCTACGCCGAGTCCGACTTCATCATGGCCGCGATCGGCGAGGAGCTCGGCCTCACCGGCGTGCTCGCCGTGCTCTTGATGTTCGGCCTGATCGTCGAGCGGGCGCTGCGCGCGGCGCTGATCTCGCGCGACGGCTTCGGCAAGCTGCTGGCCACCGGTCTGGCCGCCGTCTTCGCCCTGCAGATCTTCGTCGTCATCGGCGGCGTGACCCGCCTGATCCCCCTGACCGGACTGACCACACCCTTCCTCTCCTACGGAGGCTCCTCCCTCGTGGCCAACTGGGCGATCATCGCCCTGCTGCTGCGCATCTCCGACCAGGCCCGGCGCCCCGTGCCGGACCTGTCCGCGGAGTCCGACGACGGCGCCTCCGACGCGGAGGCGACCCAGGTGGTGAAGCTGTCGTGAACAAGCCCATCCGCACGATCTCGATCTTCTGCCTCGTGCTGTTCCTGGTCCTGATGGCCAACGTGACCTACCTGCAGTACTTCCGCGCCGACAACCTCAACGACCACGCCGGCAACGCCCGGGTGTTCAACGCGGCGTACTCCCGCGAGCGCGGGTCGATCATCGTCGGCCGCGACCCGGTCGCCACCAGCCGCCCGGTCGACGACCAGTACAAGTACCTGCGCACCTACCCGCAGCCCTTCAAGTACGCCCCGCTGACCGGCTACTTCACCTACTCCTACGGCGCCAGCGGCATCGAGCGCAGCCAGAACGACGTGCTGTCCGGCGAGGACGACCGGCTCTTCGTGACCCGCCTGGTCGACCTGCTCAGCAACGACGGCACCAAGGGCGGCAACGTCGCGCTCACCATCGACCGTGAGGCCCAGGACGCGGCCTACGAGGCCCTCTCGGCGCTGCCGGGCAACGTGGAGGGCTCGGTGGTTGCCCTCGAGCCGCGCACCGGCAAGGTGCTGGCGATGGTCTCGCTGCCGACCTACGACCCCAACAAGCTGGCCTCCCACGACTTCGCCGAGGTCAACAAGTACTGGAAGCAGCTCAACGACGACCCCGCCGAGCCGCTGCTCAACCGCGGCATCCAGAAGACCCTGCCCCCGGGCTCGGTCTTCAAGCTCGTGACCGCCGCGGCGGCGATCGAGAACGGCGAGTACACCTCCGCCGACGACCTGGTGCCCGGCGGCGCGGCGTACCAGCTCCCGCTGACCAGCGGGGAGACCGGCCTGATCGACAACGAGGGCCGCTCCTGCGGCACCGACCGGATCCCGTTCACCCAGGCGATGGCGCAGTCGTGCAACACCACCTTCGCCCGGCTCGCGGTCGAGGTCGGCGCCGAGGCGATGCGCGACCAGGCGGAGGCGTTCGGCTTCAACCGCGAGTACCTCGAGGGCACCGGTCCGCAGGCGATCTCGCGCTACCCCGAGGACGCCAACGCCCCGGAGACCGGCCAGAGCGGCATCGGCCAGTTCGAGGTGCGCTCCACCCCGCTGCAGATGGCGATGGTCGCGGCCGGCATCGCCAACGACGGCGTGGTGATGCGTCCCTACGTCGTCGACGAGGTCCAGTCGGCCGACCTCGACGTCGTCGCGACCACCCCGATCGAGGAGTTCAGCGAGGCCGTCTCGCCGGCCACCGCCGCGGAGCTGACCAAGCTGATGGTCTACACCGTCGACTCCGGCACCGCGAGTCCCGCGGCCATCCCCGGCCGCAGCGTCGCCGGCAAGACCGGCACCGCCCAGAGCGGCAGCGACGACCCGCCGTACGCCTGGTTCATGTCCTTCGCCCCCGCCGACGACCCCCAGGTCGCGGTCGCGGTGATGATCGAGTCCGCCGCGATCGACCGCGGCGAGATCGCGGGCGGTCGCATCGGCGGCCCGATCGCCAAGGCAGTGATGGAGGCGGTGCTGCGATGACGACGCCACCCACCGGCACCGGTCCCGGCAGCTTCGTCGACGACGCCGGCCGCTACCGCCTCGAGTCGCGGATCGCGACCGGCGGCATGGGCGTGGTCTGGCGGGCCACCGACACGACGCTGCACCGCGACGTCGCGATCAAGGTGCTCAAGGCCGAGTACGCCGACAACCCCGACTTCCGCGCCCGCTTCGCCACCGAGGCCCAGCACGCCGCGGCGCTGCACCACCCCGGCATCGCGTCGGTCTACGACTTCGGCGAGGCCCGCAGCGAGGACGGCTCCGGCGCCCCCCGGCCCTACCTGGTGATGGAGCTCGTCGACGGCCGCCCGCTGTCGGACCTGCTGCGCGCCGGGCAGCCGCTCGACCCCGACGCGACGCGCGACCTGCTGGCCCAAGCCGCCTCGGCGCTCGGCGCGGCCCACGCCGCGGGGATCGTGCACCGCGACGTCAAGCCGGCCAACCTGCTCATCACCCCGGACCGCCGCATCAAGATCACCGACTTCGGCATCGCCCGCGCCAGCGACTCCGTCGGGCTGACCCAGACCGGCCAGGTGATGGGCACCCCGCAGTACCTCTCCCCCGAGCAGGCGCGCGGCGAGGTCGCCACCCCGGCCTCCGACGTCTACTCCCTCGGCGTGGTCGCCTTCGAGTGTCTGGCCGGACACCGGCCCTTCCAGGCCGACACCCCGGTCGCGACGGCGCTCGCGCACCTGCGCGAGCCAGTGCCGGAGCTGCCCGAGAGCGTGCCGCCCGCGCTGGCCCACGTCGTACGACGGGCGCTGGAGAAGGACCCTGCGGCCCGCTTCCCCGACGGCGCCGCGTTCGCGGCGGCGCTGCGCGACCCCGAGGCGGCGGACGCGACCCGGGTCGCCCCGTTGACGCCGACCGGGGAGCAGACCCAGGTGCTGAGCACCGGCGCGGCGCCGCTGCCGCCGCCCGACCCCTCGCTGGACGACGAGGCCGCGGACACCGCGGAGGAGGAGAAGCGCCGGTTCCCCTGGGTGCCGGTGCTCGGCGTGCTCCTGCTCGTCGCACTCGGGGTGCTGCTCTTCGTGCTGTACGGCGGGGGCGACGACTCCGACCCGGCGGACGAGCAGCGGCCGGATCGGCCCACGCCGACCGCGACCCGTGAGACGACCCGGCCCACCCCCTCGCCGACCGAGCGGCCCACACCGTCCGAGACGGCCACCGAGACCAGCGCGCCCCCGACCACGAGCGCGCCGCCGACCACCAGCGCGCCGCCGGCCCCCGACACCGTCGAGGTCGTCGCCAGCGACTACGTCGGGCGCAACGTCCGCGAGGTCGAGTCGGCCCTGCGCGGGCTCGGCCTCGAGGTCACGCTGGTGGAGGCCGCCAACCCCGGCGACCGCGCCGAGGGGACCGTCGAGAGCGTCAGCCCGTCCGGCGACGTCGAGCGCGGCTCGCTCGTCACCGTCCGCTACTGGGGGGCACCGCCGGCGACGCCGACGCAGACCCCCCGCACCACTACCCCGTCGGCGCCGACCGACGACACCTCTGAGCCCTCCGAGGGAGGCACCACCGGATGAGCAATCCCACCGTCGTGGGCGGTCGGTACGAGCTCGGCGAGCTCCTCGGCCGCGGCGGCATGGCCGAGGTCCGCAAGGGCGTCGACACCCGTCTGGGGCGGGTGGTGGCCGTGAAGCGGCTGCGCACCGACCTCGCCAGCGACGCGACGTTCCAAGCGCGCTTCCGCCGTGAGGCGCAGTCGTCGGCCTCGCTCAACCACCCCTCGATCGTCGCCGTCTACGACACCGGCGAGGAGCCGGCGGCCGATGGCTCGGGGGTCTACCAGCCCTACATCGTGATGGAGTACGTCGCCGGCCGCACGCTGCGCGAGATCCTGCGCGAGGGCCGCAAGATCCTCCCCGAGCGGGCCCTGGAGTTCACCAGCGGCGTGCTGTCGGCGCTGGACTACAGCCACCGCGCCGGGATCATCCACCGCGACATCAAGCCCGGCAACGTCATGCTGACCCCGTCCGGCGACGTCAAGGTCATGGACTTCGGCATCGCCCGCGCGATCAGTGACGCCTCCTCCACGATGACCCAGACCGCCGCCGTCGTCGGCACCGCGCAGTACCTCTCCCCCGAGCAGGCGCGCGGCGAGACCGTCGACTCGCGCTCCGACGTCTACTCCACGGGCTGCCTGCTCTACGAGCTGCTCACCGGCCGGCCGCCGTTCGTCGGCGACAGCCCGGTGGCGGTGGCCTACCAGCACGTCCGCGAGCAGCCGCGACCCCCGTCGGACCACGACACCGACCTGCCTCCCGAGGTCGACGCGATCGTGATGAAGGCGCTCGCCAAGCGCCTGGAGGACCGCTACCAGTCGGCGGCGGCGATGCGCAGCGACATCGAGCGCTACCTCGCCGGCAACCCCGTGCAGGCGACGGTGCCCCCGCCGCTCCCGGACGCCGCGCCGACCGCGGTGGCCGGCGCACCGGTCCCCGACCCGACCGCGGAGCGCCCCGCGCTGCCCGAGGCCGACGAGCGTCGCGGACGCGGTGGCATGATCGCCGCGGTGCTGCTGGTGCTCGCCCTGGTCGTCGCCGGCATCGTGCTGTGGCCCACGCTGTTCCCCGGCGCTCCCGAACAGGAGCAGGTGCCGGACCTGCGCGGCATGACCGAGGGCCAGGCACGTACGGCGATCGGCGAGGCCGGGCTGGCGGTCGGGCCCATCGACACCGCGCCCCACGACACCGTGCGCCCCAACCGGGTCATCCCCGGCACCCAGGACCCCGCCGCCGGCCGCTACGTCGACCCGGGCACCACCGTCACGTTCACCGTGTCCACGGGCAAGCCCGAGGTGGCGATCCCCGGTGACATCGTCGGCGGCACCCGCGACGAGGCGCGCGCCCGGCTGATCGACCTCGACCTGGTCCCCGACCTGCAGGAGACCGAGTCCGACGAGCCGGCCAACCAGGTGGTCAGCACCGACCCCGTCCCCGGCATGCAGGTGCAGACCGGCACCACGGTGGTCGTCTACTACTCCGACGGTCGCGAGCAGGTCCCCGACGTCGTGGGCGACCGGCAGCGGATCGCGGAGCAGAAGATCCGCGAGCGCGGCTTCGTGCCCAAGGTGGTCCGCTCCGACGACACCCGTGAGCCGGCCGGCACCGTCATCGAGCAGGACCCGCCCGCCGGCCAGGAGGCCGACGACGGCGCGAGCGTCTACATCACCGTCTCGAGCTACGTCGAGCCCACCCAGACCCCCGAGCCCTCGCCGACCGACCCCACCGGGGAGCCGGATGACGGCGAGGACGAGCAGCCCACCGACGAGCCCAGCGTGCTGGATCGCCGCGACCCGGCCGTGCTCAGCGGATCGGCTGGGCGTAGGACAGGTCGAGCAGGCCGTCGTACGCCGGTGCTGTGACCTCGTCCTCGACTTCGAGGTCCCAGCCGATGGCGATCTCGGGACGCTCGGCCTGGGCGCGGTACTCCTGCAGGTAGCTGTCCTGCTGGATCGCGTTGATGATCTCGCCCTGGTCGCCCACGCCGGTGATGACGTACGGCGGGGAGTACGGCCGTCCCTGGAGGGTGACGGAGTTGCCGACGCACTTGATGCCGGTGGTCGAGATGATGCGCTTGCCCTGGACGGTGACCGCCTTCGCCCCGCCCTCCCACATGGCGTTGACGACCGCCTGGATGTCCTGCTGGTGGACCAGGAACCAGTTGACGTCCAGACCACTGTCGGCGTCCGCCGCGGCCTCGTCGGCGAGGTCCGGGTCGCTGTCGGTCAGGGTCACCGTCACCCCCGGACCTGTCTGCGGAACCATCCCCGCGGGGTCCTCGAGCTTGGCGATTCGCTTGCGGTAGCGGTTCACGGCTCGGTCGTCGACGTTCCCGGCGAGCTCCTCGATGTCGGCGTTGAGCTTGTCGACGCGGTCCTGGAGGCGCTCGTAGGCGCGCGACTCCGAGGCGACGAGCGAGGCCAGGTCGGTGTAGCGGCCCGGGCGCAGGTCGGTGCCGTCGCTGTTCGAGGCGCTCACGACGAACAGGGAACCGCACAGCAGCACGACGATCGGGGTGCCGATCGTCCATGCGCTGAAGGGACGCCGAAGCCAGCGGCGCCCCGACGGCTTGGGGGCCTCGGGCTCCTGCTCAGCAGGCCGTTGTGGCCTCGCGTGGGTTCCGGACGTCACGACCACTAAGGTAGCGCGGGACCCGTGGGCCGACCCACGGCAGTGGACGAACGAGGAGCGACGCGTGTCGAAGTCGAAGCCGAACAGCAACCTGGTCGATCCCACCGCGGGGCCCCGGTTCTCGGTGCGGTTCCTGGTGTCGCTCGCGGCCATGGTGGCGGGCATCGCCTGGATGGCCTACTACTACCTCGCCGTGCGCGCGGAGACCGGCGACCCCGGCTCCCCCGCGTTCATGGCCGACCTCGGCAACTGGAACTACCTGATCGGCTTCGGAGCCATCTTCGTCGGGCTGATCCTGGCCGCGCATCCCTCCACGCCGCTGGGCCGTGGCAACGGCGTCGTGGTCGGCATGCTCAGCTGCTTCCTGATCGGTCTGGTCTGGATCTGCCTGTTCTACATCTTCAGCAACGACCTCTCCGGGATCCCCGTCTTCAACGACCTGGGCCAGAAGAACCTCTTCGTCGGCATCGGCTTCATGGCCGTGGGCTTCGCCTACGCGACCAAGTGGGAGTAGCCCACCCCCCTCGTCTCCCGGACGGCCCGTCGCTCGCTGAGCGGCGGGCCGTCCGCCATTTCCGGCCCTGCGCCTGTGCACAGAGAAAGTTATGCACCGCGGTGGAGAACCCTGTGGAGAACTACACGCGTGTAGTTATCCACATGTGATTGCACAGGTGTGGACAGATTTCCCCAGCCCCGGATCGGGCCACCCCCGTCCGGCCAGCGGGTTCACGATGTTGTCCACAGCTGGGGACAGACCTGGGTACGACGGACCCACAGGCCAGCCCTCTTTCCGACCCTCCTGTGGACAACACCCGCCCCACCCGCCCCACGCGCCTCGCCGAGTCGGGGCGTGTGGTTGCCCGAGTCGGCGCGTATGGCGACGCGGCCAGGGTCGGCGGCTGCCGGTCGAGCGGCAGCTTCACGGCCTTCGGGTCGGCGGATGCCTCGAGGAGACACCGAGAACGCCTTCCAGCGCGCTGCAGGAGCCGACGGGACCGTGCTGGTGCGTGCCCACGTCCCGGGGCGACCAAGCGGCCCGCGGCCCTCTACCCCGAGCACACAGCGGTCGGCTTCGACCTCGGGGAGTACGCGCCCTGTGCCGCGACTGGGGATCCCGGGCCGACCGGTACCGCGCCTCCAAGAGCGCTCTCGCGTTCGGGCCGGGCGGCCGTCAGGCGCAGCGCGCCTACCACGATGCAGTCCGGGACCTCGTCGTCCCTGCGATGGGCATTCGCGGCGGCCGACGGGGACGGCGCGGCAGCGTACGCACGCGTGCGCGCGCAGCTGGCGCCGTTGCGGCCCTGAGCCGCGCTCGTACGCCGGCTCCCGCCACCGGCGCCGACTCGCGGGCAGGGGTCAGGCGAGCTGGACGACGCGGGCCGTGGTGAGGGCGGCGATGAGGACGGTGACGGCGGCGAGGCCGGCCACCTGGACGCGGGTGCGGGAGGGGCCGCGGGGGGCATAGACGAGCACCGCCGCGACGGCGGCCCCGACGAGGAATCCGCCGAGGTGGCCCTGCCAGGAGACCCTCGGCATGATGAGCGTGATCGCGACGTTGATGCCGATCCACAGCATCAGCTGGGACGCGTCGCCGCCGACCTTGCGGATCACGATCAGCAGCGCGCCCATCAGGCCGTAGACGGCCCCGGAGGCGCCGAGGACCGCGCCGTACTCCGCGCCGAGCCACATGACCGCGGCCGAGCCGCCGAGGGCGCTGAGCAGGTAGAGGGCGAGGAAGCGCCAGCGGCCCAGCAGCGACTCCAGCTGCGGGCCGAGCACATAGAGCGCGAGCATGTTGAAGCCGATGTGCCACAGCTGCTGATGCGTGAACGCACTGGTCAGCAGCTGCCACGGCGCGCCGGAGGCGACCCCGGGGAGCCACTCGCCGCTGGCCTGGCTGCAGACCGACCGGCTGACGTCGAAGCCGCCGCGGCCCTCGATCAAGCACAGCCCCTTGGGGCGCAGCATCAGCCAGTCGAGCAGCCGGCTGTTGCCCCAGCCGGTGACGATGATCGCGGCGTAGACCGCGAGGTTGATGCCGATCAGGGTGAGCGAGACGACCCCGGGCCGCCCCGGGCGTACGCCGCCGTACGTCGTGCGTGCCTGGCGTGTGGTGCGCGCGCCCTCGGCGACGCACTCGGGGCAGTGGAAACCCACGGCCGCGTCGCGCATGCAGTCCGGGCAGATCGGACGCCCGCAGCGCTGACAGCGGATGTGCGACTCCCGGCCGGGGTGCCGATAGCAGACAGGCACCCCGGCCTGGGGAGTCGTCGGGTCGCTCATGTGCGGATCTGCGAGGCCTCAGGCCTCGACGATCTCGACCTTCTCGAAGACGACCGGCTCGACCGGACGGTCGCCGGGGCCGGTCTTCGTGGTCGCGATCGCGTCGACGACATCGCGCGAGGCCTGGTCGGCCACCTCGCCGAAGATCGTGTGCTTGAAGTTCAGCCACGGGGTCGCGCCCACGGTGATGAAGAACTGCGAGCCGTTGGTGCCCGGGCCGGCGTTGGCCATCGCGAGCAGGTAGGGCTTGTCGAAGGTGAGCTCGGGGTGCGGCTCGTCCTTGAAGGTGTAGCCCGGGCCGCCGGTGCCGGTGCCGAGCGGGCACCCGCCCTGGATCATGAACCCGTCGATGACGCGGTGGAAGCCGAGGCCGTCGTAGAACGGGCCGCTGCGGCCGTTGCCGGCGTCGTACTTCTTCTCGCCGGTCGCGAGACCCACGAAGTTGGCGACCGTCTCAGGTGCGTGGTCGGGGAAGAGGTTCAGGACGATGTCGCCCCGGTTGGTCTTCAGGATGGCCTGCTGCTGCGCCATGGCTGCCCTTCTGATGTTGCCGTATCGATGGATGGGCCGACGCGTTGCTTCAGTACGCCGGCTGGGTACTACTGCCACGAACGGCTCACGTCGCTCGTCGCGCCGTCGATCCTTGCACGCCCACCCAGCGCTCGACCCGGAAGGTCGATCTGGACAGGCCGTTTGCGCGACGTGGTCGAATGACAGGACCGAACGAGAGGAAGTGACGCGATGCGTCTCCGCAAGAAGAAGTCCCTTCTCGAGCAGGCGAGCGAGAGCGTGGAGTCCTACGTCGGGGTGGTGCGTCCGCAGGTCGAGCAGGCCGTCGCCCAGGCACGCGAGGCAGTGCAGGAGTTCGTCGACGACACCGCGCGCCCCACCCTGATCGAGGTTCGTGCGAAGGCAGGCCCCGCGCTCGCCGACGCCCGCGAGAAGGCGATGGCGCAGGCCGTCGAGGCACGCGAGAAGGCCGGGCCCGTGCTCGCCGACGCGCGCGCCAAGGCCGCACCGATGATCGCCACGGGCGTCGCGCTGGCCGGGGAGAAGGCCGCCGCGGCCAAGAGCGCCGCGGACGCCAAGATCGCGGAGTTCAACACCCCCGAGCCGCCCCCGAAGAAGAAGGGCGGCAAGCTGCGCAAGGTCGCGCTGGTGGCGCTCGTCGCGGGTGCCGCCGGCGTGGTGGCCAAGAAGCTCCGGGGCGGGAGCGAGGACAACTGGCAGTCCTCCTACGTCCCGGCCCCGCCGCCCGCGGGCCCGACGTCCCCGAAGGCGCCCGGTGCGCCGAAGGTGACCTCGGAGGACGACCCGGCCGGTGCCTCGCCCGACGAGGCGCTCGCCGACCAGGCCGAGACGCCGCACGCGCCGACCACGCCGGACGCCCCCGCCGAGGTCGTCGACCTCGACGAGCAGCGCCGCTCCTGACCCACCGGACCGGTCGGAGGGCTCGCCCGCTCACTGCGGGCGCAGCTCCTCCGGCCGGTTCTGCTCGATCCAGGCATCGATGCGCTCCCACCAGCCGTAGAGCCAGTCGATGCGCTCCTCGCGCCCCTCGGGGATCTCCTCGCGCGGCACCTGCCACCAGCGCATCACGATCTGCTTGTCCATCGGCAGCTCGCGCCACAGGTCGCCCACGGTCAGCAGGTGGTCCAGCCCGGTGTGCGCCACGAGCACGACGTCGGCCTCCGGCGCCGCGTCCAGCGCGGCGAGGAACCCGCCGGGCCGGGGCGCCAGCACGTGCGTCATCGACTCCGCGCGCTGCGCCATCCGGTGCATGCCCAGCCGGTGCAGCCGCGCGATCGCCCGGTCGCGGCGCTGCGGGGTGAAGTTGCCGCCCTCGGGGAAGATCACGAACGCGTCGTTCTCGTCGAGCCCGCTCGCCAGCGAGGCGATCTGCGCATCCAGGTCCTCCCCCGCTCCCGGGTTCGGGGAGATGAACCGCGCGGGCACCCGCCGCAGCACCACGTCGATCATCGGGTCCCAGGCCAGGGTGTCCTTGAGGACCACCCGCGGCTCGCGGGAGTACCAGTGCATCAGCGCATGGATCAGCGTGAAGGAGTCCCCCGGCCCGGCGTGGCGGCAGCACACGAGGATGGGTACGCCGGGGTGCGCGGCAGGCGTCGGCCCGTCGGTCACGATCCGCAGCCGCAGCACCCGACGGGCCTCGGTGAAGAAGACCCACATCACGCCCTGGATCAGGTCGTAGTGCACGCCCTCCCAGTACGCCGTGCGCAGCCGCGCGCCGCATCCCGAGGCCACCCAGAAGCCCAGCATCACCAGCAGCAGCAGGCTCTCGATGCTCAGGTAGAGCAGCGCGATCCAGGCCAGCCGCAGCGCGCGCCAGTGGCCGGGCAGCAGCGGCGAGAGCGCGACCGTGACGACCAGCCAGACCGGGGCGGCCACCCACAGCAGGACGGTCAGCGCGATCACCGCAGGGGCGAGGACCCAGCGCCGCAGCAGCCAGGTGCCCACCGAGCGGGCCGTCACGCGAGGCCGTCGAGGTAGGCCGCGGAGACCCGGTGGTTCTCCTCGATGCGCTCCTGCACCGTGGAGAAGTCGAAGGCGGAGCGCAGGCTGTCGTCGCGCTCGGAGGTGCCCGCGACCGGCAGCACGTGCGCGACCACCCCGGCGGGCAGCTCGGCCAGCTCGCGGTGGAAGCGGTGGCGCCGCGCGATCTCGAAGGAGACCCGGGCGACGTCCCAGGGCTTGCGCGGCACCGTCAGCGGCCGGTCGACCCGGCCAACCTGGAGCACGAAGATCCGGGTGGCGCCGAGGCGGACCGCCCGCTCGAGCGGGATGGAGTTCACGATCCCGCCGTCGAGGTAGTGCTCCCCACCGACCCGGGCCGGAGGCAGCAGCCCCGGCACCGCCGCGCTCGCCATCACCGCATCGACCACCGGGCCACTGTCGAACCAGTGCTCGGCCGCGCGCTCGATGCTGGAGGCGCACACCTGGAACCGCACCGGCAGCTCGGCGAAGGTGGTGTCGCCGAGCTCCTCGACCAGCCGCTGCTTGAGCGGCTCGGCGGAGTAGACGTGGGTGCCGGTGCTGACCGCGCGCTTCACGGCGTCCAGCGCGCGCCCGCCGTACACCTCCCGGCCGGGGGCGTTGGCGGTGCGCCAGAGCTCGGTGAGCCGGTCGACGACCGCGAGGCTGGGGTCCTGGGCGACGAACGCGCCGTTGAGCGCGCCGATGCTGGTGCCCAGCACCAGGTCCGGGCGCAGGTCACGCTCGAGCAGCGCGCGCAGCATCCCGACCTCGACGGCGCCCAGCACACCCCCGCCCCCGAGGACGTACGCCGTACTCATCGGGGGCTCATCGAGGCGGCTTCGGCGGGTGGTCCGGGCTCAGCCGCGCGGGGCGCCGGCGGCGGCCGCGGCCTGGGCCTCGGCGAGGTCGGCGGCCTCGTCGGCCCGCACCCGCTTCACCGCGCGGTGCTCGGCCCAGAAGCTCAGCACCGGCACCGTGCCGGACAGCAGGGTGACGATCGTGAAGCCGGCCTCCCAGCCCTCCTTGCGCGAGAGGTTGAACGCCGCGATCAGGAAGCCCATGTAGAGCCAGCCGTGCAGCACACCGAGGGTGCCGGTGATCCACTCCCCGGCCTCCTGCGCGGAGCCGCCGGGGGTGACCCAGCTCGGGGTGCTGTCGAACAAGCCCCACATGCCGGTGCCGTCGAAGTTGGCCAGCGGTACGCCGACCAGGCACAGCACGATGAGCAGAACACCGACGATGAGGGCCATCACGCGGTAGGCCACGAGAGAGCGATTCACGAGTCCGACCGTACTCCCGTGGCGGCGGTCTCAGCGGTCCCGGCCGTCGGTGCGCCGCCCGCCGCGGCAGCGCGACGAGCATGCACGCGGGCCACCGCCCGGTGCTCGGCCCAGAAGCTGAGGATCGGCACGGTGCCCGAGAGCAGCGTGACCACGGTGAAGCCGAGCGGCCACCGCTCCCGGCGCGCCAGCGAGATCGCGGTGAGCAGGAAGCCCATGTAGAGCCAGCCGTGCAGCACCCCGAGGTTCGTGGTGATCTCCTCGCCGAACTGCTGCACCGATGACCCAGGGGTGACCAGGCCGGGGGTGCTGTCGAAGAGCCCCCACATGCCGGTGCCGTCGAAGTTGGCCAGCGGTACGCCGACCAGGCACAGCACGACGAGCAGTACGCCGACGACGCTCGCCATCACCCGGTAGAGCAGGAAGCCCAGGTCGGTGCGGGAGTGCCCGGGCGCCCCGGGGGCCGCGGGAGCCACCGGCTCCGCGGCGACGCCGGTGGCCGTGGCGGTGCCGACACCGACAGCCGGGACCACGTCGTTCCCGGCGTCGGGGTCCGGCCCGGCGCCAGCGATGCCGAGGCTCTCGGCGCGCTCCTCGGCCAGCTCGTCGCGGGCCCACCGGAGCCAGATGAAGACGACGAACCCGGCGAAGAGCCACCACTCCAGGGCGTACAGGAAGTTGCGCAGGCCGGTGAAGGCCTCCGACTTCGGCAGCTGGTCGAGCTCCGCGGGCACCAGGCCCGCGGAGCCGTCGTTGGTGGCGCGGTCCCCGGTCGGCCAGTCGCCGGCCGCCACGTCCTCGGGCGCGGCAACGATCGCGTAGCCGCCGTACAGGTCCTGGTCGACGTGCTGCACCAGGTCGGCGAGGCGCACCTGGGGCAGGATGTCGTCGCTGCGGTCGGTGTCCACGTCGTTGGTGCCCTCGCCGGGCTGCAGCCAGCCGACCAGCTCGGCATCCCCGGTCGGCGGCGCGGGCGCGTCGTCGACGTCGGCGGTCCAGCCGCGCACGACCGGCAACGCCGGCGCGTCGGGGTCGGCGCCGATCGCCAGCGGCGTGACGACCCAGTAGCCCGCCTGGCCCTCGGACTCCCGCCCGGAGATGTAGACGGTGCCCTCCGGCACCCAGGTGCCGTCGAGCAGCACCGGCTGGCCGACCTTGTCGCCGGGGAACGGGTCGTCGGGGCCGAACACGTCCTCGAGCGGCACCGGGTCCAGCCGGGTCAGGTCGGCCGCCTCCGCCTCGCGGGTGGCCTGCCAGGACTGGAACTGCCACACCCCGAGCCACACGGTCACGACCAGGGCGAGCAGGGCGAAGAGGTGCGCGCCCCAGGCACGCGGCGCGAGCAGTCTGGACACGACCTTCATGGTACGGAGCGCCCCGCGCCCACTCACGCTCGCGGGCGGCGATCGAGACCGACGCCACTCGGGCGGGCGGCGGGCGGGTTGTTCCTTATCGGCGCAATTGCCGGGATTGATACCTGTCTGCGGCCCGGGGAGGTGTTTTGCCCAGCAATTGCGCCGAAGACACCGCGCCCTTGGAAGCCCGAGGCCCCGACCCCCAGTTTCTCCGCCCGGAGCCAGTCATGAGCAACGCAGCCAGCCGATCCGATCACTTCGCGGGACGAAGCAACAGGGCAATCAGTACGCGAACACGTGCACACTCAGCACGTCGATCTCCCGACGCGGTTCGCCGAAGAACGCCCCGAGCCGGCGAGCGACAATCTGGAACGGGGCGTTCTCGTGGTGACCCGTCCGCCTTCCAGTTATTGCGCGGCACCAGCAGGAACAGGTGGTGGGCGTCGGGCGCAACATGCGCCTTCCAAAGGTCTTTCAGGTCATGGTTGTTCGTCGTCGTCCCGCCACGCTCGACCTCTGCGATGACCCCGCGCCCCTCTTCCAGCTCGAAGAAGAAGTCGGGCCGAGCGTGGGTCACGAGACCGCTCTGCGGAGTGAGCACAACCTCCTCGCCAAACCCGAGGTCCCCGCAGAGCAGCTTGGCGAAGTGATCCTGGATGGCCCTGCTCGGCGCACCATGCACATGGAGCAGCGCGATCTCCTCCTTGATCGCCACGACATGGGCAAGGAGCTTCTCGGCAAGGCTGTCGACGGCGGCCAACTCGACGGCCTGTTCGGGCGAGATACTCGCCTTCACGTGCCGCGCGTAGCCGTCCATCCGGCGCAGCTTCGCACCTTCGAGCTGGAGAAGCTACTCCCCCGGGTCGAGTTCGCTCGCCCACCGGCACCCTCAGGACCGACGCCACGCCGGAGGAATCGACGGGAAATGAAGAAAGACCCGAGGTGGAGCCCTCGGGTCTTTCAGTGGAGCCTAGGGGACTCGAACCCCTAACCCCCTGCTTGCAAAGCAGGTGCGCTACCAATTGCGCCAAGGCCCCCGGTGGATATGGCTACCGGAGCGAGCTCAGACCCGGTCGGCGGGACGGGCGCCGGTGACCGAGTCGGTCGCCTCGGCCCAGAGCGCCTGCTCGGCGCGGCCGGCGTCGACCTTGCGCTTCACGGCCACGGCCCCCAGGGCGGCGAGCGCCACCAGGATGATCTTCTTCATCATGCCTCCCGGCGCTTCGCGGACGTGGGTGGTGCTGGTGGTGCAGATGGAACTGGTGGGCCTAACAGGACTTGAACCTGTGACCTCTTCCTTATCAGGGAAGCGCTCTAACCGTCTGAGCTATAGGCCCGCAACCGGACAAGCCGGCCGCGGTCGCACGGGGCAACCGAGGGGAGACGTTACCCCACCCGCGCGGGGGCGGACAAAACGAGGTCCGCTCCCGCGCGCGGGATGTGGCGCAGGACTCAGTTGTCCTCGGCCAGGGTGACCTCGACGCCGCCGAGCAGCGCCGCCGCCATGTTGTAGAGGAACGCACCGAGGGTCGCGATCGCGGTCAGCAGTACGACGTCGACCACGGCCACCAGGGTCGTGAAGCCGAGCACGCGCGCGGTGCCGACGTAGTTCTCGATGTTGAACTCCTCGGCCTGCTCGCCGCCCACGATGTCGCGCACTGAGGAGTTGATGGAGTCCCAGACGCCGGCGGCGCCCAGCACCGACCACACCATGAGCACCGACACGATCGTCACCACGCCGAAGGCGATGGCGAGCAGGAACGCCGTCTTCATCACCGACCACGGGTCGATGCGCGTCAACCGCAGCCGCGCCCGCCGCGGCGGGCGGTTCGAGGCGGCCGGAGCCGCAGCCGGAACGTCCGCGTCGGCGCTGGCACGCTGCTCGTCGGCCGCGCCGGACAGCTTGGCCTGGATCCGCTCGCCGAACCCGGGACGCACCGCGGTCTTCTCGGTGTCGTTCTCCGGGGCCTTCTCGGCGGACTTCTCGGCCGCCGTCTCAGCTGCCGGGGCCTCGCCCTTCGGTGCCTTCGGGGCACCCTTCGGTGCCCCCTGGGGGGCGCCCTCGGGCTTCGCGCCCTGCGTCGGCGGTCCGGCGTCGTTCCCCTGAGCGGGGAGGCGGGTCGAGGTGCTCTCGACGGAACGGTCGGGCATCAGTCCTCATCCCCGGGGTCCACATCACCCTCGTCGGTGTCGGTCTCCACGATTGTTGCACTGCCGTCCTCATCGGATGAAGCGCTGTCCGCGGCCTCCCCGGGCCCGCTGCCCGGCTCGGTCTCCTCGGCCTCCTGGTCGGCCTTGGCCTCGATCGACCGGGCCACGACCTTGACCGAGTCACCGGACTTGGGCGACACGAACTTCACGCCCTGCGTCGAGCGACCGGTCGGGCGGAAGTCCTCGTTGATCGGGCTGCGCACGACCTGGCCGCTCTCGGTGATCGAGAGGACCTCGTCGCCGTCCTCGACGATGAAGGCGCCGACCAGGTGGCCGCGGGCCTCGTTGCCCAGGGCCATCGCCTTGATGCCCAGTCCGCCGCGGGACTGCAGGCGGTAGTCGCTGATGCGGGTGCGCTTGGCGAAGCCGCCGTCGGTGATGGTGAAGACGTACTGCGCCTTCACCTCCTCGACCTGCTCGCTGGTCGCCTCGACACCGGCGGAGTCCTCGCCGCGCTCGGAGAGCCCGGCGGCCTCCTCGGCCGCGACCTGCACCGCACGGATCACCGACAGCGACAGCAGCGAGTCGCCGTCGCGGAACTTCATGCCGCTCACACCGGAGGTGGCGCGGCCCATCGGGCGCAGCTGGTTGTCGTCGGCGCGGAACCGGATCGCCTGGCCCTTGCGGGACACCAGCAGGATGTCGTCCTCGGAGTTGACCAGCTCGGCGCCGATCAGCTCGTCGTCCTCCTCGCGGAAGTTGATCGCGATGACGCCGGCCTGGCGGGGGCTGTTGTAGTCCCCGAGGCGGGTCTTCTTGACCAGGCCGTTGCGCGTGGCCAGCACGAGGTACGGCGCCTGCTCGTAGTCGCGGATCGCGAGCACCTGGGCGATGTGCTCGTCGGGCTGGAAGGAGAGCAGCCCGGCGACGTGACCGCCCTTGGCGTCGCGCAGCGCCTCGGGGAGGTTGTAGGCCTTGGTGCGGTAGACCCGGCCGGCGGTGGTGAAGAACAGCAGCCAGTGGTGATTGGTGGTCGCGATGAAGTGCTCGACCACGTCGTCGCCGCGCAGGGTCGCGCCGCGCACGCCCTTGCCGCCGCGCTTCTGGGTGCGGTACTGGTCGGCGCGGGTGCGCTTGGCGTAGCCGCCGCGGGTGATCGTCACGACGAGGTCCTCGTCGGGGATCAGGTCCTCCATCGACATGTCGCCGGAGGCCGCGATGATCTGGGTACGGCGGTCGTTGCCGTACTTCTCCACGATCTCGGCGAGCTCGTCGGCGATGATCTGACGCTGACGGGTGACGTTGGCCAGGATGTCGCGGTAGTCGGCGATCTCGATCTCGATCGCGGCGAGCTGGTCGATGATCTTCTGACGCTCCAGCGCGGCCAGGCGGCGCAGCTGCATGTCGAGGATCGCGTTGGCCTGGAGCTCGTCGATGTCCAGCAGCGCGATCAGGCCCTGGCGGGCGTCGTCGACCTCGGGGGAGCGGCGGATGAGCGCGATGACCTCGTCGAGCATGTCGAGGGCCTTGACCAGGCCGCGCAGGATGTGGGCGCGCGCCTCGGCCTCGCGGAGCAGGAACTCCGTGCGCCGGCGGATGACCTCGATCTGGTGGGTGACCCAGTTGCTGATGAACTGGTCGATCGAGAGGGTGCGCGGCACGCCGTCGACCAGCGCCAGCATGTTGGCACTGAAGTTGGTCTGCAGCTCGGTGTGCTTGAGCAGGTTGTTGAGCACCACGCGGGCCACCGCGTCGCGCTTGAGCACGACGACGAGGCGCTGGCCGGTGCGGTCGGAGGTGTCGTCGCGGACGTCGGCGATGCCCTGCACGCGCCCGGAGTCGGCGAGCTCGGCGATCTTGAGCGCGAGGTTGTCGGGGTTCACCATGTAGGGCAGCTCGGTGATCACCAGGCAGGTGCGGCCCTTGGCGTCCTCGTCGACCTCGATCACCGCTCGCTGGGTGACCGAGCCGCGACCGGTGCGGTAGGCCTGCTCGATGCCCTGGGTGCCGACGATCAGCGCACCGTTGGGGAAGTCGGGGCCCTTGATCCGCTCGATCAGCGCGTCCTGGAGCTCCTCGCGGGTGGCGTCGGGGTGCTCCAGCGCCCAGCGGGCGCCCTCGGCGACCTCGCGCAGGTTGTGCGGCGGGATGTTGGTGGCCATGCCGACCGCGATGCCGGCCGAGCCGTTGACCAGCAGGTTCGGGATCCGCGCGGGCAGGACCGTCGGCTCCTGCGAGCGACCGTCGTAGTTCGGCTGGAAGTCGACGGTCTCCTTCTCGATGTCGCGGACCATCTCCAGCGCCAGCGGCGCCATCCGGCACTCGGTGTACCGCATGGCGGCGGCGGAGTCGTTGCCCGGCGAGCCGAAGTTTCCCTGGCCCTGGATCATCGGCGCGCGCATCACCCACGGCTGCGCGAGGCGGACCAGGGTGTCGTAGATCGCGGTGTCGCCGTGCGGGTGGTACTGACCCATGACGTCACCGACGACGCGGCTGCACTTGGAGAAGCCGCGGTCGGGGCGGTAGCCCCCGTCGTACATCGCGTAGAGCACGCGGCGGTGCACCGGCTTCAGACCGTCGCGTACGTCGGGCAGCGCGCGCCCGACGATGACCGCCATCGCGTAGTCGATGTAGGCGCGCTGCATGGAGGTCTTCAGCTCGACGGGCTCGATCCGGCCGCCGGGCGGGATCGGGGGAGTGCCGCCGGAGGTGGGTGTCTCGGTCACGATGGGTCTCTCTGGTCGTGTCTACGGGAATCTAGTTCTGGCGCTAGAGAGCTAGATATCGAGGAAGCGGACGTCCTTGGCGTTGCGCTGGATGAACGAGCGGCGCTGCTCGACGTCCTCGCCCATCAGGATCGAGAAGATCTCGTCGGCCTGCGCGGCGTCCTCGAGCGTCACCTGCAGCATCAGCCGCTGGTCGGGGTCCATCGTGGTCTCCCACAGCTCCTTGGCGTTCATCTCACCCAGACCCTTGTAGCGCTGGACCGGGTTCTCCTTGGGCAGCTTCTTGCCCGCGGCGATGCCGGCGGCCATCAGCGCGTCGCGCTCGGCGTCGGAGTAGACGAACTCGTGCTCGTGCGGCTTGTTCCAGCGCAGCCGGTACAGCGGCGGCTGGGCCATGTAGACGTGGCCGTGGTCGATCAGCGGCTTCATGAAGCGGAACAGCAGCGTCAGCAGCAGGGTGTTGATGTGGTGGCCGTCGACGTCGGCGTCGGCCATAAGCACGACCTTGTGGTAGCGCAGCTTGTCGATGTCGAAGTCCTCCTGGATGCCGGTGCCCATCGCGGAGACGATGGACTGCACCTCCTGGTTGCCCAGGATCCGATCCAGGCGGGCCTTCTCGACGTTGAGGATCTTTCCGCGGATCGGCAGGATCGCCTGGATCCGCGGGTCGCGGCCCTGACGGGCCGAGCCGCCGGCGGAGTCACCCTCGACGATGAAGACCTCGCACTCGGCGGGGTTGGTCGACTGGCAGTCCGACAGCTTGCCGGGCAGGCCGCCGCCGCCGAGGATGCCCTTGCGGTTGCGCGCCAGGTCACGGGCCTTGCGGGCCGCGATCCGCGCCGACGCCGCGGCCTGGGCCTTGCGGACGATGTCCTTGCCCTCGGCGGGGTTCTGCTCCAGCCAGGCGCCGAACTGGTCGTTCATCAGGCGCTGGACGAAGCCCTTGGCCTCGGTGTTGCCGAGCTTGGTCTTGGTCTGGCCCTCGAACTGCGGCTCGCCGAGCTTGACCGAGATGATCGCGGTCAGGCCCTCGCGGATGTCGTCGCCCTTGACCCGGTCCTCGGGCTTCTTGATCAGCCCCCACTCCTCACCCCAGACGTTGACCAGGGAGGTGAGCGCCGCGCGGAAGCCCTCCTCGTGGGTGCCGCCCTCGTGGGTGTTGATGGTGTTGGCGAAGGTGTGGACCGACTCGGTGAAGCTGGTGTTCCACTGCATCGCCACTTCGAGGCTCATGTGGTTCTCGACCGACGCGGGCGTCTCGGCCTCGAAGGAGATGACGGTCGGGTTGGCCTTGTCCTTGCGCTTGTTGAGGTGCTCGACGTAGTCGACCAGGCCGCGGTCGTAGCGGAAGACCTGCTCGAGGCCACCGGTCTGGGCGCGGTGGATGACCGCGCCGTCGTCGGACTCGGCGCCCTCGGCGGCGTCCGCCACCGCGTCGCCCTCGACCGCGTCGACGACCTCCTCGGCCGCGGCACGCTCGTCGCGCACCACGATCTCGAGGCCCTTGTTGAGGAAGGCCATCTCGCGCACGCGGTTGGTGATGGTCTCCAGCGAGTACGTCGTGGTCTCGAAGATCTCCTCCGAGGCCCAGTAGGTCACCGTGGTGCCGGTGCCCTCGCCCTCCTCGAGCGGGCGGACCTGCTCGAGCGGGCCGTCGGGCTCACCGATGGTGAAGGACTGGCGCCACAGGTGGCCGCGGTTCTTGACCTCGACGATCAGGTGGCTCGACAGCGCGTTGACGACCGAGACGCCCACGCCGTGCAGACCGCCGGAGACCTTGTAGCCGCCGCCGCCGAACTTGCCGCCGGCGTGCAGCATGGTGAGGGCCATCGTGACGGCCGGCATGTCCTGGCCGGGCGCGGTGTCGGTCGGGATGCCGCGACCGTTGTCCTCGACGCTGATCGCGCCGTCCTCGCGCAGGGTCAGCACGATCCGGTCGCAGTGGCCGGCGAGCGCCTCGTCGACCGCGTTGTCGATGATCTCCCAGATCAGGTGGTGCAGGCCGCGCTCGCCGGTGGAGCCGATGTACATGCCCGGGCGCTTGCGCACCGCCTCGAGGCCCTCGAGCACCTGGATCGCCGAGGCGTCGTACTCGGTGTCGACGGCGGTGCTGCGCAGGCCCGTGACCTCCGGGTTCGCGTCCTCGGTGGTCTCGGCTGCGGGGGAGTTGCTGGTCTCGGGGGTCGATCCGGACCCCTGCTCGACGACGTTCTCCCCTGGCATGGCCACCTCTTCCTGGAAACGCGGGCGCGACCCGGCGAACGCCGGGCCGACATGGGTCGGGTCGCGCAGAGGCGACCCGACGACCATCCTACCCGCCAGAAGCCTCGGAAACACGGACCGGGCCGCGCCCTGGGGGTCGTCTGGACCCCTCGGATGCCCCTGGGCGGTCCGCAAACGGGCCGGCAAGCGCCGAACAGGGGGTCAGACAGGGAGAGGTATGTCCGCCAGGGCCCCCACGCGGCGCGACCCCCGCGACGTGGATCAGCCGTAGGTGTCGCGCGGGCCTCGCCCGTCGCGGGACGACAGCCGACCCTTCTTCCAGGTCGGCAGGTGCGGTCCGAGCACCTCGATGATGCTCACGGTGCCGTGCCCCAGCTCCTCGTTGAGGCGCTTCACCAGGCTCGGGGCGAGCAGCCGCAGCTGGGTCGCCCAGGCGGTGGAGTCGGTGCGGACCACGAGCTTGCCGTCGGCGAACGACTCCGGCTGGCAGTGCTGGCCGATCTCCGCGCCGACCAGCTGCTCCCAGCGACCGAAGACCCCCTGCATGCGCAGGTCGAGCTCCCAGCCACGGTCGCCGACCAGCCGGCTCAGCGTGGTGTCGAGCAGCTGGGGGTCGCGGTCGTCGGGGTGCGAGCCGCTCACCCGCCCGGGGGCGCGGAACTTCGAGCGCGGACGACGCCGCGCGGCCGGCGAGCTCGACGCGGTGGACCGGGTCAGCGAGCGGGCCAGGTCGAGCCCGTCGTCGCGGCGTTCCGGCTCCGCCTCGGGCTCCGGCAGCAGTCCGCCCGTCCCCGGGGCCGGCAGCTCGGGGCCGTCGCCCCCGGCCTCACGAGTCACGACGCACCTCGCCGCCGGCCACGGCGTACCGCACCCCGGCGAGCGCGGGCGGCACGTCCTCGGGGACCGCCGCGGTGACCAGCACCTGCTCGGCGCCGGCGACCAGGCCGGCGAGCTGCTCGCGGCGCTCGGTGTCGAGCTCGGCGAAGACGTCGTCGAGGATCAGGATCGGGTCGTCGCCCTCGGAGCGCAGCAGGTCGTAGGAGGCCAGGCGCAGCGCGAGCGCGAAGGACCAGGACTCCCCGTGCGAGGCGTAGCCCTTCACCGGCAGCCGGCTCTCGTCGGGACCGTGGCCGATGCTGAGCAGCAGCTCGTCGCGGTGCGGTCCCACCAGCGAGACCCCGCGGTCGAGCTCATCGCCGCGGCGCCGCTCCACCTCGGCGAGCAGCGCGGCCTCCAGGTCGGCCGGCTCCCGGGCGCCGCCCAGGTCGAGGCTCGGCTTGTAGGTGATGTCGGCGTCGTCGCGGCGCGCGCCGCGGGCGACGGTCTCGTAGGCCTTGCCGACGTACGGCGCGAGGTCCTCCACGACCCGCAGCCGGTGGGCGAGGAGCTCGGCGCCGATGTGGGCGAGGTGGGAGTCCCACACCGACAGCGTCGAGAGCGCCGCCTCCTGCGAGGAGCTGCCGCGCCGGGCCGCGCCGGCGGTCTTGAGCAGCGAGTTGCGCTGGCGCAGCACCCGGTCGTAGTCGGCGCGCACGCCGGCCAGGCGCGGGGCGCGCAGCACCAGCAGGTCGTCGAGGAAGCGTCGCCGGTCCGAGGGGTCGCCCTTGACCAGCACCAGGTCCTCGGGGGAGAAGACCACCGTGCGCACCAGACCGATCAGGTCGCGCGAGCGCGGCAGCGCGGAGCGGTTGACCTTCGCCCGGTTGGCCTTGCCCGGGATCAGCTCGACCTCGAGCACCGCCGTACGACCGTCGCGGACCACCGCCGCCCGCACCACCGCGCGGTCGGCGCCGGCACGCACCAACGGCGCGTCGGAGGCGACGCGGTGCGAGCTGAGCCGCGAGAGGTAGTCGATCGCCTCGACGAGGTTGGTCTTGCCCTGCCCGTTGCGCCCGACGAACGCGGTGACGCCCGGCTCGAGCGGGACCTCGGCGGTCGCGTAGGACCGGAAGTCGTGCAGGGTGAGGTGCGAGACGTACAACGCCGCCTAGCTCTCCACCGGACTGGGGTCGCCGGCCGCGGCTGCGGGCGCGTCGCCTCCGGGCGGCGGCGCGGTGTGCATCGCGTGGCCACCGAACTGGTTGCGCATCGCGGCGACCGCCTTCATGGCGGGGGAGTCGTCCTGGCGCGAGACGAACCGGGCGTAGAGCGCGGCGGTGATCGCGGGGGTCGCGACCGCGTGCTCGATGCCGGCCTCGACGGTCCAGCGACCCTCACCGGAGTCCTCGGCATAGCCGCGGATGCCCTCCAGGTTGGGCTGCTCGTCGAGCGCGGCGACCAGCAGGTCCAGCAGCCAGGACCGGATCACGGTGCCCTCGCGCCAGGAGCGGAAGACCTCGGTGACGTTCTCGACCATGTCGACCTTCTCGAGCAGCTCCCAGCCCTCGGCGTAGGACTGCATGATCGCGTACTCGATGCCGTTGTGGACCATCTTGGAGAAGTGGCCGGCGCCCACCTTGCCGGCGTGCACCGACCCGAACTCGCCCTCCGGGCACAGGGTGTCGAACGCCGGCTGGACCTGGGCGATGTGCTCGAGGTCGCCGCCGTACATCAGGGCGTAGCCGTTCTCCAGGCCCCAGACGCCACCGGAGACACCGCAGTCCACGAAGCCGATGCCCTTCGCGGCGAGCTGCTCGGCGTGCGCGATGTCGTCGGTCCAGCGCGAGTTGCCCCCGTCGACGACCACGTCGCCGGCGTCGAGCAGGTCCCCGAGGTCGGAGATCGTCTGCCGGGTCGGCTCGCCGGCGGGGACCATCACCCAGACCACCCGCGGGGCGGGCAGGGCGGCGACCAGCTTCTCGAGGGAGTCGACGTCGCGGCGCTCGGGGTCGCGGTCGAAGCCCACGACGGTGTGCCCACCGCGACGCAACCGCTCGCGCATGTTGCCGCCCATCTTGCCCAGGCCGATGAGTCCGATCTCCATCACACGTCTCCTCGAGGTCAGGGAGTGGTTGCGGGGTCCTTCGCCCGACCCACGCTAGACCGTGGCGCGTGAGGCGACGGTGTGCGTGGGCTCAGGAGAGCAGCCGGCGCGGCATCAGCAGGTAGCGGAAGGCCGGCGTGCTGCCGTCCTCGCGGGCGCCGCTGATGACGACCGGCTTGGAGGACTGGGTGAAGGCGAGCTCCACGTGCTCCTCGTCGATGGCGGTGAGGCCGTCGAGCAGGAACTGCGGGTTGAAGCCGGTCACGATGTCCTCGCCGTCGATCTGCGCCTCGATCGACTCCGAGGCCTGGGCCTCGTCGCCGGAGCCCGCGTCGAGCGTGACCACGCCGTCGCTGAACTTCAGCTGGACGGCGGTGTTGCGCTCGGCAACGAGCGCCACGCGCTTGACCGACTCGACGAGCTCGGACTTCTTGACCCGGGCGACCGTGAGGTGCTCGCTGGGGAACAGGCTGCGGACCTTGGGGAACTCACCGTCGAGCAGCCGCGTGGTCGTGCGTCGTACGCCGCCGGCCGAGGCGCCCTCGAAGCCGATGATGCCCTCGCCGGTGCCGCTGGCGGCGAGCGCGATGCTCACCTCGCTGCCGGCGGTGAGGGACTTGGCGGTCTCGCCGAGCACCTTTGCCGGCACCAGCGCGGCGAGCGACTCGTCGGGGGTGCGGGGGTCCCAGCCGAGCTCGCGGTGCGAGAGGCGGAAGCGGTCGGTGGCCAGCAGCGAGATCGTCGAGCCCTCGATCTCGATCCGCACGCCGGTCAGCACCGGGAGCATGTCGTCGCGCCCGGCGGCGGTCACGGCCTGGGCGACCGCGTGAGCGAAGACGTCGCTCTGCACGGTGCCGGTCGCGGTCGGCATGTCCGGCAGCGTCGGGTACTCGTCGACCGGCAGCGTCTGGAGGCTGAAGCGCGCAGAGCCGCAGGTCAGCGAGACGCGCGAGCCGTCGATCACCATGTCGACCGGCTTGGCCGGGAGGCTGCGGCAGATGTCGGCGAGCAGCCGGCCGCTCACGAGGGCGCGGCCGTTCTCGGTCACGTCGGCGCGCAGGGTGGCCCGGGCAGAGGTCTCGTAGTCGAACGTCGACAGGACCAGACCCTCGTCGTTGGTCTCGATGAGGAGGCCAGCGAGGACGGGCGCGCTGGGACGCACCGGAAGGCTGCGGGCAGCCCAGGCGACGGCATCGGCGAGCACGTCGCGTTCGACGCGGAACTTCACGGTGGTGGTCCTTCGAGGAGGAGGGCTGCTGGGGAAACGCATCCTGCCACGCCGCGGTCGGCACCGGCAGCGGAGGTGGGTCAGAACTTGTTCTTCACCCGGGACGCCGAGGGGTGGTCTCGACCTGTCGTCCGGGTGGTTGTCCCCAGGTTGGAGCCCGAGTGGAAGTTCACTGGCAATCGATTCATGTAGAGGTAGGTCGGAGTCATAGCGTCGGTGGAAACTGTGGATGAACTACATCTGCGCAGGTCAGCACGCTCAATCCAATCCCACAGGGGGTGTGGAGGAACTCCGGACAGCTCGCGGCCGACTGTGCAGTCGAATGACAACTTCCGCGCCGGGCCGTTGCTTGTCCACACCCTCTCCCGGAAATGACGACGGCGAACCACAGGAAGTGCACAGCCCAGGAGGGTGTGCGGATTCGTGTGGTTCGCCGTCGATGGCGGGGTCGAAATCAGGCGATCGCGAGCTCCACGCTGATGTTCCCGCGGGTCGCGTGGGAGTACGGGCAGACCTGGTGCGCCTGCTCCACGAGCTCGCGGGCCCGCTCCTCCGAGACGGCCGGCAGTGCGACCTCGAGGCGGACGGCCAGCTGGAAGCCGCCGTCGTCGCGCGTGCCGATGCTCACGTCGGCGGCGACCTCGGAGTCGGTGACGTCGGCGCCGGCCCTGCCGGCGACCGCGCGCAGGGCGGAGTGGAAGCACGCGGCGTACCCCGCGGCGAAGAGCTGCTCGGGGTTGGTGCCGCCGCCGGGGCCGCCCATCTCGGGGGGCATCCGGACGTCGTGGTCGAGCATCTGGTCGAGGGACTGGACGTGGCCGTTGCGGCCGTCGCCCGTGGCGACGGCGGTGGCGGTGTAGAGAGGCTTCATGGGCGCAAACCTATTGCGCACAATTGAATTGGACAAGGGCCTAGGATTTGCCACGTGCCCGATCCCGACCTGCCCCAGCTCGACCTGGACGCGCAGCTGTGCTTCCCCCTGTACGCCGCCACACGCGCGCTGACGCGTCGCTACGCCGCGCTGCTGGCCGAGGTGGGGCTGACCTATCCGCAGTACCTCTGCCTGCTGGCGCTGTGGGAGAACGGCCGCGACCGCGATCCGCTGACGGTGTCCGCGCTCGGTCGGCGCCTGCGCCTGGACTCGGGCACGCTGACGCCGGTGCTCAAGCGGCTGGAGGCCACGGGGGTGCTGATCCGGCGACGCGACCCCTCCGATGAGCGACGGGTGCTGGTCGAGGTCAGCGAGTCGGGCTGGGCGCTGCGCGAGCGGGTGGCGGAGGTGCCGGCCCGCCTGGTGGAGGGGCTGACGTTCTCCCTGGAGGAGGCGGCGCAGCTGCAGGGCCTCCTGGGCCGGCTGCTGGAGGACCTCGACGCCGCGCCGGCGCCGAGGTCCCAGTCAGGTCCCCCATCGGGTCCTGGGTCAGATCAGGACTGACGCGCCTGCAGCTTGACGCGGTTGGTGAGCTCGCTGACCTGGTTGAAGACCGCGCGGCGCTCGGCGAGCAGCTGGTTGATCTTGCGGTCGGCGTACATCACCGTCGTGTGGTCGCGGTTGCCGAACTGGGCGCCGATCTTGGGCAGCGACAGGTCGGTGAGCTCGCGGCACAGGTACATCGCGATCTGACGCGCCATCACCAGGTGCCGCCCGCGGCTGGGGCCGGTGATCTCCTCGATGGAGAGCCCGAAGTACGCCGCGGTCTGGGCGATGATCAGCGCCGCGGTGATCTCCGGCTCGCCACCCTCCGGGATCAGGTCCTTCAACACGATCTCGGCCAGGGTCATGTCGACCTCCTGGCGGTTGAGGTTCGCGAACGCCGTGACCCGGATCAGCGCGCCCTCGAGCTCGCGGATGTTGGTCTGGATCTTGGAGGCGATGAACTCCAGCACGTCCGGCGGCGCGGTGAGCCGGTCCATCGCGGCCTTCTTGCGCAGGATCGCGATGCGCGTCTCGAGGTCCGGGGGCTGGACGTCGGTGATCAGGCCCCACTCGAAGCGATTGCGCAGCCGGTCCTCGAGCGCCTCGAGGCGCTTGGGCGGCCGGTCGCTGGTCAGGACGATCTGCTTGTTGGCGTTGTGCAGCGTGTTGAAGGTGTGGAAGAACTCCTCCTGGGTCTGGGTCTTGCCCTCCAGGAACTGGATGTCGTCGATGAGGAGCACGTCGACATCGCGGTAGCGCCGCTTGAACCGGTCCTGCCGGTCGTCGCGGATCGCGTTGATGAACTCGTTGGTGAACTCCTCGCTCGACACGTAGCGCACCTTGGCGCCGGTGTAGAGGGAGCGCACGTAGTGACCGATCGCGTGCAGCAGGTGGGTCTTGCCCAGCCCGGAGTCGCCGTAGACGAGCAGCGGGTTGTACGCCTTGCCCGGCGCCTCGGCGACCGCGACGGCCGCGGCGTGCGGGAACCGGTTCGAGGAGCCGATGACGAACGTCTCGAAGGTGTACTTCGGGTTCAGCCGGGTCTCGAGGGCCGAGGGCTTCGGGCCGGTGGACGGCGGGGGCAGCAGGTGGGTGTCGGCGACCGGCGCCGGCGCCAAGTCACTGACATTTGTCGATTTGTCGACAAGTCGATCCAGCGGTCCGTCGTGCTCGGACCCGGTGCTGGTGACCGGCTCCGCGACGGGCGGCGCCACGGCGGCGGCCTCGCGGCGCTCCTCGTCGAGGGCGGGGTTGACGGTCACGGCGATCCGGATCTCCCGATCGAACGCGACGGTCAGCGCATCCTCGAGCTGTCCGCGCAGCCGGCCCTCGAGCTGGCCGCGGGTGAAGTCGTTGGCGACCGCGATGATCGCGGTGTTGCCGTGCAACGTGACCGGCTCACTGGCGCGCAGCCAGGCACGCTGATTGGGCTGCAGGTCCTCGACCACGCCGTGCCACGCAACATGGAGCTCGGTGGCGTCCTGGTCCACGGGTTCCTGCCCTTCCTTGGGTGTCCTACGTCTCGCCCACCAGCGGGGTCCGCGTCTCCACAACTTTGTCCACAGGCTGTGGACCTCGGTTCGCCACGGGTGGCCAGCCGCACCCTCCGCTGCTTCCGGAGAGTCATTCTGTCGACATCGGTGCTGGTCAGCGGCGTTTTTCTGGACTTGGTGAGTCCCGCCTAGACCGAGTCCACCGCCCTCCGCGACAGGGAAGGGGGCGGGCGTCGGGGGACCGAACGTAACGCCGGGCCGACTGCTGCGGC